>WANQ01000016.1 GCA_015521735.1 Pyrodictiaceae archaeon | reverse complement strand
TGGTTGGGTTTGGTTCTCTATTCTGTGAGGGGTTTGGCCCTCCCTGAGCTCGTTCTTCTCCTTAGAGCTCATCTCCCAGGGAGGGATGGATTAGAGCTCTAAGCGTTGGGCTCAAAGGGGAAGAGATATCATAGCCCAACAAGAGACTACGACCGACCCCTAGGGCTCCGCCGGGGCCTAGGAGGCCCTTAAGAGATCCTGGGGAGCAGCTACCCGCGGGGCTGTTCCCTGGGATCTCTTAGGGGTCTCCTAGGCATGAGTCCTAGGGGTTGGTGGGATCGAGGCCATAACTCCTTAGCTCTAGGTCGCCCGGCGGGCCTAGGGCTAGGGGGTTATGGCCTCGATCTCGGTGGGTTGGGGGCTATGCACCCTTCTTTAATGGTTAATGACTTGTGTTAGCGGTTTTTATCTTTCAATTCGTGGTTTTTCATTGTCTTGGATGAGGGTTTACTTATTCTCATTTGTAGGAAAATAATATATATTATTGCTACGAGTTCTTAATTGCGTAAGGCGATGTGTGCTAGTGTGTTAGTTAAGCGTGTTAGTGGTATTTGTAAGCGTGTTTCAGTGTTTACGTCTATGATATTGTTTGTGATTGCTCAGGTACTGGTTACTATATCGTTGTTGTTTGCTGGATCCGTTTTTAGAATTCACTCTATTCGTTATGGATGGGATATAGATCATGGTAGTGTTTTCATGGTTTCTGTGGTATCATATATGATTGGCGTAATCATTGCTGGTGTTGGCGTGGATTTCCTGTGCATGCATAGGTGGTTGTTTTGGTCTTATGTTTTAGGTGTACCTATAATGCTTGTTACCTTAATCTGGGCTCCTGGTTACATGGTTTTACTAGTTGTTGTTATTGCTTCGTTGCTTACCGGGTTTGCTCCAATATTAACTGTCTACTATGTATATGAAAAAGTTGTTGTATGGGGGCGTGGTGTTGTATTTGGCTTAGGTATTGGCCTAGCTAATCTCTTATCGTATCTGTTGTTTGAAGTTAGTGTCCATTCTAGTATTATGTCTATAGTTATTATCGCGTTAGCTATAGTATTGTCTGGTTTATTGTTTAATCGCTTTGTAGGAGTAGAATGTAGTGTTAGGAGAACATCTTTTTCACGAATAAGATCTGTGCTTAGTAGAGGAGTTATCTCTCTATCCTTAAGTCTTCTCGCATTCTATTCTCTTGGTGGAGTTATCTATGGCCTACTCTACCCGCTTCTTGGCGGGGTTTCAGAGTTTCTATTAGCCTACATGTCCTCCATACCATACTTCTTCGTAGCTATTGCTGCTGGACTACTAGCTGATAGTATTGGTCGTAGGCCTGTAGGTATTGTTGGCTTCATACTACTTGGTCTAAGTAATACCCTGCTTGGATTAGTTTATGGTGAAGTAGATGTAGTAAGCTTACAGGCACTGGTAATGGTTTTTGCTGTAGAGCAAATAGCCTATGGCTTTGTTGACGTGTATTCTGTAACAGTTCTCGTAGACCTATGTGCTAGGAGGATTAGGGGTTTAGTCTATGCTACTGGTGTTAGCGGTATACTAGTTGGACTAGTTATTGGTAACTATGCTTCTAAGCTAATTATTGAAGGTATTAGTGCTTACAAGATATCACTTATCCTTGGACTACTAATACTACTAGCAAGTATTATCAACCTTATACGTGTACCAGAAACATTACCTAAAGAGATTATTATACGTAGAGCACTTATGAAGTATATAAGGGAGGCAAAGAAGATTAGAGAGTAATCTTCTATTCTAGGATAACATTTTATCTACTATGTTCCTTATATCTGATACGTATGGGTGTTCTGGTACTTCTAACACCATATGCTTTACTCCATTGTACCTTACTACTTCGTGATAGTATGGTATAGCTCCTAGTAGTGGTAGTTTTAGTTGATCTGCTAGGGTTTTAGCTATGTTTTTAGCTTCATCTCTATTACTTGTAGGAACCTTGTTTACTATTAGGAAGGCTTTAGTTTTTATTGTATCATATATTTCTCTTACGAATGATAGTGCTCCTTTAACATCAACGTTGTCTGGTACAACTACTAGTATTGCGTAGTCGCTTGCTATTAGAGTGTTTAGGGAGGAGTAATGTATTCCCGGGCTAGTATCGTATATTAGTATGTTGAATCCTAGTTCACTTGCAAGTTTCCTAGCTTTAACAAGCTTCTTTAACGCATTCATCTCCCATTTACGTGTCTTTGTTAATGCGTCTTTTACTACTTCTATGTCGGGGTTAGCTAGGCTTAGTGTTAGTCTTCCTCTAAGACCGTATTTTTCTGATACATCTACTAGTGTTTCCTCGAAACCACATTCACCGTCTAGGTAGTCGTTTATCCAGTATTTTACGAGTGGTTCATGGAATATATAGTAGAGGCTTGGTGCTCTTAAGTCCATGTCTACTAGTAGGACGTTGTAGCCCCTTAATGCTAGTTCTAATGCAATACTAGAGGCTATAACGCTTTTACCAGAACCTCCGCGATGTGAGTGTATTGTGTATGTTCTAGGTTTCACTTATACTACCCCTTTTCTCACTTTATAGACTGGAGTGCATATAAAAGTATCCCTACTCTTCTCTAGGGAAGTAAAAGTAGACTTTTCTACCCTTTCGCTTCTTACCCAAGTAGCCCATAGCTACGAGTTGGTTAAGGTATGCGCTTTCAACTGCTCTAGCTCTCCCTGTTACTCTTGATACTTCTTCTGCTGTAGCTTCTCCTCCAAGCTTTGCTAGTGATAGTACTGTTCTTCTAAGATGATCTGGTAGTGATAGTAGGGTTACAGCGTCAAGGTATTCTTCTACTCCCCTCAACTCTTCTCTTAACTTAACCTTTGCTTGAACCTCCATTGCCCTAAGAATTCTCTCTAAGAGGCTTATGATTCTATCTAGCTTATTGTTTAGCTCTACTAGTAAGTCTAAGCTCTTACTATCAACCATACTGGTAGCTCTATTTCCATGCTTACCTGTTTCATTCATTTGTTGCTCAGCTCTAATCATATTGTTTCTATGCTTGGGTATCTGTGTACTATGTGTGTTCTAGAATATAAAAGTGTTGTTGTGTTGAACACTTGTTATACTCCAGGGTTAATGGGTTATGGTGGCGGTGGTAGGGGTTTAGGTTTCTCCTCTATACTAGTAGTTGAGGGAGTCGCTCTTATCTTGTTGAAACCTATTGCGCTCATTATGTTTGCTGCTATTGATAGTATTAGTGCGATTAGTCCTAGGCTTAGGGGTAGGGTGAACTTGCTTATTAAGGGGATTAGTTGTTGGCTTAGCTCTTGCTGGCTTACGTTCTGCTTAGCTAGCTCCTTTAATGTTCTTGCTATCTCGTACTTGTTGTCGAGTAGTGCTTGGGTTAGCGTTATTGCTGCTACAATGTTTAGTAATAGTACTGCTATTCTAGTGTATCCTGAGAACTTTAGGACTCCTATGTCCTCTGTTTTACCTAGTCTTATATGGGCTATTGAGTGTACTGCTTCCATAGGCCATATTATGAGGGCTAGTACTGCTACATATGTTACTGCTTGTTCTAGGACACTTGCTATGAGTTCTTCTGGGCTCTTCTCTGGAGCTACTTGGATAGCATAGCTCATTAGACTATAAAACCATATGTAAGCTGAAGCATAGACTATGATTATTACGGCTACGAGCATAGCTCCTGCTATGAGGTAGAATTTATCTTTCTCCTCTAAGCCTAGCATAATCCATACTACTCCAGCTAGTATCATACCGGCCATAGCTATGAAGCCTACGTAGGGTATTAGGGATAGTATTACTCCTATAGCAAGTAGTAGGTAGGCTATTAGGCCGAGTACTCCAATAGTACTACGTCTTCCTTCAACCATTTCATAGCCCCTCTAACCCTATGAGTAATCTCTTATCAGCTTAGCTAATACTTTAACTCCGTACTCAATATCTTGTTCTCGTACCCTACTAATGCTTAGCCTTGCAGTACCCTTATACGCTTCCCGGTTTTCTATGTAGAAGTATTTACCTGGTACGTAGGCTATTCCCATAGACAGTGCTTTACCTAGTAGTTTATCCATGTCTACCCTCGTGTTTATGAATACGTAGAAGCCTCCACGAGGCCTACTCCACTCAACTTCACCTGGCATGTGGTCTTCTAGTAGGTCTAATAGCGTTTTAATTCTATTCATGTATTCTCTTCTAGCCTTACTAGCTATTTTACTGATTACCTTCTTCTTTAGTAGGTCTAGTACTATGTGCATTGATAGAGTGTTTAGTGAGAAGTCTAGTTGTTGTGCTTGCTCTATTTTCTCGGAGTACTCTCTTGGAGCTAGTATTAGCCCTATTCTTAGCCCTGGCGCTACCACCTTGCTTAGGCTTGTAACGTAGAGTACTCTTTGGTTTTTATCCATGTTTACTAGTGGTTCTCTTGGGTCGGGTACTAGTGGTCTATAGGGGTCGTCTTCTACTACTATTAGATCGTAATCTCTAGCCCACTCTATTATTCTCTTACGGTAATCGTAGTCCATTACAGTACCTGTAGGGTTATGTAGTTCAGGCATAGTGTATAAGAGCTTAACTTGTACTAGCGTGTTTTTGCTCGGTGTTGTCCTAGACCCATCTAGTCCTACGTTTATGGTGTAGTAGTTGTTTGTGTAGTGATTGAATGCTATGAATGCTTCAATGAATGTAGGGTTCTCTACTAGTAGGTAGTCTTCTTCGTCTAGGAATAAGTCTGCTATTATGTGGAGTGCGTTTTGAGCACCACTAGTTACTATAACTTCTCTACCATGCACGCTTACGCCTAGATTGGATAGGAGGTGTACTAGTTCTCTCCTTAACTCAGCTAAGCCACCAGTTCCAGGGTAACTTAGTGATCCTGGATCTTCTAGTACTCTTAGCGTAGATTCTCTTATCTCGTTTAAGGGTATTAGCTCTGGATCAGGAGCTCCACTAGCAAAGTCTACTTTAATGCTCTTAAGCCTCTTTAGCTTCTTAGAGACAATCTCTATAGGTGACCAGTACAATCTCCTAGCTCTAGAAGATAACATGGCGTATCACCTCCTAGTTTATACCTTAGACTCTTATTAGGCTAGGCTTTTACGGATAAGTTGTCATGTACATGTAATATAGTAGACTACACCTTTAATAACTACACCTAAGAGTATCCCAATGAACATAGGTTTTCCCGGTATTCCATGGACAATGATTAATAGAATATGGGAATACAACTATTACTGTTGAGAAGAATTTTGTGTATACTACCTATTTATTGAGCTAATTCTTATTCTTTGGAACTGAAAACGTGTTTAACAATAGCTATATAGCTGGCTTACCTTCCTGTAATCCACCTAGAATTCCTCTATACAGTAATGGGGTGTATATGCTATAATGCTACTATTTAGCAATATAATATCCTGTGTTTACCATGTTTAGGGCTGAAGTATTATGATTGAGGAAGTTGAGGTTTACTATATAATAGTACTGCTCACTAGTTTAGCATTTATCTTAGGTTATCTCATTGGTAGGGTAGGTTTATCTCCCTCTATAGGCTATTTGCTTGCTGGTATAATAGCTGGGCTAATTGTAAATATCCCTTACGGGCTTATTGAAGCGTTAAAATTTATTTCAGAGATTAGTATTGTATTACTGTTTTTCGAGATAGGCTACGAGGTTCACGTAGAGAATCTTAGTAGTCTTAGAGGGTTTCCATTTTACATTTCTATTATAGAGCTTATACTAGCTCTTAGCCTTATGTCGGCGTTCTCGGTATTTCTTGGAGTAGGTATACGTGAAGCACTAGTTTATGGTCTTATAGCCTCCTTCTCTAGCACAGTATTTACCTATAAGTTGCTTGAAGAACGTAAAGCTACTCATGAGGATATACCTAAAACTGTTCTCATGGTTGCTGCTGTAGAAGATATAATAATTGTAACCGTACTAGCACTTATGAGTGGAGTTGATGGTTTTCACCCATTGTTTGTATTGGAGGTTGCAGGACTAAGTCTACTATTATTCATAGCATGCTATGAGTTTTCTAAACACGTTTTACCACGGATAATTACTCCTGGTGAACCAGGACTAGTATTACTGGTAACCTATGGCTTGTTCATGGGCCTTGTAGCTGGACTACTTGGTCTTAGCCCATCTCTTGGAGCATTTATTGCTGGGCTCACCGCCTCTAGTGCACGTGGCTCAGAAGAGCTTATGCCTTTATTCAAGCCTGTTAGGAGTATTTTCATAATGTTGTTTCTAGTAGCTATGGGGCTTAATGTTTCAGCTATAATTACTTCTGGTAAAGTACTTGTTCAAGCACTAGTTCTAGGTGTACTAGCTGTTCTAGTTCACGTGTTTGCTACAGTAGTTGCTAGTATGATTGCAAGTGGTCTTGGAGTAGAATATGGGCTTGAAACAGGTTTCTATCTCTCAACTGTTAGTGAGCTATCACTAGTAATAGCCTACGTGGGATACAATGTAGGACTTATAGGAGCTGAAGTACTAGTTGTAGCAGCTATAGCTATGAGTCTTGGAGCTATTGTTGCATCACATCTAGTTTACCGTAAGGAGAGCTACATAGTAGCCTTAACTAGGATTCTGCCAAGCCAGCTAGTATCTAGGATAGACTACGTATCACTTAGTATTAGACGTTTAATAGAATCTCCACGTCATGAAGAAGTTCATAGGTTATTAAAGGTGGTAACGCATAGTGTTGGTGAAGCAGTTGTAGCTACACTTGTAGTAGTATTCCTGCTAGACTATCTACCAAGAGAACACCATGTTCTAGGAGCAATAATATTGTTCTCAGTCTACGCTTACCTATTCTATAGGCTTAGCGTTAGGGCTGAGAAGGCGGCTATACGTATAATTGAGAATGTGTTAGGGTTGAGTGATAGGTTAACTGAGGAGGCTGTAAAGGACATAGTTGTTTCAACAATAATTCTTCTATCATGGGAGGTAACTGGTCTTGTACTCCTAGTAAGGTATGGTTCAAGGATTTCAAGTATAATAGGCTTACCACAACAATACCTATGGCTTATAATGCTAGGTCTTCCACCACTTATAGTAGCTATACTACTAGTAGTACTACTTGGTAGAAGGCGTTGGAGAACATAGATTTCAGGAATGAGGTTGTAGCAGTATATGGTTTAGGGAGGATAGGCTTAGGAGTAATTGCTGTACTCGCTAAGAACGGGTTTAGGAGGATCATAGGCGTAGATATAGATGAGAGGGTAGTAGAGGAAGTCAGTAAAGGCTTGGTAGACCATCCTGATCCTCTTGTACGTAGTATGGTTTCATGGGCTATTAGTAAAGGATTCCTAAAAGCTACTACTGATGGCCTAAGTGCTTCTAGGAAGTCTAGGGTAAAGATAGTAGATGTGCCATTACTAGTAGGCTTGGATTCTAGACCAGACTACTCTATGCTAGACAAAGCTTTAGAATCTATAGCTAGAGGGCTTAAGCGAGGCGACATGGTTTTAGTTGAAACAGTTCTACCTCCACTAGCCATGGAGAATCATGTGAAAACACTATTAGAGGGGGCTAGTGGTCTTAGAGTTGAAGAAGACTTCTACCTAGCTTATGCTCCAGAGAGAGTAATGGTTGAGAGAATAGTAAGGGATATAGAGGAATCTTATCCAAGGATAATAGCTGGTATAGGTCCTAAGAGTACTAGGCTTGCCCTTCAATTCTACTCCACTATTAGTAGACGTGGAGTAATAGTTGCAAGTAGTGTAAGAGCATTAGAGTTGGCTAGGATCTACGAGGGCATATACCGTGACGTAAACATTGCATTGGCTAACGAGTACGCTAGACTCGCACAATTATTGGGTGTAGACTATGAGGAAGTAGCTCTACTAGCATCAACTAATCCCTACGTACACCCACATAAACCGGGTCCTGGAGTAGGAGGTATGTGCTTGCCAGTATACCCGTATTTTGCAATAAATGTGGGTGAAGAGAAAGGGTTAAGCCTAGACCTAGTAGCAGTAGCACGTAGAGTTAATGAGGAGCAACCGGAGTGGATTGTAGGCTTAGTACACGAGGCTTTAAGAAAACTTGGTTTAGGCGAAGGCAATGCACGCTTATGCTTACTGGGTTTAAGTTATCGTGGAGGTATAGGTGATGTAAGGAATTCGCCGAGCATCAAGGTAATGGAGTTGTTGTGGAAGGATGGGTTTAGGTTAATTAAAGTATATGATCCATTCATAAAGGACTTAGGTAGACTTAAACTAAAGGTAAACGTGGAAGCTACTGGTAGTCTAGTAGACTGTATTAGGGGGTCAGACATAATAGTGGTTTTAACAGATCACAGTGAGTTTAGGAGTCTAAGAACTAGTTGGATTAAGGAAGTTAGTGGTAGGGATAAGGTAGCAGTTGTTGATGCTAGGGACTTGTTGGTGGTTGACGAAGTTGAGGGCATGGTGTATGTGGGTGTTGGTAGACCTCTAGTAGCTAGGCTTTAAGTGTAATGTACGGCTATGGGTTAGGGCTTGCATTTCTGGGCTAGTTCTCTAAACAATGTATAAGTTGTATTGAGTTTATCCCTATCCATTACTCCTTCACGCTTAGAATCCATTACTATTTTCCCGTTTTTAACGTATAGGAACAGTGTTGTTGGTGATGCTCTAACATTCCAGTGCTTGAAGGTACTAGATGCTGCTGTAGAACTACATTCTCTTGCAAACCATGAGCACAACACTATTATGAAGAAGGTGTCCTTGTACTTCCTAGAAACCTCGCGTACCCATGGAAACCAGTATAAGTCGTAGACACGGCATGCAGGGCAACGAGCATTGTCAAAGTATACTACGTAGAATCCATCATTCTTGGGAGTAAATGCTTCTCCATCAACTACTTCGAGTCTCCAAACATCTTTTTCTGGTACGTAGTAGTATATTCCATGTGGACTAGTAGTTAAGACCTCCTTTACCTCTAATCCAGGTTTCCCCTTACTCTTAGCTTCTCTTCTAGCTTCAGCAACTATTTTCTCAACAAGCCTTAGTATCAGTTTTTCAACAGCATCGTTTTCCGGCAAAGCAAGCCCCTCCTTTAATATAAGGCTAGGCTTTATAATAGGCACTTAGACTAATAATTTTTCTCATAAAAACTACTAGTATCCTAGTATCAAGGGAAGATGCTGGGCGTAAAAACTAATTAGGCTTTACGTACTTTCCCAGGATAGAGGATTGTTAGGATCCTGTATGCTTTTTCTAGTTCCTTCTTATCCTTTAACACCATTTCGCTTGTTCTTACTTCTCCCTTGGAGTTCAAGTATTCTACTATAAGCTTAGGCTTCCACTTAGATACTAGCTTGAATGCTCTAATACGGCTTATAGGGGTTGCATAGAACTTATCTTTATTTAAACTTATAACTTCAACTCTATCACGACATACCTCTCCCCATTCATCTCCTTCATCCCAGCATACTTTTCCACGAATTCTTATGAAGTATTCTCTAAATGGTTCAGGGCCTAGGAGTTCTTCAATGCTTTCTCTTGACTGAGCAAATCTTTTTACAAAGTCTTTTACTTTCCAAGCATCTACGTTATCTGCTATATCCATGTCTACGTTTCCTACATCATCTATTATCCTTATAGAGAAGGTTCCATCACCATTATAGTATATGTTTAATGTAGCCCCCCATGCCTCAACGAATATTCCTATAGGGCATAGTTCTTCTTCATCAAAGTTTTCTGGATACCTTAGCCTTGATACATAGTCTATTAGCTTACCTACGTAGTCGGTATTCACAATTCCAATAACTACTTCATCATAGGAGCCAGTATACTTAAACGACCTATCCATGCCTTGAAGAGAAAGTTTTAGGTTACCTAAACTCATTTCACTCACACGAATTTTACTCTTAAGAGTATAGCGTAGTAATCATAGAAATATGTTTCGGAAACAATTAAATGCATTGACATAGGCGGAGTACTGGTAATCTAAGTAATTGATTAACCACTATTAGAGCATACATCCTGCATTCCTAAGGTTAGGGTTAAATAGTTTCTCCTTAAGCTATGTTAAGTGGAGGATTCTCTTTACCGTAAGGTGTTATTGTGTATGGGTTTAGAAGACCTAGTACTATATGCTGTAGACCATGCTCTTAGTATTGGAGCTGATTATGCTGAGGCAAGATACCATAAGAATACTTCAACTGAGCTAATGCTGAGGAATGGTATGGTTCTTGGCGGAGGCTACGGAGTTGTTGAAGGAATAGGTGTTAGAGTTCTAGTTAATGGTGCACTAGGTTTTGCTTCAACTAATAAGCTTACTAGGGAGTCGATTAGAGAAGTCGTTGAGAAAGCTGTAGAGTATGCAAGAGCTCATTCAAAGCTTATGAAGAAGCCTATAGAGTTTGCGGAAGCCAGAATGGGTAGAGCAAGGTATAGTGTTGTTGAAGCCAAGAAATTTGACTCAATGAGCTTGGACGAGAAGATAAGGTTACTCAAGGACCTATGGAATAGTGTTTCAAAGACACCCAAGGAGGTAAAGCTAGCTGTACTAGTTACCACTTACTCCGAGATGGTTGAAGAGAAGATAGTAGCTAATAGTGATGGAGCATTCATTGAAAGCCGTGTACCTAGGATTAGGTTAATGTACAACATGGTTTTAGCACATCCACAGAAAGGTACTCTTCAGAGAATGCATGTACTTGGTGCTAGTGGTGGACTAGAATGGCTTGATAAATGGAAGCTTACTGATAGATTAGTTGGAGAAGCAGAAGTCTACGAGAAAGTATTATTGACGGCTAAAGAGCCTCCTAGGGAACCAGTAGATGTTATTGTTGGAAGCGAAGTTGTGGGATTAATAGTCCATGAGAGCTGTGGACACCCAAGTGAAGCAGACCGTATACTTGGACGTGAAGCAGCTCAAGCTGGTATGAGCTTTATAAAGCCAGGTATGATAGGGTACCGTATAGGTAATGAGAATGCTACGGTAATAGATGATCCAACAATTCCTGGTAGCTATGGCTACTACCTATACGACGACGAGGGAGTACCTGCTAGGCCAAGATACCTTTACCGTGAAGGAGTAGTCTACGAGCACCTACATAATAGGTGGACAGCAAAAATCTTTGGAGTAGAAAGTAATGCTTCCGCAAGATCCATGGACTATCGTAGTGAACCCATTATAAGGATGGCTAATACTTACCTTAAGCCAGGAAACTATAGCTTCGATGAACTATTAGAGGACGTTAAGAAGGGTGTATACATTAAAAGCTACATGGAATGGAATATAGATGATACAAGGTGGAGTCAAAGATATGTTGGATTAGAAGCATACCTAATAGAGAATGGCGAACTAAAGGGGTATGTTAGAAACCCTGTCTTAGAAATAACAACTAAGGCCTTCTACAGCAACATTGATGCTGTTGGAAAAGAACTTAGATTTTATGCAGGCTTATGTGGTAAGGGTGAACCTGCTCAAGGAGTACCTGTATGGTTTGGTGGACCAGATGTACGTTTAAGAAATATTAGGCTTGGGGTGATGGCTTGAAGGAGGAGTTAGTTGAGTATACCCGTAAAATAATTGATAAAGCCGTTAGCGAGGGTTTTAGTGAGGTAGCTGTACTCTTATTGAATGAGAAGAGGAGTATGGTTAAGATAGCTAATAGTGAGCCTAGTGTAGTACAGCATTGGAGTACTATTAGTGTTGGATTATACCTTGTAAAGGATAAGAGGATAATTGTTGCAAGAGTAGAGCCATCATCTATTGAGCAAATAGATAAGCCTGTAAAAGAGTTATTGAAGATAGCAAGTAGAGTTGAGGAATCACCTCTATATGCACCACTACCTAAGCCTGAAAAGGAGCCTAAACCTCTTGAAGGTCTTGTTGATGAGGGTGTTGTTAGGGCTATTGAGAACCCAGTAGATCTTGCTGAAAGAGTAGTAGAGGTTGCTCATAGAGAAAAAGTTGACCGTGTAGCTGGTACAATAGATTTAGCCTACATTACTAGGGTATTAGCTACAACAGCTATAGGTAATGTACTAGTAGAAGACTCTACTAGACTACAAGCCTATCTAAGAGCTTTTGCTGGCGAAGATGGTAGTGGTCAATGGGCTCTAGGCTCTACAAGACTAGACACACGTAGATTAGAGGAAATGGCCTCCATAGCTGCTAGATACGCTGTTGAATCACGTAATCGTGTTGAAATAGAACCTGGAGTATACGATATAGTGTTATCGCCCATGGTCTTCGGCAACTTATTAAACTATGTAGCTAACATGGCTTCAGCGTTCATGATGTTTATGGGTATGTCGTTCTTCGTAAACTATAAGCCTGGAGCAAGCATTGCTTCAACTAAGTTCACGTTACTAGACGATCCATTAAATAAAGAACTTCCACGTGCAACAGGCTTTGACGATGAAGGTGTTTCAACCAGAACCAAGCCCATAATAGAGGATGGAGTATTCAAAACCATACTCCACAACTCTAAAACAGCTAGTAAGATGAACACGGAGACCACTGGTAATGCTGGATGGATAATGCCTACTCCATGGAACCTAGTAGTTAGGGCAGGAGACTACAAGTTAGATGAACTCATAGGCGAGGTAAAGAAAGGTATACTGGTAACAAATAACTGGTATACTAGGCTACAAAACTATGTTGAAGGACAATTCTCAACCATAACTAGAGATGCATTATTCCTAATAGAGGATGGTAGGATAACTAAGCCTATAAACAAGCTTAGAATAGCTGATAAGCTACCAAGAATTCTATCAAATATTGATGGACTAGGTAGAGACTTATACGATATACAGTGGTGGGAGGTAAGAATACCTACAAGACTACCATACGTACTAGTAAGACAAGTACATACATCTAAGCACACAGTTTAAAGACACACCTATTTTTTAACCCATTAAGTATACCCTCTCCTCGTAGCACCAGAGGTAATGATTGTTTTGTTAAGGGTACGTGAGCTTAGAGATAAAGTGGTAAGCGTAGTTGGAGAATACATTGTAGGATATGATAGGGAAATAGAGTTAATGTTAGTAGCACTACTTAGTGGAGGACACGTACTAGTTGAGGGACCACCAGGTACGGGTAAGACTTTAACAGCTAAGCTTTTCGCCCAAGCACTTGGCTTAGAGTTTAAGCGTATCCAAATGGCTCCAGACATGCTCCCAGGAGATATTATTGGAGCAAAAATAGTTGACCCTAAGACAGGTGAGCTTAGAACAGTATTAGGGCCAATATACTCTAACATAGTATTAGTGGATGAGCTGAACCGTGCTAGCCCTAAAACTCAGAGCGCACTATTAGAGGCTATGCAGGAGGGAGTAGTAAACATTGAGGGAGAGGAAATAGAGCTACCTAAACCATTCATGGTCATAGCCACGATAAACCCATATGAACGTGAAGGAGTATTCCCACTACCAGTAGCAAGCCTAGATAGATTCATGGTATCCATAGAATTCAATTACCTAGACTATAACCTAGAGTTAAAGGTTCTAAGTAAACACGATAAACTAGGCCTAAGAGAGCCAAGAGTTAAGCCTGTTACAACTAGGAGTGAGCTACTACAAGCTATGGAGGAGGTATCCAAGGTATACGTTGACGAGAAAATCAAGAAATACATTCTAGACATTGTAAGAGCAACTAGGAGTATTAAGGGAGTAGTTGTTGGAGCAAGTACTCGTGCAGCAGTACACATGCTAAGAGCTGCTAAGGCATATGCAGCTATAAATGATAGAGACTACGTAGTACCAGATGATGTAAAAGCAATTACAGTACCACTACTATCACATAGAATCATAGTATCAGGGGAAGTAAATGTAAGTAAACGTGAACTAGTAGAATCAGTCCTAAAACAAATACCCATACCATGGTAGACTAACCTCTCCTCATCTAATTTCTACTACATGAGCGGACTCAAGAAATGATGTAATAATAATTACTTGTTCAAGAATATGTTAGCATTTCTTATAGCTTAATGAGTTCTAGTATTTTACGTTTAATCATGTAAGCTATACATATAGTTAGTGACAAGACTGTTATAGCATAGCAATAATTATTAGTGTATACTACTTGACTAGTCTTTTAACTTAGATAGATAATAGGTATTAAGTGTATCTAGTATAGGGCTTTACCTGTATTCTTGTCGAAGAAGTATAGTCTATTCGGGTTAGGGTGCCAGTAAACCTCCATGCCTAGTCTAATAGTGTCTACGTCTTTGGCTATTGCGATGTAGTCTTTCTTTTTGTCTATGGTGAAGTGTATGTATGTTTCAGTACCTAGTGGTTCATAGCCTACTATGATGGCCTTGTACCATCCTTTTACGGGCTTAATGCTTATGTATACGTCTTGGGGTCTAACACCCATTACTATTGTCCTGCCTACATGGTTTTTGAGTATACTCCAGTAATTACTGGGTACTTCTATTTGGTATTCTCCTAGATCCAGTTTTATCCTACCTTCGACTTCAACTAGTGTTCCTTCAAGGAAGTTCATTGGCGGTACTCCTATGAACCCTGCTACGAATAAGTTTTGTGGTTTCTCAAATACCTCTCTTGGTGATCCTACTTGCTGTATTCTCCCCTTGTTCATTACTGCTATTCTATCAGCCATGGTCATTGCTTCTACTTGGTCGTGTGTAACATAGATTGTTGTAACCTTTAACTCGTCGTGTAATAGTTTTCTAAGCTCAAACCTCATGCGTATTCTTAGTTTAGCATCAAGGTTACTTAAAGGCTCGTCTAGGAGGAATACTTCTGGTTCACGTACAATAGCTCTTGCGAGTGCTACACGTTGCTGTTGTCCACCTGAGAGTTGGCGTGGATAACGGTTTAGTAGATCCTCTATTCCCAGGAATCTTGCTACCTCTATTACTCTTCTATGTCTCTCATGTTTTGGTACTCGAGCCATTTTTAACGGGAACTCTATGTTTTGATACACGGTCATGTGGGGGTATAGTGCGTAGCTTTGGAATACCATTGCAACATTTCTCTCAGTAGGGTCTACCTCGTTTACAATTCTATCACCTATCCATATTTCTCCTTCATCTGGTGTTTCTAGTCCAGCAATTAGTCTAAGAGTTGTTGATTTACCACAACCACTAGGTCCTAGGAGGACCATGAACTCCTTGTCTTTTACCTCCAGTCTTACATTGTCTACTGCTACTACGCTTCCAAACCTCTTAGTAACGTTTTTAAGGAGGACACGGGCCATGGCCTACACCTTGCTAGCCTTTACCTGCTGTTATAGCTATACCTCGTATCAAGTACTTGTTTAATACAATGAATAATAGTATGGTTGGAGCAGCTGCTACGAGAGAACCAGCTATTATGGGGGTATACTCAGTCCACATTGTACGTGCAAAGGCGAAGCTAAGACCTACTGGTAAGGTGAAGTTTTCAGGTGATCTAAGGAATATTAGTGGTCCTAGGAAAGCATTCCATGCACCTAGGAATTGGTATACTGCAACTGCTCCTAAAGCAGGCTTTGCCAACGGTAATGCTATGTAGAAGTATGCTTTTACCGGCCCACAACCATCTAGGCGAGCAGCATCGAATACTTCTTGTGGTAGGGATAGGAAGTACTGTCTCATCAAGAATATGCTTGAGACATTAGCTATTCCTAGTAGTGCTAGGCCTAAGATATTGTCTATTAAGCCAAGCCTATATATTATGATGTAGTTTGGTACTAGGGTTATGAAGGCTGGGACCATGAGTAGTGCTAGGAGAGCTGAGAATAAGGCATCTCTTCCAGGAAAACTTAGTCTAGCAAAAGCATAGCCAGCCATACTAGTTAACACTATGTTTCCAGCAACAATTATTCCAGCATAGATTGCTGTATTAAGTATCCATCTAGGAAATAATTCTAGTCTGAAAAGCTTAACATAGTTTATGAGTGTAAAGGGGTTTGGAATCCATTGTGGTGGGTAAGCTGAAGCCTGCTCCCATGTCATAAAGGATGCTATGAATGATCTAATAAATGGTACTAGGTATATGAAGGCAAAGAACGATAAAACTACATATGTTGCAATAACCCATAAGCGTTTCCTAACCCTAGGGTTCACCTTGGCAACACCCTATACTTTTTCTGGAACACGTATGTTGTAATGAATATGAGGAAGAACAAGAACACGCTTTTAGCTGCAGCTACACCAGGTCTAAGCTTAATGAATGCTTCATTGTATATGTCTAGGGCAATAGTGTATCCTGCACCACCTGGTCCACCACTAGAACCAGCCATAACCCATGCGAGATCAAACATTTGTAGTGCTCCTATAAGCCCCATAACTACTACGTATACTATCATTGGTCTTAGTAGTGGAAGTGTAATGTAAATGAATCTTCTAAAGGGGCCTGCTCCATCAAGCATTGCTGCCTCATATACATCTCTAGGTATTGATTGTAGTGCTGCTAGGAATGATACCATGAAGTGTCCACTAGTACCCCATATTGCTACAAGAGCTATAGCGTAGAGCAAGTAGTTTTTATCATTTATCCAGTCTGGTGCAAATCCTGGAGCAATAAACTGTATCATGTAGTTTATGAAGCCATTCTTCATGAACAACCATATGAATATAAGAGCTACTATGACTGGACACGTAACTGCTGGTAGGAAGTAGGCTACCTTGTAGAATTGTACACCTTTTATCTTCTGGTTAGCGAATACTGCTAATATTATGGCTAGTATGGTTTGTACTGGTACTACGATAGCTGTATATAATAGTATGTTACGTAGACCTGTATAAAATGGTGCAAAAGTATAGAAGGCACCGCTTAAACCCCTAATTATGTCTTTAACTATGACTTCATAGTTCTTTAACCCTACGAACTCCATTGGCCCAATATAGTCCCATTTAAAGAAGCTTAAGTAGAATGCAAAGAACATTGCAAAGTATCCAAATACAATGTTTAGGCCAGCTGCAAGGCTTATTAAAAGTAAAGCACTTAGAGCTTCACGATACTTCTTCTTCTCAAGTAAGCGTTTAGGTTTTGAGGAGAGTTGGGAAAAAGGTTTTGGTTTCAAAAACTCACCCTTCCCTTCTCAAGCATAGTGTCCTAGTCTTTTATGCTTCATCCTCCAAACATTTCTCTTACTGCTTGCTTCATAGAGTTTAATGCTTCATCTATGCTTATTTCCCCTCTCATTGCCGAAGCCATTATATCGCTTATAGTTCCTTCTAATTCACCTGACTTAGGCCCCCATAGGAATATCTGTATGTGATCGTATAGTTTTACGAATGATAGTGATTTCTTGTGTTGAGGCCACATGTTGGGGTCTTCTTCTAAGCCCTTAATTGATGGTAGTGTATGTCCCATCTTAACAACTAGTATTCTCTGACCCTCCTTACCTGTAATGAACTTTACTAATTCAGCAGCTTCTTTGGGATATTCTGTTTTAGCGTTTATAGCTAATGCTACAGTATAGGCCATTGTTACTCTTCCAGCCTTCCCCTTAGGTAGTGGCGCTATATCCCAGTCTACACCATACTTAAAGTCTGGGAACTGGTCAGCTAAGAAGGGTATCATCCAGTTACCGCTTATCACCATAGCTACTTTCTGGCTACCAAAAGCATCTCCTAGCCATCCAGCTCCTACATCTTGTGGTGCTACAACGTATGGTGGTAGTCCCTGTTTTTCTCTCTCAACTTTACCTTTTAAGTACAAGTTTATGTACCACGCCATAGTCTCCTTAACTACAGGGTTATCAAACCATGACGCGTCATCTGGGCTATCAAACCATGGCTTTGGCGCACCATTGCTTAGCGCAACAGGCATGTATCTATTGAATCCTCCTAGATATATTGCTAGTCCTGGTACACCCGTCTTCTCTGTTATAATCTTAGCATACTCTAATAGTTCATCCCATGTCTCTGGAGGTTTTGTTAAACCTGCTTGCTCAAATAGTTTCTTGTTGTAGAATAGCATTAGCATGCTCCAGTCCTTGGGTACACCATAGATTTTTCCATCATTACCTTTGAATGGTACTAGTAGGAAGTCGTAGAACTGGTCTAAGAAGTCTTTGCCTAGTAGATCAGATACTGGGTATAATGCTCCTTTCTCAATGAATATTGGTGCCCATGAAGAGTCGAGGTAGAATACGTCTGGTGCTACACCTGCACCATAAGATGCTAGTATATTCTCATGGAACATCTGTGTTATGACTTCATATTTTACTTCAACTGTTGGATACTTCTCCTCAAACATCTTAATTATCTTCTCATAATTCTTCATCTCAGTTTCTCCAGCACTCCAACCAGCAAACCGTATGAAGACTTTCTCGACAGGCGTAGTTGTTGTAATAACTTGTGTTGTAACTTGAGTTGTAACAGTAGTTACTGTAGTTGGAACTGTCTGTGTAACAGTCTTCTCAATAGTCTTAGTTACTACTTGGGTAGTAGGAGTTGGCGTAGGAGTAGTTTGTGTAGGAGCTGGCTGACGTGTTAAGACTATAGCTGCTGCAATCACTATTACTAGGATTACTACAACAGCTATTATTATAGAAGTTGTCTTAGACACTCCCCTAATAGTGTTCAATATACACACCCCTCTCGGAGAATTAGGGTACTCCTCAATAGGTTATTACCTCTCAGTAGTATATATTCTTTACCCCGTCACATCGTACATAGCCTATTTCACTCGTTCAACTCTAGCGATGACTAGCACAAACGTAGAAGACCTTGAACCCAAGACTACGGCTTAAGCATGTATTATAGCATGTATTGTTAAGCCAATGAAAATTTTCGGAGAGTATTCATAGCGTAAGAGATGAGATGGGCTATTAGAGAATGGTTTCTTAGGAGATTACCTCTATTACCTCGGCTTCAACATCTTCTAGTGTTGCTCCCCATCCACCTATAGTTATGGTCTCGCCTCTACTAGTTTTAATGGTTATTCTTGCAATACTATTGTATACATCGTATACTGTATTAACTGGTTCTCCTTCAACAACTATTCTTTCATTAGTTCTAGTGTTCCAGCCAGATACTTTTACGTGTATTTTACGGTGTTCTCTCATTAATATTCTAATCATGTCTATTGCTCTAGTAATGTTCACGAATTTTCTTATGAATACTTTTTCGCCGAAGGCTACGTATACTGGTTTTGATAGATCTCTAAGATTGTGTAGAAAGTATTCTGTAAAGAACCTGAGTAAATGCTTATTCTCGGTATAGAATCCAGAAGGCATTACTTGTTGCGGGTTATACCAGTTTGTAACAAATAATGCATTCTTTCTATCAGGTATTGCTATTACTATTCCTTTTGTAGCCTTAAACCTATGCTCGTCAACGTATTTTTGGGGTTCAACTTCATCGAACATTACAAGGCATACTGATACTCCTCTTCTACTAAGTCTTTTAAGCCTATTAGTGATATCGCTTAGTACATGCTTGTATGCTGATACTAGTAGTTCGTACTCAGCATTCTCTACTACTTCGAGAAGCTTATCTTTTATCTTCTGAGTAGACTCTATCTTCCATATATCTTCACTACTTGTTCTACTACTCCGAGTAATAATGTTCTCCAGCATATTCACAGTTCTCTCGTACTCCTCTCTAATCCTCCTCTCAATGGCTTCTAGTAGTCTCTTCAATGCTACTCTAGGTTCTTCTGCACGATATAGTCTCGGCCTACCTTCAGATACTAGTATTAATCCTTTCTCTTCAAGCCCTCTAAGTACATCGTATACTCTAGGCTGTGGAATTCTTGCTTCACGTGCAATTTCTGTACTAGTCATAACCCCTCTCTTAACTAGTACTAGGTATGCTCTAGCCTCATAAGTTGTAAGACCAAGGCTACGAAGCTTAGCAACAATTTCTTCTAATAACTCGCTTTCACTCAATTCTCTTAGCCTCTCCCCTAGATTTATCGTCTACTTGCACACTGTTTTTCCTTACTCTTAAGTGTAGCTTTCTACCACCAATGCTTATGTTTAATTCTACTGATTTCCAGTGTTCTGGTAGTTTAGGTTCTATTTTAACAAGTTTACCTGATGAAGCCTTTATTCCTAGGAATCCTAGTAGTAGTGTTGTCCATAGTCCTCCAGCTGTAGCTACGTGGAATCCATCACTAGTATTGCCGTATAGGTCTTCTAGGTCTGTTTTAAGTGCTAGTTTGAAGAGCTTGTAGGCTTCGTCAATTCTACCTAGTTTAGCTGCAAGTCCAGCATACATTGGTAGTGATAGGGATGATTCATGTGTTGTTCTTGGTAGATAGTACTTGTAGTTTACCTCGACTACGTGTTTAGGGAATTCATCGTATAGTAGGAATAATGCTGCTACTACGTCGGCTTGCTTAATTATTTGTGTATCTTTTAGTTCAAGGAATTTTTCGCCAACCTTTACTATGCCTAAACCCTTGGTTTTAGTGGTCATGTTTCTTAGATTACTGTATCCTTCAAATTCTTCGCAGAATCCATTGTTTTTACAGGGTATGAATATGTTGTTTACGATTTTTCTCCAATAGGCTACTTCTTCGCTGGTTACCCCGATTTCAATGACCTTGTCTATCCACTTATTACCTTTCTCTAGGGCTAGTTCATAGTATTTTACTGCTAGTTCAAGGTTTTTCCTAGCCATAACGTTGGTGTAGAAGCTATTGTCTACGCTTGGATGATACTCGTCAGGGCCCATAACATTGCGTATGACGTAAGCTTTCTTGTCGTCATCGTATTCTACTCTACTAGCCCAAAACCTTGCTGTTTCAAATAGTATTTCTAGTCCATAGTTTAGTAGGAATTCTTCATCTCCAGTAAACTCGTAGTATAAGTGTACAGCGTATGCTACATCAGCTGTAATGTGATGCTCCATGTCTCCGGTAAGTATTCTAATCCTATTCTCGCCCAGTACGTCTAGTGGTATTTCTCTTGGAGTAGCCTCAATACCATCATCACAGGATTCCCAGGGATACTGTGCGCCCTTATAGCCGTTTTTACGTGCATTGAGTCTCGCTTTATCAAGTATCCTATACCTATACATCAGTATTCTTCTAGCTGCTTCTGGGGTGAAGGCTATGTAGAAGGGTAGTGTGTAGATATCGGTATCCCAGAATACGTGTCCACGGTAGCCTAGACCGTGTAGTCCTCTTGCAGGTATCATAATGTATTCTTGCTCATCGTCTACTAGTTGTAGTAGATGAAATGCATAGAATAGTAGTTTTTCTTCAACTTCTACGTCACCGTCTATTCTAAGCTTTATGTTATCCCAGAGGCTTTTCCAAGAACTAATATGTTCTGCTACTAGTAGGTCTCTTCCATCTCTAACAGCTTTTTCTAGTTCACCTACAGCTTTATCTAATGGGTCTTCTGTTTCCCTACTAGTTGAGATTGAGACTATTCTCGTTACCTCTATAGGCATGTTTTTAAAGTCTACATCGTATACTTCAACTACTTTATCTGTTAAAGTATACTTGTCGACGTGTTCTACGTGTCCTAATACTATGGTTTTAGATGCTATAGCTACCTTGTATCTATTATCAATGGTTTTCAACAGTAAGCTTGTATAGTCACCTCCTATGTCCATGTCAACTACTTCGTAGTGTTTTATGTAGATGTTAGCTGGTATTAGTGGATTAACCTTGTCGAGTTCTACTGGTGTCTCAATGCTAAGCTTTTCAGAGTTCTTCAGGTTTATTCTAGAGTGTTGTAGGAGTATGTTTCTACGTTTACGGTGTACTAGTCTAAGACTATTATATGATAGTTCTGCTTTACCAAACCTACATTCAAGACTTGTATAGAGTATTCCTTGGGAAATATTTAGTCTACGTGTAAGGTTGAGGTTATCACAGTTTGCTAGTAGTATGGGTTTAGAGTTTACTTTAATGTATAATCCATTTACTCTAGGAAAGTTAACTATTTCACGATAGAATATTGGTGTGTAATCGTATATACCTGAGGCGAAGAACCCGTATTTTGATGGGTATAGTTCTATTTCACCTCTAACACCTATTACGCCGTTAGCTAGTGTTAGAATTGTACCATAGTATTCTTCTCTACTAGGATTAAAGCCTTTGAATACGAACTCGTATTCTCTATTCAAGTCTTACACCCAAGCAAGGATAATAGGGTTAAAGGATCCATGTCTTTAAGAGACTTGACTACGAGGTCTGGATTATTGTTTGAAGTATAGTTGGCTAAGTTGTAGCCAACGGTTTTTAGGCCAAGATTTTTTGCTGCAATTATACCGGCTATCGCGTCTTCAAATACTACTATACAGTTATTGTCTATTCTTCCCAGTGCTTCCCTTATTTTTTCTAGTGCTTTAGCAAATATTTTCTCCTTGGATAAGCCTATTGCACTAACATTTAAGTCGAATAAGTCTATGAGCCTCGCATTGTCTATGAACGTGTTTTCTGCTATCCACATAGCATTCCTTGAAGCTGAGGCTAGTACTTGTAGTATTCCTTTACTTCTAGCCTTCTGTATAAATGATACTACGTCGTAGTTAACCTTGTATTTACCTTCTCTTACTAGTCTATGGAAGACCTTGTTCTTGTACTCGAGGAAGTCGTCTAAGACTTTATCTTTAAGCATTCCAGGTGCTAGTAGCTTGAATATCATTAATCCTCCTTCAACTCTAGGTCTACCCGAAACATACTTATCGTAGAATTCTCTTGTAAACCCTTTTATCCCGTAGTCTTGGCAGGCAATACTCCATGCTTCATAGTGTGGTGTAAATACTACTACTCCATCGAAGTCCCATATGAATGCTGTAGAAGTATTTGTCAATACTTATCCCTTCCTACTCTAAATACCCTGCTTGTACCTCTAGAATACTTGTATGGGATTTGCTAAATAAGTTTTATCCAATAAGATACTACTCTGGACTAGTATATTTTCTTGAGCCACCTACTTCCTACTTAGCCTAGCTATTTTTTCAGCCAACAATATTATTGTTATTGTTGAAGCAGCATACATGTTTAGTGCAGGATATGTTGTAGTAGTCTTTGATAAGGCTATGACTAGTGCTACTATTATTGTTGAAAAGCTTACTACCTCAATTATTTTGTCTACGTGTAAGTTTGTTTTGGATAATATGAGTACTATTACTGGAAGAGCTAGTGCTACTTCAACGTAGTTTAGGCCTAACACGTAGTCTATGCTGGATATGGCGACTACGTATGCTAGTACTAAATCCACTATAGATGTCTTAGGTGATACGATTATTCCTAGTAGCCATGAGCTAAGGCATAGTGGTCCTAGGCTTATATTGTATAGTGTAGCAGTAGCTATTAATACTACTGCAACTACGAGTGTATACCTATTATACCATATACCTAGCAGTAGTAGTGTTATTGATAAGAAAACTATGAGTGGCTGACTAGTCTCAACTACCATGTAGTATAGTGTTAGATATAGTAGTGGGGTAATAGCCAATATATTTACTATTAGGGTTCTAGTATCTCTAGCATACAATAGCTACTACCCCCATATTCTTCCTCAACTCCTCCATGTACTTAGCCCACATAGCCTTATATGATTCTAGAACCCTAATTCTCCAATCACATGGTGCTACAACTATGATTCTACCTTGTTCAACTCTAATATTGGTTGATGGGTCAAGGTATACTATGGAGTTTTCTAGGTTAACTGTCTTTAATGGCTTCTTAGTGGATTTCTCTATTACTTCTTCTATTCTATCAGACTCTATTATTTCTAGTGCTCTCTCCCAAGAAGTGATGGCTATGTTTTCGTTATCTAGCATGAATCCTATGTTATCACTAGTAGTTAAGGCGTAGAATAATAGTTTTGTAAAATAGTTTTTATCGTGTTTTGCTAGTAGTCCTGGTACTATTATGCTTATGTTCTTGCCCCTTACCTGTTTCTCATACATTTTCTCGTATTCTTTTACGGCTAAACCACTTGGTGAGAGTATTCTTCGTGGGATAATGTCTCTTAGGCTATCACCTAATGTGTACTCTCTTATACGGTCTATTACTGGTTCACGTATGGTTGGTTGTAGGTATTCTTGTCTTCCTCTAAGAACTCCTTTACTCTTGGATACTATTTGTTCTCCTACAGTTAGCTTTATGGTTGCTTTTGCTGATAGGTCTACTCTTAGTATTCCTAGTGGGTCTTCTACCAGTATAATGCTTGGAGTCCACGTATATGTTCCTTTAACTACTGGTATCCAATAGTAGGTTAGTGTGCATGAACCTTTGCCTTTACACATGGTTGCACCAGTTACTATTCCCGTAGGGGGTTCATCTACTACTAATATTTTTACGGGATAGCTTGATTCTACGGTTATTGTTATCTGGTAGCCTTTTCCCTCAGTATAGCGTGTAGTTGCATTGACTTTAACGTTCCTGGAAACCATGTATAATACCATGTTTATTGACAATAGTAGAGTTAACGATAGTATTATTGGCGTAATGGTTCTCCATAGAATGTAGGCTATAATGGGTACTACTAATAGTATTGCTGTTATCCTAGTATACTTTGCTGTAAATCCTGGGCCTAGATCTCTTCCAGTACACTTTGATTCAACTAGGAATGGGTCTATAGGCCTGTTTTCACGTAGTAATGGTTTCGAACAATCTAGTAGTTTTTCTAATGGGTAAATCCTTCCCTTTAGCCCAACAATTAATGGTTTAAAGTATTTTCGTAGCCTCTTATCTATTGTATATAATGTGTAGGTGTATACTAGTAGTATTGATATTAATCCAATATGTTCTAAGTATAATAGGTTTAGCATTACTTAATCATCCTTAAAATCTCCTTAAGTATACTATATGTTTTACTTAAATTCTCTACTCTTCCACCATACCTTGACTCCTCATATAGTTTTAGGAACCTATATAGTTCTAGTTTAACGTTTTCTGGTGCTTTCTTAGCTAATTCCTCTACTACTTCGCGTGGCGTCATGAATTCTAGGTTTACGTTTACTTTTAGCTTACCTGCTATTGCTTGTAGGGTTTCCTTTACTATGCTAGTAGTATGCCTTGTGTGAGTGAATGCTTTTGTGAAAATTACTACGACTATTATGGTTGAAAGCATTGCTAGTAAAGGTACGCTGTATTCTTGTAATCCACGATGTAATATGTTTATTGCATTGCTTTCATTAACTTCTATGCTTTCATTCCCGCGCATTATTGGTTTTTCACTTCTAGTTCTATTTTCTATAAGTGATCTACGGTATTCTTTCAGTGCTTCCTCTATAGTTTCATTAACATACCTTCTTATATGCTCGTCAACGCTTTGGAATACTGTTACACTAGGTCTTGCTATTGATGCTGGTGGTGTTGGATCTACTTCAACCCAGCCAGTGCCTGGGATATATAGTTCTACCCATAAGTGTGGTATACCTCCTATCCTCTGGGTGCCATTGTTATAGTCTACTACGTATCCTAGTACAACCCTTGATTTTACGCCCATGTTCCTTAAGATTACTGCTAGGGTTGAAGTATAGTGGAGACAACTGCCTTTACGTGATTCGAATAGGAAGTAGTCTACTAAGTCTTTGCCTATAGGTGTTTTAGGTGGTGTTGGCGTATATGTTCTATTAGCTCTAATATAATTTATTAGATAATCTATTAGTTCTTTTAGTGTCTTATTCCAGTATCTTGCTAGTAATTCTAGAGCTAGTTTTCTAATTCTCCATGTGGATTCATTATAGGGTTTACCTATTACTATTTCCTTTAATTTTATGTTTGAGAGTAGCTTGGATGGTATAGTGCTGTAGGGATATGGTTTAGTGTATTCTAATGTATTGTTTTCTAGGATAGCTACTTGATATGTATTATTGTACATGTAGAGTGTTCTTAAGGCTATAAACCTATCATATTTATCCTTTAATGCTTTAGGAGCAATAACCTTAATTACATCATCTATTTTAGAATAGACTACTGGTTGAGGTATTGGTATGACTTTGTAGCTAGGCTTTACTGTAGGTAGATAGTCTAAGTCTTTTATGTGGAAGGTTACTAGTGTACTAGTGGTGTTGGAGTCTTTAATTGTTTTTGCAGGTATTAGTTGTTTTTCTATTTCTTCCTCATCACTGAGCTTCCATATACCATTACTGTACACATCTAATGCTGTTAATCTAACATAGCTTATTCTAGTACCACTAACATTGCCTATTGATAAATTTACTAGGATTCCTTCACCAACAACCATTCTGGTGATGTTTATTCTTTCTAAATATTTCTGGTAGACGACTATAACTGGACCATGCGGTTTATATATTACTGGTAATGGGACGGTAAGTACTATCATCATGAATGTTAGTGATAGTGCGAAGAGTAATATTGGTCTAACTAAGCCTATATGTCTACACCCATCCTATAGTTTGCTCTATATTTTGTTAGGCTAACCTGTAACCTATAAACTATGTGGAGAATACTATGTGTGCTAGAAAACTATAATCTAGCTTTAGCTCAAAGTTTTATATTTCGTTTAAGGGTATTCTATTGGTAGTGATTGTTGCGAAGTACTAATATACTCCACTAAACTAACATTAGCTTAGAGCTCATCAAATGCAAATAGAGGGGATTACTTAGTGCTACTAAAGAGTATTTATGTGGTATTGGCTTTGATGATACTGGCTTTATTGAACGTCCAGTTAACTCTTAGCCAAAATGTTAATTTGAGCTATGTTTACAAGCTTTACTCTGATGGTGCTGCTAGTGTTACAGTGGTTTTGACGGGTCTTAGTGGTTTAGTAGAGTATTCTTTTCCTGTTAGTGAAAGGGTTGTTAATGAGAGTTTAGTAGCATTTGATGAGCAAGGTGATGTTGTTTTAGTAACCTATAATGGTACTCATATAACGGTTTACCCTATGAATGCTACTGATAAGGTTATAGTACAGTATGAGGCAGTAGTAGGGTCAATTACTATTGAAGGAATAGTATCTGTGAATATTAGTGTTGAGGGGCAAGCAACACTAGTTTTACCTGAAGGAGCAGGGCTCATATACTTTAACGACAATCCTGATATCGAGGTTATAGGTGAAACCATTAAGCTAAAGTATACTTCACCTGGACCTATACAGGTTGAGTTCATTCCACCCTTACCAGCAACTACAACAACACCTACAACTACTACTACGCCAACAAACACTACAACACCTACAAGCTCCCCTGCTCCCACCAATACAACTACAGCTACTAGCCCAGTAACTCAAACACAGACAACTACAACAAATACAACACAAGCCACTACTCCTATAACACCTACAACAACTACTCCAACGACAACTACTCAGCCAACTAGTACACCTACTCAAACTGAAACTGAAACAATTACTCCAACGACTCCTCAGACAACACCTACTACTACCAAGGAAACTCAAGCAACTACTACGTCTACTCCAACAACTACTAGCCCTACATCAACTCCAACAGAAACTACTACACCAACGCCCATAGTAGCTACTAGTCCTAGTACAGTACCAGCAACCACTACGACTCCTACAACGACTACTCAGCCAACTGGTGGTTTTCCAACAATAGTAGTAGTCTTCATAGCTGTGATCATAGTATTGCTTATTGGAGGAGTAATAGCTTATAAGAAGTTCTTTACAAGGAGTTTTTCTACTCCACAACTTCAAACCATATCTCATCCTTCATCTCCTGGTGGAGGAGTTACAGTTACTTATAGAGGAGAACTAGATGAGAGAGATAGGACTATACTTAAAGCTTTAGCAGGTAAGCCTATGAGTATTTCAGAACTAGCTAGGAGTCTTGGGTTAAGTAAGTCTACTGTTTGGAGAAGAATACGTAGACTTGAACGTAATGGTTATGTTAGGACTAGGGAGGAGGGGAATAAGGTAATCATAGAGTTGACTGATAGGGCTAGACGCGAGATAGAGTAGAAGTGGGAAAGGACTTAGCATTATGTTTAAGGAATTTAGTGGTAGATGGCTTATCTATGTAACCATAGTTTATGTTGTAGGCGTAACGTTGTACTTGTCTAAGGCTTTTAGTTCTCCACTAGTCTTTGGTATAGATGGCCCATACTATGTTGTACAAGTTTCATCTATTCTAAGCGATAGGGGGCTAGTGTATCTTGACCCTCCACTAGCATTCTATATGCTTGCATTGTTCTCGGCTGTTCTAGGTAACGTGTTTGCTGGTGTTAAGGTTGGCTCAGTAGTTTTAACATTACTTACAGTTTATCCCTTATATGGGCTTGTTTCTAGGATTACTGGTTGCCGTATGTGTGGTCTTATCTCATGTGTATTGTTTGTTTTGAATGGTTTTCTTGTGAGAATGTTGTTTGATTTCATTAAGAATGCTATTGGACTACTATTTCTTACTCTGTCATTGTTCTTCTACTATGAATGGCTTATTAGTGGTAAGGGTAGGTATTGTTTACTAGCATGTATTGTTACGATTGTAACTGGTTTAACTCATATACTGGATTTTGGTGTACTCGTACTAATCTATACTTTAACCAGTATAGTGGTATTGATTGGGTTTAGGAGTAGCTCAAACATTACGCGTACTTTACCGTTGCTTATGGTTTCTTATGGTTTATTGGGGGTAGGTTTTATATCGTATACATTGATGGGTGGTGACCCTTATAAATTCTTTAGTTTTACTGCTAAGCTTCTCGGTGCTTCAGAGCCTTTATTTGAGGTTGATTTAGGTGTTTTGAAGACTGTTACTCCATTGGTTATAGGCTTAGCTGGTATACTGGTTTCAAGAAGATATGATGGTTTGGGTAGAGTAATTGTCTTGTCTACTTCTCTGGTACTTGTATTGCTTAACCTGCCGTTTATACCGCATCAGTATCTTTGGAGGTTTAACTTGATGTCGGCGTTATTGTTGCCTTTAAGTATGGGTTTCATTTTAGGCTTAGTTAGGGATAACTATGTGGTTTTGCTTTTAGGCTTGGCTGTGGCTGGGCTTATGTTCCAGTACTTTGGCTTGCAGATGGTGTTTGCTAGGCCTAGTATACCTTTAGGTGAGTATGAGGAATTAAGGATGCTATTAGATAGGGTTCCCGAGAATACTGTTATAGTTGTACCTGACACGAGGCTTAGGTACTGGGTTCAAACATTTAGAGTTGAAGGAGTTTATGGTAGGGTTAGCGATGTACCAGCAAATATGGGCATACTCATATTATTTGATAAGGGGCCTTTCCTAGGTAGGAGGTCTCCTTCTCCACCTATACCGCCTAGAGCTAGGTTATTCTATAGTGGAGAATACGTTACAGCGTACCTTTTACCTCCTAGATCCCCTTAAATAATACCTAATAGAAGTAGTTGTCTACTAGTATTTGTTTTTAACATGTGTTTTCTTTAACTTAGTTTTATGTTCTAGTGGGATTAGGGAATTGTAGAACTAGTACATAACTCTTATATACTATGGGCTATCATTTCTCATTGAATCCCACGCTATGGGTGTGGTCTATGGGTGCGGCTAGTGAGTATTGGAGGAGTAGGAAGGGGTTTATACTTGCAGCTATAGGTTCTGCTATAGGTCTTGGTAATATTTGGAGGTTTAGTTGGCTTACTTATCGTAATGGTGGTGGAGCATTTATTATACCGTACTTTATAGCATTGATAGTAGTTGGTGTTCCATTAATAATATTGGAGTTCGTGTTAGGGAACTACTTTAAGGGTTCATCGCCTAAGGTTTTCAGGAAGATACGTGAACAGTTTGAAGTTGTTGGATGGATTGCTATTATAGATGTATTTGTTATAGGATTATACTATGCTGTGGTACTAGCTTGGGTTTTAGCTTATGTTGGTTTCTCGTTAACTGTTGCATGGGGTACTGTTGAAGGTGTAGGTGATCTATTCAATTCTTTACTGGGTAATCCATTGCTGGTTGGAGTAACACTTGCTATTACATGGTTTATAACGTGGTTAACTGTTTATAAGGGTATTGCTAGTGGTATTGAGAGAGCATCATTATTTGCTATACCAATACTATGGATACTATCTGTAGCCCTAGTTATTAGGGGCTTAACTCTGCCCGGTAGTGTAGAGGGTATTAACTGGTATCTTACGCCAAACTGGGCTAAGCTTGCTGAGGGTAAGGTTTGGGTTGATGCGTTTGGGCAAATACTGTTTACGTTAAGTGTTATGGCTGCACCACTAGTAGTTTATGCTAGCTATATGCCAGAGAAATCAGAGTTACCGAACTCTGCATGGATAACAGCTTTCGCTAACTGTGGTTTCAGCTTCTTCTTCGGCTTTGCTACGTGGGGTATCATAGGCTATCTTATGCAGTTACAGAATGTTGCTAGTCCAGAGCAACTAGGTGTTCCATTAGGTGGTGGAGGCCTAGCATTCGTAACAATACCTACAGCTGTAACTCTTCTACCAGGAGCACCAGTATCAACAATGGTCTTTGGAACCATATTCTTCGTAATCCTATGGCTAGCAGGCTATACGTCGCTAATATCAATAGTAGAGCCCGTCTATGCCTCATTTAGAGATAAATTTGGGGTTGACAGGAAGACTGGTGTAACAGTAATAACTCTGCTGTCATTCATACTTGGGCTATTGTTTGTTTTCCAGCCAGGGCTTATAGATCCAGTAGACTTTATGGCTGGTTCAACGAATCTAATATGGGTTGTATTCTTAGAGGCGGTAATAGCTGGATACTACTTTAGTTTAAAGAAGCTAAGAGACTATGTTAACCCATACGCAGAGCTAAGGCTTGGGCCATGGTTTGATGTATTGATAAGATATGTTGCACCCATAGCCTTAGTAGCCATACTATCTTATGGCCTAGTAACAGCTGGCCAGATGTCACCTATATCAGCAGTAGTACTAATAGCGATAATACTAGCATCAGTAGTACTAGCTGGAATGAAGTGGAGAGGAGAAGAAAAATAAGTAGAGGTGCACGCTCATGCCCGGGTTAAGTCCTGGAGCAATAGCTATGTTAATAATAGGTATAATACTACTATACGTTGTAGGCTTAGGGCAAGGCATTTACCGTGCATGGAGGAAAGCACAAGAAAAGGAGAAGAAGACCCAGCAGTAATATTTTACGTTTAAAACATAATCATTTTTTTAACACTCCCTGGATGTCTGTGGAGTAACAGCTTTTTTACTCAATTATGTTATGACTGTATTGTGTTGAAGAGTTAATTTCCAGCTAAACTGTATATTATATTATGGTGGCGATGAGGTAGTGGCCCCCTCCAAGAAGCATCTGCCGGACAGCTGATGACTTACCGGGGGACCGTGAGTGAGAGAGGCCACGGGCCGAGCCTCTATTCTTCTTTTAACCATATAGTTTCTTCTAAGTACTTAAAATGCTCGTCTCCTGTAAGTATGTTTGCGTCTAGTTTTCTAGCTGTAGCAAGTATTATGGCGTCGCTTAGGCTAGGAGTTTTCTTTAATTGTCTTGTCCTGGTTATTTCTAGTAGTTCCATGTATGCTTTACCAGCCTCTAATGCTACTTCATGATCTATTCCCACGATGGCTGACAATTCCTCCACTATACTTAATCTCTTGTCAACAACCTCTAGTCCTAGGCCTTCGCGTATGTATTTTCTAGCTATTTCTGCTAAAACAATAGTGGGAGTGTAGACGTAGTCCGCTTGGATAAGGTATTCCTTAACTTTTAATCCAATTCTTGTTCCCCGAAAATATTCTATCCAAGCATAGGTGTCGACAACTACCCTAGACTTCTCTATCCTCAAGACGATCCTCCTCAGTAAACTCGCTTAGTCTACCACGGTCTACGCCATAGTATTTTTCCACTAATGCTCTACGATACTCGTTTACAAGCCTACGTATAGCTTCATCAAAGCTCTTAGCACCAATCTTCTCCTTATAGGATTCTAATAACTTCAATGTAGCTTTAGATACACGTATAGTCGTATACTGCATAATACTACACCATATACAGTATACGGTATACACTATATTAAGGTTACCTGGCAATATATTATAATACACTGTTAAGTGGGTTGTATTATGTTAAATCGATATGGTGTACTATTATCCCACTAAACTATAGTGAGATTACATTTTTAACTACTCCATGATACCTACTACTGAGGTGCACCAAGGTTAAGATAAGCTTATACTTATTCAACGACTTATCTAGGTGTTATGGAATAGTAGAATTTACTGGAAGCGAAGTAGGCTTACTCTTGAAAAGTTTAAGTGAACTTGATATTCGTGAAGCTAGAAAAGTATTTGAGAAAATACATGGAGTTAGGGTTAAGTCTCTTAGCCTTTCTACTGGTAAAATGATGTATGATAATGAGGTCTATGATATGGTTTATGCTAGAGTAGAATATGATGATGGTAATGAAGTAGTTTTTGAAGTATACCGTGACTCAATGACTGTTATATCTAATACTAGTATAGCTGACACCTACATTATTGTACAAGAGTTGCTAAGGTTCTTTTCAACTAAGTAGATATGTTATCCTCTAAGCCACTTAATGTTAGCTAATACGTCTTCTAGTTTAGCTCTAAATACTGCTATGGCGTAATCGCTTATACCTCCAATCCAGTATACATGTTCTCCGCGTAGTACTAGTCCATTACCGAAGATTACTCCAGGTCTATCACCGTAGTATTCAATTAGTCCTCTAGGCTCTAGTAAATAGTCTGTTATTCCTAAGAGTTCTCCCTCGGGACTAATAACTGCTAAGCCATTACGGTATACATAGTCTTCTCCTACACCATGCCATCCAACTAGGTATTCATTAGATGATATCTTTACAGTATTAGTAGACCAGCCTATCTTAATCTCCCATTTCTCGAATGAGAGTACTGGTTTAAGTGAATCAGCCTCTACAACTCCTTCACTTAAGTCAATTACACCCCACCATCCAATCTCAAGGAGTACTTCATGGAATGGTATTGATGGTCTCGTAAGTATTGATGCTCTATTACCCTTTATTTCGAGAAATGCGCTATCCTTCCATGATGGAGGAATGTATTCTCCATCACTACTTCTTATCCTGAAATACTTCTTGTCTAAGACCCTTAAATCCCTAGATAGTATGGCGTATCCTTGAAGAGGCTTATATTTCCCGTCAATACTTGTTATAGCTCTAGCAGTATATAGTACATGGTAGTTGCCGTCAATGAGTATAACTCTAGGATCCTCGCACCCAACAAGATCCCAGTCTACGCTAGGCCATAAGATAATCCTAGTATTAATCTCATCACTAACTAAAACATCTCTATAGGATTCAAGCTTACTTAGACTTACCTCAAAGAATCCTATACTTGAAATATACCAGTAGTAGTCGAAAATAAGCCTAGGAAATACCTGTAGGGCGTCATTGACTAATACTGCACCGGGATTAAATGCTGCTAAAGGCCTTCTCCTAAGATAATTAGTTATAACAAGGTTATCTGGTGAAATATAAGCTATTCTTTCAAAGAGGTCTATTACACGATTCCTCCTAGTATCCATGGACCTCTTTATGAAATCTAATGCTTGGTTAAGTAGGGTTTTCTCAGTTCTCCTGCTAGGCTGCATAGCTTTAACCTTCTAGTACTTTATCTAAGTTCTATGATAATAGTTGCTCTACTTAAACATCTTTGTGATACCACCATTTAGACCTAGGAATCTAGAATTCAATAACATAGTTGAGGAGTCGTACTTTTTCTTCTATAGGTTTTCAAGTTATCTTACGACACTGTTATAGGTAAAGTTTATCTCCTATGAAATAACAGTGTTATATCACCGAGGAGGTGTTTGTATTCTATGGCTAGGATACATCGTTTCCTAGCTATACTGGGCGTTGTATTAGTAGTACTAGCAGCTACAACAACCATAGCTTACACGAACATAGCATTCACGCAAGCAAGTAGTAGTCCAAAGAATATTATACTGATAATAGGTGATGGAACAAGCTTTTCACATATAAGACTTGCACAATTAGCATACGGTAAACTAGCTTTAGAGTACTTCACTGATGTAGGCATAGTGTTTACTGATTCACTAACTGGCGAAGTACCTGATTCTGCTGCAACAGCTACAGCTATGGCAACTGGGATTAAGACTGAGAATGGTATGATAGCTATGGTTCCTGTTGATGGTAAAACTGTCAGTGTTATGACTCTTGTAGAGCTTGCACAGAAGCTAGGCAAGTCTACTGGTATTATAACAACTACTAGGATAACCCATGCTACACCTGCAGCCTTTGCTAGCCACGTACCCAGTAGAAGAATGGAGGCTGAGATAGCTGTACAACTTGTTGAGAGTGGAGTTGATGTTTTACTGGGCGGTGGTTTAAGATACTTTGATGAAGCATTACTAGAGAAAGCTAGAGAATACGGTTACACAGTAGTATTCAATAGAACACAATTGTTAGAGGTTAAAAGTGGTAAGATTCTAGGGTTATTTGCAAGTAGCCACATACCATATGTATTGGATAGAGATAAATATGAAGACGTACCAAGCCTCGTAGACATGGTTGCAAAAGCTATCGACGTACTAGATGATAACCCCAATGGCTTCTTCTTAATGGTTGAAGCTGGTAGAGTAGACCATGCAGCACATAGTAATGATGCTGCTACCCTAGCTGCTGAAGCAAAGGAACTCGACGATGTAATTGCACTAGCATTAAACTATGCATTAACTCGTGGAGACACATTAATAGTAATAACAGCTGACCATGAGACTGGTGGTACAGCTGTTGGAGGATATGGTTATGGTCAGACTATAAACTTTACATTACTACTTAATGTTAAGGCTAGCTCAGAATACATGGGTAATCTCATACTTGGTGGTGCTGATCCCAAGGAGGTTATCAAAGAGTATACTGGAATAGAGATAACAGATGAAGAAGCACAAGCTATACTAGATGCACTTAATGTAAACAAGTATGCTGGATATACAGAAATTGGTAGAACTATTAGTAAGTATATTGGAGTAGCATTTGCCACATCAAAGCATACAGGACAGCCAATACCAGTATTTGCTTACGGACCAGGATCAAAGTTATTTACTGGTTTATTCCATCAAACAGAAATTGGTAGGAGACTTGCTAAGCTAATGTTATTCGGATTAACAGAGCCTACAACGGAAATCACTATAGCATTTTCACCAATACCAGGAGATGTTAACGGTGATGGAATCGTTGATGCTGAAGACGCCTATATAGTGTTAACAACATTCCTTGGAGAAAAGGTAGACAGTACAATTGAGAGACGCATTGATATGAATAATAACGGTATAATAGACCTAGAAGACGTATACTTAATATACACTGGTAACTATGGCAAAGCACTAACACCCACACTATACCCAGAAGCACTAGAAATCATCAGAAGGTAATGGAGACAAGCTCCTATTTAATCTCACATACACTTTTTTCCCAAATCCATGCTCTAACAACAAGTCTATACTCCTTCTTTACAATCAGTATTAAGTGTATTAAATGTAATAGTATTAGCAAGGTGAATACTACTACTATAATGTTTATTAATGGAATATGTGTCTCGTTTACATTGTAATACAGTATATCAAGCATACCTAAACATACAAGTGTACTTGCAACTGATAGTATGGTGTAAAGTATACCTACTATTTTCCTAATGGTCCTAATGCTTAGTCCTGGTTTATGGAATGCTTCTGGTTTCTTTAAGCCTAGAAATATTATGAACGAGTACAATGAGTAGACTGTTATTACTGATGATACTATTATTAGTAATGCTTCTGTTTTCGATGTATAACGGTCTGGTAAGCCCTCTATATTGAAGTGTACTGCTACTTCTAGTGGAAGCATGGGATAATATAGTATTAGTCCTATGACTAATAGTGTCAATGCAATTATTGGTGGTATTATGTGGTATATGCTTGGGTATATTGGTTCTATCATAGTGGATGTTTTCTCTTCTGTGATTGGAGGCATTGATATTAATTCTTTTTCGGCAAGTCTTTCAAAATATAATGTAAGTGTTATTACGGTAATAGTGGCTCCAAGAACTAATACTATTAGTGAAGCTGTTTCACCTATTATCGGTGATAATATTATTGATGTTAAAGCTATTAGTGATAGCGTGATACTTGCAATTCTATTAGCTTTAACCCATAATCTTCTTGAAACATATACGTAGCCTACACGGAATCCTAGGAAGGGGTTTGGCTTAATTCTTGGAACTATAATATACAATACTATTCCTGCAACTATTATTGTGCCTGCTATAGCATATAGTATTTCCTTCAAATTTTACTACCTAGTCATGATGTTTTTTACTAGTTTTTCTATCTCTCTAAATACTTTCTCTAATACTAATTTCGCTACGGGTTTTGCTTTATAGTATTTTCTCATGGGTCCTCCTAGAGGGCTTTGAGCCCAGTAT
>WANQ01000015.1 GCA_015521735.1 Pyrodictiaceae archaeon | reverse complement strand
GCGTCGGGTGGGCAGTTTGGCTGGGGCGGCACGCCCGCGAAAAGGTAACACGGGCGCCCAAAGGTCGGCTCAGGCGGGTCAGAACTCCGCCGTAGAGTGCAAGGGCAAAAGCCGGCCTGACCGGACCCCTGAAAGCAAGGGGTCCGGCCGGGAAACCGCGGCCTAGCGCACGCTCGTGTCCCCCTCGGTGGGGGCCGGGCACGACAGAAAAGTTACCCCGGGGATAACAGCGTCGTCGCGGGCGAGAGCCCCCATCGACCCCGCGGTTTGCGACCTCGATGTCGGCTCTTCCCATCCTGGGGGTGCAGCAAGAAGCCGCGGGTTGAATAAGGAAGATTAGGAAACGAGTTTAGATCATCATAACTCTTCCAGCCCGCGGCTTCCTGTAAGCCCCCAAGGGTGTGGGGTTTCGGCGGGGGTACAGAATTATAAGTTCCTGAAAACCATATAGAATCTTGAAATGCGTAGGTGGAGGCTGCACATAAATTATCTGGCAGGGCTTGTTTATGGAGACGGCTCGCTATATTATTACGAGAGGAACCAAGAATACTTCATCCTGATATATGATAATGACTACGAATTCTTGAGGCGTGTTGGGGAGGAGACAAAGAAAATCTTTAATATAAGCTATACTATAGTTAAACCGAGCAAAACAAAGAATTACTATAAGTTGCAGTTTACAAATGCAGAGCTATATAGGTTGCTAGAAAAACTAATAAAAGAAAGGCCTAAAAGGTTGACAAAGAGCTTTATAAGAGGAATCTTAGATGCTGAGGGAACCATATATATGGATAAAAAAGAAAGAATAGCGCTAGAAATTGCAATGAATAATAAACAAGTTATAGAGAGAATGCAAAAATGGCTGATAAGAATAGGGGTAAGAGCCACGGTAACTAGACACCAGGGCAAGCGGGGAAACAGAAAGACGATATATAAGGTAAGAATAAGAGGATGGGACAATGTGGGCAAGGCTATAGAACTGTTAAAGCCGCAGCATCCAAAGATAGCTGACAAGTATAAGAAATTGAAACTTATAAAATCACAAGTTGTTTACGATTATGTAGGCCCCCGCTGAGCCCTGCCTTGAATGGGGCTGCCCGCCCATTAAAGGGGAACGTGAGCTGGGTTCAGACCGTCGTGAGACAGGTCGGTCTCTACCCGCGGGGGGTGTTGGCCGCCTGAGGGGAAGGTGCCCCTAGTACGAGAGGAACGGGGCGCCGCGGCCTCTAGTGTACCGGTTGTCCGGCAGGGCAGCGCCGGGCAGCCACGCCATAGGGGGTAACCGCTGAAAGCATCTAAGCGGGAAACCCTCCCCGAAAAGAGGCGGCCGTTCGCCGAGGGGTTATCCCTCGGCGACGAGGGCTCCCGTAGAAGACGGGGTTGATGGGGCGGGGGTGTAAGCCCCGAGGGGCCTTGTGCCCCGAGGGGTGTAGCCCGCCGCTCCCAATCGCCCGAGGCCGCAGGCGCTTCTCACCCAGGGGCGGGCCACGTTGGCTATGGTCTACGTGGCCCGTTGGGGTTGGGCCCGGGTGGATATGGGGCCTATAGGCGGCGCTCATCGTGGGGTTGCAGTGTGGTTAATGGTATTCTAATTCTACTGTGCCGTTCTTGTTTATGTGTACTTTTAGGTTGCATTTTATTCTAGCTTTGTCTATGTCTATGCATTTCTTGTTTTTCAGTATTCTTAGTAGTATGTTGCTGCTTCTTTCAATTATTTTTACTCCGTGTATATCTGCTTCTTTTAAAATTATTGAGAGTAGTTCGTCTATGCTTGTATTTGCTGGTATTTCTATTGTTATGCTTCCCTTTAACTCTATGTATAGTTTAAGCGTGTTTCGTGCTTTCTCTATTGTTTTTAGGGCTGTCTTGTATGCTGTGTATACTGTGGTTTTTGATAGTCCTAGTATTTGTGATATTTCATCGAATGTTTTGCCTTGGCTTCTTAGTTCTAGTACCTTTACCTGTGTTTCTGTTAGAAGGGTGTTATTGTATCTAGCCAATTGCTATCCTCCACCTCCAGGTGGGAAAATTGATATGGTGTCTTTGTTTCTTACTATTGCTTTTCCATGTCCTTTGAATTGAGCGTGTATACCGTTGATTAAGACTATGTATCCTTCCCTAATTTGCTCTCTTTCATCTAGTATTATTTCCTTCAAGCCTACTTCTTCTAGTATTCTTGCTAGTGTTGTCTTGTCACTGGTTATGTGTACTTGTTTTTTACTCCAACCTAGTCTCTCGCGTAAGGGGCCGTATACTTCTATTATTGTCAAGAGTGTTTCTCCTCATATTGTATTATAGTGGGCAGCGGGTTATATCGTGTGAGTACGGGCAGTGTGCACAGGTTGGTGTGTTTCCCCAGCAGTCTACTTGATTTGTTAGTGTTAGTGTACAGTATTTTACTAGTGGGCAGTCTAGGCATGAGGGTTGGTTAAATATTGTTGCTCTTAGCCTAAACTCAGCGTTTTCTCTTCTCCTCCAAATGTCTATTAGTTCTTCTTCTAGTATGTTTCCTAGTATTACTGCTTTTATTTCTCTCTCAATACCCATAAACGTGTTTTTCCATGTGTGTGCATAGTATATGCATGGAGCTACTAGTCCATCCCATCTAATGTATAGGGCATAGTTTTGTGTAAATGGGCATTTCCTTTCAACTACTACGTTGAAGCTTGGCATATGTACTTGTACGTTGCTGTCTAGACTCTTTTTACCGAGTTCTGTTTTAAGGTGTTCTAGTTGTTTTAGGCACTCGTTATCTCTATAGCATGCTAGTTTTTCTTCGTGTTCAAGAGTTAATGGTATTATGTTTGAGACTATTACATGGGTTGCTCCTACAAGTTTGGCGTAGTCTACTATTCTTTTAAGTTCTAGGTAGTTGAGCTTGTTTAAGGTAAACTCTATCTTTACTACGGGTTTCCATGAACCAGTTTCCTTTAATAGTTCCTTAAGCTTTACTAGGTTTTCCGTAACTGTGTCTAGGTATCCTTTAACACGAATATTACCGTAGAGTTGGGGGTCTACTGCATCGATACTCACGACTACTTCGTCTATGCCTAAGTCTACTATTGTTTTAGCTATTCCACCCAGAAGTGAGCCATTAGTATTTAACAGTACTTTAAACCCAGCCTCCTTTGCGAGTCTAAGCATGTCGACTATGTTGGGGTGTACTAGTGGTTCACCCCATCCAGAGAAACTTAGCTTTTCTACACCAGCTTTCTTGGCTGTTTCTAGTACTCTATCAAATACTCTAGGATCCATGTGTCCTAGTGACTCATTCATTACTCTGCGGAAACAGTGTATGCAGTCGTAGTTGCAGTGAGTAGTTACTTCTATCATTAGCTCTCTTGGATGGCTGTCTTCAGCTAAACTTATAATCCATTCACCTATTCTACGAATAAGCATGGGGATTAGCGCCTGATATGAACTATTGAAGTTTCTGTTTTCTTCTGTTTACACTATGTTATGTAAGCCTTGTGTTCTAATAATTATTGGAACTTGTTGTTACTTTGTATACGTTAGCTTATTCTTGAAAAGGATTATATCTAATTGATACGATACTATACTGTGGAGTTCTAGGTATAAAGGTGTTTTCAAGCTATGCCTCTAGGAGGATACATGGGTAAAATTCTAAGAGTTAATTTGTGGAACAACAAGGTTAGAGTTGAGAGTTTACCTGAAGAAGTTTTAAAGAAATGGATTGGTGGAAGAGGGCTTGGAGTATATCTTATGTTGAAGGAAGTAGATCCTAGAGTTGACCCGTTCTCTCCTAGAAATAAGGCATTAATTCTTACTGGCCCATTAACTGGTATTGCTGGTGTACCTGCTCCTGGTAGATGGTGTTCTGTAACCAAGTCTCCATTAACTAACACTATACATGACTCTCAAAGCGGTGGTAAATTTGGCCCTGAACTAAAGTTTGCAGGCTTTGATGCAATTATAGTAGAGGATGTTGCAGAGAAACCCGTATACTTATGGATACATGACGGTAAGGCTGAGATAAGAGATGCAAGCCATCTATGGGGTAAGGACGTACACAGTGTAACTGATATGATTAAGGAGGAACTTAAAGGCGAAGTTGGCAAGGAGGCTGAGAACATAAAGGTTGCAGCTATAGGGCCTGCTGGCGAGAATCTTGTAAGATTTGCAGCTATAATGAATGATAAGAATCGTGCTGCTGGACGCGGTGGCCATGGCGCTGTATGGGGTTCAAAGAAGCTTAAGGCCATAGCAGTATTAGGTCATGAGAAGCCTAGGATAGCTCGTCCAGACAAGTTCCAGGAAGCAGTAAAGATAGCTATTGATAAACATAAAAAGAGCCCTGTAACAGCTGAAGCACTGCCTAAGTATGGTACAGCTGTACTAGTAAACATAATTAACAAGGCAGGGATTTTCCCAACAAGGAACTTCCGTACAGGAGTATTTGAGGGAGCTGAGAAGATTAGTGGAGAAAGAATGGCTGAAACAATACTTGATGTGGAGAAGAGTAAAGAAGAATCCTGCTGGGGTTGCCCCATAACATGTGCACGGTACACTAAGGTTACTAAATCACCGTTTTCAGGAGAAGGTGGTGGGCCTGAGTATGAGACAGTCTGGGCTTTTGGCGCTCAAACTGGTACAGATAACTTAGAAGCTATAGCTAAAGCTAACTACCTATGTAATGAGTTAGGCCTAGACACTATATCCATGGGCCACGTTATAGGTACACTTATGGAATTAGTAGAGCTAGGCAAAATACCTGAAGAAAAACTCAGAGGGCTTAACGCTAAATGGGGTACACCTGAAGCTATAGTAGAACTTGTATGGAGAACAGCTTATCGTAGCGGTATAGGTGATGATTTAGCAGAAGGTGCGAAGAGACTAGCTGAGAAATATGGAGCACCAGAAGTAGCAATGGTTGTGAGAGGACAAGAGCTTCCAGCATATGATCCACGTGGCGCACAAGGGCACGGCTTAGCTTATGCTACAAGTAATCGTGGAGGCTGTCATCTAAGAGCATACCTGATTTCACCAGAAGTACTAGGGGTTCCACAGTTAGTGGATAGATTTGAGACTAAGGGTAAACCTGCCTTAGTAAAGCACTTCCAAGACGTATTCGCTGTAATTGATAGCTTGATTGTGTGCAAGTTCACCTCCTTCGCGATTTGGACTGACGAGTATGCAGCACTACTTAGTAGTGTTACTGGATGGGATGTAACACCTAAGGACATAGAGGTAATTGGTGAAAGAATATGGAATGCTGAAAGAGTATTCAATATACTAAGCTTTGGTGATGGAAGAGCATACGATACACTACCTAAGAGGTTACTAGAAGAACCAATGCCTGAAGGACCATCTAAAGGCCACGTAGTTAGACTTAACGAGATGCTAGATGAATACTATAGGCTACGTGGATGGATTGATGGTAGACCTACTAGAGCAAAACTAGAAGAATTAGGACTCAAATGGCTAGCTGACTGGTTAGAAGAAGAAGGCCTACTACCAGGGTAACTTTATCCAAGCTCGTCTTAAAACATAATCACCTTTTTCTACACCTAAACTACGCGCAATAGGCTCACATTTCGCTCTAAGCATGTATACTACTTGTTTACCGCCTTCACGGACCTCATAGTCGCTTAGATACTCGTAGTTCGCCATACCCTTAGCTATAATAAGATCTGCTTGGCTTAGAAGAGTTTTCAATTCATCTGTTATCTCATCAAAGAATATACTTGAAGCATCAGTGCCTGTCTCTACTATACCACTAAAACTACTCCTTAATCCTATGTAGTCTACCTCCTCTATTGTTACATCGTTCTGGAAACCACCTGATTTCACAACCCCTAAAACCCTAGCTCCTCTATATACAAGTTCTTCTGCTAGAAATCTATCAAGTACTGCTTCACCAGAATTATCGAGTAGAAATAATACAAGTTTTCCACTAACATCTTCGAAGACGTGTATATGGTTTAATCCCTTGACTTTGATATTCCATAACATGTTAATTAATTCATTGAGGCTTGGAGGAGTATAGTCTATAACTCCTAGGTCAAGTGAATTACCTATAAGGCTTAGCCTAATAGCCATTTCAAGTCTTTTATCACGGCTAAGTTTATTGAAGTAGTTTTTCAGTTCTCTGTATACTCTAATACCCATTGAGTTAGCGTGATTCTTCAACTCTCTGTAGGGGTCTCGTATACCTAGCTTATTCTTAACCCATCTAAACATTAACGTTGCAATAACAGTAATATTGCTTTCTCTCCTAAGTACTTCTAAATAATACGACAGCATTTCCTTAGCTATACTTAAAGCTTCATCTCTATTGCCTACGATATTCTTGATTTCATTAACTCTTACACCAAGTATGCATGGTATGCATTCTAAGTTAACTCTAGTCAATTAAATCACCACTTTGCCTCCATGAAGTGTATTACTAGAGCTATTTCTTTTAAGGCTTAGCACTTTAACAACAATAATACTATAGTGTAAGAGGACATCAGCAATAGCCTAAATAAATTAGGTGTAGTAGCTTGGTTAAATTTGATCTAGGGCCACCACCTAGCGATATCCTTGAAAAACCTAATGAAGAAATAGTAGAAGAGTTTATAGCAGCATTAATTTCTGCTGGTGCTAGCGAGAAAACAGCTAAAGTATATCGTGCCGCTATAATGGATTTTATAGACTTTATAGGTAATAAGCCGTTAAGAGAAGTAACTATAGATGATGTACGTAAGTGGAGAATTGATAGGCTAAAAAACGGGTTCCCAAGGAAGAGAAGGCATAAGAAGACCAAAGACCCCATTGAGGAACGTCGTTGGAGACAAGCTACACTCCACTACTATACGCTTTTAATAAGAGGTTTCTTTCAATGGCTTGGATTAAAGATAAATGTACCAGTAGTTAGAGCTCCTCGTAGAAGAGAAGTTGAAGCATTGAGTGAGCAAGAGGTGCAGAGACTACTAGATAGCATAAGGGATACTCTAGACTTACTAATAGTAGGGCTTCTAGTTGAAACAGGTCTTAGAGCACAGGAAGCATTAGAGCTTAGGTGGCGGGATATAGATTTCAATACTGGTGAGATAAGAGTAAGAGCTGCAAAATATGGTGAGGAGCGAGTAGTCTTCTTTGGCCCTCTAACAAGGTATGCCCTTACTTTATGGTACTATGAGAAAAGGCCTAGAACACTAGATGAGAAAGTCTTAGGTATAAGCTATAGTGGACTGTATAAGAGGCTTAAAACACTTGCCAAGATAGCAGGTATTGATCCACGTAAGGTTAGACCACATGTTCTAAGACATACATTTGCAACACAAGCACTACGTAAAGGTATGAGCTTGATAGCTGTACAGAAACTACTTGGACATAGAGACGTTAAAATAACTCAAGTATACACACACCTACTTAGAGAAGACATTAAAAGACAATACATACAGGCATTTCAGCCGCCAATACAAACAATACAAGCACCTGCATTCTATCCTCCATCTCCTCAACAAGTAACACCAGTTCAAGTACCTAGCCAGATACAAATCCCTCAAACAGTAGAGACGGGTAAGCAAGTAGTACAAGCAAGCCAATACAATAAGCCAAGTAATCCTTACATTAACAATAACCCGGTGACTAGTAATACTTTACTCCCTACAAACTACGTGGCATCGGAAACACATCAACCTAATATCAACATGCAAGGCATTCAGCCGCAAAACCCGATAACACCTAACGGTCTAGTCAATAATATTGGCCAGCAAGTAAACCAGGTAGCTAGCGTACACAATGATGTAGTGCATCCGTTGCCTAGCGAGGGAACTATGAAATGCCCTAGATGTGGATCAATTATTCCATTGAATGCACGTTTCTGCCCCTATTGTGGCATGAAGTTGAGGTAAAAGAAATAAAGTTAAAAATGCGTTAATATCATGGTTTTGTTATCGTTTACTTTCTTAGAGCTCTAGCTACACTAGCAGCTATTGCTCCATATATTGCTCCACTTATCATTGTAGCAACCATGTAGACCCATACTATTGCTTCAGTTAGTGTCTCACCCCATAAAGCATAGTCTAGGAATGGTATAACTAGTCCTGGTAGAGCACCAGCTAGAGCACCTGCTCCAACACCCCATCTACGGTACCTTAGTAGAGCATATCCTATCTCTGACATTAATCCTTGAGCACTACCGTAGATTAAGACAGAGCTTGCATAGGGGGTAGGTAGCATCATTTCAACTAATGCCGCTAGGACTTCTCCTAGGAATGCTGCACCAGGTTTACGTATAAGTGAAGCTGCTAGTGGGCCACCAATAAACCATAACCCGTAGAATCCTAGTCTTGCTACGAGTTTGCCTGCTACAGCTTTAGTTAGCTCGTATGGTATAGCAGTGAAATAGAATACTATGCCTATGACGACGGCAACTACTGCTAGTACTGAGAAGTCTATTGCCGTATACCTGTACATTCTAGTCTTAGCCATAGCCTTTCACCTAGCTTTATATCTTTTAGGCATGTATAATCACGATAATAGGGGGGTGATAAATACTACTATAACCAGCTGAACAATGGCTAGAGCTATGATGATGTAGTCTACTAGTTTAAAGCTGGGTTTGAATACTCTTTTACGAAGACTAAACCCTCTAAGCTCAGCAGCAATACCTATCCAGTAAGCCCTATCTATTCCTACAGCAACCAGTGGTACTAGAAGAGCCTTAATATCGCTTGGTGTAATAGGTATACGTCTAAAACCTCTTTCCTTCCTAATGTTCATGATCTCGTTATAGTCTCTATTCATTAATGGTATAAGTCTTACTGCAAGCGAAAGCGAGAATGCTAGACCCTTAGGTAACCCCAAGTCTCGTTCAAGAGACTTTATAAGTTCTCTTGGCTCAACATTAGAGACAAATATCATTGCTGGGCCAACAAGGGTCATAAGCCTAAAAGCAACTATCATGGTAGCTTTTACAGCATTCTCCCTTATCACTAAAGGTCCTAGTACTAGTATAGGTTCACCATAGTTTACGAAGAACAATGCATTAAGAAACAAAGCCCATACAGCTAAGACGAAAGCAGCAATCACTATATATAGTCTTCGACGTAGGGTAAAGTATATTCCAGCTACAAAGTTCGGTATAGCTGGAACCACTAGCGAAAGCTCTGTACGAGCCATAAATGCTACAACTGCTAGTATTACTGCGTATATTAGTAGAGTTGAAGGCCTAATCTTCATTTTAGTGGAGCCTCAAGCCATTCTAATGCATGCTTAGGACTTACTTCTCTAACACGTCTATTAGATACCATGTATACTCTATCAGCTAAGTCACACACTATGCGTGGATCATGTGTTGAAATCACTATACCTACATTTTCTCCTAGTAAGGTCTTTATCCATTCTTTCATGTGCCTATAAAGTACTAGGTCTAACCCAGTAGTAGGTTCATCTAATAAAATTACACATGGATTTAAGCCTCTAGCTATAGCTAATGCAAGCCACCGCCTCTGACCATGACTTAGCTTATGAGGTGATAGACCATGTACTTTTCTAAGCCAAGGAGCCTCCACATACAACTTCCTTACAAATCCTTCTCCAATCCTACGTTTAATATACTCTAATTCCTCTTCAACACTAGTATACAGGAACATGTAGTCAGGGTTTTGGGGGACATAGACTACATTATTACATTTACTATTGATTTCTCCTCCAAGAGGCTTAATGAACCCTGCTAGAGTCTTCATTAAACTAGTCTTACCACTACCATTTGGTCCTACAAGTACAATTATCTCACGTCTCCTCACTTCTAAGTCAACGTTATCAAGTACTACTTCATCATCGTATCCTACTGTTAAGCCCTTAGCCTCTAACAATACATCGCCTACACCATGTTCCCGTTTATCCCTACATATTGTTGGCTTCAATACATCTACGCCATGTTCTAAAAGCATGTTCATGAACTCTCTATCAAGCTCACTAGTTCTTCTACGAGCCCTAATTCTACCATTATCTATTAGTACTATCTCGTCAACTAAATCGATAAAATACCTAGCCTTATGTTCAATCACAATACTAGCTCTACCCGCTTTCAACTGATCTATTATAAACCTCCTAACCTCACTAATACCCCATGGATCCATAGATGCAGTAGGCTCATCAAATAATAGTAGTGGCGGCTTATGTACAATAGCTGATGCTAATGTAAGTCTACGTTTCTCGCCACCACTTAGCTCCTCTACTTCACGAAGCATCTTACTTCCTAGTCCAAACCTCTCCAATACATCAACAACGAGTTTTCTAACCAGTTCCTCACTATATCCAAGGTTTTCTAGAGTAAAGCCTACTTCATCATATGGTGTACTCATAGCTATCTGTTTATCTGGGTCTTGTAAAACTATACCAACAAGTCTAGCAACATTGGTAAAACCCTCAGTACTCACCAAGTCTACGCCCTTCACGATACTGTATCCTTTAACATCGCCATTAAGTAAGTTACTTAATGCGCCAGTTAAGGCCAGAAATAACGTGGACTTACCACTACCACTACCGCCAACAACAAGTATACTAGACCCCTCATCAACACCTAACACTATATCAACAAGCCTAAATCCTTCACTACCATATCCTGCGTACTCAAACTTAGCGTTAAGCAACAATACTATTACACCAACCAGGCCTCAGCATCCCAAAACCAGCTTATAATAACAACTATAACCGGGTGAAAAATACCTAACGGTAGAAGATTCAATGTACGTTGTGTCTAAGGAGGAATGTATTAGTTAATGGTGCGGGGGGTGGGATTTGAACCCACGCAGGCCTACGCCAGCGGATCTTGAGTCCGCCCCCTTTAGCCTGGCTCGGGCACCCCCGCACCCAAGACTAGGGTTATTTGTGGGTGTTACTTAAAGATTTTATTACGTGTTATTCTATTCGGGTTTTATGGTTGTTCCAGGGTTTTCGCCTTTTACAGCCTTATAAACGTTTTCAGGGTTTCCGCCGTAGACTATTTTCACGGTTATTTTCCCTCTTTTAATAATCATTAGGCTTAAGGGATCCATTAACTCGTATCCACCAGCAGCATAGTGTTGTTCTCCTATGAGTATTCTATAGGTTTCTTCAACACTTGCTTCTTTAATTAGTTTAGCGTCTGGATGCTTGTTGGGGTCTTTATCGTATAGTCCTTGAACTGTTGTAGCGTTCACGAGTAGTTTTGCGCCAATAGCTTCAGCTATTAATGCTGAAACAGCATTAGTTGATTGCCCTGGCTGGAATCCTCCACATATAACTATTTTACCTGTACTCCAAGCCTCCATGAACTCGTCTAGGCTTCGTGGAACGCCTTGGTATGCTAAGTCATCTAGTATTACGGTGAACAACATAGCGTTTAATCTTGTTGCAGCTATACCCATTAAGTCGAGCATGGCTTCACTTAAACCTAGCTTCCTACCGGCAGTAATGTATTCTCTAGCTACTCTACCACCACCAACAACAACTGCTATACGGTAGCCCTCCTCATGAAGTTTTTTCAGTACACGAGCATAACCACCAATTATTTCCGGTTTATCCGGGTTTATCCATTTACCAGAGATCTTTACAACAATGCTTTTTGAGTGATTCATCTACTACCCTTCCCAGCATATATTATTGTGGGGGCATAAAAATCCTTAATATACCAGCGTATACCTTAAACTACTCTGTCAGAATCTCTACTCTAACATATACCCTCCGTAAACACACATGTAAACTAGAAGCAAATACTACTAGGTGATGCACACTGACTACACCCAACATATCTTCACGTGCACTTAACACACCTGTATCCCCGCATAGAATACTAGTAGACCTTGCACTAGAACTAAAATCCCGTGGAGTCGACGTAATAAGCTTCCACGCAGGCCAACCAGGCTTACCACCAGCAAAAGAGGCACTAGAAGAACTAGCTAAGCTACTCCTCGAAAAACCATTTGAAACATCAAGTTATGCTCCAAGTAAAGGATATCCTAAACTAAGAGAACTAATAGCCGAAGACATCAAGAAGTATAGTGGAATAGAAGTAAACCCAACTAAACAAATAATAGTAACCATTGGTGGAGCTGAAGCACTAACACTAGCACTACTAACAGGACTAGATGTAGGCGACACTCTACTCCTATTCTCACCAACCTATAGCACCTACTGGGGCTTAGCAAGCATGCACGGCCTTAAAGTAGAATATTGTCCCCAGGAAATAGACACAGAATTCCAGCCAGACCCAGAATGCATTAAAGAGAAAATGGAGAAAGCAAAAGCAGTATTATTTGAAAGCCCCGGTAACCCTACAAGCCGTGTAATAAGAGAAGATATAGCTAAGCTAATAGTAGACATAGCCTACGAGAAAAAGAAATGGGTATTCTACGATCAAGCATACCGTCACATATACTATGAAGGCGAACACTTATGGATACAAAAGTATACTGGAGCAGACGAAGTAGTTGTAACAATAGAGAGCTTCTCAAAAGACCTAGCAATACCAGGATTTAGGCTAGGATATATGTGGGGACCCGAAGAATTCATAAAACATGCAGCAAAGCTGAAAGGATACCTGACAATAAGTGCATCAAACATAGCGCAAAAACTAGCAATAATATACCTAGAGAAGGAGCTAAAGGAAAAGTACTTGTTAAAAGTAATACCCGAGTATAGGAGAAGAAGAGATGCAGCATACAATGCATTAACCAAGTACCTACCAGAAGCAAGAGTAGTAAAGCCAAGAGCAGGTATGTATCTATTCCCAGATGTCTCAGCCTACATAGAGAAAATGAAGGTAACTGATGTAGAGTTTGCTAAGAGAATAGCAGAGTCAAAACACGTAGTAATGTTACCAGGATCAGCATTCCATCCAAACAGTAACAGGTATCTAAGAATAACCTTTGTAACTGAGCCACCAGAAAGAATAGAGGAGGGAATAAAGAGGATAAGAGAATACCTAGAAGAAAACCACGTAATCTAACCACCGCTTACCTCAATCACCTTCCTAACAACAACTTTATCCCACACTATTTCTCCAGCAAATGCAGGATAGATGCTTTGTGGAGGAGTAAGCCTACAAGCATTTTCTATAAACACTACTGGCGAAGGCGTAGGGTCAACCAAGTAGTAAGTTCTACCATTGTACTCTATACTAGCATTAAGCTTGTAGCCATGCTCACCAAAGTATCCATGATACTTGAATGGAAGCTTAACACCACTCGATAACTCTACACCTATAAGCGTATGAGGCATATCGACAACACCTTGACCTGTAACATTAGCTAAAACTATGACATGACTAATACCCACAGCTTTAAGCAACGACGAATACAGTATAGTATAGTCAACACAAACACCACTACCAGCATACAATGTATAAACAGGATGCTGAACCAATCCTTCAAGCAACCTAGCCTTAGTCTCATTATAGGATAACTGGTAAAGAGACCACGCAGCATAATGTAGGAATAACTCAACATCACCTCCAGCTAAATCCCATAACTTATAAGCCAAGTCACGTATAGCAGGACTACTAGCACCCTCATCAACAAGGCTAAGTATGGTTTCCACAACACGGCTCCTATACAAGGGTATAGGCTTAGCAATACTAGTATTCAATCCAGCAATACTAGTACACACCCTAACCCAGTATCCCTCATCAAGTAAGTATAGGTCAAAGCAACGAGTACTGGGAGGTAAAACCCCTTCCCCAACAATAATAGTCTTGGTCTCAGTCCTAGTAGCGGTAAACGTAGTAGTATAGACAATAGTGGAGGTAACAACACTAGTAGACGTAACAGTACGTGTACGCTCAACAACACTAGTCAAAGTCTCCGTAACAGTCTTAGTTTCAGGAACAATTGTTTCACGAACAGTAACAGTCGTAGAAACAGTACGAGTTAAAGTAGACGTTACAGTATACATGCTAACACTAGTCACAGTCCTAGTTGAAAACACAGTACTAGTCACAGTGCTCGTAGGCAAAGGCAACGATAACCCAGGATACATAACTGGCAATAAAACCAGTAAACACCAGCCAACAACAAAGCCTACAACAATTCCAGCTAAGACACTGCCAATAGAGCCCACATTAAACCCCAAAATAAAACACCAATAGAGCAAATACAAAAACCCTACTAAACCATATACCTAAAACTACGTAGACTATCACTAAGACATACAATAAGAATATATACTTGGTCAACGTATACGAAATCTGAAACTACACGGGAAGACACATAGATAACGGTGACAGGGTTTGACAACAACAGTACTATCCATAAGGGTTAGAAAGGAAATAGTCGAGGAAGCACGTAAACTAGGAGTAGACTTAAGAAGAACAATTGAAGAAGCATTAATAGCTGAAATCAGGAGACGTAAAATAGAGGAACTAGAAAAAGCAATAATGAAAGGATTAAAAGCCATGGAAAAAGTAAGTGATGAAGAATGGGTAAAGACTGTAAAAGAAGTAAGACTCGAAGATAACATATAACTATTTTAGTTAAGGTAGCACTAATGGAGTCGTCAAAGCAAATATACCTAATAGACACTTCAGCATTATACCCTCTCATACGTAGGCTAGGTGCTAGAATAGCATATTATATAGACCAACTAGTTGTATTAGATTTAACCATATACGAAGTCGGGAACACCATATGGAAAGAATACAGGAAGGGTCAAATAGAGAACCTAGAAGATACAGTGGAAATGTTCTCAAAGATATTAGGCAACATGAAAACAATAAGTATATCGTCTGATGAAATAGAAGAAATACTAGAAATAGCATTAAGAAATAACATAACATTCTGCGATGCATCATACATATATGCATCCCTAAAATACAACTTGAAACTAGTAAGCGAAGACGAGGATATAAGAGGAAACTATCCACAAGCAATAGGTGTAAAACAACTAATAGAGCAATTAGGAATAGAAGAATAATTCTACACCATAACAAGCACAAAACCGTAGGAGAACAAACACCTCCCTACATACACTAGTACCCCGTCAACGACCCCTTACACGCCAAGAAGACTGCAGACCCTACTACACCATCACATGTAGCCTCCTTACCCCGTACATCAGCTATTGGTGAAGTTAAGCTCCACTTAACTTTACCCCAGTAAAATTAAGCAACCCCAAGTACTCTGACGAACAACCATATACCGTACATAAACTCTCAAAGTACATGCAATTACTTATATAACAAACACTAGGAGACAAGACTTCCACACATACACTCACTAGAGAACTCCTAGGAAAACAAGCACGGATACTAGGTAACATAAAATTATTAACAAGAATACTAGTTCAGGAAGAGTAATACCCAGCAGTATGGCTTCCATAAACTTAGTCTACTAGGAGCTAGCACACCAGCATAGGAGAATAATGTTCGAGGTAATCTAGCCTGTAAAAAAGTAATATGAGCATAAGACCAGCTTAAATATAAGCATTAAATCTAAAACATATTGCACTACCAATAGGTAATACTCTCCATAAACTGGGCCGTAAAGTTTCAGTGTTTAGGGCTAGCTCTAGGAGAAGGAGATTCTATGTAAGTTTTCCCTACTAGTGTTTTATTGTCTAAAATATTTTTGACTTATTTACTGGTTCAGCTCCTACATGAGTGTTACGCTTCTTGGCACACCTCCTGGGATTCCTGGGTGGAGTGCTAGACCTACTGCTTTTACCCTGATTTTCTGCTGGGCTATTTGTTTACAAATGGTTTCACTATTTTATGGCTCGTAGAGCTTCTAGTGTATTAGTGTACTAACTAGTGTACTTGTAGATGTACTGGTACACGTGTATTGATGTTTTCACGGTATTTAACGTATTATTAATTGTTTCTAAAAGGTTGTGCGAAAACTATTTTAGTAAATATTAAGGTTATGGTATACATGGTGTATGTATAGTGGCGAAGTATAGGGTCTGGATTGATAGAGATCAATGTATATCTGATATGGTTTGTGTAGCGCTATGCCCAGATGTATTTGAAATGAACCCAGAGGATAATAAGAGCCAGATAGTTGAGAGATGGAGGCCTTCACCAGATAAGATTGGTGAGGGCATAATACCTGAAGAACTTAAGGATTGTGCTGAGAAAGCTGCTGAAGCTTGTCCAGTCTCAATTATACATGTTGAGCCAGCAGAGTAAAGAGGAGTATAATAGCAGGATTAGCTGTTAAGAGGTTTACCTGCATCACACTACCCATTGTTTTTTCTCCGATGCTCTATTGTTTTAAGGGTAACCTCATTTTTAAGGACTGCTTTATACTCAACATTTACTTCTAGGTGTGTTAGTGTATTGAATGATAAAACTTTATTCGAAGTCAAGATTATACTAGAAGCCTTGTATGAGAAGGCTCGTGGTGCAAGTGATATAGTGGTTGCTACTAGACTTCCACGTTACAGGGTTTTAGCTTATGTTCAATTGCTTGAAGCATTCGGGTTTATTGAGAGAATATACTCTAAGGGTACTTACAGAGTGTATTCTTTAACGGATTTAGGTAAAAGATTATTAGAGGTGCTGAGAAAGGGCTTAGACTTTAAGATCAATGTTGTAGTTGAGGAAAATATTGTCTCAGAGGCCAGTGTAGGTGAAAGTGTTGATAGAGTAGTTAGTGAAGGTGCTGTCGAGGCCTCTTAGAGTAAGCTAAGCCTAGCTTTACCTTACCCTATATCGTGTGTTCTTTGAGTAGTTTTGATACGTCTATCCTAGTTATATCGTGCTTAACTGGTGGTGTTCTCGTAGCTTTTATTCTCTCCTCTAGTGCTGGTACATCTTCTCTACGATAAAAGATTCCTATGGGTATTCTATCGCCCCATTCCCATGCTTTCTTCCATGCTTCTTCAAGATTTGATGGGTCATGTCCTTCTTCTTCTAGTTTGTATACTCTTTTGCGTAGGTATTGGTAGGTGTATATGTAGTTGTATGTTACGCATGGTTGTAGTATGTCTATTAGTGCAAAGCCTCTATGCTTTATAGCTTCCTTCATAAGAGTCTTCATGTGCTGTATGTCCCCTGCGAATGCTCTGGCAACAAAGGTTGCACCACTAGCAAGTGCTAGTGCTATTGGATTTAATGGTGGCTCTATTGAGCCTTTTGGTGTTGTACGTGTTTTCATTCCTTCAGGACTTGTAGGTGAGACTTGGCCTCGTGTTAACCCGTAGATTGCGTTGTTGTGTACGAATAATTTGATTCCAATATTTCTGCGTGCTGCATGGGGTAGGTGGCTTATGCCTATAGCGTATGCGTCTCCGTCACCGCTAAACGCTATTACTAGGAGTTCTGGGTTAGCTAGTTTTATCCCAGTTGCTACTGGTATGGGTCTACCGTGTATTACGTGGAATCCATTTGCTAGGACATAGTTTGTCATGCGCCCATAGCATCCTATGCCTGTTACAACTACTATTTCTTCTGGTGGGATATCTAGTTCGGCTAGGGTTTGCCTAAAAGCCATTAGTATTGCGTAGTTACCACAGCCAGGGCACCATTGTATCCATCTACGTGTATCGTAGTCTGAGGGTTTACGTGGCATGGGGCTTCACCTATTTAATTATTTTTAGCTAGTTCTAGTAGTCTACGTGAAAGATCGTATGGGTTGAATTGTCTTCCATCATATTTTACTATCTTGTATGGAATGTTGAAGCTTGTCTGCTCTCTTATTAGTAGTGCTAGTTGTGCTTGATAGTTGTTTTCCACGGCTACTATTTTGCCAGAAGCATTCTTTAGGATATCTAATACCTTCTTTGCTGGGAAGGGCTTCATGTAAATTACTTGAAGCATACCTACCGATATGTTCTCTTTCCCTAGAATTTTCATGGCTTCCAATACTGGTCCTTTAGTTGAACCCCACGTCACTACTAATAAGTCCGTATCTTCTGGTTTTACTCCATAGTACTTTACTGTCTCTACTCCTTTTTCTTCTAGTTCTTTAGCTAGTGTTTCTAGTTTACGCCAACGTTTATTCCACATAGCAGTAACTTTGACTGGATCCTCAGTGTAGAATCCATATTCATCGTGTTCACTGCTTTCAGCTCTAACAACTACTCCTTGTGTCCCTGGGAAGGCTCTAGGTGATACTCCAGTATCTGTTATCTTGTATCTCTTGTATTCTTCTCCTCTACTCTTCATTTCTTCTACATCTTTTTCAGTTAATATTAGTCCTCGTTCTACTGGTATGCTTATGTCTAATTCTTTTGGATCTACTGTATAGTGTGATTCAGCTAGATATTTATCTAGTAGAATTATTACTGGTAACTGGTATTTCTCAGCTATATTGAAGGCCTCCATTGTTGTCTTGAAGGTTTCTGGTATGTCTCCAGGAGCTATTAGGACGTGAGGGTACTCGCTATGGCCTATGTGGTAGGTGAAGAGTAGGTCTCCTTGTGCTTGCTGTGTAGCCATACCTGTGCTAGGCCCTTGTCTTTGCACGTTTACTATTACTAGTGGGGTTTCAGACATGCTTGCTAATCCTATGCTCTCGGTTTTCAGTGATAGTCCGGGTCCACTGGTAGCAGTCATTGCTCTTACTCCAGCATACGCTGCGCCTATGGCTATTAGTATGCTTGCTATTTCGTGTTCTGCTTGTACAACAACTATGTCGTAGTCATCGGCTATTCTAGCCATGTACTCTAGTATAGGTGTTTGAGGTGTTATGGGATAGGCTGCGAAGAGCTTTACCCCGGCTTTTACAGCTGCTATAGCAGTAATAGTGTTACCGTCAATTAGTATTCTAGGCTTATACTCTCCTTCCTCTAAGGGTTCTAGCTTAACCTTATAATTTTCTTCAGCGTACTCGTAACCCTTTCTTGCAACCCTGATGTTCTCTTCAACGTATCTTGGAATAATCCTACGTATAGCTTTTTCAACATACTTGAACGGTACTCCTAGTAATCTTGCTAAAGCACCTACCCCGGCCATGTTCCTAGTTACAAGGGGTACCCTTAGCTCTTTTACAATGCTTCTAAGAGGTATGGGTAAGTACTCTACATCGTCTCTAGCCTTCTCGAGCTCTTTGACCTCATCTGAATCATAGATTATTACACCATTGGCTTTTACCTCTCTTTCTCTCCTCTTAACTGCGAGCTTATCTAATGCTAGGTACAAGTCAACTACATCGTAATGAGAATATACAGGTTCTCCTAGTCTAGCGTATATCTTATACATGTTGTGGCCGCCACGGATAAGGCTGGGGTACTCGTTTGTGCCGAAGACGTAGTAGCCCATATATATCAGCATTGCCGCTAATACTTGTCCTGTCCTCATAACGCCTGCTCCAGCAGGACCACCAACCATAAGAGAGACTTCACGACGCCCCAAGGCTCAAACGCCTCATAACGTACAAGGCAGGACTATGTATAGGAGAGACTTGCTTTGAGGTCGTTGTTTGAGGTAAGAGTCTCCCGGGCACATAGCATTGTGTTATCGTAGAATAAAAACCTCGTGGAAAATAATTTCTGATTAAAAGTAACTTAAAGTATCCTTAACTAGAGGGCGAAGTATTTTAAGATAAAACTGTGGGCTACTTTCTATCCTTGCTGGCGCCTTGTCTTTTAATAGATAGGTACTCGTGTGGTGGGATGTAGAATAATAGTTTACCTGTATGGTAATCTCTTATAACGGTTTTAGCGGCTTCTTCTATTAAAGGCTCTTTTGTAGTCTTATACCTCCATCCACGTTTTATTGCTATTAGCTCTAGTATTCTTAATGGTTCTTTCTCTCTAATACCATAGGCTTCTAGTACGGCATAGGGGTTGTATTTCAATGCTTTTTCAAGTAACATTATTGCAGGTTTTACTGGATCTGGGAGTTCTTCTGGAGGTCTACCCCTAATTACTGCTTCTAGTTCACCTCCTTCAACAGGTATTACTCCAGGTGTATCTATCATGTATATGTTTGTATCTATTCGGTAGAGTTGAGCATGCCTAGTATATCCAGGGCTACCTGGTATAGGGCTTGTACTAGCGCTATGCTTACCCTTCAGCGCGTTTATTATAGTAGACTTACCCGTCTTAGGAAATCCTGTTACAGCTACTACTGTTGGAAGACCTGGAGCTACTTCCTTAATTGTTCTACGTAGAACCCTAGTACCCTTATGGTCTCTAGCAGCCATGTAGACTACGTGGTACCCTTCTCCTCTAAAGATACGTTTCCATTCTTCAGCTACATGACGTGGTACTAAGTCGCATTTATTTAATACTAGTATTAGTTCACGTCCAAGTCTCTCTACCATACGCTCAAGTCTACGGCTACGAGTACTAATAGGGTCGCGTACATCAAGTACCTCTAATACTACTTCACTACGCTTAATGATATTGTATAGTAGGCTCCATGAAGCTAACTGCATGTTATTGAACCACTACTCTTCCTAAACTACCTTTAGAAGAATGGTGAACTCGGGTAAAAAACCTTGATCTAAGCAGTAATGGGGGGTGTAGTGTTACTTGGACCAATGATTTAATAGGTTTTTAACGACTCTAACCTTGTCATTCCAGCCTAGCCATTCATAGAATTTTGCTAAGTGCTTTAGCTGGATTAACCCAACATCTGTTCTAGCCATACACATGTTGTGCACCCACCTTAAGCATAGACTACGTCAGCTGCCTAAAATAGTTTACTGCAGATGTGGAACAACTACACTATTTAAGCCTAAGTACTATGATAGCTGTGAAGAGTATTACTTATTGAAACTATGATAAGGTATTATCATTCCTTCATGTCTGCTACGTGATGTCACAATTTCTCTTTTGCCATCATTTTCGCTAAATCATATGATTTAGCTACTAGCTCTTGGAAGTTTTGTGGTTTTACCTTAGCTGCTATGTACAGTGTATTGTTTCTTGGAACTAAGGCTACATGGTTTATTATTGAAGGATCTTCTAAGCTCTCAATGAATTTTAATAGTTTATTCACCGTGTTAGCATCTTGGTATACTAGGTAGAATGTTTTGTCCTTGATAGTTGTTCTTGTTCTCATCATTTTGTTTGCGTTTCTTACAACCTTGTCTATTCTTTTCCTATAATACCCTTTTCTTATTACATGTGCTTCTCGTGGTATGTTTTTCTTGTAGCAGAATACTAGGAATATTCTATCAAACCTTGATACTATCAATGATATAGGGTAGTAGAGTAGGCTTTGTCTTGGTAATAATAATAGTGTTGCTTCAAGTCTTTCAAGGCTGTCAACCTCTAGTTTGTATACGGCTTTATACCCTACGTACAGTCCTATCCACTGGTATATCTTATCTTTAGGCTTCAAAATCTTCTCCATAGCTGAAGCCGTGAATGATACTAGTGCTAAATTTAGTTTCCTACCTTTAGCAAACTGTACTACAGCTACTATAGCTAATACGACAAGTAATACAAATATTGATGACAGAGCATCATTGTCTAAATTCATTGAGTTTCTACCCATACATCTTTAGCTTAATATAGGTTGAAGATACCTTGCCATTTTAGATAGTTTCTCTATTCCTATGGGTTCCTCCGGTAATAATGGTACTTTTACTACTGGAATGTCTTTAAACATTTCTCTAACCATTCTTAATGCTTTTTCTTGTTCCTCGATTTTTACTTTAAATTCCCTAGCTGGTTGTTTGAATTCTAGTACCTTGTTGATTACTAAGGCTTTTACGGGTATGTTTATCTTGGCTAGGAATGTGTATGCTCTATATGCTTCTAGTACTGGTAGGGTTTCAGGATTAACTACTAGTACTATTGATGTAGTGTTCTTGTCTACTAATTTACTGTAGAGCATGTTTACTCTCTTACGCATACTTAAGAGCTCACGATACACAGGATCCTCACTTATACTTGATGGTAACGAATATTCTTTATCACTTATTTTTATGCGGGTTTTCTCCCCATGTATTCTCTCTAATATGAGTCTTCTCTCAAGTATGGCCTTTCTCAACTCTAAGAGTTTATCTACCCATATGAGAGTTATTGTTGGTAGAGCAAGTATTCTTATCATGAGCCCAGTTGGAGGTGTATCAAATACTATTACATCATACTTTCCTTTGCCAATCTCTTCTTCCACGATATCTATTATTTTTTCGAGTGTAGCGTATTCTTCTATTCCAGGTGAATGTTTTAATAAGTCAATGTATTTGTCAAGGTTCAATACCTTTAAGTACCTGTACATCTCTTTAATCTTATCTGCCAGTTGCTTAAGATGTTCATGTACCATTTTATCAAAGTCTATTTCAACTGCGTAGAGATTGTCTACTACCTTAACTTCCTTTTCCTCTAGCTTTAAGCCAAGTACATCGCCTAAATTGTGTGCTGGGTCAAGTGATACTATGAGTGTTCTATAATTACGTAATGCTAGTGTTAAGGAAAAGGCGGTAGCACATGTAGTCTTGCCTACACCACCCTTACCAACAAAGAAGTATATTGACACCACTATACTTCACCTCAAGATACCTCAAATATTCCAGCCATTTCACCTAACATGTCATCTAGTTTCTCACTAACCCTGTACATTACTATTAGTTCTCTAGCAAGATAGGGTAGGAGTCTTAGTGATATAGTTGTAGGAGGGCTAGGTAAGCCAATGAATGAGCCAAGGAGTAGGAGAGCAAAAATATTCTCAAGCTCCCTTAACTCTAACTCTATGTATTCAGTTGACTTAGCTTTAAACATGCTTGTAAGTAGCTCTTTCAACTCTGAAAAAAGCTTGGTAGGAGATAGAGGATTCATTTTCAAACCAATCTCCTTTAGAC
>WANQ01000014.1 GCA_015521735.1 Pyrodictiaceae archaeon | reverse complement strand
ATTGAAGATACCTTTAATAGAGTCTTACTAAATGAAGAATTCATACGTGAAGCAACTGAAAAATGCGTAGACCACTTAGCTAAACTATATAAGGAGTTCGAAATAGATGAAGATGAGTATAAGAAACTTATAGAAAACTTAGAGGTATTATTAAGGACAAGAATCAAAGAGCTGTTTAAGAGGATTATTATAATAAGAAATAAGTTAGGTGTTGAGCCTCCCTATCCAGGTAAATCGCTGGATCAAGTTATCGAAGATGTTATAAGGACTATTATACAAAGACGGAAAGATCCTCCAAAAAGAGAACGTCAAGAGTATGGCGTTCTAGATTTATCAGGAAAACAGCTCATTCAAGAAGAGCTAGAAAAGTTTGTTAAGAAACATGCCCGTGGGATAATAATTATAGGTCAAGATATTAAAGAAAAAGTACTACAAGCTCTAAGTTCATTTGAAAACAAAATATATTACAACACCTATAGCGATAACCTAGCCCAAAAACTAATACTCACATTTCAATGGAAACATTAATCATATATTATCATTTCACATTTTTCTGCATTTATAAGTTAACTATCACTAGATTCTCTATGAGGGCTTACTTATTTAATATCTAAGCTTATGTCCTTTAAATAATTAGGGCATCCAAATAGAGAAAGACTTACTTATTATTACTCAAGCAAAGTGCACATATTAGACTATATCATGGGAGTAGCAAGACCCATAACATACTCTGTCGTTGGAGAATTCAAATAGCTATATCCCTAGGCTTCCTCTGAATAAGCTGTGAAGCAAGCTCAACACCGAATACCTATGGCTCAAATATGTTGTAGCCCTTCCTATCTATGATCCTAAACACGTTGCGTGCTCTACGGCTACGCTCCTCGTTATAGATGAACAACCTGTCTATGAAGACCGATACGTCGATAACCAAGTTCAATGCCGTGGCTACCTCCTTTCACCAAGAAACTCCTCCAACACATCCTCCTCAACCTTCTCAGAATACTTCTCCAAAACCTCGTCAAGACCCATAGACAACCTAGAACTCGATGCGCCGAGAAGCCTCTTGAGCACCCTCCTAGAGACCCGTAGCCTTACAGTACCACTCAATTACATCTACCCCTCCACACAAAAGCTTACCTACAACCACACTATTAAGCCAATTCCACATCAACCTCCTTATACTCATTGTCTATCCACTTATCAATAAACTCGTAATCGCCTTTCAGTAACTCCTTCTCCTAACGCCTATGAATTCTCCATGAGGGCACAGCATGCACCTAGGATAATGGAGTAGATGTACTCCTATAGGTATACTCTAAGGATAGATTAATAGCTTATCCTCAGTAACAAATATGTGCTAGTAAACTCGTAGAATAGTTTTGAGGGCTCATAGCCTATGCCCTTAATAGTAGAGGATATTATCAAGGAGGGGTTAACGCTAGCTAAAGGCGTTAGCCCTTTCTACATCGAAGTAGAATCCAAGTACCTTTCCAGACCCTACCAGCTATCAATTACCGATAGGTACTGGGCTAAAGGAATAGTACTAGATGTCTCCAAAACAACTGGTCCACTACCTAGAGAAGAAGAGGAAGTTATACGGAAACACGTTTTAGGCAAGAATATAAGGTTATTCATTCTACCAGCACTACTAACAGCATACGATAGACTATACTTCGACGAAGAATCCTGGAGTATTCTAAGAGATGCAGGCTACCAATAACACCAACAACAATGGTGGGAAGTGAAAGGAAGAATAGAACTGGTAAGGCTAGTAGGAAAAACCAAAATACTTGAAACATTCATAGGATTGAACTAAAGAAGAGCCTTTCTTATCTGTCCTTAAATATTATACTTGTTGAGGATTTTAGTTAACACCTATATTATGAAGTTCATTAAATCAATGTACTTCATCACTTTAAGATCTATTTGAGCTTGAATTATCCGATTAATTCACTGTTCTCAGCGCTAAAACCGTTAATCATATGAGTACTATTTAATAATTAAGAGTCACATCTCCATTAGAGTATTAGTATAGGATGAAAGTGCTTCATAATACCATTAGTACATGTTTTACGCATGCTGCCTTATTGTATTTAGTTCAACGAGGCTTTTCTTTATTCCTTTATTCTTTAAATCACGTTGTAGCATCATTCTCTTAATAGTGTTAAGGGATGTCCTTAATGCGCTATTGATACTCAAGATTTTTCATAGAATTGAAGAATTCTCCTCTAGTAGCTAGGTATATTTCAATGCAGAAGGTTTTAAGATCGCCAATTACTATTGATGTCAGATATGACATAATATCTTAATAGGATGGCAAATACAGGCATAGACCCAGACAACATGTCGCAACATCACTCACACTATTTAGCGTTAATCCTTAAGTTTAGCAGTAACAGAATTCTATGTGGTGCTAGTGGTTTGAAGACATTAGCTGAAGCAAAAATACCCTTAGATAACTTAAATTCAGTAGCAAGGAAAGAGGCTGGATTTATAAGAATTCCTAAACTCAGCAACCTACATCCCTACCTCGCTAGAAGACCTACTGCTACAGCTCGAGTTCTCACCCTGGCAGCCCTTCTCCCGGAAAGTGCGTCAATGAATGAATTCGTTCATGCTGTTGGTCTTAATAAAGTACGTGACGTGCCTTACAATGTTCTATACCTTGTAAATCCAGATAGAAAATATGTGGCAGAGCTCGTTAGAAAGCATACAGGTAAGGAGCCTAAAGACATAGTTGTTGTAGATCCTATGGCTGGTGGAGGCTCAATCCCTCTAGAAGCACTAAGATTAGGATTTCATACAATAGCAATAGAATACAATCCCGTTGCATACCTAATTCTAAAAGCAACTCTCGAATATCCTGCTAAGTATGGCAGAAAGCTCTATGAAGATGTTAAGAAGGAGGTTGAAAAACTAATAGATTGGGTGCGAAGGGAGTTAAGCCAATACTACACACCAGACGCGTATAACTACATTATAGCTAGAGGATATCGATGCCCAAACCCTAAGTGCAGAGGACTAATACCTATAATCCACAGCACAAAACTCGGAAAGAAAGATCCCTATATAGAGCTCAAGATAGACAAGGACAACAAAACATTCATTGTAGAAATATCACGTAGCAAAACAACGTTTGAAAGACTTAGATGCCCATACTGCGGAACCCCAATAAGTAAAGACGTAGCATTAAAAACATGGATTCGGAAACATAAGGAACTATTAGAAATAGCATTGAGAGGTGACATCGAGAAAGCCGAAGAGAAAATTAACGAGCTATTAGAAACACACATAATACTAGTAAAAGATACTCCACAAGGTTTTAAGCCGGCAGGAGACGAGGATAAAGAAGCCTTCACAAAAGCATACCTAGACCTAGCTAAACAGATAAACGAGCTACGTGACGTACTACCTGACGCCCAAATACCGTCAGAAAATGAAGTCTTTAAACCCATAAGGGATCTCGGAATAGAGTACTGGTACGAACTCTTCAACCCAAGGCAACTATTAATACTTCTCAAGCTTCTCAGATACGTAAGAGACCGAGTAGAGCAATTGGTTAAAGAAAAAGGAGAATATGGAGTTGCTATATCAATATATTTAGTACTTGGAATTAGTAAATTTACAAACTTTAATAATATAACAACAAGATGGGACTATAGTACTTCAACCATTGAGAATCTGACCAACCACTATTTAGAGAGAAGAAGTATAGTACTGGGGTTAGAATATTGTGAGGCTAAACGAGTAGATGAAGCTCTTCAATGGGTTTATGAACCACACATAGTTTCTGTTGGAGGCACTCGTGGGGGTTCTCTTCCTGTTTTAAAACTTCTAACCGAATGGATTGAAGGTCTCGGTGATTGTGTTGAAGTTTATTGTGGTGATGCTAGAAAGCTTAGTGAAATTCTTGGTGATAGAAAGGTTGATGTTGTTAATGTTGATCCTCCATATCTTGCTCAACACTTCTATAGTGATCTTATGGAATTTTTCTGGCAATTCTTACGGATTATGCTTCAGCCAGCTATAGATGAGGGTTATCTCTTTAACAGAGATCCAACACGTGGGAGAGTTGAATTATTTATTGAGGGTTGGTCGCCATACCTACCTGTCTTACCGAGAGAGGCCGAGATTATTGCTAGGAAGGGACGGGATAAGATTGGAGATCTTAGTGGTAAGAGCGTTATACTTATTGAGAAGCAACCGTTCACGGGTGCTTGGTATGTTCTGAGAATGTGGGAGTTCTTCCGTCAAGTTAACAATGTTCTTAAAGATGAGGGTTTACTGATAGTATGGTTTACGCATAGTGATCCGGATGCTTGGGAAGCAATACTATCCTCCCTTTATGCAGCAGGATTCACTTTAAGCAAAACATGGCCTGTATGGACTGAGATGAAACAGAAACGTGCTGAGCTATTAACCTCAGCGTTCTTTACATCCCTAATACTAGTGCTTAGAAAAAGGAACATTGTTGGTAGCTTAGTCACTGGAGCTAGGGATCCATCCATCGTTATACAAGATGAAGCCATTAAGAAGGCTATTGTTGATGCCGTATTGGACTCTCTCGCTAGCGCATATAATTCTAAAGCCACAGGTCCAGAGCTGTTCATAATGGGTCTTGCTGGCGGTATAGCTGGTGCCACAAGAATATGGAACCCCGACATCGATAAACTAGATCTATCCGCTCAGAAGAGTCTTCTTGAGTACTTTGGCGACATAGAAGAGGTCTTAGATAAGGCTAGATTCCAGAAAGCATTAGCGTTCTTCGAGAAGGTACTTTACCCAGCTGCAGTCTATCTTGCATCCACGATACTGCTTGAAGAATGGCTCAGAAAAGCTCTTAAAAAAGCTAATTTAGATGAACAAGCAATAAACGAGGTGCTCACTACGGATAATTTTACTCGTGCATACCTAGTATTCTGGACTGCCACACGTTACACGAATTCAAGAGAACTAGCTTATGACTTTGTTGAGAAGATATGCAAGATCTTAAACGCGTCTTACCAAGCATTAGTAAACTTTGGTCTTCTTAGCCGATCAACTAAGAGATCTTCGTCTAAGACTTATAAAGTACTCTTTGGAAATGAGTGCTATGATGCTATTAATAAACGTGTTAATGTCCTCATTAGGACAGGTGCTGGACAAGCTATTCACTTACTTAAACTTATAAGTGAGCAGCCTAAAGAGGATGTCTCTAAGGCTATGAAAAGCATACTGTCAGTCATGCCCATAAGCCGTAGAGTAGCTGCTACAGCTCTATTCCTCTTACGTACTGCTAGAAGCGATGAGCTTAGACTTGTGGGGTTATCTGAATTTACCCGTGAATTCGCTGGCAAAGTATTAGTGGCATTATATCGAGGTGGCTAACGTGGTACTTCCAAGACTTAAGGATGTCGTTGAGCTTAGTGAACTGGCATCAAAAGTGTACCGATACCTTGAGCCACAGGAATATGTTGGTAAACTGGCTCCAAGCCTTGGTATGATACTACAGAAAGATCTCGGCATAGCCTACATAGAGGTTAGTAGTGAGTTCCTAGATCCCATAACATTCCTATCGATTACTTACTTCCGAAAACCATTGATAGATGCATTAAGAGCTGTAAACACTAGTCTACAGAGGGTTTCAGAAGCTGTGCCTGTCCTTTCACTTACTCATGCAATGGGTCTTGGAAAAACTCACTTCTTGACATTACTCTATCATCTATATACTAAAGCACCTCTTAAATGGGATGAGATTGTAGATAATTTACCTGAAGAGACTAAGATACTTACCGAAAAGACTAACTATAGAATCGACGTTGCTAGAAAAACCTTAGTTATAGCTATAGATCTAAAACATATACCAAGCGATCTCTCACCGTATGAAGCATTATTTCTCATCATGCAGAAAATATTTAAGAAGTATAAGGAGAGGTATCTCGCATCAGAAGCTCTTAAGACTGGGCTAAACGCGTTTGAAGAACTATTACAAAGAGCAAGTAGATATGAGCCAAAGGATGCAGCGAGGGAGTTTGTCAAAATATTGTCAAGATTAGCAATTAATGTACCTATATTAATCATCGTTGACGAAGTATACGCAGCTGTATTTGAAGCTATTAGAGGAGCCTCTAAAGACTATATTGATAGCGTGAGGAAGGTTCTGATGTTCCTTGCAGCGTTAGTTGATGAGCTTCGTGGAAGGTTTCCAGCAATACTTGTATACGCGTCCGCTATGCAGGATGTTCAAAGGTGGAGAGATGTAGCTAGACTGCCTGTTGAGGTCGAGAAAGAGTGGTTAAAAAAAGCCGTGGAGTATTTTGAAGAGAGAACTAGCAGAGTTTCACCCATAAGCGTGAAGGACGTAGACGAGGAGGAGGCTCTCGAAATTGTAAAGAAAAGAATTGTTAGGCTAAAAGCTCCAATGGATAAAGTGTTCTCGGAAGATAGGATCAAGGAGCTTCAGAATATACTATCCGAGATAGTGGGGGAAGCCGAAGCCATTAAGTTCGTCAATGAGCTTAGAAAAACATATCCATTCTCACCGATGTATAAAGAACTTGTTAGAAAGCTCATAATTCCAGCATACAGCACTGATTTTGCTCCTAGAAAGCTACACCACCTACGTGATCTAATTAAAATTAGCTCTAGTATTCTTGGAAGGGTTCTAGAAACCGATGAGGAGGCATACTTGATAAGCATAGCTCACGTGGAACATGATGATATTAAGCATCTACTAGATGAAGGCTATGCAAACGAATGGCGTAGAGATGTCCTTTCATGGAATAGATTTCTAGAATTCTTAGAGGCTGAGACCAAGGACTACGACCTAGTTAAAATGGTTAAAGGCGCAATATCGGCAATATACCTTAAGTCGGTTACAAATAATGCATGGGACTTAATGCTGATGATGACTAAGAGCCCAGATACACTATCATTAGAAGAGCTTGACAGAAGGGCTTTATTTCAAAGAAAGCTTTTACTAGCCTTAGTAGGAGTTGCCGATACTACTAGACTTAATAGATATCCTGACGTATTAGAGAAACTCGATGCAGCACCCTACATACATAGTATTGAACGAAGTGAAGGTAAGTACTACTATGCGTCACTATTCGAAAATCCATATCAGCTACTCAAAGATATCCATGAAGGTGAAATTCTTAGACTTAGAGATGAGGAAGGAAAGCTAAAGATTAAAGACGCTATTGAATATATAAGAAAAAAGCTTCTTGAAGAGTACAAACTAGTAAGCGAGTTTGGACACAATGCACAATTAAGCATGGAAATTGTGGGAACTAAAGACTTCGAGGAGACGAGCATCGAATTCACCAAATACCTGGAGAATAGAAATGAATTTACCGTAGTAGTGATCTTCCCAACATACATGGCTAATAAACTACTTATAGAAAAGGTGAAGTTCGATGATATTCTTGAAAACATTAGGAACTATATAGATGAAAACAAGAATAAGATAAAGAATCTAAATATGTTTGCTATAGTGGTTCCTTACGTGGATGAAAAGATTCTAGGGAGATTAGTGAATTCCTTAGCAGAGATAAAAGCTAGTGAAATAGTTGTTAATATGTTGAAATCTGATAGAGGCATGATCAAATTTACCGAACATACAACAGAGCGTCATAAGTCTCTGCTTGATCTTGTAAGGAAACCTGAAGAGGAATTCAAGCGTATTGTTATGGAGATAATAGCCCGGTTTAGAGAAAGACTTGAAACTTATGCTCAACAGCTTAGCAATGCTGCAGTACAAAACTTTACCTCAGACTTTGTTAGTCTCTTCAAGAAAATTATAACGTATAACCCCTCCACAGGTAAGATTGAGATATACGATCTTACCGTATCAATTGATAAACAACCTCAGAGAATTTCCAAAGTATTTGCATCGTTACCTGTATGGATTGCTAATGCTGTTAGAGGGAAGCTAAAAGTAGCTGATGCGAAGAATATCAGTGCTAAACTCATAGAATGGATTAAGAAAATGATTAGTACCGACATAGTACGGGAAGAACTACGTAGAAACAAAGAATACAAATACTCAATATCTTCGATCATAGAAGGGTTCATCAAAGGATGGCCCGATATACCAATAAAGCCCGAGTCTGTGAAGAGCATAGAAAATGCTATCAGAAACCTCCTTCGTGGTAGGGTTATTCAAACAGATGATGAGGAATTCAAATTAATTGAAATAGATGTTGAGAAGGATGATCTCGTCATAAGACCAAAAGAAGTTCCTCCTCCACCACCACCACCACCTAAAGGCGTCATAGGTTTTGAAACATCAGGAGTAGATAACGTTAATATAGCATTAGGAGGTATTACCCGTAATAAAGAATTTGTACAACAAATTAAGTCATTGTACGTTGGGGTGCAAGCGAGCTCCGATACTGAGATAAGTATTAAGGGCTCTCCAAGTAAAATCTCAGAACTTGCTGAAACCCTCATTAGATACCTCAATCGTTATAGAAACGATATAACTTCTTGCAGGTTAGCAGTGCGTCTAGTCAAGGTATTTGAAAAGGATACAGCTTTACAGATGGTTAAGAAAATAGGATTATCGCCAACTAAGATTAGGCTCATAGAAAGTTAAGGGTAACAGTTTAGACGGTGTTATATACATGGACAGTATCTTAGAATTAGAAATAGCATCACTACTAATAAACGAGCTTCATAGCCTTCTTAGTATGCTTACTCAATACATCGATCTTAGTGATCATGAGGAAGAGTACAAGATAATCTTTGAAGTATTCCATCAAGCTGCTCATCGTAAGCCTCTTTTATTGAAGAACCTACACAAAGATGCTCGGCTATTGAGTGTACTGCAGTATGCAAGAAAGTTCTTGGATCATGTGAGTGAACTGGCAGATAAACGTAATATCAATATTCATGCATTAGCACAAGAGATGCTTCGAAGAGCCTATACGGTTCTCGCTGAAGTTTCTAAAAACAATTCAAAATATGTAATTATCTGTGATGGAATGTCAATTACTGATGCCATCTACATAGCTTATAGATTAAAGAAAGAGCATATGGAACCTTTTATATTTCCCTTAATTAATCCGGGTGGTATCACGGAAACATATAAGTTCATTCTTGAACCACATGATTATCTCCTAAATGCCAGTCTTTCGCTCAAGAATATTGCTTATAGTATAGCTAGAAAAGTACATGCTAAAAATGCTATTGTTTTTAGGGAGTACGACTATTCTATTCATCGGCTAAGAAATGTACGTGTCATCGACATCATAAATACTATGTACTCGTTAACATCTAAACTCTATAGTAAAGTTATACACTTGAAAAGCGAGTTCAATGGAGTAATAATGTTACTTTCAGACCATGGCTATGATGTCATAGTAAAGGACGTAGATTTATATGAGGTTGAACACCGTTGGAGACCTCATTCTCTTAGTGTAATTGCTTCATTACTAGTTATATAGAGATGATAGACATGGGCAAGAACTTGTATTTCCTAATTTACAAGACTAGTGGTAAAAGAATTGAACTAATATTAAGAGAACCAACCTTAGACTCAAAGGACTTCATAAAGGTAAGAGGAAAGCGTGCTAATAAACTGTTTAGAAGTATAATTTCCGTACTAGATGCATATGCATTAGAATATGATATCTCAAGAAGCGGTAACAAAGTAATCGTAGAGCTTCCCGCAGATGTAGGCTATGCAGTACTACTTTACTTATTATTAGCATATAGTTCTAAGAACCCTGAAAAATACACATTCTTCTTAGAGAGGCTTTTAGGAGGTAAGATACCATTATTTAAGTACTTCAATGTCTTCATCGATATGGCTATCGACTTAAGTGATCTAAAATCAAGTAGTGGGCGTAGAAGAACTGTGATTGAGAGTGTTGCTGCAAGAACTGTTTCGTCAATGATGCAGATATTGGTTAGAAGCCTTTGAATGGTCATCTCAATTACTTCTACATATACTTCTACATAACCTTAAAAGATTAGTTAACAAGGTTGAAAAGAAGGTCAAGGAGTTTTCATGAACCCTGGGGAAGGTGAAAACAGGTTTGAAAAAGGATTAGTTAGATTAAAAGCTTTGAGGCTACATATGTTCACAGAGCATAGTTAAACAAATACAATACATGACATAGCATATAAGTCGTAAATACATAGGTGAATGCGGCGTTGTCTTCGTGTCCATTATAGGAGGAAATGCCTAAGCGTGAGCTATTGCTTCATCCCTATAAAGAGAGATTACTTGTTATTCTAAGACTTTTGCTTAGTGATAGGGTTTCGCTGAGTAATGCTAGCCGGATTGTCAAGTTTAAGAGTTGATGATTTATGCGTTCTCGCGCATGAGCTTAAGGCTGAGTATAGTGTAGTACTTGATAGAGAAGAGGCTAAGAATACTGGGTGTGTACAAGAGTGTCTTTAAGAATAATACCAATCAAATCTTTTTACTATACCTATAGTTAACTAGATTGGGAATTTTAAATGAAGTCCTTAACCCACCTAGTAAAATAGTGTATCCTACGAGATATTGGAGAGATTGAGAAAAGAAGGATAAAGGGTATATATTAAGAGCTGCAAGAGTTATTAATGAAGGTAGGGTTGCTTTAGTAAGTTTTCTTCTTCTGGTATATGGGGTGGAGATGGTTGCTGATTGGAGGGGGTTGTGGAAAGTGCTATATTGTAGTGTTTCGTGTTTTGTATATGGTGAGAATTGTTGAAGAGTATTTCGGTATACCTTTACCCGGGGAGTGGTAAAGCTCCTTTTGAGGTATTTCGTGAATTGATTAGAGAGTATGGGGTGAAGTCGAGTACTAATTCTGAGCTATGTATTCTTACGCCATGGATTAGTCAACATACGGTTATGGAGATGGTGGTCTACTTTGATAGGGTGAGGCTTATGGTTGACTCGAAGTATAGAGGGGAAAGAGGTGTAAAGGAGGCTCTAGGTTTTCTTAGGAATTTGGTTGAGAATAGGAAGCTTAGGGAACTTCACGTAAGACAGTTATCGGGAATTCACTATACGCTGGCATTGGCACTCATTAAGGGTAAGCCTATATTCGCGATACTAACGAGTATACCGTTAACTAAATGGGATAGAACGCCCGGTGAACCAGGTTATCTAGTAACAGTAGAAGGAGATCTCGACGAAATCGTTGACTACTATAATAGATTGTTTGGAAAATCCAAGTATGTAAGACTACGAAAATAGCATATACGGCATATCCTTTTTCCTCTTTAACCATGAATTCGATAACTACTTACTCCTATGGTTTAAGGGTAGGATAAGTGGTAGTCTAGGTTGTTGTAGGGTTACAAGATACTGGGCTTTGGTTTAAGCGTGTCTAGAACCTTATTATAACTGTGTTGCGGTACTAGTTGATTAGGGTACTTGGCGGTGTCTGCGGTTAGGTGGGATGAGTTTTGTGTTGGGGATTAACATGTCGGTGGTAGTGGAGGCTTTGGAGCGGGAGGTTAGGCTTCTCCGTGTTAAGGTAGGGTTTTGAGGAGGAGGATTAAGGAGTTTGAGGCTAGGTATGGTATGGACTCGGATACTTTTCGTGGGAGATTTGAGGCTGGTGAGCTAGGTGATGGCAAAGAATTTTTCTTGTGGTGGAGCTTGCTTGAGGCGTTAAGAGCTGTTGAGGAGAAGCTAAAGAGTGTTGAGGAAGAGTTACACAAGCTTCTCTGACTATGCTCTACATGTTAGAAGATTAATAGAAGCATACAGCGATATCATTGCTGATGTTGTTGTCGAGGTATCCGAGGCTACAGGTAAGGAGGGCTTTATACTGGGAGGCATGACATTTATAGATGGGTCAAGACTAAGCTTTTAAAATACGTTAGAATTGTTGTAGGAAACCCGATTAAGTTAAGGTATAGTACCACTACGAAGACCGGAAGGTAAACTCGTATTTAAGTACGATAACGCACTCCATCATTCTATGTCCAGACTTCTACAGTTTCTCTCTAACATCTTGGACAATGCCTCAATAGCTGTTTTCTTGTGTAGATTTCTGTCCTTGTGAATGACTACTAGTATTAGTAGTATCTCGTTAGAATTAACAGGTATCGGTCGCATAATTATATCAACTACCATGCCTTGTTTCTCCAATCTCTTTACAACTCCTTTCTTTATTGTGTTAATCCTTTCATCCTTGAAATTGGATCGTCTTAGTGGTTCTATTGATCTATCAGACTCATTAACGCCTATTATGTATATTTTTATGTTGCTTTCTTTGAGTTTCTTGAGTATATCCTTAGCGAGTCTATCTATTATTTCTTCGTTTCTTCCTACTAGGAAGTCGCGTGACTTGAATTCTATGTACTCATCTTCAATTGTTGTAACTCTATATCTCCTTCTCAGTATTTCTTTCAATCTTTTACGGATTATGTTTCCCATCATGTTAAATACGTATGCTATCGGCATATATTCAACGTGTTTAGATAATTCGTTAGCTAATAGCTCCATTATCGAGGTAGCGAGAACGTACTCCAATAATGGGTCATTCACATTACCGTGTTCATTATAATATTCTATTAATCCCTCTAATTCCCTTGGTAATGGGAGTTTGTGATACACTTTGAAACTTCGAATCCGATAGGGTTCTAAGCTTATCCGCTTATGTAGAGATTGTGTTAGAAATACTATCATAGTTTCTTCATTATTTAATAGTCTTGAAGTTAGTGTTTCCGCGAATTCATTTGACAGCATTATCCTTGAACCATCAGCGAATACTGCATAAGTTTTATCATTTCCTGTTTCCTTAAGGATTTCTTCATCACAGTTTTCGCCTACGAATTGAATTGAGTCTTCATAATCTATGACTGTACATTTAGGCTTAAACTTCATTAGAAAGTCTATATAGGTATATTTCTGTACGAGCTTATCTACACCTAATTCATATAGTAATGCTTTCCTTTTAAGTTCATTTAAGTCTTGTATTACGCGTCTTCCATGTATGATCTTCTTGATCTTCAGAGATCTTATTGGAGTAGGAAACTCTATCATATTATCCGTAATTACTATTCCTTTGTGTGTACCCTTTATAATATCGTATAGATCCTTTTCAGATATACGTAATTCTACTTCAACTCCATGAGCCTCTGATATCAGGCTAAATGGACCTTTGTATTCATAATAGTAAGCTCTCTCAGATAATCCAAGCCATTCCCTAAAGGATTCAGACCTATGTCTCTCGTAGAATCTTATTTTTATCTTCCTGCCTTCTCTATAGAAGTGTACAAATCGTAGCACGTTATCTATATCTATTAATCGTTCTATTACGTCAAGTTCTATTGTAACGGTTTTGCTACCATATATTGTGTGTGCTAGGAATACGTTTCCATTCCATACGAATCCTAGTGCGTGTTTCCTTTCTTCCCTCATAGACGTCTTCATGTTATCCGTAAAGTCGTTTACTAGGAATTCCAGGCTTTTTAATGCATCAATACTGTATGGATCGTTGTTTAATAGGTCATCTAACCATCTGGTAATGTTTCTTTTCTCACAAAGTCCGATGTTTTCAATGAATTCTTCTATACCCTTTTTTAAAGATAGTTCTTTGAGCATATTTATGATCTTTTCTGCTTCTTCACCCTCAATTACTTTCTCAGTATGTCTAAGCCCTCTTTTTACAGTCCTTATTAAGATAACTAGCTTAGTCTTATCGTTAGTTTCCATGCGTTTTCCTAAGTTCGTAACTGAAGTTGCTATCTCTGATGACGCCAAGGTACTGCTCCTGTCTTATAAGAGTATGGGCTGTTTATCCTTTTTAAAGCTTAGGGCTTAATGCTGTTAATGTCAACTGTAAACCTTATCATGTGATAGTGGTAATACTGTTTACAAGATGTTAATTTATCTTAAGAGTTGATTCTTGTGGGTATTACCTTATGTAGAGTGTTTATAAGGAGTTTTTGCTAGTAATGTAGTTGAGATAAGAATAGTTAATGCACATAGATGTATTCGATAGTCATAATGTTGTTTAAGCTTACATGTGGAGATTTACTTTGATTTGCTTATTGTGTAGTTCTCTTAGTATTGATTGTATTTCGTGTGCTCTTATTTCTCCTATGCCGTATCCGTCTATGTAGTTTTCTATGTGTACGTAGTGTGTTGTTATTGGTTCCTCAGAGAATATCATAAGCGTGAATCTTACTCTCCATGGGAATAGTACTTTTTTCTCCTTTATTTCTTCTTGCCATATGGGTGTTTGGTCGTCGTAGAATCTGTCTTTTATGACTCCTATGGCGTGTATGTGGCCGTTTCCAGCTATTTGGAATACTGCTATGTCGTGTGGTTTGATGTTATTGTATGCTCTTATGAAGCTTCTCCAGTTCTTACGCTGCTTCTTACCTGCATCTCTATCCCAGAAGCCCCAGATGAGTCTCTCATAAGCTGTCCTTATATGGTCTAGGTTCTTGGAGGAGAATATCCATATGGTCAAGGATCTAACCTCATGAATTAAGTCATTGTGGTTACTGACTTTCAGTATTACTGATAGTCATTCCTGTATTTTAAAGTTAAGTTTAGTTAAGACCTCTACTTTTCGTGTTTTAGCTATATGTATGAAGTTAATCTTGTGTTACGTAGCCGCAATTCTTACATATGTATCTAGGTTTAATGTAGCCTTCAAATGTTCTAGGTTGTCCAGCAAGTGGATCTGGTAACATTTTCCCTCCGCATCTTGGACATTCAAGTTGAAAACTTATGCCTTGTTGCGTTGTCATCGTTTTAATGGTTTTTGGTTTTCTATGATCTATATCTTCTTTCTGGCCGCTTTTGGCCATGGTGCTCTTGATATCTTTTGTGAAATCCTGATTTGATGTGAGTAATTTGTTTAGGTATCTTGTTATGTTTTTGATGAATAAGTCTGTGGTGGTTCCTCTATCTTGCTGGAATACGTATTCGGTTCCATGTAGGTCTTCGAGCTTTCTTATTGTTACTTCAAGTAGTCCATTACTACGTTTACCAACGTATACTATTGCTTTTAAGTCCTTGTCAACGGTTCTTTCATCTATATTAAATAACCTGCTTAAGAAGAGTATTTTCTTGCCTGCTATATTCTCAATGCACTTTTTTAGTTTTCCCTTTGCTAGTTCATTAAGTACTTTACTGCTGAGACAATTGTGTATTAGATTATTTGGAGTATTGTGGATATTATCAAGGCATATTTCAACTGTGGTAGCGTCTTTCCTTGCTTTTGCTTTTAGCTCTCCTAGTTTCTCGTTAATCCTTATATTTATCTGCCTTATATCTCTAGGTTCAAAGCCTAGTTCTCTTAAATATTTTTCAAGTTGATTATATTTATCAATGTTTGGAATTATCCTACCCCGTGCTATTATTGTGAAAATCTCGCCCTCGTCCTTCTTGTAATCTATGAGGAGTCTATTGGTGCACTTTGGTGTAGACTTACTTTGAATGTCATTAATATTCTTCTCAGTAATTGCGTTTTCCTTATTTATTCTTTTTCCATCATTGTTTGAGGAAGTACTGTTTGAAACAGTATTAGCTTTATTCCTAGAGAATTCATTCATTAGTACATGAATTACATTACGAAGGTTGATGAATAGTTTAGCTACATCATCTATACGGTCAAGGTATACGTCATATTTAAACTCTACCTCAATTTCTGAATTATCTGTCTGAATTATCAACTTGTTTAATATGGAGGAACCATTTTTCTCTGTGACTATTAACTTAATCCTTTTATTAATATTATCGCGTGTTATGCTTTCACCAAGTTACTAATATCATCCTTCTCTATATAAATCTATGTATGAGTTTTGATCATAGAATCTTAGTGAAGAAGTTAAGGAAGCCTAGTAGGAGTTACCAAGGATTTTGGCTCGTAAGTCTCTTGTGATGATTTAATTCAATAATACTCAACTATTCTATAATTTGAAGGAAAGAATATTGCATGGATTCCACGTGCCAAGTATCGTTAACTTGGTTTTGTAAGCATACGCATAAGGGCTTTGAGACTATTTGTCTCAAGTCATAATTAAGGTAATTAATGCCCTAGTAATAGATAGAATACAGATCAGTACATGGAGGCGTTAGCATGTTTTAACAGTTTGCTTGCGTGAAAGACTGGATTTTGGTTTTAGGCGTTATTAGGAGTGCGTGATTAAGGATAATATTGTTGGCTTGTGGTAATGTTTAAGTTATTTGTACTCGTATAGGGGTACTTGGTGGTGTGTTAGGATAGTAGGTTGTTGGTGGTGTTGGTGGTGTCTGGTAGCGCTTATCCAAGAGTTTTCGTGAGGAGGGTTGTGGTTGAGAACTTTAAGAGTATTAGGTGTTTGGAGCTTGAGCTAGAGCCTGGAGTTAACTTGCTTGTGGGGCCTAATGGTGGTGGTAAGACTAATCTTCTTGAAGCACTCTACTTTCTCTATAAGAGCCTTGTGGAGGATGCTGGTAAGATTCCTTATGTACCTCATTCTCCTAGGTATTGGTCACCTCTAGACCTCATATACATGAGGGATCCTAGTAGTAGGGTTGCTGTTGGCTTAGGCTTGGAGTATTATTTTGTTCTCGGTGAGAAGATTTATCGTTTAGATGCAATGTTTAAGACTGTTTTCGCCTATGATGGTGGCTTAGATACGCTTGTTCCAGTAGCCTATGATGTATGGTTAGGTAGTGATACTAGGTTCTCCTTTTCACCAGATGGGGTGTCAATTAGTATTGAGAAGAACTTGTTTGAGGAAGTAGTAAGTACTAGTGATTCAGGTAAGGAGCTTAGTGAGAAATATGTGTTGGAGGGTAAATACTATGTTTTCAGGGCTCCGTGGACTACTAGTCTTCCTAAGCCATTTCTACTTACCAATCTACTTATAATTGGTGAATCCGCCTCTCAATGTATACGTGATGACCTGTGTGTACTCAGAGACTCTATTGCTGTGGTTAAAGGCGTAGAATTACCATATATTGTAAAGACCAGGGAAGCAGGTAATGGTAGAGGCTTAGTATTATTAGAAGAGGGAAAGGTACGGATTACTGCTCCTCCTGGCTTAAAGGACCTATTAAGTATTATCGGTAGGGTATTGGAGGGATTTTTACTGCTCCGTCACCCTGATGTTATAGCTATAAGCGAGCCTAGGCCTTTTACTGGTGAGGCTAGACTTAATGATAGGGCTACTAATCTTGCTCCAGTATTGTTGGCTTTGCAGGGTAGGAGGGGTGGTTTTCCTCCTAGGATAAGTAGGGCTCTGGGTGAATTGTTTCCTGGGCTTAGTTTTCGCCTTGAGTCTAGGTTTGGCCGTGTAGTCTTGGTTGGCGAAGAGGATGGCCTTGAACTGCCTCCATCGAATATACCTGATGGTGCTGTTAAGTTGTTGGCTATTCTTACTGCTGTTGAGCTTAGGCCCTCGTTACTTCTTATTGATGAGGTGGAGAATAGTATGCATGCTCGTATGTTAGAGTATGTGGTTGATGAGCTTAATAGTCTTGATATCCCGGTTATTGTTGCAACGCATTCACCAGTAGTAGTTGACCTTGTAGGACCGGAGAGAACGATTATTGTCTATAAGAAGCATGGGGAGGGTACGGTTGCTGAGAGGATAAGGGATCCAGGAGAATTGTCTAGGAGGCTTAGAGAGTTAGGGTTATCGTTTAGTGACTACGTTTTCTATAAGAAGACTTATGAGCTCTAGCCCTTAGCGTGATCACGAGTTGACTGGTAGGTTTATTTTAGTTGAGGATACGTATGGTGTTGGTTTTCATAGATTTCTTGTAGAGAAACTATTTGAGAGCAAAGTGTTATTGGAGGATAAGCCAAAGAGTAAGCCTAGGCCTAGGGTTAGAAGACTACCTGCTAAGAAGTGTAACCCCTCATTGTCTAGAAAAGTTAGAGCAATCTTATTCGACCATAATTCATGGAAGGTTTTAGTAGTCATTGACACCGAGTATAGGAGTCTAAACAAGGCTTTAAGGGATGTAGCTGACCACTTCACAGAGAAGGAGTTAGAGAACATGCGCTTAGTAGCAGTAAGCCCAAAGCATGAGGCATGACTGTGTATAAGTATTGGGGGAGACAGAAGAGCTTGTAGGAGTAGACCCGAAAACACTACCTCGAGAATTATTGGTAGACCCTACGAGAAATACATGCTAAGCTCCCTAACAAGCCGTTTAAACATAGAACCACTCCTCACAGAAGAAGACTTCGAAGAATACGTTAACGCGCTAAAATGGCTCATAAACGACCCATAAACCTAGAATCCATGGCCTCCCAGCACCTCCTAACTCGGTGTTTTACAGGTGTCTGAAATAGAGTGTATTGTTAAGGATGGTGTAGTTATCCTGCTTAAGCCTTTGCTTGAGCTAGAGGGTAAGAAGACCGAGATAAAGATAGTAGACGTTGAAGGTATTGATGCGAAGAAACTCTACTCATATCCTAGACTGTTAAGGGAGGGCGAGGATGTCGAAGAACTCTTTGAGACGTAAGCAGGGAGATGTTATTGTCCTCGAACTCTTGTTTACAGACCTACTTAGCTCTAAATTAGGGCTTATCCGCTATATGCAGCCTAGTTGTCTAAAGCAATATGTAGCATGTCCTACCCCGTAGATTATGTTCTACGTGTTTCATCAAGTTTTATGCACTGGTTCCGTGGTTGTTTTGTCTACGGTCTACGTGGCACTAGTGTGTTGTGCTGGGTTTTGTTGGGGATGGTTTTATCACCTAGTGTGCCTGGATAGTGTTTGGTGAGTGTGGTTTTGGTGGAGGTTATTGTTGTTCGTGGTAGGTTGGCTCGGCGTGTTCGTGAGGAGGCTGAGAGGCTGGGTGTTAGTGTTGATGAGTATCTTGTTGAGGTTCTTTCCCAGGGTCTTGATCCTAGGGATAGAGCTGTTGAGTATGTTGAGGCTGCTAGGGAGTTGTTGGAGGAGGCTCGCTGGGAGCTTGGGAGGGGTAATGTGAGGCAGGCTGCTGAGAAGGTGTGGGGTACTGGAGCTTTAGCTGTGAAGGCCTATGCTCTCTGGAGGGATGAGAGGAGGCTTACTAGCCACCGTGAGCTATGGGAGTATATGAGGTTGATGACCAGGGAGATAGGCCCATGGATTAGAGAAGCATGGATGTACGCTAACAGCATGCACATCTGCTTCTATGAGGACTGGTGTACTCGTGAGGACGTTGAAGACGCCTACAAGAGGGTGGAGAAACTGGTAAGCGAGGTAGCCTCCAAGGTCAAGAAACAAGACTAGGCCTAGAGAAGCCCTCCCACGTTAACTGTTCAATGTGTATGTGGAGAAATCTGCTTTATTCATGAGTACTCTACTCTATGTATGTGGGTGTATGGTGTTGGGTTTAGTTGTTGAGGTTCGTGTGGGTAAGGGAAGGACTATTACTATACCTAAGAAGGTTGCAGAAGCCCTAGGTATCGGTGAGGGTTCAAGGCTTAAACTTGAGGTACGAGGAGATAGTATTATCCTTAAACCAGTACCCGACGCAATACAGCTTTCAATACGTGGTGAGAAGATAGCAAGGATTAATTTGAGGGAGCTAGAGGCTGAAAGCATCATAGAGCAAAGGAGGTACATGAACTAGGCTTAGCATGCTTTAGACACAATTTCTCTACAGAAACAAGTATGTAGGAGAAACCACATAGACGCATTACACTATACAACGGCTAAGAATATTAATATGTTATTACTAGTAGTCATAGATTAAGAGTTCATAGAGTTCCTTAGAGAACAAGGCCTTAAAGTTGGGGGAGTAATAATAGTGTCCAAAGGTAAAGAATAGAATAGTACAAGAACCTAGGATGTAGAGTAAGGAAAACTTGGTGACATGGGATTCACGGTAACGTATCCATTAGTATTTGGTAGTATTGTTATGTGTGCTGAATTATTGCTTTAAGGGAATACTTATTTTCGTATCTGGATACGGTATCCATATGGGTGTAAGTGCATGGTTATGGAAGATTGTCTTGGATATGCTGAAGAACTTTCAAGTATAATTGCTGATACTGCACGTAGCCATGGCTGTGACTGTATATTGTTTTCTGGTGGTGTTGATACGTCTTTCATTGCTGTCTCCCTAAGCCTTAGAGGCGTAAAGTTTCATGCTATAACGGTTGTGTTTCCTGGAGTCAGTTTTGATGAGGAGTATTCTAGGGCTTTAGCAAGGAAATTAGGGTTTAGTCATGAAGTAGTTCGTGGTTTAACTAGTGATGTTGAGGATTGTCTCCGTGTAGTTATGAGTGTTCTTAGAACTATAGATCCCATAGAAGTTGTATGTGATATACCTGTGTGTATAGGGTTAAAGCATGCGTTAAAGCATAGATGTAGATGTGTTTTAACAGGTGATGGTGGTGATGAATTATTCTTAGGCTACGACTTTCTACTTAACCTACCCGTAGAGGAGTTGAAGACTTGGCTTAAAGAAGTTATGCGTAAACAAGGTTTTTCTGCTGAAAGAATAGGTGAGCACCTAGGATTAAGGGTTATTTCAGGGTTTTTCACAGAAGAGGTAAAGGCTTTCTCAGAGAAAGTGCCCCTAGAATGCCGTGTAAACAGTTATGGTGGTAGAGTTTGGGGGAAGTTTCTTCTAAGAATATTCCTAGCTAGACATGGGATAGGAGAAATAGCTTGGCGTAAGAAGACGCCTATCAATATAGGTTCAGGGAGTAACTCCCTACTCTACGAGTGGAGTAGGAAGGTGAGTGTAGAAGAAGTAGTAGAGCTAGCCCATAGTTCTAACATATACTTCCCCTCACATGCTCACGCGTACCTATATAAGAAGTTATTAGAGTATGGCTTAGAGCTTCCAAGCATGTGTAATGATTCTGATAGCGTATGCCCTATTTGTGGTAGATGTATAAGTAGAGGTCATTGTAGTTTCTGTGGAGCTAGCCTAAGAGGTGAGTTCCAAGTTAACGTGTACTCTGATGACGAGTTATTGTTTGAGAAACTATTCGGGTATGCGAGATGAAGGTGGCAATGTTTTCTGGTGGAAAGGACTCAATGTATGCTTCAATAAAAGCTGGCCCTATTGACGCATACGTTATACTTGTGTACAGCTTTCCCACACCATCACCTCATCTAGTTAACTTAGGCTTAAGTATTCAGACAGGACTGCTTACAGGGAAACCAGTACTCGCTAAGAAGCTCACGAAGGGCAAGGAGTTCCATGAGACAGTAGAGTTCCTAAGATTCCTTGGAGTAAACGTAATAGTTGCAGGAGACGTCTACATAGAAGAACACTTAGAATACATGGAGAAACTAGCTCGTGAAGTTGGAGCTTCTCTCAAAGAGCCTCTATGGGGTATGGATCCACTTGAAGTATTCTACAAGGAGGTTGAATACGGTATAGAGTCAAGGATAATAGGAGTAGTACACAGTTTAAGAGAACTACTGGGGAGAATCATTGACAAAGAAAGCTATGAGGAAATAGCTGAGTACATTGCTAGTAGAAAAGCTGATGTACTAGGAGAGAAAGGTGAGTACCATACATTGGTGGAATACTCACCCATACACCATGATAGGTTAAGGTACCGTGTAGTTGGGAGGAGAGTTAGTAGTAGAAATATAGTGCTGGAGTTAGCGTTAGCTTAAACATGCTCCTTAGATTCAGGTACCCTCTACCTTAACTGTTATGTTGTTGCTGCCACTGGTATGGTGCCGAATTTCTTTGAGTATAGTTTTTCTCCTGGCCTACTTGTTGTTGGTATTAGTCTTACTCCTAGGCTGTTCTTCTTTACTTTGGATGCTGTGTAGGTGTCGTAGAGTAGGTTTAATAGTTCCTGTCTACTCGTTGTGGTGGTGCTTATTGCTGCCATGTCTATTCCTGCTATGCAGTATGCTGATAGTAGTGCTAGGTCTCTGAGCTTTACCTTGCCTTCTAGTACTCTATTCTTTAACGTGTTATCCTCTGCTACTGATAGCATTACCTCGTTGAACCCTGTAACCCTCACTCCTGCTTTCTCTGCTTCTCTTAGCACGAGGTTGTTTAACCAATTGATTGCCCAAGCTGTTCCTGGGTTTGGTATGGTTGTACCCGCTATGCTTTCTATTACTTGGGTAATGCTTTCATCCATCCACGGTGAGGGGGATACGTCTAGTCCAAGACACTCTACTCCTAGTTCCCCTGCAACCCTCATGCACTCACCGTGTTTTTCTCGGAGGAACCTTCTCAGTTCTTCCATGTCGTCTTTCTTCACGGTACTGTATAGTAGGTCGACGTATCTTAGAGCAAATGTTAAGCCCTCCTTAACCGTAGAGGCTGCTGGAAAGTAGGGTGTTATGGGTCTACGTGGAAATACTACTGCAATCCTAGTATACGTCTCCCATTCACCGACTCCACGGTATAGTGCGTCTACATACTCTCCTAAACCCTCCATACCCGAAGCCAGTACTGAGCCATAAACACCCTCCAATCCCTCTAGTGCTTGTAGAAGTCTTCGCGTAAGACCATGACCTGCTTCAACGTGTAGTCCAGCTACTAGCACCTTCTCCTTCTCAGCAAACTCGCCCAGCCTAGAAGCAATACCATCAATCAAACCATACTCACTACTACTCAAGGGCTGTAAAGCAAGCCTAATAGTCCAAAGCCTAACACCAACCCGATCCAAAGCCTCCCTAAACCTAGCAACCCAGTCCTCAAGAACGCCGACCAAGCCATCCCCAGCAAAAGAGCTAGCCCTAACATGTAGTGTAGCAGCCCTAACCAGTGGAAAAGCCAACCACCCCCACAAACAATAACCAGGAAACCAAGATAAAAACCAGGCTCCAGTACATAGATTACAGGCTCCTACACCTTCCCCTCCAGCTCATTAAGCCTCCTAACAACATAATCCAGCTTCCTCTGTATCTCACTCACCCTCCTCTCTAACTCACTAAGCCTAACACTAAGATCATTAACCCTACGAACAAGCAATGCAAAAACTAAACTAACCATAACACCAACCCCATAACCATAACCCTACCACAAACTCATACAACAACCCCCCTATATAGCCCCAAACAAACCATCAACCAAAACACAGGAACCCCTAATCCCTCTTCCAGTCCTTTTTGGTTTAATTGTTCAGCCCCAATGACGTCGGCTACAAAATCATCTTAGAGATGAACTTTCAGTTCTTTTTGGTTTGATTGTGAAATTAGAGGAGAATGAAGTCTGCAATGAGTATGGTACCTGCTCTTTCAGTTCTTTTTGGTTTGATTGCCTACATTGATTGAATTAAGGATTGAGGGAGATGAAGTATACATTCTTTCAGTTCTTTTTGGTTTAATTGTACGCATATGAAGTATCAGAAGATAAGGTAAAAGAAGTTATAGACACTTTCAGTTCTTTTTGGTTTAATTGTTAATATCAGACTTCATACACATACACCACGTTCTTGTTTTCAACTTTCAGTTCTTTTTGGTTTAATTGGAAGGTTATTGGGTGGGCTCTAGGATATCAGCCAGTTCAAACTTTCAGTTCTTTTTGGTTTAATTGTTGATGTAGGGAACTTTAAGCATGGTGCATGACACCAACCATACTTTCAGTTCTTTTTGGTTTAATTGTGAACTATGCCTGTTTCTTCTGTTATTAATGTGTTATTGTACTAGTATTTATTTTTATTGTATTATTCTCTACGTTAGAGGGGGTTACACGTTTTCCTCGTATATATGTTTTATATGTGCACCGGTGACGAGGTGGGAGCAAACCTAGCCTATAAGCCTTCTTGAACTCATGCTATTACTTAGTATTCTATCAGTTGAGACATGGCCTTCAGAACCGTGATGTAGAGCTGAACGTGTAGAATTATGGAGATTTATCACAGCCAAGTCTCATCACATAGAATTAAGTAATAAGTAGGAATAGAATAATATGGTGCACCAATAAGAAGAATAGAGGGATGGATTAAGGTGTTTTGGTTGTTGGTTTGAGGTTGGTTTTATATTAGTTTTAGTTTTTCTCCTAGGGTTTTGAATACTTGTCCTGCTTTTGTTTTTATGAATAGGTCTGCTATGTTGGTGTAGTTGTCTTCTTCGATGTTGATGTCTACTATTTTTCCGCCGTGGTATTTGACTATTACTGGTATCATTGCTGCTGGTTGTACGACTCCGCTTGTTCCGACTACTATTATTAGGTCTGCTTTGCTTGCTTCGTTTAGGGCTTCTTCCCAGGCTTTTCTTGGTAGGGGTTCTCCGAACCATACTACGTCGGGTCTTAGTGGGTTGTTGCATTCTGGGCATTTGGGTGGGATTTTTCTTGGTGGTTCTTGGAGCCTTGTTTTATAGTTGCAGTTGGTGCATCGGGCTCTCCATATGTTGCCGTGTAGTTCTATTACGTTTTTGGATCCAGCTCGTTGGTGTAGGCCGTCAACGTTTTGAGTGATAATGGCTTTAACTATGCCTTTCTCTTCTAGTTTTGCTAGGACTATGTGGGCTGGATTAGGCTTAGCTTTGGCGATAACCTCCATTCTCCACTTGTACCACTCCCAAACCCTCCTAGGATCCTCTCTGAAGGCTTCAGGTGTTGCAAGTTTTAGTGGATCAAATTTCTCCCATAAACCACCACGACCACGGAATGTAGGGACTCCGCTTTCAGCTGAGATTCCGGCACCTGTGAAGGCTATGGTGTACTCGGAGGATTCTAGGAGTTTTATTAGGTGGTTGACCTTGTCTTCTATATCCAATACCTACACCTTGTATTGTGTGGTGTTGGCTTGCTGAGAAGGTGTGTTTTTCTCTTTCTTCTTGTTAGGTAAAAGAAGGCTGAGGTTAAAACTCTTTTATTAACTTTAAAAATGTTTTTCTTGGTGTTAGGGTGCTATTAGTCCTATGAAGACTAGTATTAGTCCTAGGAATGCTAGGAATCCTAGGAACTGTTTTGGTGTGAGGTATACTATGTTCTTGGCGATTTTTGCTCCGAACCATATTAGTAGTCCTAGTCCTAGGATGATTAGTATTGTTATTCCAGCAGCTACTAGTATTACGCCGGTTCCACTTAGCCCTAGCTTTGCTCCTAGGCTACCGAACCAGTCTAGTACTGTGTAGAGGTTCTCTAATCCCATATGCTACTACACCTCCAGTAACCAGTGTTTGCATTGGGCTTTGTGTAAAAGTTCGGGGACACGGGAATACCCGGGTAATACCGTTGTGGTGGTTTATGCTTGGGTTTTACGTGGTATTCTTCTGCCATCTCCTATTACCCAGTATTCTCCATTGCTTCTCTTCTCTAGCTTAAATATTGGTGTTTTGTGTTTTACTTGTTCTAGTACTTCTTCTGCTACCTTGAATGCTTTTTTTCTTGTCTTAGCTGATACTATTATGTATATGGTTGGTTCTCCTGGTTTTAGGTTTCCTATTCTATGGTATACTCTTACTTCTAGTACTTCTTTGTCTTCTTCTGCTTTTCTAGCTATTTCTTCTAGTGTTTTTGTTGCGTATGGTTCGTATGCTTCGTAGTCTAGTTCGTATACTTTGTTGCCGTTTACCCTGCCTTTGACGTAGCCCATGAATAGTACTATTGCTCCTCCGCCCATGTGTGTTGTCTTGGAGGCTATTTCTGCTAGTTCTTTGTTTAGGTCTATGGTGTTTTCTATGATTTTTGCTTTCGCCAAGGCTTATCCACCACTTGCTGGTGGCATTAGTGCTACTTCGTCTCCGTTTTTTAGCTTGTATTTGGGGTCTACGTATTTGCCGTTTACTAGTGGTATTGCTGGTACTCCGTCATCGCTTAGTGTTTTTAGTTCAGGGTATTTCTCGGCTATTTTGTCTAGTAGGTCTTCTAGTCTTGCGTTGTCGGGTAGTTCTACTTCTTCTTCAATTCTACGTGTGTAGTCTCTTAGGAGTGAAAAGTACTTGACCTTGACTTTCATTTAAGTTTATCCCTACTTGGTTTACTGTGTGTTTAAGGGTAATAAACGGTGTTAAAGCTACATTAGGTATGGTATTGGTGGTCTCTGGCTTACTCTTAGTGGTAGTGTTTGTGGTCTCTTTGGGTATCCTTTCAACTCTTCTTCTAGTAGCTCTATGAATTCTTCTAGGGTCATTGCTTTCTGGTCGTTTGTTCTCCTTATTCTAACGTTTACTGTATTTGTTTTCTCTTCTCTTTCGCCTATGACTACTATGTATGGTATCCATTCTCTACCTGCTTCGCGTATGCGTTTGCCTAGGCTTTCCCATCTGTCGTCTACGTCTACTCTTATTCCGTGTTCTAGTAGCTTGTATGCTATTTGTAGTGCGTATTCTAGTTGGTTCTTGGTTAACGGTATTATTCTTACCTGTATTGGGCTTAGCCATGTTGGTATGTAGGGTGTTTTTCCTTGTTTCTCCATTTTTGCTGCGTTTGCTAGTATGCCGTAGATGTATCTTTCTATTGATCCTAGGATTGCTGTGTGTATTATTACTGGGTGTTGTTTTTGGTTGTTTTCGTCAACGTATGTTATGTTGAATCTCTTAGCGTTTCCTATGTCTATTTGGAATGTTGCTATTTCTCTAGGTCTCATTAGCTCGTCTAGTATGGTGTATTCTACGTTTATTACCCAGTAGTATATTCCTGCTGGGACTACTGTTACTAGTACTGGTTTTCCTTCTCTTCTAACTAGTTCTACTATGTAGTCTTTGTGTTGTTGTAGGAAGTCTTCGGTTACGTTGTATATTGCCCAGTAGTTGAATCCTGCTTTTCTCCCCTCTTCTATTATTTTTTCCTGTATCTTCTTGGCTACCTCCATTGCTTCTTCTAGGTTTCTTGTTAGTATGTGTAGGTCTGGCATGTAGAATCTTCTTAGGCGGAAGCATAGTAGTGTTTCACCTCTCTGTTCTAGTCTGTAGCTATCAGCTATTTCGAGCATGCCTAGTGGTAGGTTGCGGTAGCTTAGTGGCCAGTTGCTTAGTATTGAGAATTGCTGGAAGCATGCTGCGTATCTTAGGATGTATCTTCCACCTTCTACTCTTACCTCGTATAGTCTCTCACCGAATAATTCAGCGTGTTTGCTTACAGCTGGGTGTGCTAGATTGAATGTGTTTGTTCCTAGTACCTTGAATACTGGGAATCCTAGTTCACGTGCTATTTGCCATGAGTAGTCTCCTACTAGTTCAACCATTATTGTTGCGTGGGGACCGTATCTCATGTGGCCTATGTCTGAGAGTGGTTCCCATTCAAACCCGAATTTACGGCAGTAGTCTACTACTCTTGGTTTCTCGCCACCTGGTAGTTCTTTCTTTAATGCTTCTTTCTCTACTAGTGCTTTGAATTCTTCTTCGCCTTCCCGGTAAACGTATTCTTCTGGCTTGTATAGTTTTCCTTCAGGTGTTAGTATGTAGTACTTCTTTTCTACTATTTTCCTTTCGGCTTTAACTGGTTTTACTTCCCTGGAGAGCTCTGCTAGGGGGTGTCCATAGCATTTTATCTCGAATGCCTTATACCATCCGAAGGGTGCTCTTGTAACCCTGTATCCCTTCTCCTTTAGCTTCTTCTCTACTAGTCTTAGTGCTTCTAGGGCTTTTCCAGGTGAAGCTAGATCTGGTGATAGGTGTGCGTAGGGGTATATGACTATTGATTCTGCTTTAACCCTATGGTATACGTCTTCTATTGCGTCTACTGCTTTTGATGCCGAGTCTTCTATGTTTTCTTCATCTCTTGACTCTACGGTTATGAATGCTACTAGGGTGTTCTCTAGTGATGCTTCGCCTACTGCTTCTTCTAGTGGTTCAGCGTTTTTTATTGCTTTTTCACGTGCTTTGAACCAGAACTTCTCTGCATGTATTAGGAGTATGCGCAAGGGGCTAGTACACCACCAGGCTAGCTGGTATGGTGTGGTTTAGGGTTTTCTTGGTTTAGGAAGAGTTATTCTATGGGTTAAAAGGGGTTGCGGTTAGTGGTCCTATGGCTCGTAGGATTCTTCGAGTATTTTTAGTGCTATGTCTTTGCCTGGTTTACCGGGTGTGTTTTCTGCTAGTACGCTTAGGTATTTGTAGGCGTTGTCTACTAGTGTTTTCAACTCGCTTCTGCTTACTCCTAGGTCTCTTAGCCCTAACTCTAGTTCTAGAACCTTCCTTAACCATAGTATTTTCTCGGCTACCTCGCTTATTCTAGGCTTTACTCCTAGTGCTCTTGCTAGTAGGTTGAGCTTGTCTTCTTCTATGAGTGGTAGTATGTGTTTAACCCAGCCCTTGAGTAAGACGGCTAGTCCTACTCCATGGTGTACTTCTGGGTGGTATGCGCTTACAGCGTGTTCTAGTGCATGTAGTATACCTGTTCTTGACAAGTCTATTGCTATGCCTGCTAGCATGCTAGCCCATAACAGCATTGTCCTAGACTCTATGTCTCTTAAATTACTCATTAGCTTTGGAGCGTATTCTACTATGGTTTCTATGGATTTTGAAGCATACATAGCGGTCATTATGTTTGAGGAATAGGATACCATAGATTCAAGTGAGTGTATGAATGCATCCATTGTTGTACCAGCTGATAGCTTCTTGGGTAGTGTTATGGTTGTTTCTGGGTCAAGTATTGATAGTACTGGGTATGCTTTGGGGGATACTATTCCTGCTTTAAGCTTTGCTTCTGGATCAGTTATTACTGCGTACTTGTCTACTTCAGTACCTGTTCCATGAGTTGTTGGTACAGCTATTAATGGTACTGCTAGTTTGGGCTTAACCTTACCGTGTACTAGGTCTTTAACACTAGTGTTTGAGGCATATGCTAGTGATATTGCTTTAGCTACGTCTATAGCGCTTCCACCACCTAAGCCTATTATTAGGTCGCATGAATTATCTCCAAAGACTCTTACACCTTCTTCTACAACATCTATGGTTGGATTAGTTGATACTCTAGCGAATACTACGTACTCGTATCCGTGTTCTCTTAAACTACTTGTAACCTTGTCAAGGTAGCCGTACTTTTTCATAGAGCCTCCAGCAGTTGTTACTATCAAAGCCTTGTTTCCACCAACATGTTTTCTTGCTAGTTCTCCAATCCTACCTAGTAGTCCTCTACCAAAGTATATCTTAGTTGGAATCAGGTACTGGAAGCTATGATTTATCAAAGCCATACGCCTCGTGGAGAAGCGTTTTACTCTAGGCTTGAATAATGTTCTTGGGGGATTAGAAAGTCTTACCGTCTAAGCTTATATGAGTATAACTTCTTCTACATAGTCTTCTAGTCTAAGCCAATCCCTATCACCAGTTACAACTCCTAAGCTAAGCTTGGAAGCTGTTACAGCATTCAAAGCGTCGCCTGGATCAACGTTCCTCTCAACTACTAATCTTATTGCTCTAGCCAAGTCCTCTAAGGAGAGTTCTTGGCCTATAACGCTTATGCCTAACTCGTCTAGTAGGTGTGGGAATAGTTCTATTAGCCTCATGTAGCCTTTAGCTCTCTCATATTCTCTCCTAGACATCATCTCATTATATGATTCCAACGCCCAGTTAAGGTACTCTAATATGATGACTGGTGTAACGTATAGTTCTCTTTCAAGGAGTTTAAGCTGTACTATCTTCTTAGATACAAGTATGTTGGTGTCTACTAGTACCCTCTTAGCTTTCTCCATATTCTCTTCCTACTAGCCTCTTCTACCTCCTTAGGCTTAGGCTCACCTAGGAATTCCAGTAATCCCAAGTACTCGTCCAAGATGCTTCCACCAAGCTTTCTCAACGCTTCTACTAGGCTACTACGACTAGTTGAAAGTACTATTAGATCTCCTCTCCTAGCAACATATATTCTTCTACCCCTAAGCTTTGATGAGAGATAAAGCCTACCTTTACCATCAACTATTTTCTCCTCAATAAACTCTCCTACAACGCTATTCAAGAGACTATCCCCCTATAAGACATAGTTCATCCCCACATATATGTTTTCTTCCAGCCCACTCTGTATTTCATGCTAGGCATAGGGTTAACCTAATTGTTGCTAGAATTATCCTTGCATTAGCTCTAATGGCTCCACCTATTCTAGGATTACTTCTACGTGGTGGTGGCTCGTATACTAGTTCTCCTATCCTTAAATTACTCTTGTAGGCGTTTACTATGAATTCAGCACCAAATGTTTCACCACATTTAACGTGGGCTATAACCTCCTTATACTTAGATTTCAATGCCTTAAAATTAGAGTATACGTCGTAGACCCCTAGTATCCTACCAATAGTTTTTGAGGCTAAAATCTCTGTAATCCTTGGTAGCTTAGACCTAGATGCAACGACTAGGTCGTAGTAATCAAGCATTTCTATAAGCCTTGGTATTAGTTCTGGAGGATTCTCTAAGTCAGCATCTATGGTGACAATGAATTCACCTCTAGAAGCAGCAATGCCCTTAGCAAGACTAAGTGTTTGCCCAAGTCTTTCCTCGTTAACTATAACCTTATCAGCATAATCTAATGCTACCCTCCACGTTCCATCAGGGCTATTGTCGTCTACAACTATTATCTCATGCCTAAACTCCCTTAAGCTACGTCTAATCCTCTCAACAAGTAATGGTATATTCTCACGCTCACACCAAGTAGCAGTAACAACTGATATCTCAACCAATACGTAGACCTCTCTTAACTGTTGAAGTATTTAGAAGACGAGATAGTGTTAAATCCTACTGTCAACGGAGAACACGGTGTGAAGAGTAGATGCTCCGTGAAGGGTAAGGCCATAGCTTTCTCTGGAATTGACGGTGTAGGTAAAACCCTCTACTCTAAGATACTAGCATACCACATTATGCGTAAGGGTTTAAGAGTAAGAACCGTATGGGTTAAAAGCCTACACACCCTAGCCTACATCCTATACGTGTTCTTAAAGAAGATAGGTGTTAGTGAGCAAATAGTAAACCCGAACAACCTCGTCGTAGAACACTTCTCAAACCCAGTAATAAGAAGGCTTGGCAGGATATGGGTGTTCATAGAAGTTTTATCCATAACTCCATGGCTAGTAATTATTAGTGTATACAGGCTTCTAGGATACACCGTAGTACTTGATAGGTACTTGTATGACTTCCTAGTCGTAGTAGGTATTAGGATTGCAAGGCCTCTATGGTTTGCAAAGTCCATTATAGGCAGAGTACTGTACTCGTACTCAGCTAAGACTAAAACCATAGTACTTGATGCACCGTTGAAGACTGTATTGGAGAGGAGAAGAAATGTAGAATACACGTTAAGTGAACTGCTAGCACAGAAGGCTTTGTATAAAGTACTAGCTAGAATGAGTAAGGCTCCTATAGTGTTAACGAATAAAACCGTAGAAAAAACTGTTGAAGAGGTGCTAAGAATAGTTGACCTCACCCACGACTAGCTTAATAAAACTACTACTATACTGCTTAGAGCCAAGCAAACATAGAATAGAAGACCTCTACACTTATGCTTCACGTAATAAGCTAGCCTACACTCTACTATACAGGATAGCTGAGTGCGGTATAGACATAAAGGGCGAACTCGCTAGGGAGTATGAGAGACTAAGCCTTCTATGGGAGGAAATAGTAGGTGAAGCACATAGAGTATCACTAGTACTAGAGCAAGGTGGAGTAGAACATGCATTATTTAAGACCGTGAAACCCTATCCTACAGTAACAGTTGACCTAGACATACTAGTACTAGGTGACATAGCTAAAGCCTATAGAATTCTAAGAAGCCATGGATACAAGGTTATAGGTGTAGGACCAGAATCAATAACCATAGCCTCTAAGAACGTGAACATAGACTTGTACAGAGAGGTTGCTGTTTCAAGAATAATATACTTTAGTAAGAAAGTGCTTAGAAAACACATTGTTAAAGGAGTATTCGGGGGACTAGAAGTATACATGCTTAAACCAGAATACGACTTCATAGTAACTGCTAGGCATGCCCTAATCAAGGAGCAAATGTATACCTTAGCTGACTTCTACTACACATACATGGTGTTAAAGAATCAGGGTTTAAAGAAAATAATAGACATCATAAGAAGCTTAAGCGATGAACCATTAAAAGCCACAATACTCTACCTAAACATATTCTACAACATACTCAAAGGCATAAATACACCAAACACCTACACCGAGAAAGAATACCCATTGAAAATAAGCATACCATCAACAATTAACCTACTAGTAGATTTAATAGCCAAGAACACTTATCATAACAGATTGCCAGTACAAGTACTATATACTACAAAGCCTAAGAGATTATCCAAACTAGTAAGAGGACTAATACACCACATGAAGAGGAGAACCTACTAGGTCATCATGGCTATCCGGTACTAAAAACACATAGCACTACTAAGTAGTAAAAATTAGGCTATACTCTCTAGTCACGGCCTAATATGTCAAAGTAGCTTACAACTCTAACACCATGCTTTTTAATCTTCTCCAGTAGTCTCCTAGTAGTCTTAGTTAACTCTAGCTCTCTTAAAGCGTAGTCTATGCTATAGAATCCTGCATCTAGTACATCACTTGATGCTCTAACATTCATACTATTAGGCTTAACTAAGAAGTCGAGTAGAATGTAATGGTACTTAACATTACCGTTACTATCTAACTCTATGTACTCAAACACATCTACTAATCCAACAACACTACCAGTAACCCCCGTCTCCTCATACAGCTCTCTTAGAACAGCATCTCCTAGTTTCTCACCAACCTCTACTAGTCCACCTGGAATACTCCACTTACCCTTACCTGGTGGAACTGCCCTCTTAACAAGTAGTATGTTGTCGTCAACTAGTACGACAGCACCAACACCTACTAAGGGGTGACTAGGATACATTCTAGACACCATTACATGCAACCCCCAACTTCCATGTACGTTATAGTTTTAGTCCCTAATGCTAGTAATAGATTATCTAGAAATATTAAAGGTGGTAGAGCTATGAGTGAGGTAAAATTCCATGTAATAGATGTCCCTGTACCAAAGGATACAAACGTTATCATAGGGATAAGCCACTTCATCAAAACAGTTGAAGACCTATACGAGGCACTAATTACTAGTGCTCCCAACATAAAGTTTGGTATAGGATTCTGTGAAGCAAGTGGTAAGAGACTAGTAAGACATGACGGTAACGATGAAGAACTTAGAAAGCTAGCAGCAGAAACAGCATATAAGATTGGTGCAGGACACTCATTCGTAGTCTACATAAAGAATGCCTGGCCAATAAACGTATTGAATGCCCTAAAGAATGTACAGGAAGTAGTAACTATTCTTGTAGCAACAGCTAATCCTGTCCAAGTAATTGTAGCTGAAACAAATCAGGGTAGAGCAATAGTTGGTGTAGTAGACGGCTATACACCTCTAGGAATAGAAGGAGCCGAAGACATTAAGGAGAGATACGAGTTCCTACGTAGAATAGGCTATAAGAGAAGATACGGGGAAGAAGAATCAAAGTAGCATTAGCCTACACACATTGTTTTTAACTCAAGTAAACCCTTATATTCGAGACCACAATGCTATCTCTTACCTGGTGTGGAGCCGACCAATCTAATGAGCCCCAATGGGGGCTGTGATTGTAGACGCCCTTGCCGAACCATTCTATGAATCCTTAACACAAGCGTTAATGCCTCATTAACTCTATCCTCAACTCTATCATAGGAGTCTAATTGCACTAACCTATCCGGTAAGAGTTCTCTATGAACATCCATGATTGCTTCATGTATTCTCATAGCGTATTCGTAGTCCTCCCATCGCTCACTATCACGTTGATAGTTTACTGGAGGCTTCATAGCCAAAACTATGTCTACAAGCCTTGAAACTTCTTCTACAAGTCTAAGTAGTTCTCGTGGAGGCTCTACACCATCAACTCTAAGGTAAGCCAATGTTGCAGGTATACCCGAATCCTCTATTATGAAGTCATAGCCCTTCTCTAATCCCTCAAGCAATAACCTATAATGCCTTCTAGCAACTTCTAATTCAAACCCCAGTCTATCAATCCATGGAAGTAGTCTACCACCAATAGATTGCTGTTCACGTATAACCTCTCTAGCTTGATCATCAATAACGTAAACAGAGAATCCTTTCTCCTCCAACTTCTCCCTAAGACCCTGTACTACCGTAGTCTTACCACTACACGGTCCGCCAACAACTAGTATGTAGGTCACTGTGCCCACGTTGGCTTATATGAGTCTAGACTTATAAGGTCTCTGCATTTACGCTTAAACACCACCATAGTAATACCTTAATATGTTAATATTCTATTGTTATAGATGAAAGCTATGGTCTCTGGCTACAGTCTTTTATTCCCCCAGTATACCATAAATGTACATGTGAAGGCAGAGATGGCCTTAAACCCTAATCCTTGGCCACCACGTACTAGAAGAATAAGCTTAGGCGACGTAAACATAGTAATACCTACACTTAACGAGGAGAAAGCTATAGGACTAGTACTTGAAGAATTATTCAGCATTGGTGTTAAACCAGAACAAGTAATAGTAGTTGACGGCCATAGTACTGATAGAACACGTGAAATCGCCTCATCAAAGGGTGTTCGCGTAATACTTCAAGAAGGCAAGGGTAAAGCTGATGCTATTAAGACTGTGCTAAGATACATAGATAAGCCCTATACACTTGTCATGGACGGTGACTACACTTACCCTGCATACGAGATACCTAAACTAGTAGAGAAGGCTTCAAGAGGATTTGATGAAGTTATTGGAGCTAGAGTTAATGGTAGAGAAAACATACCATTACTTAATAGGCTTGGTAACTGGATTATAACCAAGGTCTTCAACATACTATTTGGTACTAATTTAAGAGACGTATGTAGTGGAATGTACCTAGTGAATACAAGGATTTTGAGAGAAGCACCTATAGAGTCTAGAGGATTTAGTGTTGAAGTAGACATTGCTGCTAAAGTTGCAAGCCTTACTGGTAGGATAACTGAAGTGCCCATTAGCTATCGTAAGAGGATTGGGGAGAAGAAGCTTAGGATTATCCATGGACTATACATTGTGAAGGACCTAGTAAGACTTGCATGGAGATATAATCCTGCATCACTAATCTTTATTCTTGGAGCAGTACTAACAATACCAGGCATAGTAATAGACTCATGGGTTCTACTAGAACTACTACTATACGGTATTAAGAGGCACGTATGGGCTACTCTAGGAACACTACTAACACTTACTGGACTACTCTCACTAGCTCTATCAATTATAGCAGTATACCTTAAGAGATTCGAGTATAGGTTAAACCAGAAACTAGCAATAATACACGATATGCTTGAGGAATTAGAGTCTAGGCTAAGAAGCAAGTCTTAGGAGAAGCTCAGCTTCCCTACGTGCTAGAACTCTAACATCGTAGAGCTTAGCCATATTATCCGCGTTAAGTGCTAATTCTCTCCTAAGACCTTCATCGCTTAGTAGGGATTCAACTGCATCTGCTACTCCTACTATATCGCCGGGTTCTATTACTAGTCCAGCCCTATGCCTACGTACAAGTTTACCTGTAATACCAGTATCATATGCTATTATTGGGAGTTCTGCTGCACCATACTCCAGAACCTTGTATGGCATAGCCATTCTCGTAAGCCTTGAAGGCTTAAAGAGTATTATGCCTATAGTGCTTGTACCAAGTATTCTCGGTATTTCGCTATAGGGCTTCCTACCAACCATGAAAACCATGTCTTCTAGTCCAAGTCTATGTATCATTGCCTTAAGCTTCATACCATAACTTGAACTATAGTCTCCTACTACTAGTAGTTTAGCCTTAACACCTCTCCTAGCTAGAACACTCATAGCTTTTACTGCATCTCCTAGTCCCGTCCACTCTTCTATTGCACCAACATATACTATGGTATCATTTCTCCTAGCCTTAGAGTACAGTTTAGCATTACTGTGTATGAACTCGTAGTCTATTCCATTAGGTACTATCTCTACGCTGCCACCTCTCAACAACTTATCTTCTAATCCTAGTAGTGGTGAAGCTGCTATAACATAGCTAGATTCAATTATACAGCTATACTCAATGCTCTTAGCAATAGCCTTCATAAATGGGTTCTTATAGAACTCGTAGAATCTATCAACATCCTCGTAAACCCATACAATATCTGAGTTGCCTATGAGGAATGGTATACATGAAGCAAATGGTGAAGCCAATGCTATATCGTAGCCTCTTATCTTCTCAATAATTCTACTAGCAATAACAGTACTCGTAGTAACTACTCCTAGGTCGAATGGAAGAATAGACCTAATAGTTATGGTTGGAGTATCCTCGATAATATCAAGTTTAACCCTATCCTCAATCCTAGTAAGCTTTCTCACCAAGCTTCCTATACTAGTAGTACCTTGTAGGTCGTAGCTCATTAATGCTATGTCTACTGCACACACATTAAAATACTTCCTTAGTACTGGGAGGAAGTTGTGCAACCTATACCTATGTGGATGGTGTAAAGCTGTTGAAACTACTAGGAGTCTAGGTTTTCCCAGGGCTTAGGCCACCTCAATGAAACCCTTACAACTAGCTCCATGGGATTCTCTAGTACTGGTACTCCATCAGCATTAAACCCTATTAACTTGTCTAGTAACTTGTGGTTCTCTACTACTTCTCTAACAAGCTTATATGATACTATCGGCTCATCAGTCAAGTCTACATCACTTATAGTTAACTCGTCAAGGTTATCCTTAATCCACGAAGCTATTCTTTCACCAGCTCTACCATCACCATAGGGGTTTGGTTTACCCTTTACATTTCCTACTATCTTGTCACGGTATTCTATCATTTTAATAGTGTACTCTACTATTCTATTCGTATCAGCACCTGCTAGTACATTTAAGCCGTAGAGTACTGTTTCAATTCTCTCAGTATTATACCTAAGAGTTACAATAGGTACTCTCAACGTGTACGCTTCTTCTTGTACACCACCACTATCAGTTAATACTACTAGGCATTTCTCCATTAATGCTATGAACTCTAGGTATCCTAGAGGTCTTGTTATCGTTAACTTCTCCTTAACAGTATCCATTAAGCCGTACTCTATGAGCCTATTCCTTGTTCGAGGATGAAGTGGTACTACTACCTTATACCCATAATCTTCTACTAGCCTATTTAACGCATTGAATATGCCTATAAGTCTTCTAGGATTATCAGTGTTCTCTTGCCTATGAACAGTTACGAGAATATACTCTCTTTCCTCTACACCTATACTTGATAGTACTCTATCTGAAATCTCTCTTGCCAAACCTACATTCTCTAGTAATACGTCTACTACAGTGTTTCCTGACAACACTATTCTATTACTAGGAATGCCTTCAGCTAAGAGGTTTATGTATGCTAGCTTTGATGGTGCGAAAAGCGTGAAGCCTAAGTGGTCTGCAACTATTCTATTAAGTTCTTCGGGCATAGTTTTATCCCAGCTACGTAGACCAGACTCGATGTGCAGGAATGGTATATTCTTCTTACTACTAGCAAGTGCTGATGCTACAACAGTATTAGTATCACCTACAGCTACAACAGCTCTAGGCTTACGTTCATCTAGTACTTTCTCTAAACCCATCATAGCCTTAGCTGTCTGGACACTATGACTACCACTACCAACACCTAAATCATATTGTGGTTCAGGTATGTTTAACTCCTCTATGAAAACCCTACTTAACTCATAATCATAGTGTTGACCACTCCAAACGAATACATAGTCAACTCCACGTACTTCAAGCCACTTGAAAACTGGTGCAAGCTTTATTAGTTCAGGTCTCGTACCAGCGACAACAACTACTTCATTGGCCAAGAAACCACCTAGCTGAGTGTGGTAGGGCTAGAGGACTAGTAGAGATAAGTTGTGGGCCGGTGACCGGCCTACGGCTTCATCTTCAGCCCATTCAGGTATAAAGGCTGTAGGATTCACGGGCCTCATATAGTCTTCAGCCGAGGCACCATTATTTTCTAGGATACTTGACCAGTATATCAATTTTTACCACCTCTCCCTGGAAATCTAGTATTATTTCAACATCAGGGTAGACTTCACCATCATTCTTTTCTACTGGTGGAAGCTGTAGCCTCCAGATACGCTTAGCCTCCTCTATTAAATGCTCTACCACTTCCCTACCATAAACTTCTACTACCTTTTCATCGAAAACTATGTCTCCAAGCACTACGTCTCCTGCTACTCTATACGTGTTAACCCTTATCGGCTCATAGTAGTACGTGTAAGTATCTATGTCTTGGACTTTATTCTGCTCTGTCACCGTTATAATACCACGGTTATGGTACAAGCCCTCCCTTTCACCTATTTCAACAGATATAACATCTCTATGAGTAATCCTCGACCTCATCTCTAAGCGCCTTAGCCTCAGTAAAGGTATAGCCTACTCCTACAATACTATCCTCTACAAGGCTTATACGGTTTATACTTAACAGTACCTCCTAGTACTCTATTCTACTCTTGTCTATGGATATGATTGACGCTATAATCGTTGTATCCTGTACCTTCTCAACTCTAACCTTTACTCTATCCCCTACTGTTGCTTGGCCAAGAACTACTACTTTATATCCCCTATACGATGCTATTCCCCTACCCTTATCGTCTACATCAACTATGTCGACTGTTAGCGTATACCCTGGCTTAACATCACTTCCCATAGGCTTGTATTCTTCTGGTTTAGGTGTTCTAGGATAAATACTATACTTCTGGACATCTACGCTGTAAACTCCTTTCTTACTCTTCTTACCTCTACGTCTACTCATAACCATACACCATTCACGTGTAGAAGAAGGCTTGTATAGGCTGGAATGTGTCTTAGAATAAGGCTTGTTTGTACTACTTGTTTTCTCCTAGACATAGTTTTTAGACCACGCAGTTTAGATATCTCCTCTACGATTGCTTTTAAGGTGTGTGGTGGGTATAAAACAGTTACCATGTAATAGGTTTTTACCTTAAAGTATAGTTGAGCGAAAATAAAATAATCCCCTAGTCCTCCAAGGTTAGTGTACAAGTATCTATGGGTGAGGTATGCTTATGGGTAATGGATTAGAGGTTAAGATGACTCGTAGATTATTCTATATAAGCTTTCCAGATACGAGTGAGAAAGCATTCCTAAGATACCGTGTTGAAGGAGATAGAATGTATCTTGAAGCAACCTATACTCCACCACAGCATAGAGGTAAGGGTATAGGTAGACTACTAGTTGAAGCTGCTTTAAAGTATGCTGAAGAAAAGGGTTTGAAGATAGTACCCATATGTAGCTACGCTATATACTACTTCATTAAACACCCTGAGAAGAGAACCCTGCTTGCAGAAGAATACCAGAACGCTAATTTAGAGGAATTATTCCGTAAGGCATTAGAGGAAGAGAAGAAGCGTGGCCACTAGTAATAGTCTACTAGGAGAACTACTTAGAGTTAACCCAGCTGTACTCGAGGAAAAGTATAGGCCTAGAGAACTAAGTAGTAGGGTCTTAGCTCCATTTATTGTTAGACTTGATGGTGTAGGATTTGGTAAAGCCCTACATGGATTCAATGAACCACGCGATATTAGGGTTCACTCAGCTCTACTCTCAGCCACCTACACCCTCATATCAAGGTATAGTTTCCTCGGAGCATACGTTGTCAGCGATGAAGTAAACGTAGTAGTTTACCCACAAGCACCATACAATGGGAGAACCGAGAAGATACTCAGCATTTTCTCAAGTATATTGTCCTCTAAGACCTCAACCATACTTAAACGCACATTATTCTTTGATGCTAGGATAATAGTCGTACACTCAATTAAGGATATAGTAAAGTACCTATTGTTTAGAGCTAGAGTAGGACTAGGAAATTATATTGGATCAATTGCTCGTAGAAGAAACCTATGGGTTAAGCAAAGACCAAGTCTACGTGAGCAAGTAAGCTTCCTAGTAGAAAACAACATTATATCACCATTAGACTTGGCTAGCTGGAAAGCCCTAGGATCAAGCATTACGTGGAGTGAAAAGAAGATAGCTAGAAGGGACCCCAGGACTAGTAGGGAAGTAGTGGTTAAGCGTAGAGTACCCGTAGTAGCAGTTGGTCCATGGAAGCTAATAGAAGCTGTAAACAATATAAAGCTCTAGTAATCTTATCTAAGAACGCCTTGAAGGAAACTTGTTTAAGCCTCCAAACCATACTCTACTCGGACTACAAGCACCCATGAATAAAACAATAGTGGTGACAGGTCTTGGCAGGTAAAGTTGACTTCCTTAGACACATAGTCAACTACGTCCTAGCAAGTAAGATGGACTTAGTTAAACAAGTAGCAGATGATGTACGTAAAATGGTTGAGAAAGCTGAAAACAAGTACGGGTTCTCAGCATTTGGAGGAGATGTTAGGAAGCTAGCCGACTACCTACGTAGCCACGACTTCGATGAACTAGCAAAATTCCTCAAAGATGCTGGAAAACTAGATGTACTAGAAGAAATCCTCAAGCTTGCACGTGAAAAATACAAGGAGTACACTGAAGTAGTTGAAGCAATTGACGCAAGGCTTAAGTCAATTAGTGAAGCTAAGCTCGAGGTAAAAGAAGTAGAAGAAGCATATAAGGAGATAACAAGAGTTGTAGGTGATAGAGCACTCGTAGAGAGAATAGGTAATACTATAAACGTTAACATTAAGGGAGTTGGAACAATTACTGTAAGCTATGATCCAGTAGAAAAATCATATAACCTAGACGTAGAGGTATCAACTTCTAAGAAGAAAATAGGCTTAGAAACCATTAAAGCATTAATTGAAGCACTACTACTCCTTAGGGGTTGAAAAGCTACGAAGTACAAACTAGTTGTCTTAGACCTTGACGGAGTAATCCTAGAATACAAGAGTAGCTGGGAGTACCTCCACGAATACTTCAATGTCCCAGTAGAAGCTAGGAAACGTAACCTAGAAGACTATGTTAAAGGAAGAATAGGATACAATGAATGGATGATTAGAGATGTAATGTTGTGGGAAAAGTATTGGGGTAAACGACCTAGTAGAGAAGAAGTCTACGAGGCGGTAAAAAACATACCAGTAAACCCTTACGCAAAGGAAATGGTTGCAAAGTTAAAGAACATGGGCGTGTTAGTAGGGATACTAAGTGCAGGTGTAGGACAAGCGGCTAGGCACGTAGCTAAGATACTAGAACTAGACTTCTACATAGCAAACGACATAGTATTCAGCATAGATGGCAGAGTATCAAGGTATCAGAAAGCACGTGTACCACCATTCCAGAAATCACTCATACTAACATGGATTACAAGGAAGCTAGGAGTAAAACTCTCAGAAACAGCATACATAGGAGACTCTTCATGGGATATAGGAGTAATACGTATAGCTGGATGCGGTATAGCCTACAAACCCAGTCCTAGACTAGCAAGAGAAGCAAACATAGTAGTAGAAAACCTAGTAGAAGTACCGAGAAAACTAGTAGAATGCTAACCTGAAACCACGTAAACACCAGTTAAAGCCAACGTCAACGTAATAGTATTAGATAATAGTCCACCAACTATAAGAGCAGGTACAAGAATACGTCTAGGAACACCAAAGACTAGTCCAGCTAAAGCACCAGTCCAAACACCAGTTAAAGGCAATGGGACCGCGACAAACAATACCAAGCCAATAAAACCATACCTCTCAACATACTTTCTAGCCCTAACCCTAACCCTACCAACATAGTCAAGATACAACAAGCCAATCCTCCTAAACAACCAGAAACTAGACCCAGCAAAACGCCTAGCAACAGCATCAACAAAACCTATACCAAAACCAAGCCCCAATCCAAGCAAAATAACACCAATACAAGCAGCCAAGAAACCCTCAAAAACACTAAACCCAAAAACAGGAGCAACCAAAACCACATACCTACCCTCAAAACTAGGAATAAAGCTTAAAGCAATAAGCCATAGAAATCCTAAACCATAAACCACTAACACACCACCAACCAAGAACAAAACCACAAGAACATAAAAACACTACCTACTACCTCTACCACCAATACTAGTAACCTTAAACACCCAGCCCTCATACTTGGAATACTCTTGACGATAAGGTATAGTATACGACTTCATAGTCCTAGGATCTATTAGAAACACCTTAACATCATAAACACCATCAAGCACCTCCACAATATCACTTAAAATAGTTACAGCAGACCAAGGAAGCCTTAAAGCAATTGTTATAATATCGTTATTATATGCAACAGCGCTTACGTAGGGTAGGGATAGAAGTCTCTCTATTAACTCGCTATAAGGTTTCATACCTTCTATGAGAACCATTCCTACAAATTGATAAACCTTAGGTGTACGCATAATCCTTATAGATCCCAAAACCCCTTCTCTAACAAGCAATCTCATTCTCCTTAATATCCTCGAGTATGGTAGATTAGTTCTATCTGAAAGCTCCTTGTATGTCATGAAAGGATTCTTTTGCAACTCCTTGATTAGGACTAAGTCTATGCCTCCAAAAATAGATTTGCTAGTACCACTTGCTAAGGTAGGTCCATGGTATTTACTATTTAATACATTGATTATCTCTGAGTATTTAACGGTTATCAATTCCTTCTCTAGGTTATAGTATTTGAGTATACCGTCGGGTTTAGTTCTCTCAAAACCTAGTAGTACATAGTAATTCTCTACTAGGTTACCATAGTAGTTGACAATGTCTAGTGGATCGTGAGATATAGGTATGTAGTATGATAATATGTATTTAGGTGAAGTAATAACTCTTGAAGACGATCTAAGATAATCTAGTAACATCTTATCTGGCCTCCTCCTTAGAATTACTATGAGTTTTTTCAAGCCTAGTTTTAATTCATTTACATGTATTGTAAATCTCCACCCATTTCTTAGTAAGCTCTGTATACGTTGCTTACATACATGTTCTTGAAGTCCTGTTATCTTGCTTATTTTAGCTAGTTGGTATGGGAATGTGACTTTGCCTAAGGCTTTTAGTATTGGAGCATAAACTCTGCTTAGCTTTAAGCTAAATACTTCGTCTACGCCAGAGTAGTGCTCTATATCGAGATTCTTCAAATATTGTCATCCTCGGAGACTACTCTAGTACTGAAAGTCTACATCGCAGATATTTAGTATTACTTTACTTGGTGAAACTGTATGAGAAGGTTCATAAAGATCTTCCTAAACCCAATAACATGGATACTAGTTAGCCTTGGAGTAATAGCAGCTAAGAAGGCTGTAATGGCTTTAGCATCTGGTAGTGATTCCTCAACACCATCGGCTGGTGACGAGCTACCAGACGATGACGTACCATTCTAGTGATAATAGCATACTACTTGATTATTTTTAAGTAGATTTCCTCTAGAGTTTTTTCCTTTATATGTTCTCTTATTTGGTTTATTGTTCCTTCTAGTATTATTTTTCCCTTATGTATTATTCCTATTCTATCGCATATTTGTTCTACTAGGTATAGTAGGTGGCTTGATATTATTGCTGCTACTTTTTCTTCTTTCACCATTCTTAATACTTCTTTCTTGAATACGTACTGTGATTCTGGATCCATTCCAGCCATGGGCTCGTCCATTACTAGTAGTTTTGGTTTTACTATGAATGCTGCTATTGCTAGTACTTTTTGTAGCATTCCTCTTGATAGTGATCCTAGTAGGTTGTTTCTCTTATCGTGGAGGTTGAATAGTTCTAGGTAGTAGTTTACTTTGTCTTGTAGTTCGCTTTGATTTACTCCTCTAACGCTTCCTATGAACTCGAGGAATTCCTGTATTGTAAGGTATTGGAATACTGATGGGTTTTCTGGTATATAGCCTACTAGTTTTAGTGCTTTTTCTCTTTCCCTAAGTATATCGTAGCCATAGATTTTTACCGTACCCTTATCCGGTTTTAGTAATCCAACTATTATTTTTAGTGTTGTTGTTTTGCCTGCACCATTAGGTCCTATGAGACCGTATACTTCGCCAGGGTTTACTTTAAATGATATACCGTTTACTGCTTTAATCTTGCCATATGATTTATGTATGTCTACTACTTCTAGAGCAATAGCATAGCCCTCATATCCTAGTTTAGCCTGCTTAGTCATTTCTCTTGGCCTTAGCAGGTTTTTCACCAGTACTGTGGCTTATACGATACTCTAATCTTGTCTACTGGATCGTCCATGAACCTCCATAAACCTCTCCTAGGGCTTAGTATTACTATTCCTAGCTCCTCTATTAGTGCGTCACTCATGAGTGCTTCTTTTTCTATTGGTGATACTACTAGGTCTGCTTTAACTTCTCTAGAAGTTCTATCTTCTTCTAAGACCTTAACTGTACAGGCATAGGGGTAGACGTGCATTACTATTGGTCCACCTGCCGTATCGTATTCTAGTGTTAGAGGGTTGCTGGGTAGTAGTGGTTCTAGGCTGTTTCTTAATATGAAGTTTCTTGGTACTAGTAGTTGGGGTGAATCTGTCTCGAAACCACTATTAGCTAAAGCTACTAAGTCTACTTCCTTATCACTTATCCTTACTCTTAACCTAACTCTAACACCCATGTTATGGCTACCTACTTGTTTTTCTCAACTATTCTACGCTGTACTATATGGCCTACACGGTATTTTCTTTTAGAAGATATGTGGCCTACCCGATACCTTCTGGGAGGCTGGTTGCTAGGCTCTACTTTATGGTTCATCTACTGGTTCCCCTACGGTATTATCCCTCTAGTATAGTGTGGTTTAAGGGATTATTATAGTATTGGCTTTGGCTACTTTTTGTTTAGAGGAATTTTGGTTCACCTAGAACCTTCCTTACCCTCTTCTCAAGTTCCTCAAGCCACCATGGAACCCTTATGTCCTGGATACATCGGGTTTTATCGTATCCCTTAATGTCTAGTACTGGTGTACCATTGAATAAGTCTAGGCCTTGTACGTGTAGGAATCTGCCTTTACGTTCTATTAATTCTACAATGCTGATGGCAATGGGGTTTGGTCTATGGGGTGAATCTGTACAGAATACTCCTACTTCTGGTATACCTGTTAGATCTACGCCTAGTCTCTCGAGTCTTCGGTGACGTACTTTTAGTACTCTTCGTTGTTCTTCTGTAACCTTGTGTAGGTATGCTATGATTATTATATGTGAGAATTCTTCTATTCCATCTAATCCCTCCTCGTACTCGGGGAAGACTTCTATTACTCCTCTAACACCCTCCCAAGAAGACTTAACAGTATTGTCGTCAACGTCTACGTGTACTACTCCTATAGGTTTCAACCTTACTTCTTCTAAAGCCATTACAACATGCACCTACGACTATCTACGTGTTATCGGGCAAGGCTAGGAGCTAAATAAGTATACAGTGTCTTAGTAAGAATAGCTAATGCTAGATTTGTGTGTATCAGCCGCGGGTTCGCCGTACATCCCCTCTTGAGTGAGGGTTCACCCCTTGTAAGCTTCTTCATCTACAGGTAGTGTCGGGTTCTTGGTCTCTGAGTTCTATGTAGGTGGTTAGCATGTATATAGGTTCTACGTACTAGTAGTCTTTTCTTAGGGGTAGCCTGGGATTTGAAGAATCTTTACGTAGTCGCGGTTTTGTTTAGTTTAATTGTAGTTCTTGGCGGCTACTTAGTAGAGCCTCTACTTACATTGTATCTAGTGTTTTATAGGGATTTAATATTGTTCTATGACTTGCCTTTGCTTACTTTCTTATTCTATGCTTCTAGTTCTATAGCTAGAGTATTCTTGGCTTTGAGGCCTAGGCATGTTAGAGTCTATGCTATTGTATCAGCTATACTCTTGTCTTCGTCTATACCATTATACATGGTTGTTGATGAAAGAGGTTTACTCATTGTACGTTTTGTTCATGGCTTTGCTTTATCTACTCTTATAACATTTATGTGGATTACCCTACTACTAGGCATAGGTGATAGAGCTGTATTGGGTAAGTTTGTAGGCGTCTATAATGCCTCGATAGGGTTGTCTACGAGTATAGTATTCATATTATCCTATAGGCTTGTTTTAGACTATGGGTTTAACTGGTTGTTTATAGTAGCCTTCTCCTTATGCATACTCTCACTTGTATTCATAGTATTCGTAGTATTCTTGAGACCCAGCATAGCTAGCTATAGCGTTAAACGTAATCCCACTGGAAAGGCAGGTAATGGATTCACTTTTGCTTTAACTATCTTAGTGTTAGCGATAGCTGTTTTCGCTAAGAATCTTGGCTACGGTATTGTTAAACCGTATCTTCCAGCATACATACTATTATTCTTTAACCACGTAGTGTTAGCTTGGAGTGTCTTCATATACTCTGGTATAGCCTATGTCTTGGGTTCACTAACAAGTATGGTTGCCTCAAGAACTAGTGATAACACGTTATTATTTCTATTGTTTCTTAGCTTATTAGTTATGAGTTTAGGCTCATTAACCTATGCCTATGCTGACACCTTGGAAGAGTTCATAGTAGCTTCAATAATAACCTCTTATACTTCAGCAATGTTTAGGGTCTGCTACATAAACTATTTATCAAGAATGAGTAGTGGAACACGTGGTGTCTACCTTGTAGTCTTAATGTTATCAATTGCTAGTTTAGGACTAGGAGTAGGATCCTTACTAAACATCCTTGTAGATAACATTAGGTTTTCATTCATAATATACACTGTTCTAGCAGTATTAGGTGCACTAGCTCTACTACTAGCAATACTAGTGAAGAAGATACTAGGAGGCAGACACGTATGAGGAAGATAGGTGTTTAGGGATCTATACCCTGTTTACTGGATTTCTCTACTAGAGCTGTAGCTAGTAATAGTGTTTTATGGTATTCTTTTTCTCTGACAATTTTCTCTACTAGCTTCATGTCTATGGCTACGTATTCGTGGACTAATATGTTTCTAAAGCCTTGAATTCTTCTAACTAGCTCATAGTCTTCTCTACTAAGTATCTTCTCCTTCAATAATATTTCAGCTGCTTCACGTGGTGTTGTCGGTGTGTATCCTAGTTCAGCAGCAAATCTCATTAGCATGTCTAGTAGTGCTTGGGCTTGTATCTGTAATGCGTGGAGTACTGCTAGTTCTTCAATCCATGTCCAACTGCTTATTCCCGATAACTTGTCTAAGCGTTTAGTCATGTCAACTACTGTGTTGTATAGTCTAGCTAGAACACCCATCCTACTTCACCAGTTTTCTTTTAATAGCCTTGGTAGCTGTAGATAATATGTCTAGCTTCCTAAAGGAGAGTGCATAGTCTAGGCATACATTGATCTTCGCTAACATTTGTTCTCTGTAAACACGCTTATTTTTAGCATAGACTATTATGCCTTTCCTCCACGCTGATATTATTATAGGGCATGGTGCTTCACTAAACAATACTATATCTACGTGATCCCAGGGTATGTTTAAGAAGTCGGCTATTGATAGTGCAAGTTCAAGTTTCTCTTCACCACCAAGTTTCGCACTAACAAGAATATCTACATCTTCTCCAAAGCCTCTTTCAACAAGTCCTCCAAATACTACTGTCCATTCAATGTTGAGTTTTCTCCACGGATATTTCTTTAATTTTCCTATAATGGTATTGACTTCTAATCTCATTTCTTAACATACCCTTTTACTGATGGTTGCTTAATATCTCTGAATCACTAAGTTAGCTTGTTAATGACATGTACACTGATATTACTATTACTATTATAAGCAGTATTCCGGATGCTATTGATAGTAGTCTATTGTGCTTTATTATGAGTTCTCTTATCTTGGATCGTGATATTCCTAGTAGTATTGCTACTAAAACTGCTACTAATGGTAGTACAAATATTATGTTGTATAGTAGGAGCAATGGTGCTGCACTAACTAATGGTAGCTTCGATACTACTCCTGTAAATACAATATAGGGGCCAACACTACATGGTAGTAGTGTAAATGTTGCTAATAATCCTAGTAGTATGCTTAATAATACACTCTTTGAGGCATGTGGTAATAGTTTAACTACCTTACGCTTAGCTACTACTTTCTCTTTACCAGTTAGCCCCGAGTATATCGTCCATGAGCCAAAGCCTACTCCTACTGCTGTGAAAACTAGTTTGGGCACCATGGATAGTACCGTGATTAATCCTAGTCCTAATATAATATACCCTACCATAACTGCTAGTATAAATGCTAATCCTATACTAACTACTCTCCTAATGGTAATTTTCTTCTCCAATGCTATACCAGTTACAGATGCTGCTATGAGTAATAGTATGTATAGATATATGGTACATGGGTTTATGGAGTCTACAGCGGCTAAGCTAATAGTTAAGAATAATAAATTCCACGTGTTATATTCTTCTCCTGTGCTTACTATTCTAGGAGTATAAGTTGGTATACTTGTGGTTGCATGATCTATTAGATTAATGTTGGTTTCTTGAGGGAATAATCCACTACTTATATTAGCTGGACATATGTATCCCTCGTTTTCAGGACATTGTTCTTCTACCCTTAAGGTTTCGGTGTTAGAATCTACGGTAATTGTCGTTGTCCTACTAGGCGTAGTTGAGGTTACTACTATATTTTCTAAGCTACTACTTTCAGCACTAGTAGTTGTTAGGGTGGGTTTACCTCCTAGTCTTCCGTACATGAAGAATTCTACTGCTTGTTTTGGATCTAGTGCTATCTTACCTGCTATTTTGTATGTTCTAGTACCATTTACTATTGCCCCTATATAGATTGGTATAGTGTTTTCAGTATTAGGTTTACTTATTAGCTTATCCCATAACTCTTTGTCCTCTATATCACCTACTACAACTCCTGTTACAGTATTATTGCATATTACTATGGTAAAGGGTATTGCTATTAGATTTGGTGGTAGCTGTAGAATTGAAACTATTTTCTCAAATAACTCCCTGTAAGTATTATTAATAGCCATATCATAGTATAGTATATAGTCTTCGCCATAAGTATCTGATAAGTATTTAATTAGATTATTACAGTGAGGACATAAACGTGAACCGTATACTAAGAGCATATACTCTGTACTACTAGCAACTGTGATAATACTGGATGTTAGTATCAGTAGTATTAGTAAGCTTAAGGCTAATATGCATGTCGAAGTTACTCGCATATACTGAACCCAGTTGTTAGGAGAGTATTCTGGGTAAATTAACTTACGTTCCAGAATTACTAGAGGAATCCTCTGTTCACCACATAGTATAGTAGTATTGGTGATAGTGTTACTTCGATTAGGGCTGATGCTACAAGCATTAATGTTAGGGTTATGGTTAAGAGTATTAGTGTTAAGAAATTGTTACCTAGCTTAGCTGTACCCCATAGTGCCAAGTATACTACTATTAACTCTATATGTGTATGTGGGAGTACTAGTACTCTTAGCATGTCATGGAGGGTTACGTTTACTCCAACTACACCTGCTGTTCTCACAAAGCTTACTATGAAGACTAGTGCCACTATTAGTGGTGTAATCTTAGTCCACTTAACGGTGACTACCCCGTATATTCTTGCCAGTACATTGCCAAAGCCCCTAGTCTTCCTTAAGACTGGTATTATGCTTTTACCATAGACTACATAGTAGTACGTTATTGTTATGAGTACTGCTAAGCTGAGAGCATTAACATAGAATATTCCTAAAGCCACATTGAAGTCTCCTAAGCTAATACTTGTAGACAATAAAGCATTAACTACAATACCGTGAGCTACTAAGACTCCTAGTGCTATTAAACCTAATACTATTGCCCCATAAGTAAACTCTACTATTACTGCTTCAACACGATAGTTCTCGTAGACCACACCATATACCCCAATACAGCTTATACTTTATGGATAGCAGACTTAAATGTATACTCCATAAACTATTTCCCACATAACCCACTTATTAAGAACAGAGTTTATGGGATCGGGAGGGGCGAAAGTCCCCATCCCCTACGTGTTGTCGGTACTGGAACGCCTTACCTCATCTCCACTTATAGTGTCTTGTCTACAAGGATATTATGTTTACGGCCTCCCATTACCTTAATCTTTTAATAGTTTTAGAGTCCCCATTACTATTCTGGTGAATTCTCATCTTGAAGGCTTTGGACAAGTTTGCTAAGCTTATAGTAGACTATTGTGTAAGTGTTAAGAAGTTAGATGAAGTACTAATAGCTTCTACAATTGAAGCATATCCTCTCGTACGTGAACTATATCGTGCTGTTGTCGAGAGAGGAGGTTATCCTAGATTTATTGTTAGTGACGAGGTTTTACAAGAGATATTCTATCGCTATGCACCTCGCGAGCTATTGGAGTACTTGTCTCCTATAGACAAGTATATTGTAGAGAACATTGATGTAAGGATAAGTATCTTATCACCTACTCATACCAAGCCATTAGTAGGCGTTGACCCCGAGAAAATGAAGAAGCGTAGTAGTGCTCTAAGACCGTTAACGGAGATATTCATGAAACGTGATGCTGAGGGTTCACTTAGATGGGTTGTAACAGCTTATCCCACTAGGGCTATGGCCCAAGAAGCTGGTATGAGTCCTCTAGAGTTTGAAGAATTCGTTTACCATGCATTGAAGCTACACTTAGAAGACCCTATAAGTGCGTGGGTTAAGCAAGCTAAATGGCAAGACAAAATCGCTAACTTCTTGAACAAGGCTTCTGAGATAAGAATAGTTGCTGAGAACACTGATCTTTTAATAAGAGTTGAGGGACGTAAATGGATTAACGATGATGGTAAGAAGAATATGCCTGGAGGAGAAGTATTCACGGGCCCCCACGAGGATGGTACTGAAGGATACATTGAGTTCACGTACCCTGCTGTATGGCGTGGAGTAGAAGTTGAGGGTGTAAGACTAGTTTTCAAGAATGGTGCTGTGGTTGAAGCGAAGGCTAAGCGTGGAGAAGAGTTCTTGAAGAAAATGCTTGAAGTAGATGAAGGAGCTAGAAGGCTTGGAGAAGCAGCTTTCGGGTTAAACTATGATGTAACAAGGTTTACTAAGGAGATATTGTTTGATGAGAAAATTGGTGGTACAATACACTTAGCTCTAGGTGCATCCTATCCTGAAACAGGTGGTAGGAATAAGTCTGCTATACACTGGGATATGGTTAAGGATATGAGGAAGGGCAAGGTATACGTTGACGGAGACCTAGTATACGAGAACGGTAGGTTCATAGAAGAGGTGTTATCCTAGCCCAGTAGCCCTAGTATATCGTTTACAAGTGCTACAGGGTCTTCGTGGAAAACATATATTGTTGGCTCAAGACCTATAGCTCCAAGATCAACTACTACCTTCTTTACACCTGGAGTTCTACGTATTGCTTCAACTACTTTAATGAACTGCTCCTTAGGACTACTACTTGGCCCAACTTCTACTACACTATAACCCTTCTTCTTAAGACCTTCAACGTATTCTCTCCTATACCTAATGTTTACTATACAGTTTATCTTAGGCTCAGTAGACCTTGCCTCAAGGAGTAGTGATGCAAGGAAACGACTACCACCATATGAGGGTTTTCCTACAGGTACTGCTTTGTCACGTACCTTAACTATCCTACCAGGCACGGCTATTAGCTCTTGTACGCTTTGAGCTCTTGGAGGAGCATATACTATGTTTGAGCCTACCTCTGGTATTAGTTCAACAGCTCTAGGGTGACCTACTATTTTGTTAACTAGTTTTTCTACAAGTCTTATGTGTGGATCCCTTAACTTATACTGGAATAGCTCATTACATATATTACAGTTCTCGTCTATTCCAGGGCTGATCCTAATATGTAGCTTACATAGCTTCCTAGTTGCTAATACCTCATTGAGTATTGATGTAAACGTGTACATGAAGTCTTGGTGTGAATTGTATTGGGCTACTAGGCTGTAAACGTATTTTTCTACATCTTCTCGGCTAAGACCTGCCTTCTCGAGTTGCATGATATAGTATTCCTTGGGCTTGGATAGATAGTTGTTAACCATGGCCTGACTTATACCTAGGATACGAGATATCTTTACCTGGCTAAGACCCTTCTCACTTAACTCCTTCGCTACCAGTGCCTTGAGGTACGGTGATACATACCTTGAAGCAAGCTCGTGAGGGAGCACTATAGTATCCCAATTGATTATAGTCCTTGTTTACCCGGTTATAAACCTGTTTACAACACAGTGTTCTACAACAATCTTATAGAACATTGATCGTGAACTCTAATGTTTAATTCTCAATATCTCATCTAGTAAGCCCTCAGCCCACGGCTCTCTAGCATGCTTAGGGTCTACAACGGGTTTAGCATTAATGGTCTTAGCAGGCTTTACTAATGATAGAACCTCGCTCGTAGTAGTTGCTAGTGGATTTCTTATTTCACCTACAAGGCTTAGTGCACGTCTATAGCGTTCACCATTATATAAGGCTATTTTACCTGGACCTACAGCTACAACAACATCCACATTAGTTGAGGATAGAGTTGGTGCTGCTGCATCATTATATGATTCAACTACGACTAAGTCATAGTTCATCATCACGTTTCTAACACATTCATCTATTCCGGATATAGTGTCCTCTCTGAATAGTTCTTCAACAAAGCTCTTGCCCACGTTTTCAGGCTTAGGTTTAAGCATGCCTACTAGCTTGTATAGCATGTCTTTCATAGCACTAGGTGTATGGGCTATGTTTTCTTCAACCATGTAGTGGCTTGTATAATGTTTTTCCTCCGAACACTTGGTTACTCTAATAACTGTTACTTGGTCAACTGTACTAGACGTTAAAGCTGTATAAGTTGAAAGCCTCCACGAATATGCTTCTGGGTCAGGTGGTGCTAATAGCATAACTAGTGGTCCTACAACTTCTACTGGCTCATTTGGAGAAGCCTCACCATACAATAGTGTTAGGTCTTCACCAACTAGTACGCCAAGCTCCATACTCTTCAACACGTATTTGAACTGACTCCATGCGTCAAATCCACTTATAGGCTTAGAAACCCCTATATCGAATCCTCTATTCTTTGCCTCCCTTATAATTGATAATACTGTACTAGTTTTACCTGAATCATATCTTAGTAAGCCTACTACAAGTATCTTTAACGGCACCTCTACCTTCAACCTCTATAAGACTCTATTTTTCCTCAAGTACAACTTGGCCTATGGTTTCTCCTAGTATTGTCTAAGCATATAAGTGTTAGTTTAGGCTAGTTTTTCCTAGGAATAGAGCTTTACTATAAAGGATAGTATACCCAGTAAAGCAAGGGTAATGTATGCTGTCATTGAAAGCTTTTCTCTACGCCTAGACGTTAGGGCCAGAACTATTTTCTCGCCCACAACTACCCCTATTAAGCCTCCAATAATAGCTGAGACCAATACTACGTAGTCTAAGCTGTATGATAGCATGTATGGTATTGATGAAGCAATACTCATTAATGCTAATGCGATAAAGGTACGGTACATTGAGTCATCTAGGCTTAAACCAGTAAATCTCTGTAATGCTAATATTACTGGTGTAACTCCTCCACCTAATACGCCTTTAACAATACCTCCTACGATACCAGTTACTATTGACGAGCTCCTCGTATCACTAGTTCTCGAAGCTTTGTTGCTCATAGCTAGAGCTGCTAAAAGCGATGTAGCTGATAAGGCTATGACCCTTACTTCATCTCCTAGCCTTATACCTAGAAATAATGCTGCCGTAAACCCTGATATAGCTGCTACTCCTAGTATTACTGCATTTAAGGTACCATGCCTTTTACTTTCCACTATTCTTCTACGTAGCCTAGCTGCTAGAATTGATACGGGTATTTGTGATAGTAGTACTATGGATACGTATTCTGATAGACTTGTAACGCCTATGAAGTTTAATGTGAGTATGAATACCGTTGCATATCCAAGGCTAAGTAGGGTAAACATTATTGCTGATAAACTAGCTACACATAATACTAGTATGGCTACAGGCATCATAGTTTAAGCCTAACCCTACCTGCAAGCTGATTAATTAGATTTAATTAATAAGCTTTGCTGTAAAAGAATACAAGCCCAGGCACAAGCGGACTACATAGCAGTCATATAAGGGTTAAATGGAAATGAAAAACATATTCGAGAGACTCCATCCAAAGCTGAGGAGCATATTAGAGAAACTGGGCTATGCTAAGCCTACGCCAGTTCAGGAGAAAGCTATTCCAGTTATACTTAGAGGTGTTCATACTCTTATTGTTGCACCTACTGGTAGTGGTAAGACCGAGGCTGCACTATTTCCCATATTCTCCTTAATGCTTTCCCGTAACCTCTATGGTTTACATGGTGTTGTTGTACTCTACATTACTCCTCTTAGAGCTCTTAATAGGGATATTTTCCGTAGAGTAGAGTATATAGCTCATTCACTAGGATTCACTATAGCTATACGTCACGGTGATACTCCTCAAAGAGCTAGGGCTAAGATAGCTGCTAATCCACCAGACATATTGATTACTACACCTGAAACCCTACAATTCCTCTTAGTCCATGAGAAAATGAGGCGTAACCTAAGGACTGTGAGATGGGTTATTGTTGATGAAGTACACGAACTACTTGATAGTAAGCGTGGTACTCAGCTAGCAATTGCTTTAGAGAGACTAGTTGAGGCTAGTAGGTATGGTTTTCAACGTATAGGTTTATCAGCTACTATAGGTGATGTAGAGGTAGCTAGGAGGTTTCTTGGAGGTAATGGTAGAAGAGTTGAGGTAGTTGAAGTCAAGTTCCCACGTGGAATGGAGATTAGAGTTGAAGCCCCTAATCCCAAGGAGGATGACTTACTGTTAGCTGAAGACTTAAACACGACACCCCAGGTAGTTGCACGTATTCGGAGGATAACAGAACTAGTAGAGGAATCCAATGGTGTACTAGTATTCACTAACACACGTGATACAGCTGAAATACTTGCTTCTAGGCTTAAGAAGCTTCTTGGCGAAAAAGTAAGAGTACATCATGGAAGTCTTTCTAGGGAGGAGAGGATCAGCGCTGAAGAAGAATTCAAGAATCGTAGGATTAAGGCTCTAGTATGTACTAGTAGCTTAGAGCTAGGAATAGATATAGGCCATGTAGACCTTGTAGTACAGTACATGAGTCCCAGGCAAGCTCTTAGACTAGTTCAAAGAGTTGGTAGAAGTGGTCATAGGTTAGAGGAGAAGCCTCGTGGAGTAATAGTAGCTTACGAGAACTTTGACGACATAGTTGAATCACTAGTACTTGCCCGGAGAGCTGTTTCAGGAGATTTAGAGGAGCCTAGGATACATGAGAAATCCTATGATGTTCTCGCTCACCAGCTTGTAGGTATAGCTATGGAGAACGGTAACCGTGTTAGAATAGACTACGCTTACGAAATTGTACGTAGAGCATACCCCTACCGTAATCTAAGTAAAGAGGAGCTACTTGAAGTACTTGAGCAACTAGAATCTCAGGGCTTGGTTAGGGTAGACGGAGAATACTATAGGCTAAGTAAGGGTTCATACAAGTACTATTATGGTACATCAATGATCCCCGATGTTAAACACTATCGTGTTAGAAATATTGTTACTCGAACATACATTGGTGAACTAGATGAAGAATTCGTTGTAACAAGCCTTGAACCAGGCTACATGTTTATTCTTGGAGGTAGGGTTTGGAGAACAGTTGGAGTAGACCATGACTCACTCATAGTGGATGTAGAGCCAGTTGAAAAAATTGAGGGAGTACCACCTGCATGGGAGGGAGAGCTTATACCAGTAGACTATTGGGCTGCTAGAGAAGCTATGGCGTTGAGGAGGAGGCTATATGAGGCTTTAAAGACTTCACGAGAGAAGGCTGTACGCATACTTGTAGAAGAGTATAATGCGTCAATTGAAGCTGCTGAGAAGGTCTTGAAAGTAATAGAAGAGCATGTTAGGGAGGGTAAGCCTATTCCATCAGATAACCTAGTTGTTGTTGAGGCGACTGGAGACCTTATAGTAGTTCATGTAGGATTAGGTAGTATGGGTAATCAGGCACTAGGAATAGTCTTGTCAACTATTTTGTCAAGGAAACTAGGAATAAGTATAGCCTATAAGAGTGATCAATACCATATAGTCCTTGCTCCAGCCTACCCAATTAACCCTAAAATAGTAGTTGAAGTACTGAAAACCCTAGACGAGGTATCGATACGCTCTATTCTAGACCAAGCCTTACCTAAAACAAACATGTATAAGTGGAGGCTACTCCACGTTGCAAGACGTTTTGGAGTAGTATCAAAGGATGCTAGTTTGAGGCAAATAGCTAGATTTGCTGATCAACTAGCTGGAACAGTTATTGGTAGAGAAGCTCTTAGAGAAGTCTATACGGAGAAGATTGACATTGAAGCAGTAGGTAGGTTTATAGAGGGTATTAGGAATGGGAGAATAAGCTTAATGGTAGTCTCAACTGGTAAGACTCCTCTACCAGTTACTAGAGAACTCTTATCCAACATATACCTACAAGACATTGTAGCACCAGGTATACCAGCTGAAGTACTAGCAGAACTAGTTAAGAAGAGGCTTATGAATCGAAAAGTAAAACTAGTATGTCTAATGTGTGGGTGGAGTATGGTTAAACGTGTAGGTGATATAGATGACACAATATGCCCTAAGTGTAGTTCAAGGTTTATAGCAGTAACACGCGTAGACGATGATCTAGAGAAAATAGTATCCAAGAACCTACGCGGAGAAAAACTACGAAGAGAAGAAAAACAAAAACTAAACCGTGCCAAAGAGGTTGCTAATCTAGTCTTATCCTATGGTAGGCAAGCAGTAATAGCTCTAGCAGCACATGGAGTAGGGCCGAAAACTGCAGTCAAAGTGTTATCAAGACTAGTGCATGGAGGAGAAAGAGAATTCTACAAGGCAATACTGGAAGCAGAGAAAGAATATGCTAGAACAAAACCATACTGGAAAACCTAGAACTACATGTACTCGCTACACTACTCCTCTATCCTCATTGCACCTAGTTTCTCCTCTGCAAGCCAGTCTACTTCATCGCCTCTTGCTTCACGAAACCTTGCCTTAGAAAGCTCTAATACCTTATCAGCTGCTACTATAACCTCACTTGCAGGAACATGTATTATGTCTCCATCAGAGGTTTCAAGAAATAATGCATAAATCTTCTTAGAGTAATCAACTACAACATGTATACAGGGATACCTCTTACACTCATATTCTTGGCCCAACACGTACACCCGTAATCATAGTTTAACGTTAAGCCTAGTGCTCTAATGCCTACACAACTATTATAGTAGTTACTGTAACCTACCATAACATAAGCTGTTCAAAGAGCCTTGACATCTTAATTCATCTAAGTAGAATACTGAATACGAGAATAGTAATGTGATAGGTTAAATGGGATTTTATAAGATCATGAGTTCTAGTGGCTTTAGCTTCCCTGTTACAGGGTCTACTTGAAATCCAAGTAGTTCTAGGGTCGTTGCTCCTAGAAGTGGTGGAGTTTTCTCGGACCCTATTACGACAAGGCTTGTAACTCCTCTTCCCTCTACCATTACATATGCTTCAGAAATAGGGTATTCAACTACTTCACCACTAGCAATCCTAAACCTCCTCTTATCCACTACCTTGAGATCGAGTTTTTCAGCAATATGTTTAGGTATCATGGTATATATTGCACTTGTATCAGCTATGAACTCTACTTCTACTCTAAGATCTCTTTTAAAAGGGTTAGCGATAACTCCCTTCACACGAACATATCCCATGAGGCCGCCCTCTTATTCCTGGATAACATGTTCACTTAAATATTAAAAAATATATAGCCATACATCTATTATAGCCATTAACGCTTATTTCTAAACGCTTAGAGGTATAGTATTATGGAATTAAGTAATTTCTTTCTCAGCACGTTTTACCTAGAATGCATACTTTTTTGTATTGTCTACATGTAAGGTAGTCTTGGGGCGTAATAGGCTTGGCTTCTAAGCCTTTTCCTGTAATTGATTTGCACGAGGATATCTCTGCTTATATACTTGAGTCTGAAAGGAATGTAAAGCCCTTTAACGTTGACTTTGAACGCCATGTTGATATTCCTAAGTATGGTAGAGGTAATGTAGTACTTGTTGTTGGAGCAGCATTTCCTGGTGAATACAAGTATGTTGGAGGAGAACGTGTTAGGGGAACTGTTTTCCGTTGTACGCAACAGCGTGTATTGGATCATATAGCTACCTATTATAGGCTTGTTAAAGAGTTCCCAGAACACCTCTATCTCGTTGAACGTAGGAGTGATCTTTTAGGGCTAGGAGAACGCAAGGGTACGGGTATTCTTATAGGATTGGAGGGTGCCTACCCACTGGATGATCCATGGGATCTCGAAGTATATTATAGGCTTGGTGTAAGAGTATTAGGGCTTACATGGAATATTGAGAATAGGTATGCTGCATCATGTATGTCTAAACGTGACTATGGGTTGACGGGTAGTGGTAGTGAACTAGTAGATGTTGCTGAGAGATATGGTGTTATAGTAGACCTAGCCCACGCAAGCAAGAAGACAATGCTTGACGTATTATCAATTACGAGTAAGCCCGTAATTATAAGTCATGCATGTATTAAGAAAATACACGATCATCCACGAAACATTGACGACGAGGTTTTAGAGGAGCTTAAACATAGGAATGGTGTTGTAGGGATAACTTTTGTAGCAGATTTCCTAGGCAAAGGAGAGGTGGGAGTTAACGAAGTAGTAGAACACTTAATGTACGTGTACGATAACTTTGGAGTAGACATATTAGCTATAGGATCAGACTATCTAGGTACAACAAGGCTTCCTAGAGGACTAGAGGATATAGGTAAAATACAATTACTGTTTAAGAAGCTCTTAGAGAAGGGAATGAGTAGAGAAGATGTTGAAAAGATTGCTTGGAGAAACGCTTACCGCGTGTTCATGGAGGTATTACGCTAACTCAACTGTTTCTAAAGCCCACCTATAGGTTTCATAAATCTTCTCTGCAGCCATGTGTATTGTCTTCTTCTCCTCTAAGCTCAACTTGTCGTATAAGCTATCACCTATCATCCACCCAATCTTCCTTGGAATGCTAACAAATACTGGCTCACTTATACCCGGTATTCTTGTTGGTGCTGCTACGCTGAGGTATACGTCCTCTGATAACACTATAGCTTTAACTATGTCTCGGAAAGCACTTGCAGGACCATACTCTGTTCCACCAATAGCATCTATTATTTCACGGCTCACGGTCTTCATATATGATTCTATTGCTTGCTTATCCAGCCTCCTACCATGTAGCTTATAGTACTCCTCTACGGGTACACCATTTACGCGAACAGTACTCCATAGAATTACGGGGTTAGGTCCATGTTCGCCTCCAACCCATCCCTCAACACGTGTAAACCCTACACCAGCATCTTCTGCGAGTCTCGCGCGAAAACGTAGTGTTTCAAGATGAGTACCCGTGCTTATAACGAATTCTTCACGGCTAACCCTTTTAAACAACATAGCCATAGCGTCAACTGGGTTTGTTACAATAATGTATCTTGCACCACGATTACGTGGTGGAACTACTTCAGCAATATACTTGATGATACCAGCATTTCGTGGAACGAGTTCACGACGAGTAATCTTCTCACCAGGTCTACGTGGATAACCAGCTGTAACAACAACTACATCTGCACCACTAACATCTTCGTCACGTTCACTCCAGTAAACTGATACATCAATACGATTACTTACAGCTACATGTTTTAACTCTTCAGCAAAAGCCCTAGCAAGACCAGGTTTTATATCCACAACCGTTACCTCATCAAACAACCTGGTAAGGAGTAATGTATAAGCTGTAGGCCTACCAACACGACCAGTACCAATAACAGCTAAATGCATAGCAGAATACACCTCAAAACAAACACAGCTTACTAAAAAGATCCACCAATTGAACATATTATACTAGGGGTTAAGAAACCTAGTGTAAACTCTAGCAAATACTATACAAGGTAAACATTATATTTGCTAGACCCAACCAGGTAATCCTTGAAGCTAAAAACCTGGTAACAGGCCTTGGATAAAGACCCTTCTAGCTCTGGGAAACCGTTAATTGTAGGGCATAGGGCTAACACTAAGCTAAGACTCTACTATTATCTTTCACTAGGCGTACCAGTAATAGAGGTAGATATAGTAAGAGACGAGCAAGGAGAACTCATAATACAACATGTACGTGAGGAAAAACTATTATTAGAGGAGATAAAGCCGCGGAAGAAAAGAATGCTTACAAAGATTCTCGAAGAAGTTGAAAGCCTATTCCATAGAAGACTTGAAGACTACTTGAAACGCGTAAATGGTAGAGTAGACGTAATGCTAGATTTAAAGTATAGGAGTCGTGGATGGAAGCTTGCTGAAGTACTAGAAAAGGTGAAGTTCAAGGGAAAAATATACATTACATCAAAGTATCATAAGGACCTAGTACTTGTAAAGAAGGCTATACCCTACGCAACAGTACTATTAAGCATTGAAGACGAGCCACTGGATCTGGAAACATACCTGGAGAGAGCAAGAGTAGATGGTGTATCAATTAGAGCTGCCTTCGTAGAAGAAGACATAGTAAGAGAACTACATAGACATGGACATATAGTAGCAGTATGGGTTGTAAATGACGTTGAACTAGCAAGATATATGGCTAAACTAGGAGTAGACATGATAATAACAGATAAGCCACGTGAAATAATGAAGGAGCTTGGAGTAAAGTGTAGAGAAACTCTCGCAATAGAATTAATCGAATTCCTAGAAGAGATAATCGGGATAATATAGCAACATCATAGCATAGCTTACTATAGCTAAATATCCTAGACTAGTAATACGTAGTGTACCATAATATTGAACTACCAATTACTATGTTAAAG
>WANQ01000013.1 GCA_015521735.1 Pyrodictiaceae archaeon | reverse complement strand
CAGATGTGTATAAGAGACAGCCACTATACATATCTCTTGCAGATTTAATAAACTGTGAAAGCACCTTTCTGTATTCTTCTTCTTTCTCCAAATCGAATCCTGGAGTAGGAAGGCCATATTGACGTAATACTCTTATTACTTGGTTCCAATCCGTATTCTTTTCTTTAGTGCAACTTGTAATAATTAGTACGCGCTTGATATTCTTTAAGTCTATCATTGAAAATACCTTAAACCTCTCTGTATTATCCATAGGCATTCCTAGGTCATTATCTTTTAATGTATATGGCGATTTTATTATGTCAAGCATATTCTGTTTAAAGAGATTATAAAATACCCATACGTTATGGAACCCCCTCCTTCTGTTCCTATCATTTCCCCTAAATATTACGACATCTATTCCTATAGTTCTACATATATTGCATGTACACTTTTTCCAAGGCATGTCTTTTAGGGTTTTAGCATAGTATGGTAGGTACCTTGTATCGCCGTTGATAATGGTGTAGTTTTTCAGCACATCAATTACTTTGTTATAGTCTACTTCGCCTAAATCGTATTTATGAAGTATATCTAGAACTTCGCGTTCACCCTTAGACCCCATTCTGATCCTTATAGCAGTATAAACGTTGCCGTTAATTGATAAGTAATTTCCTATAGTTCTCATCCAAGCCATTCGTAGGAATGTAGCATTATCAAAGGAGACATCGTTAACATATTCTGTTAATTTCAATATTAGCGGTATTAGGCTCTTGCGGGCAATTCCTAGGAAGTGTATCTTCTCTATATCCTTATTCCTAGCTACCTTTATTAACTCGTTGATTAGTTTTCCCACAAACCTATTATCTCTCTTAGCGAGTCCTCCTATAGCAAAGTATCTATAGCCTAGCTTATACAGTTTCTCAATGAATCTTATATAGTCATTTACCTCCACTCCTTGTACAGCACCGAGTAGTACAAATGTGTATTCGTTTTTCTCATATTTCTTCTTCCAGTAATTAAACGATTTAACAGCATTATTATAAGTTATTTCCATACGCTTCTCAGAATCTTTTATCACAGCTATATGGTCGACTGTTACACCATAATCGACGCCTATACTATTATAGAACTCTAATGTATCAATGGGGTCATACGGAGGTTTATCTTCATCTACATATTGCCATGCACCACAATCTCCTATTATTTGAAGCCTATTAGGGGTGAGATTTTCTGATATTCTAAGGAATCTACGTATACCCCCTTCGGCTACTATTCTTAAGTACTTAGAATTATTTCGGCTATGTGGGGGATTAATTATACTTCTTGAAATGAGTATTCCATCAAGTGGGGGCTCTTCAAAGAGATGCCACAGTGATACACCAAACCTAAATTTATCCCTTATGTATTCTTTGCTATGTTCTTCCTTTATGAAGTTGAAGCCTGGGTCAACTATATCATCCCAGAAAGGCAGTATAAATTTCAGTCTATCATTTATCAATTAAATCACCTAATAGTAGTATACTAGAGTTGGTCAAATGCTTTCAACGTGATGTACGCGTTATATACTGCAAGATACTTCTTCTGATTAATAAAACTTTGAGAACTAAGTATCCCTCTAATAAGCTTTTGCTCAATCTTAGTCTTAGCCTTATCAAGCATTTCCTTTAGTATCATATAACCGTGTAGGCTACTTATTTTTACTCTTCGTAATACCCCGTTATCGTATATTATAATTTCACGATTAAATGCAGCTCTTATAGGTGTACTTGCATCTACGCTGTTGACTATTCCATTCACACGATTAAGTACTAGCTGGCTCGTAACCCCAAATAAGTGAAGCCATATCTTGCTGCCAACTTCTTCTCTAATCTTCCGTACAATACCCACAATAGTGTTGACATTATTCTTTAGTGCTAAAAGTGATCCAATACCCAGGTACTTGGCACCCAGTCCAGTATAATATCTTGCACATTTAGCATAGCTTTTAGCATCCCATCCATGAACGACAAGCATGACCTCCTTGCCCAGTTTATCGCTGAACTTTAATGCTAGTTCTGCTAAGATAAGGTTCTTCCTATACATTTTTAGGCGAAGATTCTCGTCGTCTATGTTGACGAGAGGATGATCTTTGTGAACTAGTATATCCGCATCTAATGCATATTGCAGGTATAGTATATCGTTTTGAGCCAAATCACGTAGATTGTCATAATCATTCTTATAGAACCCCTTAAGCAAGGAGTCTATCACTAAGAAGCCATTATAGCTAAACACTCTCTTGAACCCTCTTGATATTAGTCTTTGGAAAAGTAATTGATTAGTTCTCATTAAACGTAGGACCGATTTAATAGCTACGACTAAGCCTGGTATTGGGAAGAACTCCCAGTATCTTGGATCCTCAGGTGAAACATACCATGTAAGGAAGATCTTGGTCTTAAACATACTGTGACAAGACCTCTTTCACTAGTTCAATATCTAGTTCCTTAAGCCCTTTAGCATTAGCATAGATACATAATATTGACGCTAATTTTAGTACTTCACCTGGATTACCGTCACTGTACTCATATATTAGATCAATGACCTCATTCCTTAGTAACCATTCGATTCTGGTATTAGACTTATTCATGTAAAATTCTAGTAGTCCTTTTACATCGTCCTCATTAAATGGTTTAAGGTAAAGTATGTATGATGATAATCTTCTAGCAAGCGCTGGATGAGTATTAATTATTTCATTCCATCCAGCAGGTGTTGATGCTACAATGAACACTGTCTTAACAGGTAATGAATCGATTAGTATTCGTAGATAATTTAAATACCTTAACCTTTTCACATTGGTGCACATTATCAGATTCTCTATTTCATCGACTAGTATGACTATGGGTGATATACCTGCTTGATGGATGGAGTTTAATAACATTGTCATTATCTCAAGTGCTCTCTCTTCATTAATATTTCCGCCAAGACCGTACTTCTGCCTATACTTAATTGGCACACTCTCGCCAATAAACCATTGCTTAAAGTAATAGCTTTGCTCGTCTTCCCCACTTCTTGCTATGACTTCTATGACAGATGCTATAGGTTCGTTAAGATACTCTATTATTGATCTATTCTCCTTTACTAGTTTGATTATCTCTCTAGCTATATAGCTATAGAAGGTCTTAATGCTCATTCCAGGAGAAGGTATATATACAGCGAAAGAATTGGTGGTTAAATTAATTTTTTCTCTAATGTAGAGTAGGATGTGTGTTTTACCGAATCCGTAATTACCTACAATAACCCCTACAAATATCTGGTTCTTACTAAGTACTTCACGTATATGGTCTATCATCTCGTTAATTACTCCCTTAGGATCATATATTGATGAAACATTCCCCGCAGGTATAGCGACTGTAGGGAAAGGACATCTAAAGCTCAACTGGCGTACACCTCCTTTATGTCTATCATTATATAAGCAAATCTCTTACCAAATAACTCAATTGTATTAATATTAGTTGCCTTAGTTAACGGGGCACCGGATAATATAACCTTATCCTTGTTTTCACGTATAAATAATTCAAGAAGCTTCTTAAACATAGAATTAGTGATAAACATAGACTTTTTAGTTTCAGACCTAAGTTTGACCAGCTCGACATAACGAGATCTATTCTTCTTAGTAAGTTTAATGTAGTTTCTTACCAATATCTTCACAAAGTTCTGATAAAATTCCTTGTTTACCACATTCTCTAATGAGATAGATTCAATTTCACTTATTAATCTAAGAACTACATCTATAACAACAGCGTTTAACCCTGTAACTCTAGCTATATCTTGAATACCCGTATGACCATTAATATAGGCTTCATATACATCTTTGTATTCTTTGATGCTTAGAAAAATCTCATGAAGTGTTATAGAGTCTCCTTGCTGATAGGCTGCAATAAACTTCTCGCCTAGACTAGTTAGCTTAGGGAATCTACCATCTATTTTAATAAGCTTAAGCTTATACAAGAACCTAATAAGCTCCTTAATTCTTCTACTACTAACATCTACATTTGATCGTCTAATATCATGTAGCAATGATGCTAGGGTCTTTAATGTAACAGGTCTCAATTTTTCACCCCTTATCCTAATATACCAAAGTAAATAAAAATTTAGCGGCTGAAAATCTGACGCCAATTTTTCCATAAACATTTTATGCCTCGAAAAATACTCTTAAGCCATGGTGCTAAAACTAAATGAATAAAAGGCCTAGAAAAGTCTATAAGGGCAAGTTTGTTGAACGTGTGAGGCTTTATGTTTGGATTGATCCATGCATAATGCAATTACTTGAATTACTAATTAAAAATATGTTTCCTCATAGGAAGAAAGCTATATCATTATTAATACAAAAACTAATAATAGATGAAGCGCTAAGGCAAGGAGTATTAAGTAATAACCTTGAAATATATAATAAGGTAATGAAGATAAAAGAATACATAGAAGACGAGGTAAGAAGAAAATCACAATTAAGTCCTTAGCCTATATCAGAGATTTGTATAGCTCCTTAAGCAATAATTTAAGGTCATCAAAGGTGTGTATCTTTACACCATAACCTCTAAGGTATCTATTTATTGTATTCACTATTCTTCGTTCACATTCGTTAAAGCTCTTACTTACACTAAGTAATTGCTTAGCATATTTCAGTAATTCATTATATAACTGACTGTTTGAATCGACCATGAGCAAACACTCCCAGTTACCATCCCTTATCAAGCCACCACGTGAGAAGTTCGCAGAGCCCATTAACCCCCATTTCTCATTAACATATATCTTAGCATGTAGTCTATACCAAGACCTATCGTTTACACCTAGATCGGTTCTAAAGTCTATCCCTATGTTAATTATCTTCTCCGCCATTTCAAGTCTACGAATTATTCTTTCAAGTTGCTGCTTAAGGTACAGCGTTATATCGGATGGTATGTTTAATTTTCTGGTGTAGATCATGTATAGTATGTATATTAGATCAGGTGAAAGGAAATCATCAAAGCAGCGTACAAGAACCTTTACATCAACATTGTTAACATGTATAGCCCTTAATATATCAACTATATCATATGAAGATATGTACGGATAGTAAATAATCTTTTTAGTGAACTTAAACGTTGATATCCACGGTGATACTATATACACAAATTCGCTATCAAAGGAGTCAAGTAAAAAGACTCTCACAAAGTCTTCAAGGTCGTCTGCAGAGCGTCTAGGGGTACGACACTTAAGATACATTCGCCATCCCTAAACATATAAGTACTTATCAGTACCATTGAGTATGATCTTACCTATTAATCCCCTAATATCTACTAATGGATCCCTGTCTCTTCTCGTGAGTCTTTGTACAACATGAGTAGCGTAAAGCTTAGCAAGTCTTCTATTTAGGGTTCTCTTCTGAATCCATGAAGCATTGAATCTACATGAACGTGTGTTTAGATAGCATAAACTACAGGCATTATCACAGCCCTTAAGATATAGTTTAATGAGAGCTGATTTTAAGACTCTTATAATATCAATTATAACGAATCTTATCTCTTCATTAGTTATATCTAACCTGGTATTAACACCTATTACTACACGATATAAATCTTCTATGAATTCCTCAGCTAACCTCATAATATTGCTTATATTGTATATATTAGATAGATTTCTACGTCTTTCATCCTTAGCTTCAAGATACTTAATCGTAAGAGCTATAAGTAATTTCTTTATTAATGGGTATCTATGGAGATTCTTAAACATGTGGAGAGTTATTTCGTCAGTTGTACAAAAGCGCTTAAATTCTTTCTCACATTCATACCTAGCTTTAATAGCTTCTCTTAGTAAACTCCATGCATCGACATGTGCTCTAACCGTTCTCGCTAGAGAAGCCAGGCGCTCGACCTCACTTAATAGTGCATTATATAGTTTAATGGCTTCTTCGCGTTCCTCAGGCGTGTAGATTATATTTAACCTACCTATGGTGTTAACGATAGCTTCACTAGGTGAGCCTTGTATTGTGTCACCACAGCTACTTGCTATAGCAAAGTATACAAGGTCTTCAGGTGAGCCTGAAAGGCAGGAACCAAACTTCATTACGAAATCTTCCAATACCTCCTCAGGTAGATGTTCTATCCAGTACTTTACAACAGTATCTATAGCCCCTATACCTCCTGACACTGATTCAAATATGTAGCTATAGGGTTCAGCAAAATCATACATCTCCGAGAGATAATCAACTGGTATACGTGAACGTGTACTCAATAAAGATATTATGTGATGATTAAGTGTATGTAATAATACTGACTTCAATATCTTACATCGCCAATCACATGTATCAGTACTTAACCCGCTATCGCATAACAACTCCTTCAATCTCTCGTAAATGAACTGTCTTAATGTTCCCCTTATATCATCTAAGTTAATGTTGCGCGGAATTACAACTCTTTCACCATACAAGAAATACTTAACTACTAATGCGCGTGGATTGTTCCTTGAAAGGCTATCGATAAATCTTAGTAATTCCGAGAGAATGGTTTCAACAATCTCATCACATTCCTTTGAATGTATTATATCAGATATTTTGTCTCGTCCATATATATCTACATAGGCTATCATAGCATTAACTAGTGGCTCAATTTTTAGCCTCACATTTGCTAGTCCAGCCCTTATGGCCAGGTCATTCGTCAAGAAATATCTAAGTATGTCAACAATGGCTTGGTTAATAGTAAGCTTTATGTAGATATTGTTAAGATTACTTAACTCACATAATTCATTAAAACTGGGTAAGTTTATTTCAGTAATCCTTTCTAATACTTGATTAATAAAGTCATTGATATAGTGTTCATTAAGCCTTATCTCGATGAGTTTAGTGGCGTCTATTTTATATCCTAGCGTCATCGGTGTAACAATATTGTTTAGAGCTACACCTAGTATTTTAACGCCATCAAGTATTTCGATTCTTAGTGGTCTAAACCCTAAACTTGGAACACACATATCCATATTCATGCATCTGTTCATAAGTACCCGATGTAGTGCAGCATTGGTTTGTACTTTGCATCTATAAAGACTTTGACGAAAGTCTATTGCGTAGAGTAGCTTGAGTACATTTGCTTGATAAAATCCTATACTTCTAACACCCGCATAGTCTAATACTGATATTAACTTATTCTCATAGTCTCTGTACTCAGTTAAAGGGTTAAGATCAAAGAGTATTGTCGTAAATCTTCCAAAGGAATTACTATACCTACGCACCATCTTAAGGATTAATCTACTTTCATTGAAAGCTCTTCTTAGGGCTGGCTCTATTTGTTGGGGCGGATCATATATTAATGAAAACATGCTGCCATCATACCAGCTAAACCAATGGAAGCATTGTTGCCCATTTATATAATTGAAGAATTTAGCAGGTTTCACTTCATCTAAAGTATGTACTTCAACTATATTATTATTAAGAATCTGGGAAATAAAGTATCTGTATTCCTCTGGTAACTTATTCATAAAGCCCGGAGGTGGGCGTAATCTCTTTGTAATGTAATAATCTATATTTATGTTATGCCATCTTCCTGTTACTATTGCATAGTATGTTTGGCTGCTGGCAAATCTCTTT
>WANQ01000012.1 GCA_015521735.1 Pyrodictiaceae archaeon | reverse complement strand
CATAGATAGCGCTGACGAAGTAGACATTAACTTAAACATGATAAAAGGAGGTGGAGGAGCACTTCTTAGAGAGAAAACTTTATCAAAACACTCTAAATACAATGTATTTGTAATAGACTATTCTAAATATGTAGAACATATAGGCACATACAGCCCCATACCCGTAGAAGTAGTGCCCTACTCTATAGACTATGTAATGAGAGAACTTAAGAAAAGAAAAATAATGTATATCCTAAGATACTCAAAAACACGTATGGGCCCTACAATAACAGACAATAATAACTACATAATAGACATCTACCTAAACAAACCATTTAATCCAAAAGAGTTTGACAAACAGCTAAAAAGCATTACTGGCATAGTTGAAACAGGAATTTTCTATGACGTAATCGATACATTAATAATAGGGTATCCTAACCATGCAATCATTATCGAAAACAATAGACGTGAAAACAGTCGAAAAAAGCCTTAGCGAACTAGAGAAACACAAAAAATTCTCATCTAAATCAATAGAAGCCGCACACATGAAAAGAATAGTAAAAATAACCATAAACAATAAATACGTACCATACTGGATATTCCTTGGAAAAAGCGGAGACTACATACTAATCCCTAGAACAAGTTGTACTTGCAAAGACTTCTTAATACACGTTATAGCACAAAAACAGAAAACATATTGCTATCATCTAGAAGCACAAATACTTGCAGAAAAGGAGGGTAAGTATATAGAGATAACAGTTAATAAAGACGACTTGAACACAATACTACTAGAAATACTAAAAAACCAGTATTCACCAACACTTAGGAGAATTTTACTAAAAACAAAGAAATATAATTAGGTGACCTTAAAAATGGGTAGAAGGAGGAAGAGAAGAAAAATTCAAATAAGAAAACCGTTGAGAACACTTCCTAAAATCTTTCAATGCCCTAATTGTGGTATAAAGGCAGTAACAATAGAATTAGATAAAGAAACAAAGAAAGCAATAGTAAGATGTGGTAACTGTAAACTCTATGCTGAATTAGAGGTTCCATCTGCATTCCACGAAGTGGATGTGTATGCTAAATTCTTAGACCTATTCTACGAAGGTACCTTGAATTACAAGTTTATGGAAGAGGAAGAAGGTATTGAAGAAGCTAAGGAAACTGAAGGTTCATGAGTACCTTAAATCAAAGAAAAAACCACTTCACTTTACACTAATAGATCCAGAAAAAACTAATAAAAATGAAGTAGTAAAGTATGCTACATTACTATATGACCACGGCACAGATGCCATACTGATAGGCGGAAGCACCGGAGTAACTGAAAGAAAAATAGATGACATCATAGTGGAAATTAGAAAAAGAATAGACATACCGATAATATTGTTTCCCGGAAATATTTCGGGAATATCTAGGGAAGCTGACGCAATATTATTCATGAGTTTACTAAACTCAGAAAACCCTTACTTCATAATAGGAGCACAAGTACTGGGAGCACCAATAGTATACGAATACGGAATAGAAGTACTACCTACCGCCTATATCATAGTAGGCTATGGTGGAGCTGCTGGATACATAGGACATGCTAGACCCATACCCTGGGATAAACCTGAAATAGCTGTAGCATACGCATTAGCAGCATACATGTTGGGTATGGAGTACATATACTTTGAAGCAGGCTCAGGTAGTCCTAAGATAGTACCTCCTATAATAGTTAAGAAAACTAAGGAGCTACTAGGAGACCAGGTATTCATCATAACGGGTGGTGGAGTAAATAATGAGGAAAAAGCAAAACAACTAGTTGAAGCCGGAGCAGATGCCATAGTAACAGGTACAATAGTAGAACAAGATATCGAGAAAGCAATCAGGATTATTAAAGCAATTAAAGGCTAAACGTCATCCTTCTAGGGCGGTGGATTAGAATACTTTTTAATAAACGCCTTCTCTACGTCAATACCTAATAAGTTAGCTACGGATAATAACCATGCTAAAACATCAGCTATTTCCTCCTCCATATTATCTCTATCACCCGATAGTATAGCATTAGCTAATTCCCCAACTTCCTCTACTAACCATGCAAACGTAGCATAAAGACCTCTACTCCTATCCTTCTCATAATAAGTTTTACGTATAAGTTGCTGTGCTTCCCTAATCCTCATGAGACTCTACCAGTAAAGACATATACTTGAAAACACTTAATAAGACCGAATACCCCTAGCCTAAAACTAGGGAAGAAACATGTCTTCAAGAAGGAGAAGAACTGGGCCAGGACCATTCACTGCTGCAGGACTTGTGAGATTCTATGAGGAAGTAGAAGAAGGGATAAAACTAAGACCAGAAATAGTTGTCTTAACAGCAATAGGTATTACAGTACTAGTTATACTATTGAATATACTATTGCCTCTCTATTAGCCTACTAATATCTTTACCCATATTACTCCACTTCTCCAGCAACACATACCATGACCATGTATCGTCTATATACTTCTCTATACGTTCTATATCATCTTTACTTAAACCCCTAAACCTACCTTGAAGCTTCAAGTACTCTATGACAGGCTTACGCTTAGACTTATCAATATATGGTCTACTTGGAGGACTTATACTGAATCTACCATTATAATACTCAAATAGAACCCACATACCCGTCTCTATCGCAAGCTTCGCCACGTGCACAGTCTTATCTGCATCAAATTTCCATCCAACAGGACATGGAGCATGTAGATGTATGTACTTAAAGCCCTTAATAGATGCTGCGCGCTTAAGCTTAGCTATAAAGTCATGGGGATAAGCTATGCTAGCAGTAGCGACATAGGGTACCTTATGAGATATCATTATAAGAGGAAGATCCTTTTTATGCTCCTTCTTACCTGTCCACGTAGTTGTAGTCCAAGCACCATAAGGTGTTAAACTACTTCTCTGGATACCCGTATTCATGTAGGCTTCATTATCAACACATATGTATAGTATATTATCGTTTCTTTCAGCAGCACCACTAAGAGAAGCAAAGCCTATATCAGCTGTACCACCATCACCAGCCCACACAACAACTATAGCATCCTTTCCTAAAACCTCATAAGCAGCCGCCATACCCGCTGCAGTAGAAGCACCAGCCGCAAACACTATGTTAACGGTGGGGAAGTGGAAAGCATTACGCGGTATTATACCTTGAATTACAGCTGAACAACCAGCTGGAACTACAAGAACAGCCTTATCACCTAAGGCCATCCCTAAATATCTAAGCCCTAAAGCTTCAGGACAACCTGGGCAAGCTGCGTCACCAGGCCTTATATACTTCTTATCAGGAACTAACCTAACATTCAAAGCCATACACTACCACCTCCTTTAACCATAATCTTTAAAACTATATTCATAAGGCATAAACCATTCCTGCCGTTTAATAAACCATCCTTGATCCTCAACTTCGTTAATAAACTTTAATACTATGTCCTTTATCTCTGAATAGCTTACATCCACTCCACCAAGTCCTGCAATTACACCTTTCATAGCTGGAGGCCTACCCCTAGACGCTAGAATAGATGAAACCTCCGTAAATAGTTGGCCCCCAGCACCAAAGGACACTGACCTATCAAGTACTATTACCCCCTTCATACCTGATAAGTAATTTAATATCTCGTTAACAGGTAATGGTCTGATAAACCTTATTCTTAGAACTCCGACAGCATAGCCATTATCTCTGAGAATATCGATTGCTTCCTTGGCATCACCAGCCCAAGCACCCATGGCTACAACAGTGTATTTAGCATCACTACACTTGTAGCACTCAACTAGACCACCATATTCTCTACCAAATACTTTACCATACTCTCTATCTACTTCTAGAATCACTCTCCTAGCATTATCCATTGCCTTCTCGATATCATACCTAAACATCATGTAATCTTTTGGAGAAGCAATATTACCCAAACTAAATCTATTATTAGGATCTATCACATACAATTGTTTTCTTTCAGGAAGCCATCTATCCACATCCTCTTGCTCCAACACATCTACAGGAGCTGTTGTATGACTTAAAATAAACGCATCTAAACCCACAATCATGGGTAAGTTTACTCTATCATCCTCAGTTATCTTAAACGCTTGAAGAGTAAGGTCAAAAGCTTCCTGATTACTCTCAGCCATAGATATAATCCAACCCGTATCTCTTTGATCCAACAAGTCTGAATGATCAGTCCAGATATTCCAAGGAGGCCCTATAGCTCTTGTAACAATAGCCATAACCAACGGCACTCTCGACGCAGATACCCACCACAATACCTCATGCATGTACAGTAAGCCATGACTTGAGGTGGCAGTAAATGCACGAGCACCAGCAATAGCAGCACCATAAACAGCTGCCAACGCGCTATGCTCACTTTCAACCCTAATCATCTTAGCATCAAGTTCACCGTTCTCAACCATCTCAGATAACTTCTCAACTATAGTTGTTTGAGGAGTAATCGGGTATGCAGCTATAACCTTAACCCGAGCTCTCTTAACAGCCCATGCCACAGCATAATTCCCTGTTAAAGGAAGAACAACCATGCGAGATCACCTTTCAGGAACCATAACTATAGCCTTAGTAGGACAAACATCATAGCAAATACCACAACCCTTACAATATTCGTAGTCTATAACAACACCCGAACTATCCTTAGAGATCACTGAGAACGGGCAATGAAGCCAACATAAATAACATTTAATGCATTTACTATAATTTATAACAGGCTTAAATGTTCTCCAAGACCCCGTCCTACCCATAGCACCTTCACTAGCAACTGATAAAGGAAGAGTAAAACCTTTAATACGAATTAGATAAGACGAACTCATAACACATCACCTAACTTTTCTAGTAGAATTAAATGCTTCAATAACAGCTTCAACATTACGTTTAGCTACATCACCACGCCAGTTTTCCTCTACTACACTAACTATAGACTTTAACCCAACAACACCTGTAGCACTAGACAACGCTCCAAGCATTGCCGTGTTAACCAACGGCCACCCGGCCACAACTAACTTATACTTCAACGCAATAGATGTTGCATCAACAACATACACATTGTATTCATCACCAATACTTGGGGTCTCCTTAGAATTAATCACGACAACACCACCCTTCTTAAGACCACGAGTAACATCAACGAGTTCAAGCAATGAAGGGTCAAGTACAACAACAATATCAGGACTACGTATTTCACTATGAATCTTAATAGGCCTATCGCTAATCCTAGCAAACGCTAAAACAGGAGCACCACGTCTCTCCGCACCAAAGAACGGAAATGCTTGACCATACTTATTCTCCTTCAACGCAGCAGCAACAAGAAGGTTAGCGGCCGTGACGGCTCCTTGACCGCCACGTCCGTGAAACCTTATTTCGACAAACATCTAAAACCACTCCATGTAGACTATTAACTACTAACCAAGTATAAAAACAGTTTGTTAGAAGTAGAGAGTATGAATAAAAAGATAGACTAAAGGTAGGAACTATGTACATACCATCGCCTGAAGAACTAAGAAGATTGAGAAAGAAAGCTGGCTTAAGTCAACGAGAACTCGCTAAACTAGCTGGAGTAAGCCAATCACTCATAGCAAAAATTGAGAGAGGAGAAGTAAACCCTAGAGTAAGTACATTAGAAAAGATAGTAAACGCAATATATAATAGAATAAAGGAAAAGAGAAGAGCAAAAGAATACATGAATTCACCTGTTATAACCGTTACACGTAATACCCCAATAAACGAAATAGTAAGTATAATGGACAAATATGGAATATCACAAATACCAGTAGTAGATGAAAACGGCTTGCCAATAGGAACAGTATATGAAACAAGTATATTGAAACTAATAATTTCAGGAATAGATATAAGTAAACTGAAAGCTGAAGACGTTATGGATGATCCTCTCCCAACAATAAGCGAAGATGCATCATTAACAACAATTCTTCATCTACTAGCTGAATATCCAGCAGTACTCGTAGTTGATAAGAAGGGTGTGAAGGGAATAATAACGAAAATAGACATAATAAAAAGGATGGTGCACCAAAGCCAGCAAGAGTGGGCTCCAGAGGAAACAGAGGGGTCGTTTACAAAAAGTTAACAATAACTACAACAAAATAAACAATTACATTCAGGACTAAGAGGTAGACCCCACCAATTCCAATGGACTGTATATACGTGTAGCTAATAATAATGTTAAGGTAAGTACATAGAATATACGAGTAGTTTATACAAAACGATATAGTACAGAAGATGTAATCATATGTTCCACTGGAAATATAGGGGTACACATCATATCGAATATTCTTGGAGTAATTGATATTAGAATTGTGTGAGATGCGTTAATTAGTCCCACTTATGTGGGTTCCAGTGGAAGAGGAGGGGTAGTTTACAAAAGGTAAAATGATGTTATAATAATTGAGTTATAGACTAGTTATCTCACACCACTTATCTATTAGTTTAATTCTGTGTCCAGTATTTTCGTGTTTTATTCTTGATATAGGTTTTGATAAATGATGCATAGAACGTATGGGGGGTGTATAGATGCCTGGCCTAACATCTCTACTAATTTTTATGGGTATTTTTGATAACATATTTGATTTATATCCACATTTGGGGCATTTGAATCCTTTATTCCTTCCAGCAGATTTCATTGTTTTTCCACATCTAGGACATTTAGGGTTCCTTAATATTGTATCTACAATTTTTTCTATTACTAGTTTCTCAACATTTATTGATTTATATGGGTGGGATCTGGATGGAGGCCTAACACTTCCGCCAACAATTATTTGATCACCTGGTATTAGTTTTAAGGTGATTTTTCTTAAAGTTGATGTAGGTTCGTAGAAGTATGCATAGATTTTTCCTGAACCATCAGATATCATTAAGCGGACATGTCCTCCCTTTATTGCTTCAGGTTTTGATACTACTGTAGCTTTAACCATACATGTCTGATATGGTCGTAACTCAGATATCCTTCTGTAAACTAAATGTGCGTCAGTAGCTTGATTAGATCTAAATATGCACCAAGCACTAATAGGCTCTAGAACTCTTATTTTACTCAACGCCTTTACTAATACCTCGGGATCGTTTCCTCTAAGACCGAATAGGACAGGATCAGGGCCGTGGGGGGTTATAACTGCTTCATCGAATTCAAAGTCATAGTTATTAAACAGTGTGTCTCTATACTCTAATTCAACTTGTTTTACTGATTCCTTATCAATTAATCGTTGTCTTAGTCCCACGTAGTCTCTACTTCTGTAAGCTAGTAATTCAAACGTATAGTCTTCTCGTAGATCTTGTAGAGCTCCTATACTTGATATTGCGCCCACGAGTCCTCGATGAGTTTTTGGTACAAGTATTTTTACACCGACTTTACTAGCTATAGATAATGCTACATCTAATGGTACAACATCTGTTAGGGCTTTCCTATAGAGGACTCTTAGTTGATGGGGGATATCTTTGCCTATGTAGACTGCTAAGCCTGGTTGCCTATACTTGAAGTACTCTTTACCTGTATATTCTTTACTTAAGTTTTTAGCTATGTCTAGGACTTCAGCTAACTTGTTTTCCGGTACTTTTAGTCTAAGGACTACTGCTCCATTTCCACGTGTTTTCCATGGTATAGATGGGTTTAGTCTAATGAGGTTGGGGTAGTCTATAAACTCTACTCCTAACTTGAGTAGTTCTTTTATTAGAAGTATGGAAAAATGGGTTGTGCATCCCCCTTTAGGGGTATCGTGGCTATCTAAACCTATGTGTATTATGGGCATGATTAAGTGTTATCGTTACTTCTTTATTTCCTTACCCTCAACAACAATCATTGTTAGTGTTGATCTAACCTTTGGTAATCTCCTTATCCTAGTTGTAACTATTTCCTTTAACTTATCCATTGAGGGGGCTGTAACCTTTACAACTATATCGTATACTCCGTAGACAACGTATGCTTCGGTGACTCCTTCAATTCTGCTTAACTCGTTTAGGACTTCTTCTTCAGCACCTATATCGGTGTTTATAAGTACTATAGCTGTGGCCATAGCTGTTGCACCCTGCTCTTAGGATTGCTATCCGCCTACCTAAATATATTTTTATCTCTTTTAGCTATAGGGTTCTTCTAGGTGTTCCGTTGTAGTTAAAATTTATGTTTATAGTGAAGGCGAGGATGATCCAAGGAAGTGTACGGCTGCTAAAATGGTTAGGTTAGGTTATGCTATACCTGTTAATAGGTTTAATAGAGCTCCTAGGAAAGCAATAGTGTTGAACCCTTATGCAAAAATAGTTCTCTCATCTCAGGATAGGTTTTTAGCTGAAAGGTATGGTGTACTAGTTGTTGATGTATCATGGAATAAACTGGTTAGTGGTGAAAGCGTTTTTCCAAAGATAAGAGGTGAGCATAGACGTTTACCTTTCCTTTTAGCAGGTAATCCTGTAAACTATGGTAAACCTTTCATGCTCAGTAGTCTTGAGGCGGTTGCAGCTGCATTATATATACTCGGTTTCAAGGAATATGCTTTGAAACTTTTATCATTGTTTAAGTGGGGTAGAACATTCTATAAATTGAATGAGGAGTTATTGGAACAGTATAGCAAGGTTAGGTCTCGAGAAGAGGTTGATGAGATAAGCAAGTATTATGTCTTAGGGGAGGCCTAGACCTCGGCTATAACCCGCCTTCTGTACTACGGCGGCATTAGACTATGCGGCCCCCACCACCATCGCGCGGGTCTCATCGGTGGAACACGGGGCCTTGCTCCCGCCGGGGACGGCCGTTTCAACGCATCCGCTAACATACTCGGCGGGTTACTGCCTCCCCGTTACCGGGGAGGCCTCACCGCCTCATAGACATCCGTTAGCGGCCGTGTCGTTTCTGTGCCGTTGCCACGGGTGTTACCCGTGCCCCTTGCGGGGCCCGGCTCCCGCGGGGAGGGCGGAGTTTCCTCAGGGCCTATACGGCCCCTGTGCCGCCAGCCGAGGTCTAGGCCTCTATCCCCCATAATACTTGTGTTGTAATCCGGCTAAAATAGGTGTTAATATTCTTGCTCAGCTAATCTAGTTGAAATAGTACGAGTTTGGTGGACCGGCCGGGATTTGAACCCGGGACCTCTCGGGTGCGAGCCGAGCGCTCTTCCAGGCTGAGCTACCGGCCCAGCCTCTACATGATTATTTGGGGGTGCTTATATCTTACGCGTCAAGGGTTAGTGTTTCACCATACGTTTAGTATGCCTAGTAATAGTCCTGTTATAGCTGAAACAATTATTGCTATGATAGGGTGTATTTTAAAGTAGTAGACCATTACTATTACCAATACCACTATACCTGTAACTGCTATTACCTGTGAATGCCTCGTTATGTATACAGAGACTTCCTTAATCGTTGATATGAGGGCTAAGGTTATCAATCCTATTACAGCTGCCTTTAACCCATTAAGAACTGCTTGAATCAATCTATTACTTATAACTGTTGTTAACGTGTAGACTATTAATGATATTATTGTGAAGGGTGGTAGTATAACAGCTATTGTCGCAACTACAGCACCGACAACACCAGCCAACTTGAATCCTACATATGTTGCAGCATTCACAGCCACTGGTCCAGGAGTAGAACCAGCAATAGCCACTAAGTCTAAATACTCTGAATGACTAATCCACTTAGCCTCCTCAACAACCTCCCTTTCAATTATAGGCAGTATAGCCCAACCACCACCAAAACCCACTAACCCTATCTTCAGAAACCTTAAAAACAATTCAACTAGTAAACGATAATCCACATCCAACACCCACATAATATATTTACGTGGCTATCACTAAGAGTAGCGGTTTACAACAATAATAAGCATAACATAAACACTAAAACTACTATTAACCCAGCATATATACAGAAAGGGCCCGTAGCCTAGCCAGGATAAGGCGCCGGCCTTCGGAGCCGGAGATCCCGGGTTCAAATCCCGGCGGGCCCGCCACATGCTACTCAATGTTACACAACGATAGTCACGTACTAGCTCAAATTAATTGGTTGCTAGTTTGTCTATGAGCGTCTCATAGTCTTTATCATCGAGTAAGTAGTAGGCCTCGGTTCCTGCTCTTAAGGCATTATACTTCATTATCCTATCATTGGTAATCAGGGTGCCGTTAACGTGCTTGGCTGTTGCTATATAATATGCGTCGATTGCTCTACAGCCGGTGAGGAGAGCTATTTCCACCGCCTTATCGTGGATGAGCTCTTCTCTCACTATATTTACATGTTCAAGCACTAAATCTACTATCTCGACGACCTGTTCTGGCTTAATGCTCCTTACTAGTACTCCTCGAAGCTCTACCTCGAAGAGGAAAGGCTCATAGACAGGTAGGTCCAAACTAGATAGCTTGTCAAGGATGGTCCTCGCTCTTTCGTGTCTCTCCCTTCTTCCAGGATAGAAGAGGTAATAGTCTGCAAAGACACTAGCATCTACAACGATCTTGATAGTCCTCCGAGGCAACTATCTCCTCTCCTCCACGAATTCTTCAACAACATCTCGATCTACCTTGAACCTATATCTGCTCGCCTTCTTACTAAATCCCCTAAAACTCCTCCTGACGATTATGACCTCTAACTCCTCTCCATCTCTAAGCTCAATATTATCGAGGAGCCGTAATACACCCTTCTCGTACCTGACTCTAACGGCTTTAGGCAATTCCCACACCAATACAGAAATTAGGTATTTAGGCCAATTAGTCTTTTCTATAGCCTGCCTTCCACATTTAGTATTTCGTAGCCAACACATAGTAATAGTTGTCGTCCTCGTCTAGCTCTACTATATTGAAGCGTTTTCTCACCTCGTCTAAACCTCTAGTACCCCAGCATCTATGGAAGTGCCTTACGGTTAGGTATTTGTCCTCATATCTGTAGTAGAATTCTTTGTCAACACCATCACTGCATTTCTCTAGAGTCAGTAATGTAATTCCTTTGGGCTTAAGCACCCTACTTAGCTCGTCTATGAATTTTGGTGTATCCGCTACCGGGTATGTACTCAGCTGACTCAATAGCCAGTAGTGCATCAAAGCTATTATCCTCAAATGGGAGCATGCGTGCATCAGCAAGTATGGCTAGTATGCCCCGGGAATTGGCCAGCACTATATTCGATGGGAATATATCGACACCTAGCTCATTGCGCCCTATAAGTCTTAGATCCCTACCACAACCGCAGCCCACACTAAGTATCCTCCTAAAACTCGTAGTTAGAGCACAAAACCTATTCAGATACCGTGCCTCAAGCACACTACTGTACTCGTCAGAGCACTCCTCACCGAGCAGGGATATGAAATAGGGTACCTCGTTTACCCTTAAAGTCTAGGTCTTTCGGGTAGCTAGTGCCCCTATTCACATTGACATCGAATATCTTGAACCAGGCTTTCTCAAAGACCTCTATCCTTAAGGCTCTAGGCCTTAAATCCGGTATACCCGGAAAGTAGTTACCTAGTGGGTATAATTGACCGCACTGTAGGCACTTCAGCACGCCAAATAACTTATTCCCGCTGACTAGGCGTAGCTCTTCTCTACATACAGGGCATACAAGCTCATAGCCATTAATCGAGAACAATATGGACACCCTCGTTAAAGGTCTTTAGCCCAGCTTTCTAGTAGTGCCTTCAGTACATCTTCTACAGCTCATAGCACCCCATTACACGCAGATGAGCCAGCCGTCCCAATAACTGGAAATTAGGTATAAATTTTTATCGAGATTGTCCCAAGTAATAGTTATTGTCATGGGACATTTCCTTATAAGAGACGGCCTTCGGAGCCGGAGATCCCGAGTTCAAATCCCCGCGGGCCCACCACATGGATATGTTTTTTTATTTCCATTGTCCTTCTTGGTATCTAACATGAGGAATTATAGTACTAAGTTTTCAGAAAGTATAAGGACTAAACCTATTTTTGTTTTATCAATGTTGTTCCTTGTTCATAGCCATTCAATTTAGGTCAATTTAGAGCAAGGTCATTATTTTGAGCTAGGTTTATAGGGGTTATTATGTTTTGTTATGATGTTTATTAGGTATCACCCCCGATACTAAGTATCGGGGGTGATACTTGTGTTGTTTGATCCTAGGCCCAAGATTAGTCGTAGAGATCTCTATGATAGGGAGCTGGAGTTAAGAGTATTAGATGAGTTTGCTAGAAAAGGATCGCCCATATTAGTTGTGCTTGGTATTAGGAGGATAGGTAAGACTTCTATACTTAGAGTGTTCCTTAATGAGGTAAACCTGCCCTATATTTATATTGATGCTAGACTCTTCGAGGAACATGGATTCAGGAAAGATCTATTATACAAGATGCTCTCTGACGGGCTTAACAAGCTAAGGAGTAGATGGACCTCTATCCTCAAGTACCTTAAAGTGTTAGAAGGTGTAGAAATGGGTGTTGCTACTATTAGGTTTAACTGGAGAGGGAAACCTCTATCTATACTAGATGTATTTGCAAAACTAGATGAGTGGGCTAGTGATAATGGTGAAACAATTATCATTGCTATTGACGAAGCACAGTTATTAAGGTATCTAAAAGGAGGTAAAGGCAGAATAGACTTCACAGAAATAATGTCCTACTGCTACGACAACCTCAGAAATCTAAAGTTTATTGTAACAGGCTCAGAGGTAGGTGTACTTAAGGATTTCCTAGGCTTCAATAACCCAAACAGCCCTCTCTATGGAAGGGTCAGAGATGAACTCACCATAACCAGGTTCAATAGAGACAAATCCATAGATTTCCTCGAGAAAGGCTTCAGCGAATGCAGTGTTAGACCCCCATACAACATTATCGAGGAGATCGTTGATAGAGTTGACGGCATACCAGGGTGGCTGACATACTTCGGCTATAAATACTGTAAAAAACCCAACCCCGAAATAATTAGAGAGGTATTCAATGAAGCGAAAATGATGGTGTTAAGTGAGATAAGAAAACTTCCCTCAAAATACTACATCTACGCCTTGAAAGCCATCTCCATAGGCTATAGGCGGTGGAAGAACATCAAGCAAGCCGTAGAACTATGGATAAACCATCCACTAACTAACGCACAAATATCAAGGGTCCTGCAAACACTGCTAAAACTAAGTATCATAGAAAAAGAAGAAGGTGAATATCGGATAATGGACCCTATAATAGCTGAAGCACTAAAAGAGTTATAAACCATTAACTCCTAAAGAAAAATAGTAAAGAACACCTAAAACATAATCCACATTACCTTAATATTCCGAGAAAAGCACTGACAATACAATAAAGACACCAGACCCCAAAGCTGCTCATCTGACGTAATACCTGTTTAGGAAATCACAAAACCCTATCATCCCATAGTAGATCAAGCTTTTATAACTGCGCCAAGTACTCAATTAACCGTCCCATATAATAGATAATGAGTATAAATTCTTTATAAATTCTTATCGTAACTGTTCCAGAACATTATCAGTCTATGGGACATTCCTTTATAAGAACTAGCCTTCGGGGCATGAGGTTCCGGGTTCAAACCCCGATGGGCTACACATGTGATTTTTAATTAACATTCTACGACAATAATTTTCATTTCTTTCTAATTCCTATGTAATTTCCTGAAACTAGTTCAAGCCCTATTTCAAAACATCTTATCTTTCAATTCTTCTTCGTAATAAACGAATTCTATCTTATCGCCTACTTTATAGTCCGATACTCCTAATATGGCTATTGCTGGAATAAGGAATTTATTTGCTAAGTAGTAGACTATGGCTGTTTCCATATTTACGCTTTCAACATTTCTTTTAGCAATATCATAGATTAGTGAAAGCTTAGTTAGATGTTCATTTGATAGTACTACGTAGAGTAAGTAATGGTTCTATGT
>WANQ01000011.1 GCA_015521735.1 Pyrodictiaceae archaeon | reverse complement strand
TGCTATTACTATGAATGGTTTTGGTAGTTTGTATGTTATTCCGTCTACTGTTACTTGTTTTTCCTGCATAGCTTCTAGTAACGCTGCCTGAGTACGAGGAGGAGTACGATTCAACTCATCAGCAAGCAAAACATTAGTAAAAACAGGGCCTTCACGGAAAATTTGTTTACCGTTAAGAGTATATATGTGAAATCCCGTGACATCAGTAGGTAATGTATCTGGCATAAACTGTATTCTCCTAAAACTTGCTTTAATGGTTTTGGCAAACGCTTTTGCTAACATAGTTTTAGCTGTTCCAGGATACCCCTCTATTAGTACATGTCCTTCACTAAAGAATGCTACAACTAAATCTTCGATTAAACTCCTTTTACCTATTATGACTCTTGATATGGACTCTACTATTTTATTTATTCGTTCGCTTACTTCCCTTACATTGGTTTGCAACGTCATCATAGACTACCAACATCTATCTAGACATTATGGGTTAGTTAATAAGTTTTAAATCTTGGGGATTTAATATTGCATGTAGGATGGTGTACTAGTTTATTATCTCCTCATCCTATATTCATTATATAATGCGATTATTGCTAGTACATATATCAATAATATATTAAGGTAGTGAAGCAAAAAGGCACGTATACCTACTGTATAATTTAATAGCAAACCTATGATTACTCCTAACGATATACTTAATGTTACCGATAAGGTTAAGCGAAGCAATAAGCTCAAAGCTGAATGTATCCTAATAACTCTTAAAATCAAGTATCCTGGTAAGAACATTGACACGAAGAAACCCGTTATAGTTTTTAAGTACAGTAATAATCCTATTGCAGGTATTAAAGTCAATAAAGGTAAGATTAACGACAGTATAAACCATAGAGGCCTTACACTAATTATATATGATGTAAAACTATTGAATTCCGATACTTTTACTTTTAATATCTCTACACGGGACAACAACATGAGTTTCAAGAGAGCAAACACTATCTCTCTGGTACTATACCCTTTAGCTTTCAATGTATCTACTATGTATTCTACTGTTGCTTCACGTTCTCTCTCAAGTATCCTTAAAATATCCTTATCTACATTTTTGTTTTGAGGCAGTAACACGATGTTAAACCCCGGTGCTAGCAAATCAACAATGTACTTGCTTATAGCTCTATCGCTAGTACTAGTTAGTCTTATTTCAGCTAATTTAGTTTTGGTTAATGCCGAGAGTACAAAAATAGTAGTGGTAACTACTCCACCACCATCAAATTTTATTGAAGCTTTTAAAATAGTAGAACATTATCGTGATAAACATTTAATAGAGAAGCTTAAGGAAGCATTATACCTACTTAAACATGGAGACGCTAATGACCTTAACAATGTATTAAACGAAATATATAACGAAGCAAATAATATAAGAAAACAAGAAAGCAATGAACAATATAAATTAATAGTATTAGCAGTTATCGTACTAGCCATTCCTGCAACATACTACTTGTTTCCACACGTATGGTTAAAATTGAATAAAAATAAGATAGTTAAATTAAAAACATCAAATAAGACTCATCATGGAGAAGAATATAGCGTTGTATTAGGATTAATCATTGGCGCTACTATAATCTTGTCAATATTCATTATCGTACAAGTATTCTATCCTCCTAGATTCCAGGGTTTTGATGAACTAGCATTAGTAGATGAAAACGGGAGACTACTAACTATAAAGGAGCCATTGGAAATAATAAGTGGAGACAAGCTATCATTAAATGTTTATTTAGGTAATATGAGGGATATACCACGACTATACATGATTAAAACTCTAGTTGAATACCAATTCAATACCAGTAAATCCCGCCTTAAAGAATATGATAACTACTACACGCTTCTAGCACCACATGAGAGTACTATATTAAATGTTAGTATACCCATAGAAAGTGAGGGTTTACACAAAGTTATAGTAAAGTTATATGCCTACAATACCAGTCTTAATGAATATACGTACACTAATGCGTTTGTACAGATATTGGTGTTATCTAGACCAATTATACCTAGCCGGTAACTAGCCTCAATTATGTCACCTAAATACTTTTAACCTATACCAGTAGTTACTGAGCAATGAGGCCGTAATCAGACTTGATGACTTTAATTAACTTGCTACCAGAACTGAAGAGCTTCATACAGGGATTAATTTTCTTTAGCTTAGTAAACACCATTGTATTCACTATAATAATGTTGTTATTGTCGAAACATATTAGTAGATATAATGGGAGACTAGAAAAAGCGATTACAGTGCTATTAACTGGATCTCTAGTAGCCTATCTAGTAGTTTATAGTGTATCTCTAAGCAATAGGTTTAGAAGTGATATTTGGAATTTCTCTTACGTTATTTTAATAGCATTAGTATTTCTTTCTCTTAAATATCCTGGGAAAAGTCTATTTCAATCAATACTTAGGGTAACTGCATTAACTGTCTTAGCATCATCCTTAATGTTCATGTTGATTAACTACACTGAGTTATTTACTCCTCTACTTCCAGATACTGGAAGATATATTGTTCAAACCAATTTAATGCTCAAGGAAGGTGTATGGAGGCCATACTATTATGCGGAAAACCCATACTACCAGATACTTAATATACAATCATATTTACCATATTATATCTTATCAACAATTGGTATTGGGGATGTGAGAATAGGCTACTTCATAGCATCTATAGCCGTGTTTACATCCATGGTGATGGTGTTATTAGCTTTATCGTTGAATATAGTTAGAAAGGAGTTGGCAAGTAGTTCTACACTACTATTGCTTCTTATAACACCTCCACTACTAATAATACCTATAACGTATTCTGGACAAGCAATTTCAATAGCATTAGCATTAACTACTATTCTATTAATAGTAGCTTATAGGAAACAGCAATTGCCTTTAACAGCTATGATCATACCTATGACGCTACTAATTATTGTGTCAACTCTATCTCATATTATTGGCCCATTAATAATATTATCGATTGCCTTCGGCATAACCATGTATACACGTGGTAAGATAACTGGCTACACTAAAATTCTAAGAACTTTAACCGTAGTGACACTAACTGTTAGCCTAACTTACTGGTTCTTTACAATGATTTTAGAAGACATAATAATACACGTATCTTTGAGTATATACGAGAGAATACTGAGATACTTTGAAGCAGCAGCTCCATCAATAACATTAGCTGTTTACGCAAGAGTACCCGTAATTATCTCGTATTCTTGGACTATACTACCTGCGATTATCGCCGCATATTATATCGCGTACATTATAGTGAGAGTTGGTAACCTCTTACCAATTGTTAAGAATATTATAAGGAGAATATTAGGAGTGAAGACTCTGTATTCTAAGGTTCCCTACCTAGTACATAGTTTAAACATAATTAGTATCATTTACTTAATCTTAATATTCATATTATCTTTAAGCGGTTTTAGCCCTAGATACGCTTATAGATGGGTCTACCCCTTACTAATAATACCTTCATCCTACGTATTCTATGTCATGGTAAGAAAATCTAGTTTGAAAACCTTTACACTACTATCTGCCATAATCATCTCAGCCGCATTAATTGCAACCTATGATCCCCAAGTAGTTTTCGAGAGAACAGGTTCCCTTGCTATTCCAAGCGATTACGACTACCTAACCGGCGTAAACCTAGGCAAACTTTTAAGATATCTTGACCTGCCCATTAGAATGGATATGAGGTTAGGACCAGGCTTATCTATTGGATTATATCTACGTGGATACGTGAGTACTCTTAATAGTACTCTAGAATTCAAGGATCGTATGTTAGTGATGATAGGTCTTGACTCTACAGGAGCTGAAATTGCTAAGAGGCAGCTAGGATCTAAATATACAAGTTTATATGAAGAAAAAGGCTACCTTAACTATAACATAGTATATGGTAACGGAAAATTCATAGCATTCATAATACCTAAAACCAAGTAATCCCAGAATTACATAATTGTATTATAAGTATTAAAACGGTGTATGCTGTTAGGGAGGTTAGGGCATATATTTATGGTGCATTCAAGGTATGTTATGATCACAAGAGACGATATAACCAGACCACTATACGGTGATGCAATAATATCATTGGGAAACATAGCCTCGATATCTCTTATAGATCCTGCTTCAACAGCAATAATATTGGGAAACCTAGATAACATAGTATTTGAAACACATACTGTAAGGAGTAAGGACCTTACCATAAAGTATCATGTGGTTAAAATACCTTTAAATAAAAATGTGTTGAGATATGTTCTTTCAAGAATTGAGCCAGAGGTAATTATTTTAGAAGACTATAGGCTACTACCATTGCTGATAAGGTCCATAGGCTTTGATAAGAAGATTAACGATAAGAGAGTACATGTAATTACACGTATAGATAACTTTAGAGTTGGTGCACTAAAACACTTTATAGCTTTTGCAAAAGACGTAGTATCGGGTTTTAGGGTTCTAGCATCATATTATAGAGTTCCTATGCTTCGATATAGTGATGCTCTATACACTATTTCAAGGAGCATATATAGTGTATTAGAGAAGTGGGCTAAGTTCGTGGGCTCCAAGATATTTGTATGGTATCCAACTATAGTTGAACCTCTAGTTAATGCTAATGAGCCAGCAACCTTACTTGATGTTGGATCTAATTATGTCTTGACATTCCAGTGGGGTTTTCCGCAGCTTGAAGAAAGAATAGGTGGTAGAAAGCTACCACGTTATAATAAATTGCTACACTATATATCTGCCTTGATATGCACCTATACGGTTCTCAGGACAGAAGATGTATCCTTTGTAATTGTTGGTAGTAGAAAAGAGTTCTTACCCATTATATCGGGTTTAAGTAGAGTTAAAATACTGGGATTTATACGTAATCCAAGGGTAATTCACCAACTATACCGTAATGCTTTAATGCTCTTAATATCCAGGTTGGGTAGCTATGGTCTAGGTATTAGTACTAGCACATTGCAAGCCTTATATCATGGACTACCCGTATTAACTGACACAGTGAATGCAAATACTTTACCGCTTAGAGCCAAGGGATCTGGAGTAATAGTTGAGGATAGGTATACGTTATGGCCCAGTATTGTAAAGAAAATATTTGAGGATAGAAGATTGCGTGAAAACCTCTCACTTAAATCCAAGTTGTACTATGAGAAATTACTGGATATTAGAAGACACGTAAGCACGTTTAAGAAAATCGTAGATGAGATAACGGCTTCACGATAGGGTTAGCCAAATGCCGTCATCTAATCCTAGTGTTACGATAATAATAGTTACGTATAATTCTGGGAAATTCCTTAATGCTACTTTAAGATCCATAGCTAGTAATGACTACTACTATACTAGTAGTGTAGAAGTAATAGTAGTAGACAATAATAGTAGTGATAATACCCTTGAAGTCTTAGAGAAAGCTAAGAAGACCTACAAAACCGACGTTGTCACCATTAGGCTTAGAAAAAACGTGGGTTTTGCAAAAGCTTGTAATATAGGAGCATTAGCTTCTAAAGGGAAATACTTATTCTTCCTAAACCCCGATGTAGTGTTAAGCAATAGTACCATAAGACTACTCGTAGAGTTTCTAGATAACAATACTGATGTAGGAGTAGTTCAACCTAAAATACTAAGTTATGATGGAACACGTATTGATTCAGCAGGAGGATTTATGGACTTCTTAGGACACGGATATCATAGAGGATTCAACGAACCCTATCAAGGACAGTATAATGAGATTACAGACATAATGTACGCGTCTTTTGCAGCAGCAATGGTAAGGCGTGAACTCTATTTAAAGTTAGGTGGTCTTAGACCTGAATATTTCGTTTATGGAGAAGACCTGGATTTCTCGTGGCGTGTATGGATTAGTGGCTACCGCGTAGTATACTATCCTTATGCACTAGTTTACCACATGGGAGGACATTCAACTAGGAAATTAAAATACCTAACATTATTTAATACTAGGAAAAATAGACTTGAAACCATATTCACAAATTATCTAAGTCTAAGGAATGCTCTAACTGCTACAATTATTTTAAGCATATTTTACCTGCTAGGATCATTTATAGGGTTAATAAAGCACAACAAAGAGGATACATTATCATTCATTAACGCACTTAGATGGTTTTATAGAAACATTAATTCAATATCCATTAGAAGAAAACAAGTAGCTACGTTGAAGAAAATTATAGATGACTCATATCTCTTCAAAAAGAAGTTGGTATCTATGAAGCTTAAAGGTGCAATAAGTTATCTACTAGGTTAATGCTTAGCTCTTATTTTAATGTTAACCATACTAAAACAATTTAAGCTAATAGCCTATGAATTTAATTATAGCTTCTGGGTGCTAGATCGTTGAAGGGAGTTCTTTTACATGGAGGTTTTGGTACTAGGCTTAGACCGCTTACACACACCGGACCCAAGCAATTGATTAAGGTTGCAGGTAAGCCTGTTTCTCAATGGTGTATTGAGGATTTACGTGATAGTGGTGTAAGAGACATAGCAATAATACTTGGTGAACTTGCACCTGAAAGAGTTATTGAGTATTATGGTGATGGTAGATGGCTTAATGTTAACATAACTTATGTTTACCAAGGCTATCCTTATGGTTTAGCCCATGCAGTATTCATAGCGAAGGACTTTGTCGGTGATGAGGAATTTGTGGTATACTTGGGGGACAACATATTAGTTGAAGGCATATCAGAGTTTGTTAGGAAGTTCAAAGAATCAGATGCTGACGCTATGGTCTTGCTTACGAAGGTTCCAGATCCTACTAAGTTTGGAGTAGCAGAGTTTGATGAAAAAGGTAGGCTTAAGAGACTAGTTGAGAAGCCTAGGAAACCTCCTAGCGATTATGCCTTGGTAGGTGTCTATTTCTTTAGACCTCCAGCAATATTTAACGTGATAGAGGGGCTAAAGCCTAGTTGGCGTAAAGAATTAGAGATAACCGATGCATTACAGAGACTAATAGATCTTGGATATAGAGTTGAATATAGTATTGTTAAGGGGTGGTGGAAGGACACTGGTACACCTGAAGATATACTCGAGGCAAATAGGCTCTTATTAGACAACAAGTATACTAACACCATTATAAAGGGAGAGGTAGAGAAAGGAGCTATAATTGAAGGTAGAGTATTTGTTGATGAAGGAGCTATAGTTAAAAATGGTAGTGTAGTAAGAGGGCCAGCATATATTGGAAGGAATAGCGTGATAGGGCCTAAGGCATATGTAGGGCCATTTACTAGTATTGGTGATAACGTGGTATTAGATAATATAGAGGTAGAGAATAGCGTGATAATGGATAATGTTGAAATAAGAGGTTTAGGTGAGAGAATAGTTGACTCGATTATAGGCTCTAATGCTAGGATAGTTCACAGTGATTTAAGGCCACGTGGATTGAGATTTATTGTCGGCGAGAACACCTCAATAATACTATAATGGACGCGAACTAGTTGAATAGGTGTAGTAGATGAGATACCTCGTAACCGGTGGAGCAGGTTTCATGGGCTCTAACTATGTACGATACTTACTAAAAACCTATGAAGACGTTGAAGTACTAGTTTACGATAAGCTGTCTTATGCTGGAAGAATTGAGAATATAAAAGATCTACTTGAGAGAGATAAGAGGATAAAGTTTGTTAAAGGCGACATATGCAATGAGGAATTCTTTGAATACATAGTTAAGGAGTATGAGCCAGATGTTATAGTGAATTTTGCCGCAGAAACCCATGTTGATAGGAGTATTAATGAGCCAGCTGCTTTTATTAAAACGAATATACTTGGTGTTTACAGTATATTGGAGGTACTTAGGAGAAGTAGCTTCTCCCCAAGACTAATACATATATCAACAGATGAAGTCTATGGAAGTATTAGTGAGGGAAGTGTAGGAGAGGAAAGTCCCTTTAATCCAAGTAGTCCTTACTCAGCTAGTAAGGCCTCGGGAGATCTACTAGTACGTGCATATTATAAAACATATGGTTTAGATGCAATAGTTGTAAGGCCATCAAATAACTATGGGCCATACCAGTATCCTGAAAAACTTATACCTAAAACAATAATAAGAGCATTACATGATAAGCCCATACCTATCTATGGTAGTGGTGAACAGGTAAGAGACTGGTTATTCGTTGAAGATTTTGCTGAAGCACTAGAGGTAGTAGTAAGACGTGGAGCTAAAGGTGAAGCCTACAATATACCAGGCTTTAATGAGAAGAGAAACATAGATGTAGTCAAAGATATCTTGAGATTACTAGGTAAGCCTGAAACACTTATAAAGCACGTAGCTGATAGGCCAGGACACGACTATCGATACTCAATGCGTGGAGACAAAATTCTAAGTCTAGGATGGAAGCCTAAAACTAGCTGGGAGCAAGGTCTAAGGAAAACCATTGAATGGTATATTACCAATAAATGGTGGTGGAAACCCCTAATCTCAGATAAGTACTTTGAACTAGATACCCCTTGGTCTAAGGGGAGATAGCATGGAAACAGTACTTGTAACAGGTGCTAGTGGGTTATTAGGACACAAACTAACCAACATGCTATTGGAGAAAGGGTATAGGGTAATAGGCTTATATTATTCGCATGAGATACCATTGAATTCCAATAATCTTATCAAAGTGAGAGTGGATTTAAGAGATAGAGTTAAGCTTGAAGACCTAATACTAAAGACCAAACCCGACGTAATAGTTCATGCTGCAGCATATACTGATGTAGATGGCTGTGAAGTTAATAGATTAGATGCTTGGACTATTAACGTTGAAGCTACGAGAAGTATTGTACGTGCTGCAAGGATAACGAAATCTTATCTCCTATACATTTCAACTGACTACGTATTTGATGGTGAGAAGGGTTCTTATAGAGAAGACGATGTGCCAGCACCAGTAAACTACTATGGGCTTACAAAGCTTGTAGCAGAAGAACTTGTTAGAGCAAGCGATTTACTGTACACTATTGTTAGGCCTAGCGCTATCTATGGTGTTGGTGTGGGTAAAAAGAACTTTGCAGTATTTGTTGCTGAAACATTAGCTAAAGGAGGTAGAGTGAAAGCACTAGTAGACCAATATGTGTCACCAACCTTGAACACTCTATTAGCTATGTCTCTACTAGAGATAATTGAGTTGAGGCCCATGGGTACATTACATGTAGCTGGTGAGAGAATGTCTAGATATGATTTCGCAGTAAAAATAGCACGTATCCTTAACTTGCCAGTAGAAAATATCGAGAAAGCTAGACTAAGTGAATTTAAGTGGAAAGCTAAGAGACCTAGAGATTCTAGTCTAGATACTAGTAAGGCTCGTAGACTAATTAGGACTCGCTTCTACGATAATGAGCTAGCATTAAAGATGTTTGCTAGGGAATGGTCTGAGTGGAGGGCTAGATAATGTTACCTGGAGTAAAGATTAAACCTTTAAAGAGGTTTGCTGATGAGAGAGGCTTCTTCATGGAACTCATGCGTAGTGATTGGAAGGATCTCTTAGGGGAAGATGTATTTGTTCAAGCAAATCTCTCAATCACCTATCCCGGCATAGTTAGGGCTTGGCATAGACATCTTAGAGGTCAAGTAGACTACTTCATAGTCATAAGAGGTTGTGCTAAAATATGCGCCTATGACGAGGAAACACGAGAGCTGGATGAAATAATTTCGTGTGGTGAGAATCCCCAAGTGGTTAGAATTCCAGGACACTATTGGCATGGTTTTAAAGCAGTTGGAGTAGAACCAGTATGGCTTGTATACTTTGTCACCAAGCTATATGACTATAAGAATCCCGACGAGGAACGCAGGCCTTGGAATGATCCATCAATAGTCCCACTAAAAATTAATGGAAGAAGTAATGATCCTCGAGTAGGCAAGCCTTGGGATTGGTTCTATCCACCACACAAATAATCATAGAAACCTAGCCCACATTGGGTTGACTTTCTTGGCAGAACAAATAGTACGTGGAGCCATATGGGTATATGCTTCACTAATACTTTTCTCAATAGCAGGATTCATCTACTGGATAGTACTTACCAAGATAACTACTCCTAGTGTTTTAGGTTTTGCTAGTGTTGCCTTAGGCATATCATTTACACTACAAAGCATACTAGATTTAGGAGTACAAAGAGCTGTACTTAGATACACTGGTACTAGGTCAAGAAAACACGTTAAAGCACTATTTCTAGTTAACATAGTTGCAGCACTAACTGGTGGTGCTATTGCATCAATAATATCAATAACCATAACTAACGACACAGTGTTTAGATTACTCATTGGGATTACTACAACCCTACTAATAGTAGAAAAACCGTTAACCATGCTACTTTACGGGCTAATGAAGCCAAAGATACCCGCAATAGCTAACATACTAGGACATATAATTAGAATCCCCATAGGCATACTCTTAGTAATAAAGGGACTCGGATCTCTTGGAGTATACCTAGGATATGCCTCAAGACTATGGATTACTATTCCAATAATACTATTCTTTGCCATAAAATATTCTACAAAAACACAATGGAGTGACAACAGTAATGACAACATGTTTAAGGAATTGTTCATGGCATCTATTTCCCAATGGCTTCCAGGAATGGTGTACAACCTAGGTAACTGGCTAGGCGTAATAATACTATATATTAGTGCATCTACAAGTGATGTAAGCTATTATTACATAGCGTTTGTACTAGCTGGAATAGTACAGGCGATTTATAGATCATTTAATCTCTTACTCCTACCCTACTTGGCTAGTAGCAATGATGTTGAATCCTTAAGAATAATTTTCAGAATATACTGTCTCATCTCAATACCAATAATATCATTCATAATAGTATACATAGACCAATTGCTCTTACTACTTAGACAAGAGTATCTCGCAAGTACCTCTGCTACTAGAATACTATTACTTGATACTATATTGTTGATGTTCAATAATATCGTAAATAACTACATGTATGCTAAAGGAATGTATGTTAAAGTAATGTTAATTGGTATTATACAAAATGTTGCCAAGGTAGTACTCTACTATCCATTATCAATTATTTTAGCAGGTAGCGGCGTAGCTTTAGCATACCTTCTAGGAGACTCGCTAGCCTATGTAATATTGCTGTATTACTCTTATGTTAAGCTTAAACTAAGTATACCTTTAGAAAACCTTGTATATCCTTTAGGGCTAACCCTCCCAGTAGTATACGTTATTAGATACTTGGGTATAGCCTGGACAATAGCTTCCATAATACTATTACCTTTAAGCTATATTGTATTGATTCGGCTAGGTTTCCTTAAACGTAGCGATGCCGAGGTTCTTGAGAAGGCTTTAGTACCTTATAGGTTAAAGAACATGTATTGGAGGATAATGGATAAAATTATTGCTGACTAACTATGGCAAACTATTGCTGGGTCCTGCTAGCTCTTCTAGGAGGATGAGGTATTACAGGGTATGGTAGATACTCTACTCCTGGCCTATTTACTGGTGCTTGAGGGTATAGTTCCATTAACTCGTATATTTCTGGTGGTATTTCTGTTTTAACCGGTAGTCCAAGTTTCTTTGCATCCTCAGCTGTTATCGGGTAATCGTGAGTCCATTTTCCTTCTGTTAGTAGCTTTGCTAGTTCTACTGCTTTTTCTCTAGGCATCTTATCTTCTAGTAACCGTACTATGAAGTCCTGTACTTCTGATATGGCTTTCTCAGCTACATCAGCCATTATCAGCAATTGATCTGATGCTTTATCACCTTTTATTCTAGCAGCTCTTAGTATTGAGGGTGCTGGAGCCATTATTCCCTGCCCTATATTTAATTGTGGGTCAAGTGGCCCTAGTACTGCTTCTGGACTCATCCATATCTCGTCGGCTGCAAGTGCTATCAGCGTACCACCACTCATAGCGTAGTGAGGTACTATGACTATTTTCTTAGCTGGATGCTTCTTTAACGCCATAGCTATCTGTGCTGCTGCTAATACTAAACCACCAGGTGTATGAAGAACCAATGCTATTGGTCTGTCGGGTGGTGTTGTCCTTATAGCTCTTATAACTGCTTCTGAGTCATCAATGTCTATGAACCTGTATACTGGTATACCGAAGAACCCTACTTTTTCTTGTCTATGAATTAATGTTATTAGCCTAAAACCATATTTTCTCTCAATCAAGCTTATTAGCTTAAGCCTCGCTGATTTTAGTGAATGAAACTGTATTGATGGCGAGAACAATACTAGGAATAGTATTATCCAGAACAACAAGCCTATAAGTGATCCTATATCAAATACTTGGTTTCTTAAAAACATGTTATAGGGTTCCAACACAAACCCCTTAGAGTTAAACTCCACCCTTAAAAATTAAAGGTTTCCGTACATGCTAGTACTCAGATAAAGTACCTTTCCGTCATTACAATCTACTCTATGTGCTATAAAAATCGTTTTATTAAGGTTTCAGATCCATGAGTAATAGTTGTATTAGGACTTACTTATTTGCTGTGAATACTCGTAGACATACACTGTATTGTAGTCTATTACGAGGAATCTATGATTGTTGTTCGCTTCTACGTACATTATTGGCTTGTTGAGTATACGTGACAGTCTAAGAAGTTCCTCGAAGTCCTTTAATTTTATGATTTGTGTCCCTAATTTTACGTCCTTGGCTTTTAATATGTAGCTACCATACTTTGATAGAACTTCAGCTACATTGAGTTCTCTTTTGCCTCTAAAGATTAAGGTGTAGGCTATTGCTGCACCAATGCTTGTAACTACTAGGATGTAGCTAATGTACCTCAGTGTAAGTACTGGCACGGTTAGCCCTAGTAATGATATGTATTGAATACTTTGCTCTTCATATTTATCTACGTATTCGTCTTTGTATGCTAGTTCATCGATTAATATTTTCCCTCTACTTGAGCCAATCTTTAATGTTAGTGTTGGCTGTAGTATCTTGCTCACATGAGCTTGGCTCTTGGACCATGTTTCAATTTTTATTCTTGGCTCTATTGCTACATAGTAGTTTCCTGTTGGAATGTTTAATTCCTCTTTAACACTATTCAGTATACTCTTTATTCTAGTCATATTGATTTCTATGGGTATTGTTGTATGAGAACTATTTATTGTTGCTGAAGTGTTATCTAGGGTTATATTCCATCCGTTTTCTTCTCCGAGCTTAACGACAACATCTGCTTTACCATTAATTCTTTCTATACCATACTTTGATTTCACATTAATGGTTAAGTTAAATGTTATGTCCCTTACTAATGGCATATATAGTGGATAACCTGTACCAACTACATCTTTGTAACCATATATTATGGATGGTGTCACTCTCGCTAGGTAGTCATATCTTACAGTATATAGTACATGATTTCTAGTCTGCTCTACTCTAATTATTGCTGGCTTTGCATGTGATAATATTGTGATAGGTATGGTTATGATTATTAATGCTATTACAATTACATATACTGCTTTCTTCATTTTTCTATTAGTATTATGAGACACTACCTCTACGCCTCAATCTATAACTTTTTATCCGAGGTATATATGTGTACAACAAAACTACTGCTACAATACCTAGTATGGTGAAGGGGTTGTTTAGGTACATTAAAGCATAGATTAGGGGTATTCCTAGTTTAGGGATAACATATACGACTTTACCTATAATTTTGTCTGGCTCTACTACCCATGGATCAATATCTCTATTGGCATCACCCTTCGTTACGAACACAGGTATATTTGATTCTTGTTCTATTGCAACTATTCTGTGCATTACCACTTCGTCACCGAATTTGAATGCTATTATATCGCCTAGGCCTACCTGACTTACATTTCTTATCTTTTTGACTATTGCTATGTCACCTAAACTTATTGTAGGCTCCATACTACCTGATACTATGACGTATGGTCTAGTTTCTGTAGCTATGAAGGATAATATTATTGTTAGTGATAGCATGTAGGCAAGTATTCCCATAACTTCTCTTTTACTTATTCCTCTAAGTCTTAGTGGTTTAGTTAACTCCATTCTAGTATTTACTATCATTAACGTAAACAATAGGAATAAGACCGTATTAGTGAAACCCTCAAGAAACCATGGTGTTGCAGGCAAAATTGGTGAGATAAACTGAGGCAGATTTACCATGACCAAGAGTATTGTTGACGCAAGTGATCCACCAATATATGATAAATAAGTTAATAGTATACTCAGTGCATATGTAGGCATTATAGTCCTAGCAATAAGTTTAATTAGGCTTAAGGTTGTTGTAGGAGGGTTAACTAGTTTACCTAATGGTATGTATAGTATGGTGAATATGGCTGCAATTAATAGTATTATTAAACTGTTTTTCTTAAACTTAAACCCAACTATGTGAACTATGTATGATCTTAGAGATTCCACGAATAGTACGTAGGGTATGAATCTTGATAAATTAACTAGTATGCCTATGGGTCTCGTATCTATTGTGTTTAAACCCCATCCGAATACCGTGCCCTCGATAATAGTGACTGATACATATACTATGGATGCTAGTAGTACTATTGAATAGATTCTTACATTACTAATGATTACAGTTGTTCTATACATTAACATGTATCCTAGAAGCCATAACACGCCTAAAATGAAGTATACTGTCATACCAGTAACTAGGCCAGAGTACTGTATGTATAATCCTGATAGAAGCAGTATTAATGCTAATATTACTTGTATTTTTTCTGTAACAGGCATAACTTCTCAACACTATGCTAGCTATTATCTCTCTTTGAGAAAGATGATTGGTAAAAAATGTTGTGTACTATTGTTACCTAGTACTCTTACATGACTATTATTTATCTTAGCTTTTGTATTTATGGCGTAGCTGATTCGTATTCGTTCCACTGTATAGCGTCGAATTGGATTAGCAGGTTATATGTGGTATCCTCTCCAGCTTCTTGTAGTACTGTTATATCTAGGCTTATGTCTGCTGACTGGCATGGATGTAGTTGTGCACCGAAGTTGTCGCCCCACCATATTACTAAGTCATCGTAGCCATCACCATCAACATCTATGTATACTCCTTCTTGAAGTTCTTGTTCATTTAATTCATAGTATTCATTGCCATCTATGATTACACGCCAGATCCTTAATGGTATTGTACCATCGTTATGTACCTTTATTGCTATATGTGTATAGTACCATGGATACACGTTATCTAGTGTTATGTTTAAAGCATCGTAGTCTCCATCACCATCAGTATCCACCAACTCTACATTCGTACATCCAACATCCTTATCTAATTGCACAGCACCTGGACTTGGAAAGTGGCTTGCATTCCAGTCATTACCTGCATACACTCCATAGCCTGGAGGAAGACCGCATGCATCAAGCCATATAGTTGGACCGCTTACTATTTCCCAGTCCAGTTCTCCTGTTCTAACTGTTGCATTCACTTTTAGCGTTTCACTCCACATCGCATATGCTGCTAGTATAGATGCTGCTAGCAAAAAGATTGCTAGCAGTCCTATTGTTTTTGTATTCATCATTTACTACCTCCTATGTATTCATTCTATTCTTTTATTCGTCATTAAGGTACTTCGTTCCACTGTGCAAATGTTAATACTATTTCAAAGGTGTACGTCTCGTTTTCTTCTGCTCCCTGCAATATAGCTATACGTAACGTGTATGTTGAGTTACCGCCTGGATGTATTTGTGTATCCTCGGGTATGTCTAAAACTGCTTTAATAGCATTTGTTGTTAGTGATGATGATTGTGTACCGTTTATAGAGTAGTTGTATAGTTTTACTGGAATTGTACCTATGTTGTCTACGACTAAGTCTATGTCCACTGCATATCCTGGATAAGTATTGTTTAATACTACTAGAAGCTTTATCGCATTACCCTCATCATCCATTCTTTCGACTGATACATTACATGATGCTACATCTTTACCTTCTGAGTTATTAAAGCGTGGTGCTTGTGGATCAGCTCCATTGTCATTACATGACCAGTCACTCCACTTTACATCTACTTCTCCGGTGCTCACTTCTACGTTTACCTTTAGTGTTTCACTCCACATTGCGTATGCTGCTGTTATTGATGCTACTAAGAGTACTATAGCTAGTATTCCATATAGAGTTGGATTCCTCATACCATATACACCTGTCCTAGTGTAGAACACATATGCAATAATATTTAAAAAACATAGCGTAAGAATGGTGTATTGGCATTATACAACTGTATCTTTTGGAAAAGAATTTGGAAAAATGTTGCTGTAGAAAACTTCTACACAAATACACTAGTTTACAAGTTCTTGGTTTCGATTATGTTTTCGAATACTTGGCTAAGTACTCTATTGAGGGTTGTGGTATTGTTTTCCGGTATTTCTATTCTATACATCTGTACGTTACTATAGTCTTTTTTCTCAATGGATAAGGTTCTACCAAGTCTGATGTATAAACCTATATTGATGTTGGAGTCAAGTAATCCTAGGAGTAGCCATAAATATTCTAATTGTTGTACATCTTCACTAGAAGTTGAAACGTAAATGCCTATGTTTTTACCTTTAATCTTTACTAAAAAGTCGAAGCGATGCAGAAGGCCCGTACTACCAGTTAAATTGAAGTCACGTATAACTGATGTTTTAAAACCATAATTTTTAATTGTTTTCTCTATGGATTCATGTACTTGACTTACTAGTTCATCGGTAGACTTACTTGAGTACTCTAACAGTATGTTGAGTCTTGAAATGAATAGCAGTGCTAGCATACCTTTAGGCGTTATTGTATAGTATTTTCTGCCATTGCGTTCTTCTTCACGTAGTAGTCCTTGTCGTACTAGTTTCTCTAAGTACATAGACAACATATGTGTGTTAAGGTTTGCTGCATACATAATTCTAGTTTTACCTACTGGTTTTCCCTGAGTTTTCTTGAACACAGATAATATGTCTTCTATTATGTTTATTTCGGATCTGTATTTTCTATCTTTTTGCTGTCTATAGCCCATGTAGTTGTTGTAATGGTTACGGTAGTTATTGTTGAACATTTCTCTATAACCTTTCACGACTCCTAATGTATAGAAGAAGTATTTGGATCCTAATAAATATAATGTAATGTAAGGCTTTGATTGTAAATATTATTTCTGTAGAACACTAAAACAATATCACTGGAGTATTATTAACATAGTAATTGAATAGTATATGTGACCTCTTATTAACCACCATATACAGTAGCTTAATGTACTAGAGGTGTTACTGTATGAGTGCACCTAGCATCGTTGTAACGGGTTTTGATGTATATGGGAGTGAGGTTGGTAATCCTACTGGTAAAATAGCGTTAGAGTTGAATGGTGTGGTTATTGGTAATTACATTGTGCATGGTCTAAGGCTACCTGTATCATATACAAGTGTTAGGAGAGCTGTAGAAATGATATATAATTACTTTAATCCAAGTATAATTCTATCCCTAGGTTTATCTCCTACACGCCCTATACCAGCTGTTGAGAGAATTGCATTGAACTATGTTGATGCGAGAATACCAGATGCTGATGGGATTATATTGCGAGGTGAGCGCATAGTTAGTGATGGCCCGTTAGCGTTGGAAACTAATGTTAATGTTAAATCACTGGTAAAATACCTTATAGATCAAGGAATTCCCATCACTATCTCTTACCATGCTGGCACATATCTATGCAACTACCTGTATTACTTGTTACTGTATAAGGGTCTTTCAAGAAATACTAAAGTGTTATTCATACATGTTCCTAGAACACGTAATGAAGCATTAACGCTATTAAAGTCTTCTAAGATTACCCATTTCATGGAGTACGATCTACTAGTTAATATGGTTAAACGTGTACTAGAATACCTGGTGTTTAATGGAGGATAAAATGTCTTGATAACTAAGATTTACGTAGATGATGATAGAGTACATGTTATTGCTGAAAAACTACACCTAGTAGGTTTAAAGCCCATACTTTTAATTGAGGAAAGTGATCCTCAGTTTAAAGCTGTTTTGAAAATAGTTGATAATATTCGTGATAAGTGCATTGCTTTTTTACTCATAGTATCAAATGCTATTATTAGCTATAGGCTTAGTTCTCGTGGCGAAGAGTATTGGCTTGAATTTGCTGAGTACGTCTCAAAGACAAGAATACGTGATGTGAGCGAAGTCATTGACGTCTTGAAGACGTTTTTAAGCATTAGTAAAGGTAATAGGCTGTTACGTAGCCAAAAAATCCGTAGACTAAATAGGCTTCTAATATCAGGAAGCCTTAATCAATTACTAAACCTATGTCGTAGTAATAGAATTAATTTAATGGAGGTAGTAAACATATTGGCCAATGGCTTGAATTCTAAGAAGAGTTCTAAGACTATAGTTTTTGCTTGTAAAATGTCATATTACTTCTTAAGGGCGATTGGACAAGATGTTTTACCACCATTTGAGATAGACATACCTGTTGATAGGAGAATAGCTATTGTATCATATACTTCTGGTTTAATAAAACTCGACCCACATATAAGTAGGGCAAGAGAGCTTGAACATATATTACTGCGTAATAGTGATCTAATAGTATCTGTATGGCGTAGGGTTTCAGCTATGTCTTCTATACCGCCATTGAATATTGATAGTCTTATATGGCTTATCTCTAAGGATATAGGTGTTAAGCCAATTAGTTATGTGAGGAAGCAGGCGTTAAAGAGTCTTTCAAGAGTAGTAGACTATACACTAGCAAAGAGTTTCTTAGAAGAACTATTCCGCTACGAATATACCGTGTAATTAAGATTATTAGGGCTGACATAATATGTAGTTTAGGGGTCATAGCATTGACCGAGGAATTACCGCCTTCACTGAGAATGAAGCTATATGCAAAGTATCTTAGAATGGCTAAGAAGAAAGAAGAGGAGAAACAACCTAAGTCACCTAAAGACATTGTCTTAGAGAAGATAGTCGACGATAAAGCCTTAGAGATACTAAAGTTAGCAGAAGAACAGTACCCAGAAGCCACTAACTATGCTATCTCAATTATAGCTGAGCTCGTGAAGCAAGGTGTAATAACTGAAATTGATGGAGAAACTATGCTAGTGCTTCTTAATCGCCTAGGTGTACCTGTTAGACCAGAGATAAGAATTAGATTTGTTAAACGTGGAGGGAAAGAGGTTAGCTTAAAGGAGTATTTAAGCGGCTGAGCACGGATATGGAGGTATTTCGTTAATCCTACTAGTTTGAGTAATATTTCTGATTCCATAGTATTCAATTAAAGTTATGTTAAAATATCTCTTAGATTTCTAGCTTAGCTCAATAGAATACATGCATAGAGGAAGCTATGTCATGGGTGGACGTGAGGTAATATACCATGTTCCAGTAGAGAATCAGAGAGTAGCTAGCATAGGTGGAATTAGAATTGGCGGAGCACTTGGTGAAAACCCTACACTACTTATTGGAAGCATATTCTATCACGGAGATAAGCTACTCATAAACGAGAAGTCAGGGGAATTTGATAAAGAAGCTGCTAAGAGCATTATACTCTATGCTCTAGACCATGCTAGAACTCTTGGATTAAACTTTGGATTAGATGTTGTATTTCCTACAACTGAAAGCGTTGATAGAATACTTCCATTTATGTCGGAGTTCGACGATGTCATCTTGTTTTTGGATTCACCAAGTAGTGAAGCACGTAGTAAAGCCTACTTAATGTCTAAGGAGCTAGGCATAGTAGATAGAGTTGTAGCTAATGGAATCTACATTGATACTCCTCAAAGCGAGCTAGAAGCATTGAAGAATTCAGGTATAAGGAGTGCCGTAGTATTAGCATTTGATCCCTCGAATCCCTATAAGTCTATGTATCCTACTGATAGGTTGAAACTAGTTAAGGAGCTAGTAGGTAAGGCTAGAAAGCTAGGTGTAGAAAACATACTTGTTGATGCAGTAGTACTTGATCCAGGTAGTATTAGTATTAGTGCATCAACAATATATTTGGTTAAAAAAGAGCTAGGCTTACCTAGTGGATGTGCACCAGCTAATGCGCTAGGCCCTGTATCTAAGTCTAGGTTTTCACCAGAAGAACTAGTAGCTATTCATGGCTCAATAGCAGTATATCTTAGAGTTATGGGAGCAGACTTCATAATGTATGGTCCAGTTAAGAGAATAAAATATGTAGCAAAACCTATAGCAGTAGTAGACGGGCTTCTAGGATATCTTGCTAGACACCAAGGCATTAGAGTTAAGGGAAGACACCCTATAAAGACCATTTTGAAGACTCTACAACAACTATTTACACAATCTAGCTAATTAGATCCCCGTAGATGATGTATGATGCCCTCTAATAGAAGTATACTAAGACTAAACATTGTACCAGTGAAAGGTTGCCCTAAACTAATGTTTAATGGACCATGTGGTGGTGGTAGTGGTAATGTATGTGAGGTAACTAGGAGTAAATGTCCATGGATAGAGTTATTTCGTAGGGACAGTGGAAATAACTTGTTTACACACATAGTATTAGATAAAGGATTCAAGATTCAAGATTATTCCCCAAGACCAAGGAAGCCTCAATCAAAACTATTAAAGAAGCTTAGTGATGGAAAAAACGTGTTAACGTACGAGTTTGTATTTGGTATAAAGGCTTCGCAAAACTCGTTAGGTGATAGCCTACATAGGTTATCTACTATCTATGATGCTGTAAACTTCATAGATACTCCTCTAGGCTTACCGCATACTGATCCTCTAGCTCTAGCTATTCTAGCTAAAAACTATGGTATAGAACCTGTAGTTCAGCTTTCCTGTAAGGATAAGAGCCGTAACTATCTTGTATCATATATTCTAGCATTAATGCTACATGAGATACCTAACATGCTTGCTATAACTGGTGACTGGATACATTTAGGTGGCGATAAGAGTCCTAGACCTGTTTTTGACCTAGACTCAATTAGGTTAATATACTTAGCTAGACTAATGAGTGATCTCGGCATCGACTATAGAGGTAGACGTATTGAGGGACATAGAGTAATACATGTTGGTGCTGCTACTAATCCTTATTTCGATCCATTTGAGCTTGAAGTACTTAGGGTTAGGAAGAAGTATCTTGCTGGAGCAGAATTCCTTGTAACACAGCCATTATTTCACGCTAATATATTTAGAAACTTCATTAACGCTTTAAGAGAAAACAATATCAATATACCCGTAATAGCCTCAGTAATATTCTTGAAGGATAAGAAGACACTTAAGCTTTTAGAAGATTTTGCTAGAGTTAGAGTATCAGAAGATTACGTTGAAGCATTAAGTAGGGGAGAAGACAAGTTAACTAACTTTATAGTTAACTTAGCTGAAGAACTCGTAGTTAATGGTGCTAGTGGTATACATGTATTAACCATGGGTAATGTTGAAGTAGCTTTAACTTTAGGTAAGATTATTAGAGAGAGAATATTGTAGTATTACTTATCTATGTGTGGGAAGGATAGATTATTTATCCATAGTCTATTGAATTCAGGGTCCTCGGCTAGTTCTATGATTCTTACATTTTTGATTAACTTGTACATGTATTCTTCGTGTTTACTATCCATTATTATGGTTTTTAGGCCAGCTATAACTCCATTGCCTAAGATTACTATTTTACTATTATCAACTCTAGGTATTAGTTCTAAGTCAAGCATATCTCTTACATCTAGGCTTGAGCCAAAGCTACCTGTAACGAGTATGTGTTTAAGCTCGTCTGCATTTATGCCTGCTCTCATCATGAGAATTTTCCAAGCAGTCCTAATAGCTGACATTGCTTTCTGGAATTCCCTTACATCTTTTTGAGTAAATATTATTGGCTCACCAGCACTTGTTTCTTCAGCATTAACTATTGTTATAGCCTTAACACCACTAATATACTTGTATCCTTTAATTATTCTACCACTCCTATCAATTAGGTTATTGCGGAGAAGTTCAGCTACAAGACTAATTATACCTGAACCTAGTAAACCAGCAGGCTTGCCTTCACCTACGACCGTGTATTCAAAGAGTGGCTCACCATTACCCTTAAACCCTATCATCTTTACCTTTTCTACACCAACGTATTGTATGCCTACTCCACGAGTTATATGGCCCTCAAATGCAGGGCCTGCTGGAGTACTTGTTGCAATATACTTGTCTTCTAAAGCTAGTATTACCTCAGTATTTGTTCCTAAGTCTACTATCATGTATGGTTTATTTAGCTTCATGTATTCAGCTAAAGCTAGATTTGCAAAAGCATCTCCACCAACAAATCCACCAAGCATTGGAGCTATATACAATGATACTCCTTCTACAACATAGATAAATGGGCCTTTCATGAATGGTTGGAAGGGTTTAACTGCTAACTGTTTTACTGGTAAGCCTAATAGTATACTCTCCATAACAGAATTACCAGCAACACCTATTACTACAATACTATCATCTTGGACTAGCCCTTTCAGCGTGTATATGAGTTCCTTCTGCATTTCTAGGGCTACTTTATTGTTTTCAATTATTCTACTTAACCTAGTTATTATGTCTAAACCATACTTAATCAGTGGGTTAAGTATAACATCCTCCTTTAACACCTTATTATCCTCTATTACATTATATGCTATCTTCGTAGTACCTAAATCTACTAAGAGAACTCTAGGTTTACTTACCTCCCTATTCAGGCATCCTACTATGAACTCACGTATTTTGACTAAATACTTGCACTGAGCTAGGTTAACCTGCTTAAACGCATTAATTACTATATATGATCCACCTTCATCTATGGGCTTGCTCTCAGTTACTCTGATTACATCGAATATAGGTGAAATACGATGAACTATTACATTCATAGATAGCTTTGAGGTATAAGGGTAATACATTCTTTGTAGTACTTCAACAAATACGTTGCCTAGTAATCTTGTTTGACAAGCTAGTCTTAAATCACGCGTGTATCCTCGAATTACCTCATTACCCGTTGGATTTGAAACCTTACCCTTAACTCTTATAAGGCATTGACCACATAGTCCTCTGCCATTACAGGGAAGTGCTATTAGGTTATGTTTGGATAGTATTTCTCCTAGATTATCTCCTACTTTAGCTTTAAGTTCTACTACTTCTCCATTAAATGTTTTTACCTTTAGGTATACTTCCTCTTCGCTCAATTCTATTCACGCTTAGCTACTGAGTTTATCTTCAATGATTTTTACTGCTTCAAACGCGTTTCTAGCCCATGCATCAGCTCCTATTTTTTCAGCAAACTCCTTAGTTGTTGGAGCACCGCCAATTATAATGAATACTTTGTCACGTAGTCCTTCACGTTTTAGCGCCTTAATTACCTCCTCCATGTATGTCATGGTAGTAGTGAGTAGTGCACTCATTCCTAAGACTTGTGGCTTGTATTTTCTTACTGCTTCTACGAATTTTTCAGCTGATACGTCAACTCCTAAATCAATAACCTCGTGTCCTACTGCTTGAAGCATTACCTTAACTAGAGTTTTACCTATATCATGGACATCTCCTTTAACAGTGCCTATGATTATCCGTAGTCTTTTCTTACCCTTACCTATCTTTTTTGCTTCTTCTCTTAGTTTTGGTTCAAGTATTTTCATTGCATTCTTGAATATTTCTGCTGCTTCAATTAATTCTGCTATAAAGTACTCTCCTTCCTCATACAGTTTACCTATTTCCTTCATAGCATTACTCATAGCATCTAAGATTATTTTTGTTGCAGGTATACCTTTACGTAAAGCCTCGTTTACACCATCAATAACGCAGTCACCATCTAGTTCTACTAGGCATTGCTTTATCTTCTCCAATACGTCCATTGCATAGCCCCTCTTACCACCAAGTCTAACTAATCACTCACTAATTGTAGCATCACCTAATCGTTTTTAAACCATTATAGCTTACCTATAAGGCAAAGAAAACCAGCACAGGGTGGTATTAGGAGTGCTTACAAGTCATGTTGGAAGCTTTCCTCTTGACCCCTTTAAGGATGCTGAGGAAAGAATACTAAGAGATCTCTACGACATAGGATTAGATGTACCACCTTACCCACAGCTACGTAGCTTTATTGATATATACATAGAGCCTTTAGTTGAAAGAGGCTTAGTTGAGAAGAAGGGCGGTTTCTACTTTGCAGATAGAGAAGTACTCATTAATGCTAAACCGCCAAGCATAGACATACCTGAAGCTAGAAAAACCATGGAAGTCATTAAGTCTCTGGGCTTAAAGTTTAAAGGTATACGTGCACCAGTAACTGGCGCATTTACTTTATCCTCACGTATATACTTTGATGACCCTAACAAGGGGCTTAGAGCCACAATGCTGAGTATAGGTGACGTAGTATACTCCTTCTTTAAAGAATATGTTAGAAATGCAGTAGAGTTCATGAAGAACCTAGGATACACCTTCATAGTACTTGATGAACCAATACTAGGAGTAATAGTTGGTAAACGTAGAATACTTTATGGGCATACTGAGGACTCTATTATTAGCCTACTCGACTACCTCTACAAGTTTACGGGATCTAGTGTTAAAGGTATACATGTTTGTGGACGTATATCCGATAAATTATTTGACTTATTATCCAGGGTTAATAGACTAAATGTATTAAACTTTGAGTTCAAGGATTCACCAGATAATATTAAGGTAATCCAATGGAAACTACTTGAAGAGTACGATAAGATTCTCGCTCCAGGTATTGTTAGTTCTAAGAAGCCTATAGTTGAGGGACTAGATGAGACAAGGAATTTGCTTAGAAAGATAGTTGGCTTAGCTAAGGGTAGAGTAGACTATGTTTCTGGTGATTGTGGGTTTGGGGGACTTAAAGGCGCACTAAACGATCCATGGCAGGCATATGATATAGCTTTGAAGAAACTGAAATTAGTAGTCAACGTCGTGAAAGACCTATCTAAAACTGGTTACTAAGTATCACTTGTCCTCCGGGATTTGAGGTAGAATTCAGCTAAATATCCTATGAAATCACTTATAGATCCCTTGAACTCTTTGCCAACAGCGTAACGGTATGCTTGTGTTAGCTTTACTCTTACGTGATTGCTTAGTTTTAATATCATTTCTGAATCTTCTTTAGCGTATGCTAGAATTTCTTCAACAACTTCTTTAAGCTTATATTTACTGAAGCCTATGTCATCGTAAACAATTATATTATGATCTTCTTCCAACTCTTTTCTTATGTTATAGGGGATTCTAGCTCTAGAAATAAGGATCATCTTATCTGGCTTATATAATGCTCTATATAGGGTTACAATATGGTATTCCTTAAGCCTTACGCCTCTTCTCTCTTCTATCTTCTCTTGTAGATTCTCTTTTTCAACACCTAGGATGTCTGCTAGTCCAGTCCATAATCCTTCTATCCATTTATTCCTCCATTCTTCAGCTGTAAGTGGTTTTGCTAGTGGTCCTTTAATGTCTCGTACCCTTAAATACCAGTCTTCTAGCTCTTTGCACTCAAGAATCACATTAGGTCTTTTTATTGGTGGATTACTGGATAGTGTTAGTATGTTCAGTACTCTACCGCCATAAACCATTATATCTGGTCTGAGAGCCGTGTAGAGCTTCCACGCCCTTGATAAGTCACTTGTATCCTCCCATCCAATAGGTCTTGGTGCTTCTAAGAAGAAGCTTAAGTATCCTTTACCTAAGGTATATGTTATTGTGTTTGGTGGAATTACTCCTATTTTCTGCTTACCCATCCTCTCCAATGATATGTAGTTGTTTTCAGGATATGCTATTAGGCCTCCATCCTCTACTATATGGGTCAATATACTTAGTAATACCCAGTCCTGATATATTGTTCTAAGATTTGTTCTAAAAGAAGTCCTTATTGCTGCACTAGCTTTACGTTGATATTCTTCTAGGCTAAGTCTCCCTCTTAGAAGATCGTGTGTGTAGATGAATATCTTCTTCTTTAAATGGCTAACTACGTCTTCTACGAAACTAGATAGTTCTCGAGATAATAGAACTTGCATTAATCCTGCTTTTTCTTTAAGCTCACTAATAGTGTTAAGGAATATCTTTACCCATTCATACCCTACCTTTATTAAATCAATACCTAATACATCGTATATGAAGGATTCCTTAAGCTTATCCTCTAGTTCGAGGAACTCCTTTTTACCTATGTTTTTGGGTTTAACTCTCCCTCTATCATCTACTTCAATGTACTCTAATATTTTCTCGTATAGCTCTCTCCACTGAATACTAGTAGCCTGTACTTGCTCTATACTACTTAGAGTCTCTAATGCCATCTTCTATCCTCTTATCAAAACAGCTATTTTGTTAGGCCTCGGCGACGCCGACCCAGCTTCATCTAAGATGTCGACCCGGTGGATCTCCTCATCGGCTAATTTTATTGAATACTAAGTGTTATTTAGGTATTACCTACATTGAGGTACTTAATGTTATAAGTCTAGCTAGAGTCAAGTTATCTTTAGGGGAACTAGGAAGTGGTAAACAGCTTTAGTAGTGAAGATGTTGAGAGACTGAGCACTGGTATTCCAGGTTTTGACCGATTGATTGAAGGAGGTATACCTAGAGGCTTCTTTGTAGCTGTTGTAGGTGAGCCTGGTACTGGTAAAAGTATTTTCTGTCAACACTTTATAGCTGAGGGTATACGTGTTGGTGATAAGAACATCTATGTTACTACTGAGGAGTCTAGGGAAAGCATTATTAGGCAGGCAAAACAGTTTGGATGGGATTTCCGTAAAGCTATTGATGAAGGTAAACTAGTCATAATTGATGCTTTAATGGGACGTCACGATGAGCCGTGGAGTCTTAGTAGTCTTGATGTTGAAGAACTTGTTAATAAGATTATAGAGGCTAAGAAGTATCTTGGCTATGGTAGAGCACGCCTAGTAGTTGACAGTATGAGTGCTTTCTGGCTTGACAAACCTGCTATGGCTAGGAAGTATAGCTACTTTGTTAAAAGAGTTTTAACTAGATGGGATTTTACAGCATTACTAGTATCCCAGTATGCTGTTACAACTAGTCTTGGGTTCGGGTTTGGTATTGAACATGTAGCTGATGGTATAGTTAGGTTTAGACGTATAGTAGTAGGTGGCATGCTTAGAAGATACGTTATAGTTGAGAAGATGAGGCAAACCGATCACGATCTACGCATGTACGAGGTTAAAATTATTAAAGGGAAGGGAATGGTGTTAGAAGGACCCATTAGAGCTCGGAAGGAAGACTTTGCACTACCACGTAAGGTTTGGCTTAAAATGCTTGAAAGCGAGTTAATGAAGGAATTGGAGGTTTCAGGTGAAGAGCATGAGTCATGAACATAGAGTTGTAGATAGAGTTAACTTTGGCTTAGTGGTTACAAGTGATAGAATATATAGAGGTGAAGCTGAAGACAAGATAACACCTATGGTTAAAACCCTAGTAATTAGTGAAGGACATAAACTAGTGTTTACTAGTCTAGTCCCTAATGATTACGAGGTAATAAGGAGTACTGTTGGTAAAGCACTCGAGGTATCTGATGCAGTTATCGTAACAGGAGGTACAGGGGTTAGTTCTAAGGATCTTATAGTAGATGTAGTGGATTCGTTTAAGGGATACGATTTACCTGGGTTTGGTGAATTGTTTAGATACTTATCGTGGAATGATGTTGGAGCAAGGGCTTGGCTTAGTAGAGCTAAGGCGAGAATAATAAATGATAGAATAGTATTTGCCCTCCCAGGCTCGCCGAGTGCAGTAGAACTAGCTTTAAAACGTCTTATTCTACCAGTAATACGTCACTTAATTTGGGAGTTGAGACATTAGTGAAGTACTACTTTGTATTAGCTAATGCTCTGAAGATCTACACCAGGTATACTATCTTCTGTTCTGTTGTAGAAGTGTTTAAGCATTATACGTGCTATTTCTTTTACTTCTTCCATCACCTTTACCCTCCTAGTTCTTAGTTCATCTGCTACCTTATCCCAACTCTTGCCTTGTAGAATTTTTGCCACTAGTATGTATTCTTTTCTATCGCTAAGCTCCGGTCTTTCATCTTCACTCATAATCCAGTAGGCTTTAGCTAGCTCATACATAATGTCACAAGCTGCTTCATAGGTCATGGGTCCAAACGAGTATATCCATAACCTATCCTGCTGTATCTTTGTTAACCTTGGCTTATAGCCTGGAATTATGGGATCACGTCGTCGTAGTATCATTAATGCTACTTCTGTTTCTAGATCACGGTAAGTATCGTGTAAGCTGTTTAGAAGCTTCCACCTAAATTCTCTATTAGCTATTTCAACCATCTTTTTTACATCCTCGCTTATAGGCTTCAATACCAATATCGTGTACTCGCCGCTAACAGGGTGTCTATCTGGTGATAGGTGTACTGGTAGGAATCCATTCTTTAACCAGAATCTTAGTAGGGGCTCGTTTACACCAAAGCCACTTCCTATCCAGTCATATCCCTTATCTATTGCTTCCCTGTATATCTCGTCCAACATCCTACTACCAATACCTCTACCCTGCACCATGGGATGAGTTGCTATTCGTACTATTCTAAGTCCTCTTGTTCGTGCAAAGTCTCTTATCCTAACGTGCTTGAGAAATCTATCGGGTATTATGTTTCCCGGTATACGCCCGCCCTTGAGCAGGTCGTCTATCATATCTTCTGGTATGGGTCCTTCCTCTGCTAATTGTACTGAGCATACAACTTTTCCTGAAGGAAGAACTAGTGCTCTCACCATGTGATGAGGTGCATCGGCCATCATTCCTAGATCGTCTGGCTCATTCCGGTAGTGTGCTAGCACGTATATACCGAATAATTGTCTTAGTGTTTCTTCACCTTCCTTGCTAAACAGCCATTCTGGGTCTGGTTTTATGTACCTAAATTCTCCTTTACTTATTGCTTCTAGGTCTTTTTCATCTAATTCTGCTGGTTCAGCATCTAGTAGTAAGGTTTTGAACTGCCATTCTTCTATTGGATCGTTCTTAGCGTATCTAATTGGTTCCTCCATTTCATATTGTATTAGCCTTGTATTAGGGTCTTCTTTTAATCTTTTTAGGAATCTAACTGAAAAGCCTCTACCCGCTCCTTCATAGCCATGAATTGTTGTAGCAAATATTGTTCTCTTATGGTTAAGCCATATAGCGTGTAGCAGTGGTACATGAATGCCTGCAGCTTCGTCTACTACTACTATGTCTGCACTCATTCTGGGAATATTTATTGGCTCCCAGTACTCTATACTAAACTTATCGCCATTCAATTCTATTATTTTGCCACCACGTTTTATAACCTTGTACTTGTAGCCTAGTTTATCCAGTGTTCTTGAGGCAAGCTCCATTAATGATTGAACGTTTGAAGCACTTGGAGCTGTAACTAGTACTCTTACTCTATGCTTAACCTTAGATAACTCATTTATTAAGCCGACAACACCTATACCAGTAGCACACGACTTTCCTCGTCCTCTATCAGCTGTAATCACTACTGCTACACGTTTACGTGGTTTTTCTACGAGTTCCTCTAGTAAGTGTATAACGTTTACTTGATCCTGAGTTAAAGCCATACTATATACTTCGATGGGAAACACTCTTTTCTCTGGGAACTTGAGTTCACGCTTAATGTATTCCCTGCCCTCGTAAGGTGTTGCTTTTAGTATCTTTTTCTGATCTGCATCGTATACGTATATTCCTTCGTGTTCCATGATTTTTCTTTTAACCCATGTTATGAATATATGTCTAGGTTCAGGTTTTTGGGGAATTGTAAGAGTCTTTTTAAACAATGTTAGCATCATATCCCATTTACTCCAGCTAGGAACCATTAGTACTACTAGTCCTCCGCCTTCAACTGTTCCTACTAGTCTACCTAAATCATTGGGTTTGAGATCGTTGGTTAAGTCTAGTACTAGTGCTTTAAATGTTGTACCTAGGTATGCTTCGCTTTCTTCATACATTATTATCTTTAGTTTAACACTTCTTGTTTTCTCTTTTACTACTTCTTTGACTATGTCTTTTCTTATTCTTGCGTCACCGAATTCGTGGTGGAAAACATAGAGTACTGGTAGCTCGTCTTTGATCTTTAACTTTATACGGTAGAATTTGTCAAAGATTACTAGAGTTTTTGCTACGAGAGCTCCCACGATGTAGGGGTCTTCTCCAGATACAACTAGCATTCTACGATGACGTGCTTTTACAGCATTCTCCATGTCTTTAAACAACTTCTTTAATAATCTATTGAAACTTGTTGGAACATATTTTGTATAATTCCTTACCACTTCCCTTAAGGTTACGACATCATCGTTACCCATAGCAGACCCCATAGCACTCTTGAAGCCACATGGAACTAGTTGCTTAAGCCTATCATAGTTTTAGCTAATAGAATTCTGCTGGTATTAGAAAAACTTGTTTCTGATTAAAATAGTTATTGTTGGTGCTAAAGAATTATCTTACACTTGATTATAGCGCCATTCTCTTTAGCTCACGTGCTAGTCGTTCATACTTTAATATGTCTTCTCTAGTTAGGCTTGGAGGTATAGCCTTTAATGCCTTCATGAAGTGCTCCATTCTTATAGGTCTTATCTTAAATTCTTCTCTAAGCGCTATCATTGCAGCTTCACGGCAAACAGCTTCTATATCTGCACCAGTATATCCTTCAGTTATCTCTGCTAGTTTTTCTAAGTCTACGTCTTCTGCTAGAGGCATGTGTCTTGTGTGTATTCTGAATATTTGTAGTCTAGCTTCCTTGTCTGGTGGTGGTACATAGATTAGTCTATCGAATCTTCCTGGTCTTAGTAGTGCTGGGTCTAGTATATCTGGTCTATTAGTAGCAGCAATAACAACAACATTTGTTAATGGTACTATACCATCCATTTCAGCTAATAGCTGATTCACTATTCTATCGGTTACACCACTTGTGTCGTGACGGTATCCTCTAGCAGGTGCTATTGAGTCTATTTCGTCGAAGAATATTATTGCTGGTGCTACTTGTCTTGCTCTCCGGAATATTTGTCTTATTGCTTTCTCTGATTCACCTACCCATTTACTCAGTATTTCTGGTCCACGAACAGCAATAAAGTTAGCACCACTCTCAGTAGCAACAGCCTTAGCAAGCAAAGTCTTACCAGTACCAGGAGGACCGAAGAGCAATATTCCCTTAGGTGGTCTTATCCCCATTTTATCAAATACTTCTGGGTGTTTTAGTGGCCACTCAACAGCCTCCCTCAACTGCTGCTTAACATCCTCTAAACCACCAACATCACCCCAACGAACCTCAGGAACCTCAACATAGATTTCTCTTAACAAGCTTGGCTGTATAAATCTCATTGCTTCTAGGAAGTCTCTCATAGTTACTTTAAGGTCTCTAAGCTTCTCTGGTGGTATAGGTTTTGTTATATCTATCTTACCCTCTTTAATGAATCTCCTCAGCGCTGCCATAGCTGCTTCTTTAGCTAGTGCAGCAATATCTGCACCAGTGTATCCGTGGGTCATCTCTGCTAGCTTATCTAAGTCTACGTCTTCCGCTAAGGGCATGTTACGTGTATGTACTAATAGTATCTCTTTTCGCGCTCTCTTATCTGGTGGTGGTATTTCTATTTCTCTATCGAATCTACCAGGTCTACGAAGAGCTGGATCTACAGCATCGGGCCTATTGGTTGCTCCTATTACTATTACCTTGCCTCTCTCTTTTAATCCATCCATTAGTGTTAGTAGTTGGGCTACAACTCTTTTCTCGACTTCTCCTGTAACTTCTTCTCTTCTAGGTGCTACAGCATCTATTTCGTCAATGAATATTATTGCTGGAGCGTTTTCTTCAGCTTCCTTAAATATTTCTCTAAGTCTAGCTTCGCTTTCACCATAGTACTTACTCATTATTTCTGGGCCATTGATCGCTATGAAGTATGCTCCAATCTCGTTTGCTAAAGCCTTGGCTAGCAGGGTTTTACCAGTGCCTGGAGGCCCGTATAATAGTATTCCTTTAGGTGGCTCAATACCTAAGTGCTTGAATAGTTCTGGATGCTTTAATGGTAGTTCAACTATTTCTCTTATCTTCTCTTTAGCTTCCTCTAAATCACCTATATCCTCCCATGTAACCTTGGGTATAGCTCTAGCTCGCTCTATTCTCTCAGGAGCTACTGGTTGCTCCCTTATCACTATTTCTGTTTCAGGTGTAACGTATACTGATTGAGTTGGCTGAGTTGATACTACTACAAGTTTTAGAGCCATACCAAATAATGGTACTGTTAATACTTCACCACGTGATACTGGCTTGCGTATAAGCATTTGTTTTACGTATTCAACAAAGTCTCTACCAAACATTATGGGCTCTGTAGGTGCTAACACAACTTTTCTAGCAGGCTGTACATCAGCTTTACGTACTGTTACATAGTCTCCTACACTAACACCTATACTCTCCCTTATGAAGCCATCAATTCTTATAATATCCTTCTCATCACCTGGATGGGCTGGAAGCACTTGTGCTACTGCTATACCTTTAGGCCCCTCTATTTCAATGAAGTCACCGGTCTCAATACCTATAGCTGACATAGCATTCCTAGATAACCTTGCAATCTTCCTACCAACATCACGTGATCTTGCTTCAGCTACTCTAAGTCTAATCTCCTTGGGCATACCACTACTCCCATTTTCATAACTCACTCCTAGTTTATAACCATTAGCTTAATAAATTACTACTATAATAATTACAATTCTTTAAATACTCCCAGTATAACTATAGATTCTAGGTAACTATAAGATAGGTGAGTTATAATGGTTGAACGAGTTAAAACAGGTATACCTGGAATGGATGAAATATTGAATGGAGGTATACCAAGAAGAAACATAGTACTATTATCTGGTGGGCCAGGAACAGGAAAAACAATATTTGGACAACAATACCTTTGGAATGGTCTGCAAATGGGTGAACCAGGAATATATGTAGCACTAGAAGAACATCCCGTACAAGTTAGAATAAATATGAGGCAATTTGGATGGGATGTTAGGAAGTATGAGCAAGAAGGAATCTTCGCTATAGTTGATGCATTTACAAGTGGTATAGGTGAAGCCGCTAAAAGAGAGAGATACGTAGTAAAGGATCCAACAGATGTAGGATTATTTATCGACGTGCTAAAAGAAGCTATTAGAGATACTGGTGCACAACGAGGCGTAATAGACTCTGTATCAACACTTTATCTAACAAAGCCATCTGTAGCTAGAAGCATAGTAATGATGTTAAAGAGAGTGTTAAGCGGCTTAGGCGTAACAAGTATACTTGTAAGCCAAGTCTCAGTTACCGAGAGAGGCTTTGGAGGACCCGGAGTAGAACATGCTGCTGATGGAATTATAAGATTAGACCTTGACGAAATAAATGGTGAATTAAAGAGAAGCCTTATAGTATGGAAAATGAGGGGAACAAAGCATTCAATGAGAAGACACCCATTTGAGATAACAGATAAAGGCATCATAGTACATCACGATAAGGTGTTAAGAGTAACCAGAACAGGATTCGTTGAAGTACCTGTAGGAGAAGGTTAAGCAATAATTATCTGGGAATTGAAATAGTACTATTATCTCTACTTTAGTTAACTAATACTTTTTCAGTAAAACTAAAACAAACAGTACATTACAGAGATTGGGATAGCTTATCCTGCTAATAACCTTTAAATCCCTTAACTATAACTTATTATTCACAGTAATATAAGTGCAATGGGTGCATGAATGGATAATCTACATGTACATGGCATCTACAAGCACGCATGCCCTAATTGTGGTGGAGAAATAGATGACCTAAGACTATACCATGGCCTACCATGCAATAAATGTCTACCACGAAACAAACTACCATTACAAGAGCTTAGAAGACTTAATGTAATCACTATAGGGAAGCTACTAGCAAGCTTAGGTAATTTAAAAGAGTACAAGTGGCTCTATGACGTAGAAAAGAAGCTGAGAACACTTGAGGAGTTCTTTAAGAAGGCAACGGGTAGTAAATTCTGGAGTTCTCAGCGAATGTGGGCTAGAAGAGTTCTACGAGGAAAGAGCTTCGCTATAGTTGCTCCAACAGGGGTTGGCAAGACCCTATTCGGATTAGCCATGGCATTATACTTTGCAGTTTACGAGAAAGCTAAATCATACATAATTGTCCCTACAACACCTCTAGTAATTCAAGCCGAAGATAGACTAAATGACTTAGCTTCTAAAGCAGGAGTCAATGTCAGAGTTTTGGCAATTCATTCACGCATATCCAGAAAGGAACGTGGTGAAAGACTTGCTAAGCTACAAACAGGTGATTTCGACATCCTAGTTACGACTAGCCGTTTCCTGCAACAAAACTTTAACTACATAAAAGGCAATAGATTTAAATTCCTATTTGTTGACGACGTTGACGCGGTCCTCAAGAGTAGTAAAAGCATTGACCTATTACTCATGCTCATGGGTTTTGATGAAAACGACTTGGAGATAGGATTAGAACTCGTTAAAGCTAGACGTGAATTCGCATCCGCTATGAGTAGAGGAGACAGCAAGTTAGTAAAAGAAATATCTGAGAAGATAGAGTCCTTAGAACGTAGGCTAAAGGCCAAGGTAAGTAAGCTAGATACCGTACTCATAGTTTCAACCGCTACGGGTAGACCTAGAGGAACAAGAGTTAAGCTATTTAGAGAACTATTAGGCTTTGAAGTAGGATCTAGATCCGAGTTTCTAAGAAACATAACTGATTCATACATAGACCCGTTAAACAATGATATAGAGTACACTGTAAAATACCTCGTTGAGAAATTGGGTGATGGAGGACTAGTATTTGTTCCCATAGATAAGGGGGTAGATTATGCTGTAAAACTAGCAGAATATATATCAGAGCATACCCCGTTGAACGCGAAACCGTTTTATTCTAAAGAGATAAAAGCATTAGAAGAATTCATTGAAGGCAAGGTTAACATCCTTGTAGGTGTAGCCACATATTATGGTGTAATGGTACGTGGCATAGACTTACCTGCTAGAGTTAGATATGCTGTCTTTGCTGGTGTGCCAAGGTTAAAGTTTAGTACACAACTAGATGATCCGCATCCAGTAAATATCTTTAGGGCTTTAACCATCTTACGTGATATACTTGAAGGAGATGAAAGGAAGAAAGTTGAGACACTTATAGCGAGACTTAGAAGGCATTTACAAAAGCTATCTACTGCATCACTTTCTAAGCTAGCTGAAATGCTTAGAAGTGGTGTCGAGCCTCAAACAAGAATTGATAGAGACTTCTATGATGCGTTAAAGCTTGTTAGAGATTTGATGAGTAGAGAGGATGTAAGAAGAAAGCTATATGAGAGTCCTGAGCTATCCATTATTGAAGTTGAGGGTAAGACATATATCTTAGTACCAGATGTAATGACCTATATACAAGCTAGTGGTAGAACGAGTAGAATGTTTGCTGGAGGACTAACATATGGGTTATCAGTAGTAATAGTAGATGATCCACGACTCTTCAAGGGACTAGTGAAAAGAATGAAATGGGTTATTGAGGATAGTGAATGGGTTAACTTTAAAGAACTAAACCTAAATGAAGTATTAAAAAGAATTGACGAGGATAGAGAGAAGGTTAGGAAAGTTCTAAGCGGTGAAATTAAGGCTGAAGTAAAGGATCTAGTAAAAACAGCGTTAATGGTTGTTGAATCACCTAATAAAGCAAGAACTATAGCAAACTTCTTCGGCAAACCTAGTATTAGAACAATAAATGATGTGCTAAAGGTGTATGAGGTTACAAGTGGTGACTACATACTAATGATAACTGCTAGTGGTGGACACGTATATGATTTAGTTAAGGAGCCTAGAGGATTCCTTGGCGTAGAAGTTGAAGAAAAGCCAGGGTACCTTAGGTTTATACCAGTTTATACCTCCATAAAGAAGTGTCTTGTGTGTGGTCACCAATTTGTCGATGAACGAAATACTTGTCCAAGATGTGATTCAACTTACATAAAGGATTCAAAAGATGTCGTTAAAGCACTACGAGAGCTTTCCAGCGAAGTAGACCTAGTACTTATTGGAACAGACCCTGATACTGAGGGAGAAAAAATAGGATGGGACATAGCAGTACTCCTATCACCCTATACCTCTAACATCCAGAGAATAGAGTTCCACGAAGTAACTCGTAAAGCAATCAATGAAGCACTTAGAAGTATTAGGGAATTCAACTTAAAACTCGTTGAAGCACAAATAGTTAGAAGAGTAGAAGATAGATGGATAGGATTCACTCTATCCCCCCTCCTATGGTATGAGTTTTGGCCTGCGTATTGTCTAACATTTATCATGGGTAGTAAAAAGAGGAAGAAAAGAGATTACAAGTGTACTCCAGGTGAAAAGCAAACACTTAGTGCTGGTAGAGTACAAACTCCAGTACTTGGCTGGGTAATAGACAGGTTTATAGAATACAAGAAGAACTTAAAGAAACACTACTCAATAGACATAGCATACAATGATAGTAAGCTAACTATTGAATTCATTGAAGATGAACTTATAGGAGCATTACCCAGCTTAGAAGTTGAAGAGATAAGGAAGCAAGAAGTAGAAGTAAGGAAGATTACTGAAAAAGTAGAAGAACTTAAACCTCTTCCACCATTTACAACAGATACCCTTCTATCAGAGGCTTCGATAAAGTATAGACTTAGTGCAACTGAAGTAATGAATATAGCGCAAGAACTATTTGAAATGGGCTTCATAACATATCATAGAACTGATAGTACAAGAGTATCTGATACTGGTATTAATGTTGCTAGAGAGTATCTTAGAGAAAAATATGGTGACAAGTATAAAGAATACTTTGCGCCTAGAACATGGGGTACTGGTGGAGCACATGAAGCTATAAGACCTACAAGACCTATTGATGTAGAAAGGTTAAGAGAGCTAATAGCTGAAGGCGTAATACAACCTGTTAGGAGACTTACACGAAACCACTACTTAATCTATGACCTAATATTTAGGAGATTCATTGCAAGCCAAATGAAGCCTGCTAAGATTAAGAAAGAAGTATTAAATGTTAAGCTAGGTAAAGCTATTAAGCAACTAGAGTTAACAATAGATGTAATAGAACCTGGCTTCCTAGAAATATATCCAATAGTAGACATTGTTAAAGAAATACCTAGTGGTAAATACAAGATAATTGATGTAAGAGTTAGTAAAAGATCCACTAAGCCTCTCTACAGTCAAGGAGATGTCGTAGCCTTAATGAAGAAGCGTAAGATAGGAAGACCTAGCACTTATGCTAAGATAATACAAACAATAATGCAAAGAGGCTATGTGTCAGAGACACCTAAACAAAAGAAATTAATAGCAACACAACTTGGACGCGGAGTCTACGCCTTTCTAACAAGCCTAATAGTTGAAGAGATAGCTAAGAAGGCTGCTGAAGAAGGAATGACTACAGCGCTAGACCTATACAATGAGTTTAAGGAGCTTAAGAAACATATATCAGAGAAAACAATACATTTACTAAGCGAGAGAGTTAGGAAACTCGTATCAGAGGAGCGTACTAGAATATTAGAACAGTACATGGACCAGGTAGAAGAAGGCAAAAGGGATTATCAAGATGTACTTAAAGAGCTATACAATGAGGTCAGAGAAATATCATATATTATTCAATCATTTGAAGAGAAAACTAAAAGCATTAACAGTAATAAGAGATAGTTTATCTAATTAAGAGGTGTGATTCAAAGTGACCCTAATAGCGGTTGCACACCTTAAAACACGTTTAGGTGCTAAACGTACAAATATGGATCACGTTAAACGAATGATAAAAGAAGCTAGAAACAAGGGTGCTAGAATAATAGTTCTACCATCAATGTTTAATAGCGGACCAATAATAGACTATCTACCGCAACCTAGACTAAAATATGCTATGAGGAGTCAAGCCGAAAGAATACCTGGTCCTACAACTGATCAATTATCAGCTTATGCAATAGATTCATCCATGTACATAGTAGGTGGACCGATAATAGAAAGAGCTGGGCCGAAACTATTCTTGACAACTGTTATAGTTGGTCCAGATGGCTCTATTCTAGGCAAGTATAGGAAGATAGTTTTATCAGCTAAAGATGAGGAAGCAGGTATTTCTTCAGGTAGAGAACTCGTATACTTTAACCTAGATAGAAAGTATGGTATACTAGCTGAAGACGACTTACTAACACCTGAGATACCTAGAAGCCTCTCAATTACTGGTTCAAACACGTTAATAGCTAGCATTAGAGTTAAGCCTGAAAACCGTATAATACATTACATTTTGATTACTAGGGCTTTAGAGAACAATATACCTATAATTGCAGCTGGAGGCATTACTGAAAATCAGGGAGAAATAGCAGGAGAGGTTATGAGCTTAATATTTGATCCTAGAGAAGGCATGTTAGGCTACGCTGAAGGTGATGAAGAACAACTCGTTATAGCAGATGTACCTAACGTTAAGCCTCAACAATCAATATCTCCAGGTAGTCTTAAGATAGCTGTTATGAGTTTATGTAAGGTTGCTAAGAATAGAGATATTATTTAGAAGAAAATAGTTAATTTTAAATGATTCTTCACTATTTATCTTGGAGCATTTATTGCTCTTTCTAATAGATCCTCCCATACCGCGTCGACGTACTCTTGTAGTTGTCTTACTAGTTCTCTGTTTTCTGGCTTAAGTAGATGCCTAAATCTTCCCTGTACTTCTAGGAATTTCTCTATTGGTTGCTTTAGTTTGGGATTCCTTGCTATTTGTAGTGATCTATCCGTTAATATGTATCCCTTTCCTCTTACATACTCCCATAGCGGGAAGTAGCATGTATCTACAGCTCTTCTCGATATCTCTATTGCTATTTCAGTGCCATGCCTCCATCCTCTATTACATGATGCGAACACGTGTATGAATGTTGGTCCTTGTATTTCAAGTCCTTTCCTAAACTTCTTTACAGCATCTATCCAGTGTGCTGGTGTTGCTGTAGCAACATAGGGTATTTTATGAGCTACCATTATATCAGCTATAGGCTTCTTATGCTGTGTTTTACCAGGTAGTACTTTGCCTACTGGAGTAGTTGTAGTCCATGCAAAAGCTGGTGTTCCTCCACTTCTCTGAATACCCGTATTCATGTACGCCTCATTATCATATAGTACGTACATTACGTTGTGTCCACGCTCAGCCATACCGCTTAATGCTTGGAATCCTATATCAAAGGTACCTCCATCTCCTGCTATAGCTATAACGTCAACGTTATCATATGGTAGTCTTCCAGTCTTCTTAAATGCTTTTATGGCTGCTTCTACACCACTTGCAACCGCTGCAGCATTCTCAAAGGCGACATGTATCCATGGTACTGCCCAACTTGTATAGGGGAATATAGTGGTTGCTACCTCTAGGCACCCAGTTGCATTAACTATTATCGTTGGACCACGGAGAGCAAAACCTAGTAGTTTAACTATTATTGGGACAGAACAACCAGCACACATTCTATGTCCAGGTAGTAGTATTGGTTTACGTGTTTCAGCTAGTTTCCTAAGATTGAATTCTAATGGTAGCTCCTTCTTTTCTTCAGGCTTAAATGTTACAACTCCATACTTAAAGGAGCTCATAAGTATACACCTCCCTACTCTCTTACACCTAGGAATCTGGGTTTGAAGATGGGTTCGCCTTTCTTCGCTATGTCTACTAGTTCATAAAACATTTTTTCAACAAGACTTGGCGGTACATCTCTTCCACCTAGACCATAGATGTAGTTTACTAGTATTGGTTTATTCCTCTCATTATACAGAGCTGTTGATATTTCTAGGTAGCTTGGACCATAGCTACCAAAACTAATAGCCCTATCCATTACTCCTACTACCTTTGCATGTCTTAACACGCTTCTTATTTCATCAAATGGGAATGGTCTAAATAGTCTTATCCTTACAACTCCTACCTTCAATCCCTTCTGTCTTAGCCTTTTAGCTACATGTCTAACAGTTCCAGCTGTACTTCCTAGTACTGTTACTATGATTTCTGCATCGTCTACTCCATAGGTATCTATTATTCCATCGCCATACTTTCTACCAGTAAGCTCATACCATTGCTCATTTACTTCTTTTACAACTTCTTTTACCTTAGACATGGCTTTAACTTGATGCATCTTGTGTTCAAAGTAGTAGTCGTATAGGTCTAGTGGTCCAAAGGTAATGGGGTTTGCAGGGTCAAGTTTAAGCTCTACTTCCTTACCGAGGTAATCTACGTATGTTTTTGCAACTTTCCTAGGTCCTCCAAGGAATTCTAGTACTGCTTCATCTGGTAACATGTAGATGTCCTCAAGTGTATGGCTTAGCACGAATCCATCGAGGTTTACTGCTACTGGCAGTAGTATTCTTGGATCCTCAGCTATCTTGAATGCTTGTATTGTTGTATCATACGCCTCCTGTGAGTTCTCAACAAATAGTTGTACCCATCCAGCATCACGCATACCCATTGCATCACTGTGGTCGCAATGTATGTTTATTGGTGCTGATAATGCTCTATTAGCAACGGCTAATACTATAGGTAGACGTAGAGATGACGCTATGTGGAGAATCTCCCACATTAATGCTAGTCCTTGTGAAGCTGTAGCTGTAAATGCACGTGCACCAGCAGCTGCCGCACCTACAACTGCGCTTAACGCGGAATGCTCACTTTCTACTGGAATAAACTCAGTATGAACTTCTCCGTTAGCTACAAACTCACTATATTTTTCAACAATTATTGTCTGAGGAGTTATTGGGTAAGCTGCAACAACATCTACATAGCTTTGCTTAACCGCGTATGCTACTGCTTCATCACCATTTACTCCTATCTTTACTTGTTTTTCTAATGGTATCTTGGGCACGACTTACTTCACCTCCGAGGACTCAGGTACCATGGATATAGCTTTAACAGGACATTCATGAGCACAAATACCACAGCCTTTACAGTAATCATAGTCTATGACTACTTTTTCTCCTGTCCAATGAATAGTCATTTCGGGGCAGAAGAGCCAACATAATAGACATTTAACACATTTATTATAGTCTATTACTGGTTTAAGGGCCCTCCAACCTCCAGTCTTGTATTCGGTAGATAGCTTGTAAGGTAGTGCTGCTAATGGTAGATTTTTCCAACTTCTTGGTTCTTTTAACTCAACTTTACTAGTCAAATCATATTACACCTCCTGGGTTAACTCATAAGCTCTTTTTATTAGTTCAAGATTTAGTTTAGCTAAATCACTAGAGAATCTATGTTTTAAGGCCTTCTCAATACTATTTAATGATACAAGTGGTTCAGCTTTAATTAATGCTCCTATCATAGCGGTATTTGTTATAGGTCTCTTCAGTATTTCAAGTGCTAGTTTTGTAGCAGGTGTCTTGTATACTTTGTATTCACCTTTACTTATACCTAGTTGCTCGTATAACTTATCAGCGTCACCATCATAGTTTACTACTATTTTACCATTCTTCTTAAGGCCTTCAACTACCTTCTCTGTTGCTAGGAGTGTTGGATCGAGTACTACTATTATGTCTGGATTATATATCATGCTGTGTATTTCTATAGGTTCATCGCTAATCCTAGTAAATGCTAGTACTGGAGCGCCTGAACGTTCTGGACCAAATGCTGGAAAACTCTGGACATGTTTACCGTCATAAAGTGCAGCCATAGCTAGTATGTTTGAAGCAGTCCATACACCTTGGCCTCCACGACCATGCCAACGTATCTCTATAATCACGGGAGCCACCTAGAAGAATACTTAGACTAAGATTCAAGTCTAGAACATGTAGTTGCTCGTATATAAGGGTTGAATACTATTCTACCATATTTAACTATATAAAAGTGCTTAACTATAATCCTAGAATCCATTAAAATTTTTCAACACGTAGTAAGCCCTTATCACTGGGTATAAGGTATGAGTGAAGAACTACGTAAAGTTGTTGCAGTACGTGTAAGCGATATAAGCGATATTGCTAGAATGGCTGCTTCAGTAATGACTCTTGGACAACCAATGTACATTATAAGATTCAAACACGATAACAAGTACATTTATGGTATCTTAGCTGTTTTCAGAGACTACTATAACTACTATGGTGTACCTATGTTCTACTACTACGTAGACGAAGACAATAAGTACGCTAATGCTAAGTACCTACTACTTAAGGCTGATGAGTCTGGTGAAAGAGTTGAAGCCGCCAAAGGTAGTAGGCCTGGATGGGTTTCAATACCAGTAGTTGAATTGAAAGAAAAACCAGCATTTCTACCAAGATTCAAGTAATATTATTTAGCAGCTACTGGAACATATATTAGTACACGTCGATTCCTACTATATAGTTTTAGTTGACCTCTTTTTTCAAGCTCCATTAATATGTCCTTTGCAACACCATAGGTGACGTTGAGCTTATTCATAACAATGTAAGGAGTTATATAGCCTTGGCTTCTTGCTTCTCTAAGAGCTTGATTTAGCATACCCTCATCGAAGAAAACCATTCTACCTTCACTACTCTCAGATTCTTGTTGTACACGTGCCTTCATTTTTCTTTCAAGTTCTCTTCTTTGCCTTTTCTCAATAGCTGTAATTGGTTTACCACCTTTTGTACCCATAGAACCCCCAAATAAGTATTCTAGTTATTAAGAGCTTTTAACCATTTACGCGGACTTAAAGAATATACGGTGAGGTTTACTTTACTATGGAGGTAGGTGTTCCAGAGAAGCTTATGAATCTATTTAGGGTTCTAGGAATAGGTAGGCGAGAAGCTAAGGTATACTTCATCGTATTAACTAAGGGACCTATAACTGCTAGAGATATAGCATTACAATTGAATACCAGTCCTACCAAGGTATATGAGCCATTAAACAAACTTGTATCGTTAGGACTTATAGCTAAAACTAATGACAGACCTGCTAAATTTATTGCTATAGAGCCACGTATAGCATGGCATAGGCTTAAAAACCTTATAGAAGCTAATATTAAGTCATTTGAGGAAAAAGTATTACCCCAAATAGAGGCTATGTATAAGGGTAGTAGTAGCTTATATAGAATAATAATTGTGCCAAGTAGCGACATTGTTAGTAGGTTGTCTGATGTTGTACTAACAAGCGATAAATCTATAGACTTGGCTTTCGCACACAAAGAACTCTTGTCCACAGAAACAATTGACATATTACTTGAAGCAGTAAACAAAGTCAAGGTACGATTACTAGTTGATAAAAGCATAGTTAGCAATAACATAATAGCCTTATCTAGAAGAGGAGTAAGTATACGTATTACTGATGGAATGTTCGGTAGCGGTGCTATAGGCAATAGTGTGTTATTGGTAGTTAAAACAAAGGATGGAGGCTTAATTGGTATGTGGAGTGATCATGAATTCTTTGTTGAAATAGCTAAAGTGTACTTTGAGCACTTGTGGAACAAGTCTAGAGAATTGACATTCAATTAACGTATTATTAGACCTAGTGCTTTATAAATCTCAATAATCATATAAGCAATCTTATTGGGGTGTTACACATGAAGCTAATAACAGTTAAGATGCCAGAATCATATGTTGAGGGATTAGATGAGTTAGTAAGAATTGGAAGATACTCATCTAGGAGTGAAGTAATCAGAATAGCTGTAAGAGAACTACTTAAGAGGGAGCTATGGATTAGAGAAGAAGAACTAGAACTTCAGCCAATGAGAGCTTTTGTTGAGAAACGTGTATTGATATAACCCTACAAGATTATTTTAGTTCCAATTGATTAATCCTTAGTCTCTTTCTCTAACGTATTTATTTGGTTTAGTCTTTGTTTGTCTCCGCAGATATTCTATTAGCATTCTAGATAGGGGTTCGCCTTCATATAATACTCTATAGCTTAGAGGAGGCATAAAGCCCGGTATAATGTTTCTTAACTCTTCTAGTTTAACTGGTCTAGCAAATATTATTGGGTCTAATACTTCTATAGCCATAGCCTTTTTTGAGCCTGCTATGTAGGGCCAATCATCTTCATCTATACCTGGCTTAGGATACTTCATTACTTCATCCCATACCTTTCTAGGTGGTCCAACAATGACTCTACCTACCTTGAATTCACCTACAATAGCCTTTACGTTGCCTGATACATACACTACTATAGTGGACCCCGATTCTATTGGTACGCCTATCCATCTCCTAAGCTCAAATTTTTTCTGCCCAGCAAATATTTGGTATGCAAATTTAGGTCTAATGCTCATTAGATATGTTCTTCTTGGTTTTTCAGTTTTATTCACGAGTCTTAACCTCTCCTAGCTCCACTATAGACTACTCATCTAGTTGAGCATTATGTACCACTAACACTAATATACTTATGATCATATACTCACTAATAGGCGATGAAGAAGGCTGGTATTGCTGAGAAAACTTTGGTGCTGAAGGACACCAGTACTGAGCTTTAAACACAAGTTTTAAGGATTCAAAGACTACTATTTTGCCGGCGACTATGGTTTATGGTGACGTAGGCGTGGAGGTGGTAAGGGAAGGAGATTGGGTGCTACTCTATATTGATGAGCGAAGAATATTTCTATTCCGTGTAAAACGTGGTAAAAGGTTTGAATCAGATAAAGGTGTTATAGCACATGATGACATAGTGGGGGTTAGGTTTGGATCAAAGGTAACGCTTTCAACTGGTACCACAGCATATGTGCTTAAACCCTTATTTTACGACTTCTTCCTTAAGTATAAGAGACTTACACAAGTAATATACCCGAAAGACCTAGGCTACATAGTGTTCCTGTCTGGTATAGGGTCTGGTTCTAGGGTATTAGAAGCAGGTGTGGGTACAGGCTTTCTAACTACAACACTTGCAAACATAGTGAAACCCCACGGTAAAGTATATGCTTATGAGATACGCAGAGAATTCTATGAAGCCGCTAAAAAGAACTTAGAGTTAAGCGGATTAATAGATTATGTTGACTTAAGGCTAGGTGATGTAGCTCAAGCTCAAGGAGAACTCTCTAATCTTGATGCAGTATTCCTTGATTTACCGGATCCATGGAAGTATGTTGAGCTCACACATAGTGTTTTAAAGCCTTCAAAGCCATTAATAGTCTTCATACCTACTGTAAACCAGGTAGAGAAAACCGTGATAGCGCTCAGAAACCATGGAGGCTTCATAGATATACACGCCTACGAGCTAATGCTTAGAGAGTACCAGGTAAAGGAGGGGGCTACAAGGCCTAAAAGCTATATGATAGGACATACAGGCTACATAGTCTTTGCTCGTAAAGTTTGTAGAGAATAGGGTTTAAATACTATGCCATTATGCGGAAACTATAGTACAACTAGTGTACTTAACGTGTGGTAATAACGTGGTGAACGTGCTTGAAGAAGATTAAACGTGAACGTTGGTCTAAAGAGTTTAGTAAATGGTTTGATGAAGTCCTTGAAAAAGCTGAGCTATACGACTATGGTAGATACCCTATTAAGGGTATGGGTATATGGAGACCTTATGGATTCAAGCTTAGAAAACTAGTACTTGAATTGATTAGAAGGGAACACGATACCACTGGACACGAAGAAGTACTCCTACCACTACTAATACCTGAACACTATTTAAGGAAAGAGTCAGAACACATACGCGGCTTTGAAGCACAAGTTTACTGGGTAACACATGGCGGTGTCGAAGAACTTGATGTTAAGCTAGCTCTAAGGCCTACAAGTGAGACCATAATAACTCCTATGGTCGCCTACTGGTATCAAAGCTATAAGCAGCTTCCAAGAAAATTCTATCAAATAGGTAGCATATTTAGATATGAAACCAAAGCTACAAGACCTATGATTAGGTTAAGAGAGGTTACAACCTTTAAAGAAGCACATACATTTCATGATAGCTTCGAGGACGCTGAAAGACAGGTGAAAGAGGCAATAGGAATCTATAGGAGAATTTTTGATGCCCTCGGCATACCATATGTTATATCCCAAAGACCTGAATGGGATAAATTTGCTGGAGCACTCTATACAATTGCCTTTGACACAATAATGCCTGATGGGAAAGTCCTACAAATAGGAACAGTACATCACCTAGGACAAAACTTTACTAAAGCATTTGAAGCACGTATACAGCAAGAGGATGGCACCATAGACTATATGTGGTCAACAAGCTATGGTATATCTGATAGGATAATAGCAACACTAATATCAGTTCACGGTGATGATAGAGGACTAGTATTATTACCTAAAATTGCTCCCATACAAGTAGTAATAATACCTATACCATCAAAAGATGAAGAGAAGACCAAGAAGATAATAGATTATGCCCGGAAAGTGAGAAAAGTATTAGAGGATAACGGTATTAGAGTCTACGTTGACGAGAGAGAAGAAGTAACGCCAGGATACAAGTACTATGACTGGGAAATGCGCGGTGTCCCAGTAAGAATAGAGGTAGGTGAAAGAGAGTTAAGTGAAGAAAAGGTTACACTTGTTAGAAGAGACTTGCTCATAAGAACTACTGTTAACTTCAATGAACTAGTAGAAAAGGTACGTGAACTCTTCAATGAAATAGAGAAGTACTTAAAGAGTAGAGCAAGAGAATTCTTCAACTCAAAGCTTAGATTTACTAAAACCCTAGAGGAAGCTATAGACATCATTAATACTCAGGGAGGTATAGTTGAAGTACCATGGTGTGGTAACCTGGATTGTGGATTAGAAATAGAAGCTCGTACAGGGTTAAGAGTACTTGGTAGGCCAATTAAGGATGAAGAAAAATACATAAAGGAACGCATATCTGGTCATAAATGCCCGGTATGCGGTAAGCCTGCAAAAACAATTCTACGTTTAGCTAAAACTTATTAAGCTAAGAAACACTAAGCATTCATGCCAGGGGTTACTATTATGCCTAAGAAGAGGGAGAATAGAGGTAGACGTAAAGGAGATAAAGGATATGTAGGCCACGTTCAATGCGATAACTGTGGTAGACTAGTACCAAGAGATAAAGCAGTATGTGTAACACGTATGTACTCACCAGTAGATCCACAGCTAGCACGTGAATTAGAGAAGAAAGGAGCTATTATAATGAGGTACCCGGTAACCAAGTGCTATTGTATTAGTTGTGCAATACACTTTGGAATAATAAAGGTTAGACCAGAAGCTGAGAGAAAGAGAAGACCATCCTATGTCTAAGTATTTTAAACGTAGAGAATTCTTAATAGTATCACCAACTGCTACAACTTCACCTAATTTCCCATTAAAAGGCATAGCAGGTGCAACTGGCAGACTAGATGTCATAGCTAGAGCAATACTAGTTGCTAAAACTCTGAAAACAAATGCGTATATCATAGTTAAAGCACTACTTCTTGGACCACCCAAACCACCACTATTGCTAGAAGTACACATACCTCAAGTTAACCGTGTATATGATAATGAAGTTGAGGTAATTAGTGATATTAGAAAAGCTATGATGGGTGAAAGAGTTAATGGATTCTACATTGAACGTATTAGTTTTAAACATGTTTTAAGCGAGTTAGTAGACGTAAACAAGAATGTATACTATCTTCATGAAAAAGGAGATAGTTTTAAGACTATACGGCCATCAGCTACAATAGCATTCATACTCGGTAGCCATGTTGATATACCAGCAGTGTATGAGAGGATAATTGATCAATATGGAATAAAACGTGTTAGTTTAGGTAATGTTAGCTACTTGACTAGCCAATGTATTATCATAGTTAATTGGCTACTAGATGTTTTCTCTAAGCCCCTATTTCATAGAATTATAGACGTATAGTATTCTTTGTAAAACTGTTATAATGGACAGAACAATTAGTGCTATGACTATGATATACGTTGTAGTGAGACTTACTTCAGCTAAAGCTAAAGCTATGGTAATCAGTAATATGCGTTCAGCTCTTTCTATTAAACCTATACCCTCCATTTTTAAATGCAATGCCTCTGCTCTTGCACGTGTATAGCTTATTAAAAACGAGGCAACTAGGAGCACAAGTACTAATACAGAGTTTACACCTGCTATGACTAGTGATAACAGGTATAGGGAGTCCTCTATTCTATCTATTGTTGAATCAAGGAATGCTCCAAATAGCGTCTTCTTACCACTAATTCTAGCAACTTCACCGTCTATTACATCAAAGTAAGCACTAAGTAATATGACTAAGGCTCCAAAGAATGGGCCTACATAATAAGTGGTTAGTGGTACAAGAAAAGCTATTACTAGCCCCGTCAGGGTTAGTGTATTTGGTGAAACACCTATTTTTACGAAGACTTTTACTTGGCTATGGACGAGTTTTTTCACCAACGGCCTTATTCTTGTCAACAATACCCTATTTCACCACAACATATATTCTTCATTACTAATGCGTCCTTGTCAAGTATAGGGCTTTCACTTATTATTACTCCTTCTACACCTGTCTCCTTTAATCCTTTACATACTATTTTAAAGTCTGGCCCATAGTTCTCCTCATGTAATGTATGGTGTTCTCTCTCACCACCACTACCATACTCTATTTTTGAGAAATGCATGTGTAAATGCTTAATTGTTTCTGTGCCCAGGTTTTTCTCTATGTAGTCTACAACCTTTAATACATCATCTAATTTAACTATGTGCATACCTAGTGCTCTTGCATGTAGATGTGCCCAATCGACTACTGGTCTACAATTATCTATAGATGTACATATTTCTACTACTTCTTCTAAGCTCCCTATTTGGGTTTTCTTACCTGTTGTTTCTGGGCCAAGCCATACTCCTTTTATATTCTTGGATTTAACTTCATCTACTACTCTTCTTAGAGCATTAAGTGCTTTCTCTAAGGCGGCTTTCTTAGATTCATTACCTTTATAGTATCCTACATGGAATACTACTATGTATGCTCCCATCCAGTATGCTGCTTGAACAGAATCTATTATCCTCTTAATACTGTTTTCAACTGTTTTAGGTTCTGGAGATGCTAGGTTTATAAAGTATGGTGCATGGAGGCTCAATGCTATATCGTATTTCCTTGCTTCCTCGCCTAGAAGTCTTGCTTTTGCTTCAGATATTCTAACTCCTCTAACAGCCTCATATTCTAGTGCATCCAATCCTATCTTATGCAGGTATTCTGGAACTTTTACCATATCTCCTTTAAAGTCAACTGGCTTACCTGCTGGCCCAAAACGTAGTTTCCTTGGCAACGGGTTCACCATGAATAATAGTTTTTGTTTTAGAGGGCTTTTATCACTATCCGCTACTAGTATATATAGGGTTTAAGCATAACTAGTAACTGGGCTATGAGGAGGAATCCGGGATCAGACCATACGCTATTTAAATAAGTGGGATGGTGAAGAGGTTCGCGTACCGAGCCCTCAACTAGTTCTAAACAAACTATGAGATAACGCTTAAAATCCTTTATGTTTAGGTATTGGTGGGAGGAGATCATGTCTAGAAAGATTAGGTGGATTCGAAGATTAGAGAGACATCTAAGACGTCATCCTAACGATAAGAATGCTCGGAGAATCCTAGAAGCATTAAGAAAAGGAAACTATGAATGGCGTGGGAAGAGTATTGTGATTAAACAAGAGTCATAGGTTTTCAATGCGATGATGAATTTGGCTACCTAATGATTACTTCTCCATATTAGATGATGCTACCTGGCCTTTCTGAGCATAGCTGATTAAGTATACTATTTAAAAACCCTACCTACGTGTGTATGGGTAGGCGGTTAATGGTGGCAAAGGTTAAGAAATTAATACTTGTAACAGCTACACATCACCCACTACATAAAGTCTTCAACAAGCTACTTGACGAAATGGCTGAAAAATTAGGCGTAGAAAAAGAGGTTAAACACGAAGATTACGTGTTCTTGATAAAGTACGGTGAAACAGATGAATTCGGCATGGCGGGTACACCTCAACTACTTGTAGAACTAGATGATGGGAGAATAATGCCCGTGTTAACTCAGAAATCCATGCCCCTAACTGATGCATTGAAACCAGACTTAGATAAAGCTAGAGAAATGATATTGTCAAAGATAAAGGAGTTAACAGAGTAAGGTAGGGGAAATAGGTATAGCATGAAGTAAAGTTTATGTAAACCTTATTTTTGAAAATCCTGGTGGAAGGTAGCTCTGTAATGACTTATCCACACGTACCATATGTTCCTACACCAGAACATGTTGTAAGGAAAATGTTAGAGCTAGCTGGTGCAGGGCCCAACGACATAGTTTATGATCTTGGAGCTGGTGATGGAAGGATAGTAATAATTGCTGTAAGAGAGTTTAATGTCAAGAAAGCTATAGGTATAGAAATAAGAAGTGATCTTGTGAGAGAAGCTAGAAGGAAAATAAAAGAGTTGAATATAGAGGGAAGAGCTGAGATAAGACAAGAGGATATGTTTAAGGCTGATATAAGTGAAGCAACTATAGTAACACTATTCTTGCTAACAAGTGTCAACGAGAAACTTAAGCCTAAGCTTGAATCAGAGCTAAAGCCTGGTACAAGAGTTGTCTCCCACGAATTCCAAATGCCTGGGTGGAAGCCTAAGATAATAGCTACTATACATGATGGAAGGGTTTCCCACACAATATACTTATACGTTATAGGTGAGCACAAGTAGTAGGAAAACAAGATAGCCTTAAACGAGGGGTAGGTCTTTGGCTGATAAAATCCTTGTAATAAGAGCTGAAGACGGTAAGGTGGTAAAGACTGTTGTAGAGACGGGTACTATAGAAGACGTTGTAAAGAAATATGCCATGAATGCTATGAGGGAATGGGAGCCCATATACTCAGACTTCATAGTATTAAGGGACAAGTATGAGGTAAGACTTAAACTCCCCTTAAAGCCTGGTCAGTACGAATTAATAGCAAAGTATAGACCAGAGAGATCTCCTGATGGTTACGCTGTATTCAATATACCTATATACACTATAAGTTTTGATAACTTCTGGGATCAGGGGACATATAAGGATAGAAAAATGTATTTAATAGCACCATACATAGATGAATCAGTTAAGGAGGAACTAGAACAAGCTGCTGCTGATAGCACTAATATTATGAAGCAAGAATCTATTCCTACGGGAGAGCTTAGTCTAAGTGATGAAGAATTAGCTGAAATGATGAAGGAAGCTGAAGAACTAGAAAAGAAGTATAGTGAAGAAGAGGAGAGGAAGCGTAAGAGAGGAGGAAGAAGGAAGCGTAAATCCTAGAATCCAAAGAATGCTTCTAACTTTGATATACCTGCTATTTCTTTCCAGTCAACATTAATGGCATTAAGTATTTGCTCAAATGTTGATTCAACTGCTTTTAAGTACTTTTCAACATCTATATCATGTAGTTTAGCTAGTTGAATAGGCTTTACTCCATCCTTACCCTTCACTTTAACAAAGAATACCACGTCTCCTGCAAATACCCTATAGCCTAAAGCACTTAGTTGAAGTGCTGCTTTTACGTGTTGAGGCATGTTCTTCTTATACTCGTCCAAGTTCTTGGATAATGTCATACGAATAGCTAGCTCATCTAATGTGAATTGAAGGTTTCTTAGCCTCAAATATATGGTCTTGATCTTAGATCTAATATATTCCTTTACTTCCTCGAATTCTTCTGGTGTATTTACACTACCAAGTGCTTGTAATACCTCGTTAAAGGCGTCCTTAAGGAATTCTGGTGTATTCTTCTTTTTACCTACAAGTCCTTTAACGTCTACTGTACCGTCAGGGTATACACCAATATAGTTCTTCTTAAGCCCTGAGAACGCTACATACTTATAGCCTTTATCAACATCTAGTTCTAGTTCAAAATTCCTATACACCCATTCTCTAAGCTTCTCTAGTAGCTCCTCACTTGGATGCCATAGGAATAATGAGTCTGTATCACCGTATAGCACCTTTAATCCTAGTTCTCTAGCTTTCTTAATGGTGTTCTTGATAGTGTATCTACCTATGGCTGTTACACTTTCAGCTACTGGTGGAGCATAGAGTGGGAAGCTTGAGGCACCAAATACACCGTAGCTTGCATTAATATATACTTTCATAGCTTTTTGTACTACATCATACCAGCTACGTTCTTCTGGTGATAAGTTCTTGTCTTTAGCTTTCTTCTTGTACACTTTAACTCTAAAGTCCCTTAGCAATCCAGTTATTTGTGCTGTAATACCTGGTTTCTCAACGCATACCTCATGTATTATGTTACCGTTTTCATCTCGTACATATATTCTCTTATCCTTAGGACACGCTTCATCTGGCGGATCTATGGTTTCATAGCTTAAGTTCCATCTCTTAATTATGCTTGGATATAGTGATGCAAAGTCTAATACTACTACATCAAAGAATACTCCCGTAGGCGGATCTATTACTATAGCTCCTGCATACTTCTTACCCTTAATTATTGCTTCAGTAACCACCTTGTTCTTCAGCATTTGTATGTCTTCAGATAATGGTATTAAATAGTTTCTTCTACGATGCTCCCAGTAGAATAATCCTTGAATCCACTTAGATACCTTCCTCCTAACTACGTCTTCTAAGCTATTCTTACTAATACGCATTAATAGTACTATTAGCCTCCACACAAGCTCGTTGTCAAATAGTGTTAGCTGTAATGTAAGCCATGAATCACGGTAATTATATGTTACCAGTCTACCTATATTGAGGACGCCTATGTGTTCCTCAAGCTTTATTTTCGATACACCAAGTAGTGCGCTTGCAATGGCATCTAGTGTAAAGTCCTTATACTTACCGCTGAAAGCATATGCTTGAATTGACTTATTCTCAAAGAACTTGTATAAGTCTATGTGTACACCTTTCTTTAGTGAAGGATAATCTCTAAACCATTTAATGGGTATGAGTTCCCTAGGTATTCCTAGCTTAAGCGCCCTATTATATAGGTAGTTTAAGTCAAAGTTATCACCATTAAATGTTAAGACTATGGGGTAATTATCTATTACTCTAAGAGCTTCAAGTATAAGTGCTCTTTCATCATCAAAAATTTCTATTACTGCTCCAGCAGGATAATCCTCTGGTACTTCTCCAAATACTATTCCTTCACGAGCTAGTACAAGAACTCTATTATAACCATCACTACCCACTAAGGCTACACTAATAACAGGATAGTCAGCTCTATTTGGATCAGGCATTCTACCCTTAAATGGTGTATAAACTTCTATGTCTACTGCAAGTCTCCTAGCTTTTGGAGCTGGTGTCTCGAATAACGGTGCCCATTCAATAGCAAGTTTACGTGTATCTTCATGTTCATCCTTAAATGCTTCTTCTAATAACTTCTTGAAATCACCAGTTATAGCAGGCTTAACTAATTCTAATTTACCATTCCTTATATAATACTTCATACCAGGTATTAACTGTAGGTCATATATGTAGTTGTCATGGTATTTTATGTTTGCTTCCCAAGCCTTAGGTACATAGTTTCTAAGAGTACGTACAGCTAGTGGATCCTTAGTTACAATCTTAGTCATAGTAACCTTGCGGTTAAAGAGCAAGTCTATTTTCTCTACAACCTCTGTATGATCAAATGATGGATGTGATACTATCTTACTAATCTCCTTTACCTTATCCGGGGGGATATCAACTAAGAAGTAGGGTTTATGCCCATACCCATCATAGTATTGTACGATTATCCCCTTATCTTCATCAAGGAATTTTAGGAGAGCCTTACCCTTATCCCCATCATATTGTACATTTAACAAGTACACAGGTCTATCATAGTCCTTAACAACTAGTGGCCTACTAGTTAAGTCTTCTACAGGATCTCCAATAGGCTCAACACGTACTTCACCATTAAACCCGTAAACATCTATCTCGCTTATCCCACTAGCCCTACTCTCAGATGACTTGACTTCCTCACCAACAATCTTAGTAATAGCATCAAAAGAACCACTATAAGAAACCCCGCTAACAGCACCTTGTTTAACCCCTTCACTACCAGGTTTACTCAATACCTTAACACTACTACTCTTTGAAACACTACTACCTTGCTCATCAACCTTCTTACCTATAAAGCTAAACAACGATAACTGCTTAGCATCCCTAACCCTAGCCTTCCTAGGCAAATACTAACACCATAACCCATAGACACTAACACACTATTCCCGCAACACCACCGTTACATAGATATACGTACACAACCCCCATAAAGTTAATCTCACAACACACCATACGTAATACCAAACCAAGCAAACAAAGATAGTACCAGACAATAATATTAGAGCTTATAAATCCCAAGAACACTAAGTCAAACACGGGCCCGTCGTCTAGCCCGGATAGGACGCCGGCCTGCGGAGCCGGAGGTCCGGGGTTCAAATCCCCGCGGGCCCGCTAAACAATTGAGACTTCTACTTGTCCTGAAGTCCTCATTGCATGGTTCATATTGCTTCCATGCAATATACCCCTGTATATCAGGTCTGCGATGCACTGTTCCGTGGTTATTGTTCTATTCAAGTGATTACACGTTTTATAACACTGTTCTCCACGAGAGGGGTGGCCAGTGCTGAAGAAGTGGTATGAGGCCATCGATCCCTCTAGGATAGGAGATGAGCTACGGTACAGGCTACTCAGGTACCTCGTATCAACGCGCGGGGAGAAAGAAGCCAGGAAAATACTAGGTGTCTCATCCTCGACGCTCTATAGACTGCTTAAAAGACAGGTAAGGCTAACAGATGATAATCTCAAGAGGATACTCGAGGCCCTAGAGCCAGAAGAGTTCGAGAAGATAGCAGGCACCGAGGAGAAGCTCAGAGCGCTGGGAGTACTAGACAATAACGGTGCAATAGACTATGCGATAGTACTGGAAATACTGGGAGTAGCAGCACGAGACCCCTACCTCAGACAACTAATACTCAGGTTCACGGTCGAGAACTTCAGGGAAGACCTACGCAGAATACTCGGGATCAGCCTCACCGGAGTAAAGATGAAGTGGACCCAGGACTTCGAGATATTTCTACGAGAGCGTAAGAAGCGTAGAAAAGTAAGAGGCCCCGAGACACTAAAGTACTATAAATCACTATTCAAGAAATACCTCGAAGGCAAGGAGCTTAGCGAGGAGCTCATAGACTACGTGGTGAATCACCCCAACAAGTGGCTAAGAAACATCTTCAGACACTACATCCAGTACCTATACTACAAGCGTAGAATCAGCCCAGAGACCTTTGGCTGGATAATGGAGGTCGTGCCCAGCAGAAGTTATAGGTTGGATGTTAGGCCCTACCAGATAAGCTTAGAGGATGTTAAGAAGACACTAGAGTTCCTAGAGCAGAGACACAGTATCTACTACACGATATACAGGGTTATGCTGGAGTCAGGTGCCAGGTTCGAACATGTTTTAAAGATGGCGGAGACCTGGAGCCCGAACGAGGTTGTTGAGATACCAGGAGTAGGCATAGTTACCAGGAGGCTGGTATGCTTCGAGGACCAAGGGTTCTGCAGATACTACATGGGTTTGAGGGAGGGTAGTAAGCCCTGCGAATGGATATACTTCTCAAACGAAACACTAGAGCTTATTGAGAAAACAGCGCCACGGCACATTAACCGTAACCAGGTAACAAAGTACGCTAAGAGGCACGGCTTAGTACTACCCAAATACATGAGGAAGACGGCCTGGAGGCTAATGATCAAAGCCGTGAGCAGAGAAGTGGCAAGATTCATACAGTCAAGGCTCGGAGAACTACGCGTAAGCGAAGCAAGATACGAAGACCTACTAGGAGAAGCCGACGAAGCCTACCCCAAATACCTTAAAACACTAGAAAAACAGCTGGAAAACACGAAAACACCGTGAAAACACTCCTACACTCCATCTCACTAGCACACACTATAGTTAAGCGGAGAGACTTAATCCTAGATAAAGCACAGCAAGTATACAAGTATTAGAAAAGCAAGACTCATAACAACGCTAAGAGATAATCTTTAGATGCTAAGCAAGGGTCACGTGGAGGCCATCGTTATTCCAGTAACTCTCTCACTACTAATAATACAGTATAACGTCATTAGGCATCTATTATTGTATTTACGTCATTACGTCAACTTAATCAGAAGAAGCTATTTAGACCTTATACTACTATTATAGTGCTTTAAGCTTTGTGTACTGTGTACATAGTACCGACTACACTATTAAGAGTACATTGTATAGAGTACAGTGGTGTATTGCTTGTCTAGAGAAAATGCAAGAGGACTCAACGGGCCTCTAAGAGTTCTAGCATACTTACTGGAAGCTGGTGAATCAACACTACTATCAATAAGTAGAGGAACAAACCTCAATTACAGAACTGTAATGAGAGCCGTAGACATACTGAAAAAACGGCTTCGTTGAAGAAAACTATGATCCCGGGCCACCAGCTCGCCGGCTGATAAAGTTGACCGAGAAGGGTAGACAAGCAGCACAACACGCAAGAGAGCTCCTAAAGCTAGCTGGTTTATTGTGATTCAAAGTAAGGTAATCATAATGCAAGATAAAATTATAGTAATAGACGAGATCGAAGACATATTAAATCATGGTAGAACCATGTACTATGCATGGTACTCGGTATTTACAGCTTCGCTAATAGGCCTAATATTAGTATGGTTTCAAGTACGATACCCTCTTTCCCTACTCATAATAGTGATGGCTTCATCAATATTATTCTTCTTGTACATTTTGATACTAGAATCAATAGTACCTGTTATGTTGTCAGTAAAGTATGAGGCTAAGATAGTTCCAATAAGGGGTAGACATAACGTTGAAATTAAGGTATCGCTAAAACCAGTATACTTACGCCCCTTTGTCACAATTATCTTACCATGTAAGATAAAAGAGAAGCTTTACGAGTTTAAAGAGATAGTTGATTTCAGTCTTAGTAAAGCTGTAGATCAATGTATAGCTGTAGGCCTTTCCCGTGAATATCTACGTAATATTAATATAATTGGTTCTCCTATAGCTCTCGACATCGATGAAAATAAGTATCTATTAAGAAAGTTAGAAGACACATCTAAAATACAGGCTTTTGGAGGGGAAAAAGCTATAGAATCATTACATTTTAAATCAATAACACCGTTATGGAGATTACCCTATATTAAGAAGCATCAGGATTCACGTCTAATTACTGATGTCATTATAGTATTTCCAAGGATAGAGAATTATACATTTATTTTCATATATGTCTATTTAGACGAGAAGACTATGGATGAAATATGGAGCCGTTGCCTGTTTCCAGCACTACTTCCAATATTCTATGGAAGAGCTGAATCTTTCCTTAAAGAGCTTAAACAATACGTTAAGATAATAGAAGAAAATCTGATACGCGAAATAGAGCGTCACGTACATGACATATGTAGGTTGTGATCTAAGGCTATGATGTTCTTTTAAAGAAGGATTCAGGTCCTGCTATAACTCTTGTTGACTTGAACCAAAGCTTCTTTGGTGTCTTGTAATTCTTTGGCGCATTCTTCACAAGGTGTTTGATATAGTTTCTAAGCCGCTCTCTTGCACTTGGGCTCTTTGAAGCATATGTTAAATGATATGGAGGTCTACATTATACCTAAGTGTTTTATATGGAATCATGAAACACTATGAAAGAAATAAAACTGTACTGTACAATTGAATGTTATCACAGCTGTGCGCACAGCACTTAAATACCTGAGTCTCCATATTATATACGGGAAACACTGTCCTTAAGCCTCGGGGTAGCCCCCTAGAGGGGCGGACCCGAGGCGCCCTCGGAGGTAGCCCCCTTCTGGGGGCGGACTCCGAGGGTTTCATGTTTGTACATCATTGTGTTATTGTCCACACTTTTAGTCCACATCTTTCATACCTGTTGGTGCCAGGACATCTTCTTATACGACGCTCAATATTGAGAAAAGCGTTCTCAATATTTATTCTGCCTATGGTGTATCGGTGCATCCTTACATTCCTTATAATATAGGCTACGACATCAGCTATTTGGATTATGGGGCTGTTCTCGGAGTCCTCAAAGCTTATGAAAACCCTGGCTTGATGTTTTACTCTAACTCTACTTAATGCGTTCAATACCTCTATTTGAAGCTGTGTATCTTGGCGTAATGCAGCACTATCAATAGATAATAATAGGATCCTGGGAGTCCTTCCAGACATAAGTACTCTCTCAATTAGATACGTTAAAGCTCGTGTTCTCACACCATACTGTGAATGAATTCTTACACCAGGACGTTTTTCAACAACCACTATGTTTAGAAGAATAGGTTGAGAAGCTATTAGCTCTGAGAACCTATCTATAACTTCTTGCCTTATTCTTGGATCTACTCTTCTCCAGTTTATCCTTCTAGGATTCTGCTGAAGAGTTCTAGGCGGAGGTGATTCTCCTTGAATAATCTCTCTAGCATGTATCTCTGGTATATCCCTGCCAAGTCTATGACTCCACCGAGTTAGGTAGCTACGTATGTTGCCCTCAACTCTAACAAGATTATATGGGGCTACTGTTGCAGCCGCTAAAACATAAGGTCCTTCATCTAACTGATATGGTTGACCGCTTTCGTCGATGAATGCGAAGAGTATGTTATTCGACATTACTAGCCACCTCCAAGGTCTCCTAGGCTTGAGGCCGTACTCCCCTCTTGTAACTTTCAACTATTAATTGCTTGAGCGTTGATATTTCTTCGTTTATCTTTCGCCTTACTTGGTATTTCTCAATGTTTTTTGCGATGTCCACGTATTCCCTTATGGGTATGTCCCTTAAGACTAATAGGATATTGTTAAGGGATTTATCATCATTCAATTCTATTTCGCTATCATGTATTCTTACTATCTTGAAGTCCTCCATTAAGTTAAATAGTCTTGACAGTTTTAGTACTATGCGTGATGGAAGATCATTTACATCTACTCTACGGTTCTTAGCTAGTTCCTCGAGCAAGTTGACTATGGTTTCCCAATCGCCTTCACTTATAGTTTTCTTTATCTCTGAAAAGTATAATGCGAGTATCGGTGATGATACTCTTATCAACGCTTCATTTCCATAGTTCTTCTTCTGGTCTCTTGGGAGAGGATCCATAGTGTAATATGCTACGTGATATGGAGTGAGAACCCCATTTACGGTCATTATTATTATTCCGCGCTCATGAAGCATACGTAAGGTGTTTTGCAGAGAGTACTTGTTTACCTTCATAGTCCTAGCTATATCGTCTATTGTTGGATAAGGTCTTATTGCTACAAGGGCTCTAAGTAATTGTAGTACTATGTTTTCTTCATATTTTCTTAATACATCTTTTAGTGCTGGCTCGTATCGTAGTACACGTGTAGGGATTAGGTATCCATTTATTTCTTCGACTATGCCTATCTCCCTGAGTGTTTTAACAGCTCTTTCCACGTACCTCCTATAGTCTTGAGGACTCATGTAGCTATATATTTCTGCAAGGGTACTATTTCCTGGTGGATTATTGAGTAATTCATCCAATGATACTAGATTTCTTATTATGCAACTATACACTGCTGCTTCTAGTACTCTCGTAGGCCAGCGTTGTGCTATGTACATTGTTGGGCTTTCCAGCACGTTTAATATTTTCTCTATAAGCTTCACTACACCAGTATCTACTGGTGTTAATATTATCTCATAGCCTAATGATTGTTTAAGTAATAGGTTGTGACTTGCCGCCTCATCTATGTAGAATCCTAGATCCTTAGAGGTTCTCTTCAAGTTGGGCCAATACCAGCTAGCACCTATTGCCTCCCGTAGTGCGTTATAGCTTACTGGTTTTCCAGTATACCATAGTGGTAATGTTACTGCGAGGAGCCGGTGGTTTCTTATAACCCATGATAAATCCTTAGCGTAGTGCGCGTAGACGCCCGCCTCTTGCCTCTCAAGACGTACGACAGCATGTTCTAGATCTGCCCCTAGGGCCCACGAGTCACCTATTAGTAGTTTTCCTTCGCTACTAAACATTCTTATTATTGCTTCACTGACACTCAGGCTAGTTGGTTTAAATGTAGTAATAATATTAGGTATGTTTAACCATGAATCGAGAGATCTTACTGGTTTGTTAGATCTAAGTATTAGACGTTTTCTGAATTCTTTTAATAGCTCATCAACCGGTTTATTTAAATCGTCTTTAGCTATTGTTCTGCCAAAGACTCTAATAAATACTTCATTTGCACTTCTTATACCCTTTACTGTGAGTTCTACTGTATCGTTATTTTTGATTATAACTAAACCTTTCTTTTCTAGATCCTTAAGAAGCCTACGAGTTCTATCAGGATTTAATCCTGTATGTAGTTGTATTTCCTCTAACTTTAATGGATACAATCCTAATCGTCGGTAGTATTCGAGTACCATAAGGGTTTCCGACTGACGCGGTGCTTTGTGTGGGTTCACGCTCCCACTCTCTGTCTGTGTAAGTGATTACAGTAGTAGGTATATAAATGTTACATACCTACTACCACAATTACTCATATGGTCAGACAAAAGTGCCTTTAACCATTTATGATTCATTATTCACTATGGTATAAGAACATAGTTATTACAAAACAAAAGATTTGAAGAAAATGAGCTATGAATTACTTAGGTTAAAGTCCTAAGCTCTCTTCTAGTTCGTGGAATCCTTGGTCTCTTATCCTTATCCTGATCTTCTCTATTTCCATTACTAGTTGTCTTATCTTCTCCTCGGGTATTCTGAGTTCTCTGGCCTTCTCCTGTATCCTCAGCTCTATGTACTCAAGTAAGCCCATGATTGAGGCATCCGTACACTTCAATTCCGTGCCCCTAATAGAGATAGGGTGCTTTTAACAGGAAACTATGCGTAGCCGTCAACTACATGCCGTGAACCCACTAGTTTCCCATGGGTGAATAGTAGTTCCCAGCGTAGTTGATTACCTATACCCATTTTGCGTTGGAGTAGATGTTTACCCTGCATAAGCTAAGGTAGGAAAGTTACCCCCAAGCACCCCTTAATGACAACCCAAGAGGAGTCCGAACACAGTCTGGATTGAAGAATGTTTGAAATTAATTATAAAGCTACATGATCTCAGTTATAGCTAATCCAGCAGGCACTTAGAGGCTAAAATATTATAGCTCAAATACTTCATATTCCTATTCAACAAGGTAACTATTAAGGTGAGACCCTTTACTAAACTAACAATATCTATTAGCGACAGATTGCCGCAAGAATAGAGATAGCGCCTAATACAAGGTATAAGACTATTATAGGTTTACGTTTAATTTGTGATTTCCCTATGTAATAGCATGTCAGTGCTCTAGTCTTATACAAATTACGATAGTGTTCAACGGCTAGGAACATGTATACTAATATCAGTAATATTAGAAAAGACATTGCTAGAGAACCTAAACTAGGATCCGTTGAGATTCTATAGGCAATTAAGACTACAGGTAATAGCCAAGAAAAATGTAGTAATGTAAACCAGGAGATCCAGCGAATCCTACCCTTCCTAAGACCTTTGAGCTTATTAAGTATAACATCACGGGACACGTAAATCGAGCTACATAAAGCGCTTAAAAGTAATGAAACAACTTTTACTTCACTCTCTGATGCATTGAAAACCAGGCTAGCTAAAGCGCTAATAAATATATATGTTGCGTTAAACATTAATAGAAATGATATGTATTGTTTTACGAGTGCATAAAATGTAATTCTTAGACCTTGGTAAAGTATTTTAGACGCACAGCCAATACATACGCGTATATAGTTATTAAAGTATGTACAGCACTTCTCCCGATCACAGTAAGCTAAGGCATTCATAATGGTTATAGTGAATATCATTGTAAGTATGCATACAGCACCTTTATCAATAACCATGAATTCTAAGCCCTCATGGCATCATTGAAGTGTGCTTACCCTATAATATTCCAGCTAGCCTAAGTAGTTCCCTCGCATATTGTGCTGCTTGCCGACCTTTCTCCGTTAGCCTAACTAATCTACGAGCAGGAGGTCCAGGGTCTATTCTTTCTTCTAGGAATCCTACGTTCTTTAGTACTTCGACTGCTCTTGCAAGTGTATCGTATCTCATACCTAGTTCTCTTTGTATCTGATACATTGTTACCTCTTCGCCTACCTTATCAGCAAAATATGCTAAGACCTTCAATACACCGTTGAAAGCCCTCTTCGGCATACGAAACACGAATACCGTATCTATAACCTAGACTAATTAGCTAGAATCTACTATCTACGTAGACAGTAGATAGTGTAGACCTGTAGTTTGCATGATATTATACCATTCATTTGATAAGATCTTATAGCTGTGGTCGTAACAGTACTGGGTGTACTAAGTTGTCGTAAAGCTAATGGTTAAAAGCCTAGCTTAAGAGTTAAGTCGGCAATAAGGAGAGGTTCAATTACTCCGATATATATATTATGATGAAATAATTATAATTGCTTACTAAATCTTCGACCATAATATTTACTAAATAATCGTTCTATTTCTGATCTAAACTGCTTATAGTGGAAGTCTAAATAGCCTACGGCTGCTGGTTTATCTATAGATAGATCAGTTCTTGTGGTTATTATCATGAATTTAGGCCATGTAGGAAATGGTGCTGAATAGTAATCTGTACCTCTTTTACAATCATGGTATCGGAAATCATCTCTTACTTCAATAAATTTCTTGAAGACTATAGGAAGGAATAAATCTTGTAATCTTTTCAGTAGCTCTAAAACATCTCTCTTAGTTGAGTCCCTCCTCCTAAGAAGCTTTAAATGTTCTAAGGATAACCGTTGTTTTCTCTCTATGTGTCTCCCTAAGCCATTGTACAACGAGTTCAAGTTCTTTTTTAAATGTTGACGGTATCGATACCCGTACATCTTCATGAACTGCAACTGTAACATCAAAATTAAGGTCATTTATTCTAATATTCGAAAACACTTTTTCTAATCCTTTCACAAACCTTAACTGAGCGTGGAGCCAGTATCTTCTTTGATCCTCAATGGAGTCTTCTAGTACCTTTCGATGTACTAAGCGATCTATAAAATTAGGATTCTCAATATCAAATTCTATTCCAAGAATGTAGGGAACATCCTCACTTAGCTTCCCATAAATAAGTTCAAAGCTCTCACGAGAAATAAAGCGGATACTCTCGTTTGTCACATCTCTAAATGATATTACAGGTTTGACGTAGACATTGCGTAGTGCTGGTATATTGAATTTTCTCTTCTTTCTTATAGAGATAATCCCTTTCTTTAATTGAAAAATGAGGTCAAGCCTGCCTGTGTTTTGTGGACATTGAAATACAAGTTCTTGATCAAGAATTTCTATATCGCTTTTGATTTCTTTAAGTACATTCGTTAATATTTTGGCGGTCAGATTAAGAGTCTTCTCAGCAAGTTGACGATAAATAACACTAGTTAACAGTTCAGTTGCTATGGTTGCTCACCCCACTGAAATAGTTCATATACTGGCACCTTAATGCTTTCGGGATTGTTAACGTTTATTTGAAGCTCAACGTGTATAGGACTATAAACGTTTCCTGCAAGGTCGTGCACTCGAATATAGCCTTTCAAGAGATTTGATCCGGGTTGAAGTTCAAGCATGTGCATAGCATTTACCAATAATACTCTATTTTTAGCTATAGATCTAAGGTATTCAAGTAAAGCTCTAAATTCTGTCAATATGTTTATAGCAGCAATATATGCTCCTACTATAGCTGAAATAAGTGCACGTGCAAATACTTCATCTTTCTCCATAGCATCTAGTAATGCATTAAACACCTCTCTGGTATGTGACAGAAAATCCTCAGTTAAGGTAAATGTTCCTTTTGCAAATTTTATCATCAATTCTTCAAAACTACTTACGATATTGGAGTATTGTGGAAACTCCTTCTTGACTCTATTTAGTTTTTGAGATAGATGCTCGCAAAAGCTTTTAACATATTCCTCAATTTCTTCTGGTTTTGTTAACTTAACGTCACTACTTGGGTCAACCTCAAACTTTACTATAGCTGTGGCATAACCCTCGTTTTTAATAACTATTCTATTACTAATCTCCAATCTATGATCTTTAACCTTAACATTTATTGTAGACGGAATATGATGAACCACTATATGGGGTCTAAAGAGTACTATCCTTTGTTCGATTTTTTCATTGTCTCCTGAACTCCAAGTGATTTCGATACTCATTGGAACTATTACATAAGGATCAGCAAGGATCTTTGACTTTAGGACAAGGCCGATATATCCATTTACTTCTAATGCTTGACCATTAATATACATACAATGATTTCTGATTCGTATTCCTTCTTTGGCAACATTGTATATTTCTTTAACCTCTAAATAAGATGAGTAACAAAGTACTATGTTATTTACTCTGAACTTCTTATCCCATAGTATATGCATAGGTATTGTGGTGCCCTGCAACGAGAATTCTGGAATAAACACAGACTTTAAATAACGTGATTCACGTGCTTCACTATCATTATTACTCATGATAGGACACCATCTTGGTTGTTAAATTATTTTAGCTAATCTTAGGAGTTCTCGTGCATGATAAGCAGCTTTTCTACCCTCTTCTGTAAGCCTAATTAGTCGACGAGCTGGTGGCCCCATGTCTACTTCTTCTTCGATGAATCCTAGCTCTTTGAGAATGTCTAGGTGCCTGTTTATTGTATAGTAGTTCTTTATCCCTGTAAGCTCTTGAAGCCTAAGTATTGATATCCCCTTGTCCTCCTCAACCTCTAACAGCTTTGCCAGGACTAATAGTACGCCATTGATCTTCTTTCTAGGCAAACTGTCGATACACCGTATACTTTATACAGAGTGTACAGTATTAGTAGAATATACTTCTGTATGAACACTAAACACTCTACATAACGTAGATGCAAATTACTTATATACTAGTCTACCAGAGTAGTAGAGTGCAGACTGTGTAGTTTGTGTGTTTTGTGGGGTGGTTTGCATGGGTGTGAGGAAGAAGATTGGTCCTGCAGTTAACCCCATCTTATGGGAGCGGTTTAGGAAGTTTGCTACGATTCTAGGTAAGAGTGCTCAGAAGGCCCTAGAGGAGGCAATGGAGGAGTACATGAAGAACCATGCAGATGAAGCAAGGGCGAGGCTAAAGCAGATCCTCCCCATATCTGAGGACTACCAGGTTATCCCAATAAACAGTTGAGATGGGGTGTTTGTGTGACTTTGGTTGTTGGTGATCGTATCCTGGTTAGGAATAGGATGGTTGCCCGGGAGGGTGATAGGCGGTTCAAGATCTACTTGCCGATGGACAACAACGACTTGTGGGAGAAGCTGGCGGAAGCCAGGGTTAGGGTCGACGTCGTCATCAAGATAAGGGATAGAGAACTAGCCGAGAAGATACTCGCAGAGCTTATGTAGAAATAGCTTCCCTGGTGATCCGTATGGGGGTTCTAGTCTACTGGTTTAAGTGGTCTGAGAATTATGGTGTTGCCTTTAACGGTGAGCTGCAGCGCATTACCTGGTCTGAGTCCGAGCTTCTCGGCTACAGGTTTAGGTATGGTTATGTAGAGGCTGTACCTATCCTTAATCCTCTTAGCATTAACCTTCACAATAGTAGTGTATTCGCCAGCCTCCCCACTAGACACAGGCGTCTCCAGAGTACTCCTAGCACCATGCTGTTTTTAGATGTTTTGATGAGAACAACACACTAGAAGCTTACGAACAATAAATCAGCAACAAAGACTCTCCCTAAACCAACATTTTCCACCATAATTCTCTCACATGTCCTGACCCTACTATTTCCGTACTTCTTTCATATAATTCTATCATAGGAGTGCCATGTAATCCCATACTACTTTGCTTACTACTTTACGGGACCGGGAATGCGTATTACATGCCCTAACTGTTTCTCCGAGATCAAGAACCCATCCTTCTCTATAGAGAGTGGTAGTAGTAGAACTTCTACTACCACTACTACTAGTACTACTACCACTACGTCTATAATAGGGAGTTCAGGGTAGAAGAGAGGAGTGGAGAAGAATACAAGTAATGGTGCTAGGGTAATAGCATGGTCTTTGTAAACCCTTGTCTGAGCCAGCCAAAGGTCTTCTTAAGTCCCTGCAGAATGAACACTTTTCACCTAGCTCTCAATAAAACCTGTTTTAAACTTGGACTAGTAATCGGGGAGATTATGAGTTGTTCTAGGTCTCAGTTGTTGGCTTTACTGGATTTTATTTTGAAGGAGATACTGGATTCTAGGGATAAGGAGGAGGCCTATCAAAGAGTGTTGAGAATTAGAAGTAGAGTACAGGAGATGACGTTTGATGATATTGTTAGGGAGTTTGGGCTTTAGGTAGTTCTTCGCCTATCTCTTCTAGTACCTGTTTTAGTAGAGTTGCTATCTTTTTCCCTTTCTCAGTAAGGTAGACAAATCTACGGTTAGGCGGGTATCTCTCATACTCGTCTTCAACCAGGCCATAGGCTTTAAGTAAGTTTACATTATTTGTTACAGCTTGTCTACTAAAACCTGTAATTCTTACTAAGCTAGTTATATCATTTTTACCGTATTCCAGTAGGGCTACAAGAATACGTGCTTCCTCGCCAAATAATATCTTTCTTCTAGGCAACATTTTCTCCGCTGAAATCTTTTGTTTGAGCAAATTAATACATGTTGTACGTTATATAGCAAGTAATATAGCTAATAGTAGGAATACTTTTATATCTGACATATAGCTATCTATAAACTAGACATCAGATATCCACGGTGATAGATTTTGAGAAATTCTTATCGTGAAAAGCTTGAACCCGTCTTACTTCGTTTGCCTCCTAAACTATTAAAAGAAATAGATATCCTATGGAGAAAACTAAACTATTCTGATAGAAGCGAGTTTCTTAGAACAATAATCAGAGAGAAAGTCGAAGAATTGAAGAAAGGCATTGTATAAAAGTTAAGGCTGAGGTGATTGGTTGATAAAGTTGAGTATAAATGATGCTTTGGATGTTGTTAGGAGGATTTTGTCGGAGTATCCTAGTGCTGAGGATCTTGAGAAAGTCATTGAGAATAGCGGTGACCCACTGCTTAAGCGTAACAAGTACTTGTTGCTATGGCTCTACGATAGGCTTATCGAAAACAGTGGTGCAGGGCCTTGATTCTCATGATCATGTTCTAGGATTTAAGAAAACGTGGAAGGGGAAGGGGGGAGGACGGTCATGTATAGTATTAGGATTACTCATGATAAAAGCCTTACTGTACGCTTAGTCGATGCCAGGGTAAAACAACCCGGTAGAGGCTCTGGTACAGGAGCTCCCGTAACCGCCAGTATACCCGTTAATGACGGGGATGAATGGCCTGGTAGGCTGAGGATTGTCTCATTCAAGATCGAAGACTATGTCCTAGCAGCACTGGATAAGCTGGCTGAGCAGCTAGGTACTAGTCGTAGTGAGCTGATAAGGCTCGGCGTCGCCGTAATCCTAGCCATATTCAATAACGGGGAGGCTAGGAGGCTCCTAGAACAGCTTAGGGAGCTTGAGGAGAGGGTTAACTCCATCGAGGAAGACTTGGAGTGGCTTAAAGGAGTAGTACATGATCATGTAGGTCCATTCTAGCCTTGAGGTGATCTTTCTGTGAGCGTAGAGGTTCTACCGTTAACAAAGGATAGAATGAGGTACCTACTGAATAGGTACCATAAGAAGAGGAATGGAAAGGAGACAAACACTAGGATCCTAAGCCTACGCAGGCCTAGACGGCTTCTCCAGGACGAGCTAGAAGAGGATACCTCATTCTAGGAGGTGATAGCTTGCACAAGCACATGGTAGATGATTGCGCATACTATGAACTAGTAGAGCATCTACGGAACCTGTTATCACTAGCACTGGAAGGCTACGTGGTATGCCCGTACTGTAAGGAATCGCTGATGGAGCTAGAACTGCAACGCGAGGAACTAGTCGACGGTACTAGACGCGTTGTCTACGCGTTTACATGCCCGTTATGCCGGCATAGGATCTACGACCACGTCTTAGAGCTACATAGGTTCAATGGTGGATTGATTGTACGTAGAATAGAGTACGGGACTCTTAGGAGGTGGAAGCGTTGAGAGAGTGGATTGTCATTCTCTCAGGGGAGGCTAGGTTAAGGATTGTTAGATTGCTCGTAGAAGAGTATGGAACGCCAACGAATGCTGCTATCGCTGCAGGCATAAGCAAGTCGGCTATCACCAAGTACATGAAGGGACAGTTAATACCGGGCAACACTGCTATGGAGAAGATCATAAGAGCGTTACATGGAGTATACCGCGAGAAAGCATTGAAAATAGCCTACAACGACGTATACAGAAGGCTAAGGATTCTCGAAAAAGAACTACAACTCCTAGCACAGCCTTCTAGGTGATTGCTGATGAGCTGCGAGGCCATAATCATAAGCTACAGTAGATACCGTCAGGTAAAACAGAAGCAATTGAAAAGAGATGAGCCAAGAATCAAACGGATCTATCCATCAAAATACTATGAAGTAAAGGTTGATGACCTGTGACCACAGTTTCTAAGACCCGTGGTAAGGTTAAGGAACAAAAGGCAAAGACGTCTACTAAGGCAAGGAAACATAAGGTGCTTAGTGTTAGGCAGCTTGCCGAGGATCTAGGTTTAGCACCGTCTATTGTTTATTATCATCTCTCAAAGTCTATTGGCTGGTCTAGGAGAGTTATGGAACACCCGGTCATCAGAGTGTTCCATAACGGTTATGGTTCATCTCTTTTAAAAGCTATAGTAGTACTGCGTAGGAGTGGACTAAGGTTCTACACCTTCCCACCCAACGGTGCCCCCTGGCCCTGGATACTGGTTAACGTCTACGGCCTCGACGGCCTGGAGAAGTATCTTGAGGTTCTAGGTGGTGTAGGGCTTAGGGTAGAACACGTCCTCCTCGATGTTGGCGTAGAAAAGTATTGGAAGAAGCCCTACAATAAGCTATCATTCGACTACGATGGAAGGTACTGGGATAAACTGTTAGAAGCCATTAGTAGACTTAGAGGGCTGGCAAGACGCTATGGCTTCAACTACATGGTTACCATCCCCGACTACCCCGACGACTATGTTTCCACCTGGAAGAAGAGTCATGCTCTCTGGGTTGACGAGTACACAAACATTGATAGGACTATAGAGAACATAGTCTACGTAATAGACCATTACAGGGAGATACCATGGCTACCCGTAGCACAGGGCTACTGGGAAACACCTGAGAGCATAGTCTACAGCATTGAGCAGTTAATTAGTCTTGGAGTCCTCGACAGGTTTAGGAGAATCGCCCTCGGCAACCTATGTACCACCAAGAACGCTAAGATGATAGCCGAAACCATAGTGCTGGCCAGGAGAACTCTAAGAGAGCTAGACAGACCTAATACCCATGTCCACGTCTTCGGCCCCGGCCTTTCAGGTGTTAAGAAGGCTTTAAACCACCTGGTACCTGGCTCATGGGATTCTACTGCCTGGACCTTTCCGCGTGGAGCACATCTGTGGTCCTGTAAGAACTCAGAGGAGCGGTTAATGTATTTTCTATTCTACCTCAAACACATCTACGAGGTGTTATCGTGAGGATTAGGAGCCCGTACACTCGTATGGTTTTAAGGTACCTGTTAGAGCATGGGCCGTGTACTGCTAGGAAGATAGCATATTCTACTCGGATCAGGTTGAGCATAGTCTATTCTATACTGAGGTACTGGGAGAAGCAGGGCGTAGTAGCCGTAGCTAGGAGCAGAAGCCACCGCAACATCTACACCATCAAACCCGGCCTCGACCCCAGACTAAGAGAACAACTCAGACAAACCGTTCTCGAAGAGGTACTACGTTAATGACACACCAATACCTAGTAGACCTGTACCCTTCGTTGAGGAAACGTTGTCCATGGTACCGTAACTGTTGGTGCTATTCACCCAAGCTAGAGTTCCCTAAATCAATGTATACTCACCCTGACCGCTGTCTCACGGTTCTCCACGTGACCTGTAAGCTCTATGTCTCGCCTCGCTCGAAGAATACAAGCCGTTATTCAATTAGTGTAACTGTTTCTCCCGTGAAGGCCTCTGTTACCGGGTGATATGTTGTCTAACTACTACATTAAGGTGACAATTAATCTACATAAACTCGCTCGTAGGCTAAGAAATAGAAATAGAAAATGGATACACGTAAAAGAACTAGCCGAGGAAATAGGAGTCTCAACGAAGGTAGCTGGCAGGATACTAACAGCACTAGAGAGACTAGGATATGTTGAAAAACGAAACAATAGAGTATACAAAGTAAAGACAGGGTGAACCAGCCTTGTACGTGGCCTTCAGCCTCAACATCCACAATGAAGAAGAGTATAAGGCTGCGAGAAAAATAGTAGATCTAGTATACGTTCTACGCTACCCACATGAAGTCTACGATGTACTAGAAGCGATAGTAAGGATGTACGAGGACTATCTGGGGAAGCGTGGGCCTAGGAAAACAATAGAGAATAGATTCAGCCATGCATGGCTAGTAATGGACTAATAGGTGGTTGACTTGATAGTCAGGTTGTGGGGCCGCTATACTTCGACGCTAATGTATGTGCTGACTTATTTTGACCGAGGCCTACCTGCTAGCAGGTTAGCAGCTATTACAGGGATCCCTAGTAGGCTAATATACTCGTTCCTAAAGTATTGGATAGAGAAAGGGGTTGTAAGGATTAGGAGGATATATGCTAAGCTCTACGTATACGTCCTCGACAGGAAGTGGAGGAACGCGGTAAAGGAGGCCTTAGACCACGCTGAGAGGAAGAGGAAGATACAGGTAGAAATAGCGTTAAGGCACATCGAGGAGCGCCTTGGGAGGAAGCTGGAGCCAGCTGAGGAGCAACTACTAATAATACTACTACACAGGGCCCTAGGAGAAGGAAGCAGCTATATCAGGATACCAGCATTAAGCCCACTAGAAGCAACACAGCACCTCAAAGACATGGTATACAACAGGCTGAAAGGCAGGGTAAAGAACCCGGAGCTTGAAGCCGAGAAGACCCCGAGACAGCTACAGGAGCTCATAGCACACGGAGTAATCTACGCATCATATGTGAGAAGAGGAGCCACCGGAGGACCAGAACTAATAATCAGGCTAGACCAAGCCATAGAACACGAGCTAAGGCAAGTCCTAAAACACCTACAGGGCTAATACATTACTTCATAGACAATTAGTTAAACAACTATTTAACCAAAATAATAGTTGGCCTAACATGTAAGCAACCTTCTTGGAGCAATCATTTAGGCTCCTATCAAGTTTTAAGAACTCTTCTAACCAAACTCTTTTCTAACATTTAATCTTATTCTAAGAATACCTGACAACTCTACAACTATTATACAATGAGTAATGCTTTATTCTTTTATAATGTATTTTATATTGCATAAACACTGAATAAAGTTTTCATAAAGTTTTGGAGTAAGAGGAGGGATTGACAAATGCTGAGGCCGAGGGCCTCCAGTAACCAGCACAAAGCATTGCAGTGCTCAGCGGGTCTCAACATCTTAGTAGTAGTATATGCTACTCAGTTAATGAGGTACGTGTGCTTTAAATTCCTGATAGGCGTATTTAAACGTGGTATACCTGTTATGTCTTATCAGTTTAAGAAGAAGATGTTATACAGGGATGGAGCCGAGCACCTAGTATCCGAGCCACTACCTGTTAAGCTCTCTTTACCAGGTTTTCCAGTGATACGTGAGATACTTGAGCTTAGGAGTAGAGGGGATGCGAAGGAGATTTGGAGGAGGAAGCTTCCGTGGAAGCTAGCTAAGCTATGCATAATGCATAGACTATACGTACTAGAATTCTTTAATTACTGTAGGAACTGTTTCTTCTACAATGATTGCGCGTTCCCAAGGAACCCTTGCTGGTTTATAACACACCTAAACGAAAAGGAAGCGCAAGAAAACATCAGTGAACTCCTAGAAAACAACGAAGAGCTAAGAAAGAAAACAATTAAATGCATAGACAATACTTAAGATACATATAGCTTCCATAACCTGTACCTCTGTTTCTCTAAGCACTCATATTCTCCACGTGTTCTCTTTAAGCTACTAGTATTCTTCTCAGGAACTTCTGGAGAAACCTTGGCTTATACTCTATTCTTCAACGCATTAGTACATAGTAGCTAATACTTCTTAATGTAATATTACATAGAGGAGTATATCGGGCTCTATTCTTTGTTGCTACATATTTATAGTAGAGTTTATAGCTTGTGTTATAACTATACTGTAATTGGGCCCGAGGGGCTTAGAGGTAGGGTCAGAAGCCCGGCAGTCTTCACTCCTCCAAATGGAGGTAAGCTGTCCAACCCCTCATCATCCCCTCGGGCCCGCGATAGTAATTAATTGGTTATCCTATTCGGTAACTGGTATAACAATAATCTTGTTTTCTAAGGTGTCAACTTCTATTTTTAGTGCTCTTAGTTTTCGGTCCTTTACTATTTTCTCTACTTCTTCTACTTGTCTATCTCCGCGTACACGTTGAGATAGATATGCTATAAACCGTACAGTAGCTCCTGGAGATGTACCTGAGTAACCACAGCTTAGGCCGTTTTCTATTATTTCGGCTTCATTGTTCCCGTATTTTATTAGAGCTTTGTGTTTGTGTTTATGGTTTATGCAGAAGACTATTGCTTCAGTTATCCCCTCATTTACTATCCTGTTACGTAAGAGGTACTTATTGACCTCAACACATGAAATAGATTTAGGTTTAATCTTCTCCAAATACTCTTCAAACTCTTCTTGGAGGTTATGTAGTGTGTAGCCGTGTTCTCTTTCAACTACTATACTGCGTACTGGTAATAATAGGATTAAATCACCTACTAATTGAATACTATAACTACTCGGTTTTCCAAGCATTAAGTGGTAGTCTTTCGGCACGTTAACATAGAATGAAATATCACCTCTACCACCACGTCTCTCAAGTACTCTAACTTCTTTCCCTAGACTAACCACCATTTACTTATCACCGTTCTTAGTATTGGGAAAGCCGTACATATAAACCTTTCGGAATTCCGAGAAATTCCGTGCTATTTTCCTCCAGGAATATCGTCGGGAATTTTTCGTTTACTTTATTGCTTTGTTTCTTTCTTTTAGTCTTCTTAGTAGTGTTGAGTATGATATGTTTAGTAGTCGTGCTATGTCTCTTAGGCTTAGACCCTTCCTTCTATACTCGTCGAATTTTCTCCAATCGATTTCCTTTCTAGGCCTTCCTACGTGTTTGCCCTGTAGTTTTGCTCTTAGCATTCCTTCTCGTGTTCTCTGTCTAAGTAGCTCCCTTTCTCTCTCAGCTGCCCATGTGAAGATAGCTATTATTAACTTTCTAACCTGTGGGTCTAGGTTCTGTAGGAATGATTCCTTAGGGCTAACAGCTATTACTGGTGCTCCTAGGGATTCTAGCTCTTGTAGGGCCTTCAATGTCTCGTAGAACGTCCTGCCCAGTCTCGACAGCTCATAGATTAGTACTGGTTTAGGTCTACGTTTAACGGTTTCAAGTAATTGCTTAAATGCAGGTCTCTCCCAAGGTGGTGTAGCACCTGATATACCTACGTCCTCGAACCATTCAATAACTCTATAACCATGAAGCCAAAATAATCAATTAGTTTACGATATATAACGGTGATAATATCATAGCCTATCAACTTACTTAAATACAATGTTGCTTCAGCTTACTATATAATTAGGTGATTCAATCGGATGAACAACCATAGTGTAGATAACCTGCCTCTTTTAGAGAAACGATTAACGGTATTTTAGGAGGTATGAGACCTTCGTATTAGAATTTTGCTGGGGGTTGAAGAAGGTGGAGAACAGTAAGCCTACAGTCAAACTCTGCGAAAAGTACCAGGAATTTAGTTGTAAGAAAGAAATCTTAAATAAAAATAGCATCGGTTATTAGGCCTCGAAGCAGGTTTTTTTCAGCCTGATAAGTCTCTAGTTTTCGGGTTCCTCTATCATCTTTACTAGTTGCTTTATTGTTTTGTCTAAGTGTTGTAGTCCTTCTATTCCTTGTAGTATTATTGGTGCTGTTCTTGGTTTGAACTGCTTTATTTTTTCTTCTATTAGTGGTAGATTTAGTTGTTTGGCGATGTTAATTACCCTATCTAGTACGTTTTCGTCATAAATGTATATCCAGGCTTGTGGATAGGTTTCTGGATCAGCTATCTCAATCCTTACTTCCCCGTTAAGTAGAGAGATTATCAGGTGCTTTCTTGTGTATGCTTTTCCTTGTTTGTAGAGATGTTCTGCTATCTCGGCTATATTGTTTAGCTTCTTTTTCTTGAGCTTCTCAATGAACTCTTCCATGCTTATTGTTCCCTGTGCTTGAAGCTTCTTTATAGGTTCAATATTGCTTCCAACGACAACATATGATACTAGGTATTGTGTCTCCTTTTCTCTGAAGATGTTGTAGACCACGTAGTATATGTCTAAGCCTCTTTTCCTCAAGTACTCTACCATCCTCTCTATATGTGGGTCTCTGCTTGGGAGGAAAAGGATTAGTCGTTGATTGACATTTATGTTATCTTCCTTTATATCTACTTCTACTTCTTCTCCATAGTGTTCCTTGAACTGCTTCCTTATCCAGGATATAAGGTCTTCATTCGGGCTTAGCTGCTTCTTGTTTACTAATTTGTCCTTTAGTTCTCTCATACCCCATGATTCCACACAAGAAGCATACTCTAGTATTTGAGCGACTACCTCACGTGGTGTACCATAGCCCTTAGCCTCAACTATGACTAGGTTCCCATTATTATTTATGCCTAGTAAATCTATCTCTAGGTTGCCACAGGGAATCTTGTAGCCTAGGATTACTATTCGTTCATCTTCTCCTGGTAGAAGAGCTCTCGGATTATTCTTAAGTAAAGGATATAGTTTTTCTTCGGAAATGCTTGTAAGTTGTAACTCAACAAGTTTTTGATTATTCACTATACGGTATAAAGACAAGCGTTTAACCACCTCAATTTAACTGTTGACTAAACGTTACAATGTATAGAATATATGTTTTGCGCTCCAGAACTAAGGTCTCTAGAGCCATTCTTTACTTTATCATATACTTCCTTGATCAAGATAATGAGACGATACCACCAAGACTTTGATATTTTGTTCCTATCGATGAATCATATTTTCTATTGTTTGATTGCTTTCTCCCTGTTTGGGAGGATAATTGGGGGTGGGTGTGGAGTATATCTATGATTATGTTACTGGGGATGTGATAGATTCTAGGACTGGAGAGGTTGTGGATAGAATCTACGACTACAGTGCACACTATAGTGTTAATGTGGGGAATGTAGGGAGGTCAAGGGTTCTTCTATACAAGGTGTGGAAGCCTCCTAAAACACTTGTAAAGACCATAAAATACGTTCACAGTATGGCTGACGAGGTAGAGTTAGGTCTCGATGTGGTTGGGGAAGCCGTAAAAGTTGCAAGCACGGCATATGACGTGTTAAGGGGGAAGCACGTTAAACTTGATCCACGAGTTCTTGCAGCTGCATCCATTTACATTGCATTGCTCTTAAAGCAAGGATACGTACCTCAATACATGCTTAGGAAGTTGAAGATGCTGGCTGGGAAATCTATCTACAAGTACTCAGCAATACTAAGAAGATACTTTGGAATAAGGCGTAAACGTGACTGGGTGGAGAAGTCTGTAATCTGGGTTCTTAACAGGCTTAATAGACGTGATCTAGTGCCTAAAGCCCTTGAGCTCCTACATAAACTTCCAGAGCATGTTGTAAAAGAGCATAAGGCTAACGTATTGGCTGCAGCAATAATATACGTGTTAACTGGAGAGAAACGGGTAAAGGAAATTGCACCGAGAATAGAGTATGCTCTTAGCAAGATTAGGAAGGTGTTAAGCAATGGTTAGCAGGATTATAAGCGAGATACTACTCATAACACTAACTGTTAGCGTCATCGGATCCATAACACTCAGCATAATACTGCAACAACAAGCGTTAAACCAGGCCTTAACGAAAAGCAACATAGTAACATTAAGCTACGTTACCTGTAACTCCTCCAGCATATTGGTATACAACTATGGGTTCGAAGACATAGAGGTCAAAGAAGTCTACGTGAACAATACGCAAGCATCATTCACGTTACTAGTATACGATCCTACCTCCAAGTCATGGTCTCCATCAACGAGTATCCCGCCAAGAAGGCTAGCCTTAATTAAGGTCTCTCTAACCCTGACCTCTTCTACATCTACTACATTAGTGACAAGCAAAGGAGTATGGAGTCATACATGTAGTTAAGTGAATTAATTTAGCCATTAACAGCTATTGTTTTTAAGAATTGATAATAATATGTTAGCCATGGTATATTTAGAGTAGTTTAACCATTTAAGTATATGGCGTACTGTAATGAAGAGCATGGAGGTAGCCTTTCTATTAGCTTTTCTAAGCATTAGCGTCCTAAGTGGTATAGCAGAAGGTATTGGGGCTAGTCATATCTATTTAGCTATGGGTGCCATGCTTATAGGAATGATTATAACATACGCAAGTGACCCTACTACAAAACGAATTCTACGGTATGCAAATATTTGCTTAGCCCTTGGTTTTGGAATAGTTGTACTTCTCTTGACATTAGGATACATAGTTGACCTCACTGCATATAAGGATATTGTCATTCTAGGGGTGGCAGCTGCTGAGCTACTTATCGTAATGATCGTATCTAGATACATAGTATTGTTTATTACAATAAAACCGTATCGATCATATACAGCCAAAACGGCCAAGAGATTAAATAACATCAAGTGTGTTGATCATAAATGCAATACTATGGTGCAACATCTTCGAGAGATGGTACTAGGGATACAAGATAGCATAGACATGTACCTCCACGAGAACCACGAACATGCTATAATACGCGTTGTAGGAGCTATGGAGAGATTTCTCCACAACCTTAGATCCCTAGGATTCGTACAAGAGAAAAGTTTTGTAAGGATGGTTAAAGAGCTACTTGAGAAACATGACATGGATAAGGATGAAGTAGGTAGGTTGCTTAAGAGTGAATGTGGATGCGTCTATTCTCTCAGGTCAAGATACGCACACGGAGATATAACTATGGAACCAAACTCACAAGAACTAAAGCTAAAACCATACAAGGTTAGCCAGTTTTTAAAACAAATAAAACAAATATTTGAAGAATACAAGAGGTATCAGCTGGCAGTATTTGAAGTATTAGCGGTAATAGCATACAGTTGTATGTTCACTTACCGTGTAACAGAGATACTTATACAATATTGTCCCGAATTAAAGCAACTAATAGAATTAGTATCCAAGTAAGAGAAATAAATTTAACACTATAATGTCTCCTTAGACCACTATACGGATCAAGAATGCAGATATAGATATTCTATTGTTTGATTGCTTTCTCCCGTGTTTTCCTCGTTAATAGGTGGGGGAATGCGTAAAGCACAGGCTAATGTAGTAGCAGTTGCCCTAGGTGTATCACTCATAGTTATCTTATTGCTCTCTACTGCTTACCTGTTATCCTCCACTAGTGTGAAGACTATAAGGGTCTTGGAGTTGCTGAGTGAGCAGGCTGGGGTGTCTATATACATTAATGGTTCAGGATACCTTGTAGGCAATACTAGGCCTGAATACATTGTTGTAAAAGACTCCTCGGGAAACATAGAGGTGTACCTAGCTGGTGACCTAGGCATTGAATTGAATAAGCCGTTTCCAGAGTTAAGTGGAGTAGTTTATGGTGTAGCTGCTAACGGAGCTGTTAGGCTACTTAAACCTGCTCCGCATCTCAGCACTAATGCTACTGGTGGTAGGTATCTAGTGGTATGGCCTGGCTGGTTCTACTCCTTTAAACCCCTTGTACCCTACAACGATAGTCAGTGGACTAGAGTATATGCAGTGAATGTAGCTGAACTAGTAGCTCATGCAGGCTACTTATCAGGCTATTCCAATAGCACTAGTCTCTACCTGCTAGCTACAGTTAACTTTACTGAAACAAGTATAGGTTGGAGGACGTGGAGAATAGTCGGCAACGTGTCATGGACCCGTAGCTCTACTATATATGATCACGTAGTGTTAAGTGCAGGCCACGTGTTATTCAGGGTATATAGCTTAGAGGATGTTGTATTCAACGTCTACGCATGCAATACTACAAGCTGTACAGCCCTAGGCTCATATAGTGTACGAGCAGGAGTATACACCAACATAAGTGTGCTTACAAGCTATCCCTACATATTATTTAACGTAACAGTGCTGAAGAGGCCTCTATGGCCTAACTGGACGTACATAGAGGTCTACCTGCCCTCCACAACATTCTTCTCAAACAATACTATAAGACCCCAGGACATCATTGACGCTACTACACCTGCAACTACAAAACTCAACACTCTATCATGTACTAACTTCACCAAGTTACCAGTACTAGACCCTTACCCCTATACTGAGGAAACAATATCCTACTACAAGGTGAACTGTAGTTCGATAACATTTAGCTGGGTGAACTGGTCTTCCAATAATGTATTTATTCTAGGAAGATACGTCTTCACAGCACCAAAACCCGTAATAGTACTCGATAGTAAGATAGTAGTAAATGCAAGCACATATCCTGTTAAATACGCTTACACAGCTCCTCCCACCTCAACTATTATGCTTAGGATAGAATACAATGTCACACCATGGATAGGCCCTGCAAGAGGAGCATACATAACGCTTAGAGTATATGCCAACGGCATAGAACTACTCAATACTACAAGTGAAGTGACACCGACACTCTCAACATTCAGGTTTACTACTAGGGTTAGTATTGCCGGGTACATCTTCAACATCACGGCTATGTCAACTTACACGCTTACAGCAATAGTTAACTCCGTAAACATAACCATAGAGAATGCTTCCTCAGCACCTTTCATAGTCTTAGTGCCTTCATCAAACGCTAATGTTATTAGTGGCTTAATCAATATTTCAGAGTACAAGGCTATTGGATGGACACACGCATACGTCTACAGTCGCTGGACTGGAGGAAGCAGGATAATAGACGTAGTCGTCTCACAAAACTAGTTAGCTCCATCATTAACTGGTTAGAATGTTTCCATAGGATACAATATAAGCGTATTATCCTCTTAGACATAACGGTTTAGCAATGATGTCTTACACCTATGGTTTCACACAAATCGGGCGCTACGTGTACTCTACCCATACGCTTAGAAACGATGAATTAGTTAACCTAGGCTACGAGCTAGACAGGAGAAGCTACGTTGTCTTAGAAAAGCTTCATTCTAGAAGTAAACGTGGCTACATGCTCTACTACAACGAGAGGCTAGAAGAACTCTATGTCTCGAGAGTACAATCCGTACTCTATGATTTTGGCTGGAACCCTGTTGTAGCGGACATTGCATTAAGGGTTGCAAAAAACTATGGCTATCTCACCCAAATAAGTGGTAGAGGCTATGATCCACTAGCACTCGCGGCAGCTACAGTGTTCTACGCTCAAGCCCTATGCACTGCTAGAGGCATATGTAGACAGTATCCTAGAGCCACCTTGTTCTGGACCTATTCCAGCCGTCCGAGTTTCTATAGAGCACTACGCATACTCCTAAACGAAATAGGCTTCACCAATGAATCCTATAGAATGATCCTTAAAGGTTACAACGTCTTGGAACAGCGTAGGCTAAAGGTCTTCAGGCGTGGTGGATCAGCTGGAGTAGACGTCTACGTAGCTGATCCAAGGATACAGAGGATCTTTGTATGGATTGATAGAGATGTACTAGTAGTAGACCTCGAGCCCCGTTGCAAGAGAATACATTTGACATTACCAAGAGAGTTAGCTAATACAATGGTTCCCGTTGAAATCATTGCTTCTCCCAGTATAGGCTAGGTACTGGCGATAGTATGAGAACCGTTAAGATGGTTGCAAGCTTTGTTGTAGAAGACCTTGTTTCGAGGCTACGCTCCCTCAACAAAAGGGAGATCGACGTAGAGGACATGATGAAAGTCACATGCCTAGAGAAATACCATGCAGCGAGATTACTATCGAAACTAGAAGAACTAGGAGTTCTAGAAGAGGTGAAGAAACAACGATCACCAAGGAAAATCTACAAGCTCAGAGTGTAATAGTCAAACAATACCGTACAGGCTACAAAGATTTAGCAATAGTAAGCATAATCGACAACGGCTATCAAGGAATCTATCATATAGAGGAGCCACAGCTAAGCGATGATTCCAGGAAGCTTCTCGAAACACTTAAGGAGTACATATTGATGAATCCCCGCGTAAGCGAGCTCAGGGAAGAAAATATCAGGATGCTGCTTCTTGAAGCAGGTGAAGTACTGGGTGTTACTGATCGGGTTGAGAGGAATTTAGCAGTACTAGAATACTACATTGTTAGAGATGTACTAGGATACGGTAAAATAGATGTATTAATCCGTGACGGCCTAGTTGAAGAGATCTCGGTTACTGGTCCAGGCCAGCCAATACGTATAGCTCATAGAGAGGTAACTGATTACCGATGGCTTGACACGAACATAGTGTTTGAAACCGAAACCGAGCTAAGAAACTATGTTATACTCTTAGCACAAAGAAGTGGTACCAGTATTTCACCAGCGTTTCCGCTAAGAGAGTTCACCTTACCTGAGGGCCATAGAGTTAAGGCTACACTAGGATTCGAGGTCTCTCGTAGGGGTTCAGGATTCACTATAAGGAAATTCCCTAGGCCACCTACAATTCTCGACCTTGTGTCCTGGGGTACTCTTTCACCCCTAATGGCGGCTTATCTATGGTTAATGGTTGAGAATCAACAATTCATAACAATAGTTGGACCACAAGCAGCAGGTAAAACAACATTAATGCAGGCTCTGCTACAATTAGTTCCCTACGACTCAAAGATTGTAACCATCGAGGAAACACCTGAACTAAACCTATATCACCCTGGATGGCAACCCTACGTGACCCGTGAGCCACTCCTACTGAGTACTATTGCTGAAAGAACAAGGATAGACATAGAGGATCTACTAAGAGTAGGCCTTAGAGATCGCGGAGAATACTTCGTCATAGCCGAGGCTCGTGGAAGAGAGATACTCTATGCTTTCCAGGCTGCAGCAGTGGGTTCAGGTAGCTTACTTACATTCCATGCTGGTTCATTCGATGAGTTCTTTAACAGGTTAAAGATACTTGGAATAGACAGAGAGCTCCTAGCACTACTATCATGTGTGGTGCTGATAAAGAGGGTTAAACTAAACAATGGATGGAGGAGGAGAATTACAAGTATCTATGAAGTATACATGGATGCTTCAGGCAGGATAAGACATACAGAAGTCTTCAAGTGGGATAGAAAGGAAGACTCATTTAAACCCGATGAGCCAAGACTAACTAAGCGATTAAAACAGGTAGCAGAACAGCTAGGCTGGAGCGAAGAAGAGATTCTCCAAGAACTGAAAGAGAGAGCTAAGATAATAGAGCGCCTGGTAATGCAGCAAAGAACTACACTTGAGGATTTGCAAAGGGAGTTCCACATTTCTAAGACAGCTCTTTAATTATAGCTATCACTATGGCTATCAATGTTGTGGGAATGGACGTTAACAGTGTTATCGCGAGCACCGTCAATCCATATAGGTTATCCAGCATTTTACGAGACCATGTAGTATCGATACCCGCTTGTTCCATTACCGTGAAAACATATTGGAAGCACCAGAATATGATACCTATAATGAATAGTACTGTGAAGACCAATATACCTGTCCATACGTCATCAACTATTAGCTCGGTCACTGCCATTTTCTTTCTCCAAGTATGCAATTTTCTATTTCAAAGCTAATAAGTCTTTCTCCATAGTCTTCTTTCTCCACTTCTCCCTAGTACTCGTAATTTATGGGTACTATTATGAGGAGATACGTATTAGAGTTCATAGCTATGATTTTTACTTTGGTTATGGCCGGGATAATACTATATAATACATATGTAAGTGACCTGAATATTAATGAGAAAATCTTATACTCTCTCGCAAGTATTCCATTAGCCTTAATGGTATTTGCTTTAACGTATTTTGTTGCCCCCAGATTAGCTCATTATGCTATTAGACTTGTTGGATACTATAAGTATGCACCTATAAGACTTGGAGTATTAAGAGTTCATAATTTAGGAGCACTAGTAGTCGCAATTGTATCGCATGCTTCCACGCTCATATTACTCGTAGCTCACCACGTTATACCAGCAATAGTGTTAATGGTTCAAGGACTAATCTTCACGTATATGGCGTTCTTCAAGAAAAGCTATGTTAAACTAGAGGTAGCAAAGAAGATTAAAACACCATGGTATATATGGCTACCCAGGCTTCACTCTAGGTTAATGGAGTATTCGGTGAAGATTAGCTCCAAGTTTAAGGGGTTAATCGAGGAGTCAGGCGTTATATTACCATCAATCTATCTCGGTTGCCTTGTAGTCTCGCTCGCTATACTATCTATACCATTGACGATAACTCTAGTTGCATTAACAGGTTTGCCGGGCCTCATAATCCTCATATTACCTGTTCTCCCAATACTCTATCTTTACCTTAGGAAGAAGACTAGGTACGAGTCTGCTGTTAAACAGTTACCGTTCTTCGCCTATACCGTAGAATTATTCCATATGGCTGGCTGTAATATGGTTCACGTATTCGAGGAGGGGTTAGCACCTGTAAAAGAGGTTCTAGTATATAAGCGTCTACGTAGTCTCTACGGCCTAGACCCGTTTACTGCTCTAAGAAAACTAGCAAAGCAACACCACAATGAGTTCGGCGACTACATCAACGGCTACGTGGATGTAGCGCTAAGCGGTGGTGACCTACAGGCATATGTATCGGATAAGGCAAGAGAATACCTGAATAGATTATCCTATGACTGGATTACGTATGCGGGTGAAGCTGGTGGTATAGCCGAGACATTATTCATAGTCTTCGTCTTGGGACCGATACTAATACTTTCGTCGAGTCTCCTAGGCGGTCAAGGATTCTTCGCCATATACAACTACATGGTATTGATCCTCGGGGCCTTGGCGCTCTTAATAGTCTCAGCACTAACGCCCAAGTATGCATTGTACGTGGATGACTCTAAGGCCGTGAAGATAGGCTTAATCGCCGCCACTGTAGCCTTAGCTGCATCATACATCTTTAACATGGATACGTGGGTTAAGCTAGGCCTTGTTATAGCAGCATTCCTAGCCTGCTACGGCTTCACAGTTAGGATACAATTGTATGAGGCTTGGGAAGAAGAGCATCGACTACCGTATCTTCTTAGAAGAATACTAGAGTATATCAGAACAGGTTACCCCATCGATAAGGCCCTTGAGGAATCCAAGGATATTGCGGTTTTTAGAGATAAAATAACATTGTATCTAAGGACAAGTAGCCTGCCAAGGTTCAAGAGCAGTATATCGGGGTACGTCTTCGGGCTAATAGATGTTGCTAAACGGCTTGGCGCAACAACGCCTGAGACGCTACAGAAGATCCTCTACTTCGCGGAGACAGTACTTGAGGCTAAGAGGAGGAGTTCTAAGATGCTCTTAAGGTATGAGATCTTAGCCTTCATTAGTCCAATAGTTCTCACAATATTTCCGTGGATCATAGTAGCTATTCTATCAAAGTTCTCGTCGCTTGCCACACCGCTAGGCTTTGCTACAGGACCAGGTATTGATGAGAATCAGCTAAACACGTCGATTATATTGTCAACAACTGTGCTGGCAATTCTACTAGCTAAGACAAAGTCGCTTACGATACGTGATACCGTGAAGCCATTGTTCATTCTAGTAATAACCATCCTATCACTCCTCTACCTGAAACCAGTAGTAATGTCATGGTGGTAGTATGGTCAAAAAGAAAACACATATACTACTAGGAGTCTCAGCTACGCTATTCCTATCCAAGACAGTGTTTAACGTTAATACATGGTTGATACCCCTACAAGCACTGATAGCTGTTACGGCTAGCACGTTCCCTGACATCGATGTCTGGTTAAGACATAGGAGGACGCTACATAACTTATTTGCACTCATATTATCGACGATAACGGTATACTTGTTCTTAGGCTTCCTAGGTCTTCCATGGACGCTAATACATGCTTGGATCACTGGCTACGGGCTACATATAGTTGCAGACCTGTTAACAGCTGGAGGTGTAGCGCTATTCTACCCCTTATCCAGGCGCTCGCTTAGATTAACTTCTAGAACATACGATGACCCGGCCTTAAACATCCCATTAATACTGTTAAGTTTAGTTTTACTAGCATACACAGCCTACACAGTGATGCCCAACTGGCTCCTCGAGGAGCTATATAGGATACGTGAATATGTTGAAGAAATATCTGACTTAATTAACAAATTTGTACACAAGTTCATCAGATAATTCTCTTCCATGAGCATTACAAGCTTATATATAAACCCTTCGCTACATTGAGTTATGAATTAGATCTACACTATAACAGTGTTAGCAATTTGTGTAACACATATGGTGTCACATTGCCCCCAACCTCTCAGAAAATATATTTTTCGCTCATAGCTGGCTTGGATTTCTAGTTGAGATAAGTGTTGATGCTTCTACGTAACTAGTTCATATACTTTCCCATGTGGTTCTACGTGTTCTCCTAGGCCTTGATGCTTAGTGAAGAAAAGTAGGAGGTGTAAGTATGAGGACAATAGTAGCCGAGATTTTACTACTAGCTATAGTGTTGGTTGGTGGAGCTCTGCTATACAACTTCTTCAATAGTCAGTCGACGGTTAGTGCTGGAGCAAAATTCTACGTAGCAGTAACTGTGACTACCACTAGTGATGGTACACAGTTCCTAGACATAACTGTCAAGAATATCGGTACTGGTCCAGCAAACATAACAAGCGTTACAATTGATGGATCAATAGACATAACATCACAGCTAGGTATACCAGCTAACGGCCTAGTACTACAGCCAGGACGCGAAATCCGCAGGGTAATAACACTATCAACACCCATATCAGGAGGAGTACACAAGCTAATCATAACATACCAGGAAGCAGGACAAACCAAGCAGGCAAGCGCAGACTTCACAGCTTAGCATTCAGCACCTTAGTATCGAATACTAACTGTACTCTTTTTCCATTAAACAATTTTTCTCGGTACAATCAATCGTAAACACTCATTTATGGTAGAGTTTATAGCCTGTAATACAGCTTATATTATAATGGTAGTGGCCTCCGAGTGGCGCTCTGCGGTACCGGTTGGGGGATGACCCGCAGAGACTTGCCGTGAGGAGGCCTACTTAACTATTCTCCTAAGTTCTTCGATACTCTTCTTCCTAACCTCTAGAATCCAGTATGTATAATACGCTACGTTATCTGCAAGCATTATCAACACTTTTCTATGTCTCTCCCTAATTCTGCTCTCCTTAACCTTGCGTGGATAGGTAATTGCATTATATAGTTTGTCGTCTACGAGGACTACGACTGGTCGTAAGAGCTCTATGTATTTATTACAGTTGTCTATGCTCAGGAAATACCTGGTAGACTCTAAGTAGTCCATTATCCTTGATAGCCGGGTAGGAAGCCTATGCAAGTATACTGTCTTCTCACGCCTAGGTAGATCAGCTATGTGTTTTACCCAGGATGCTCTATTAAGGAAATCGCTACTCTTAATACTATGTTCTCTAGCAGCAACCACACCAATATACTTAGGCTTAGCACTATAGTCAACGGCAACTACTAGATCGCTCAAAGACTTACGGCACCTATCCTAGGTTAACCAATGCATACCTTTATAAAAAGAAGACGTGTAATGGCCTTCTCCCGTTCTTCCCATACATAACGGTGAGAACAAGGTATGCCCCTAAACGTCCTACAACTAGTGGGAGTGTTATCTATCCTACAGCAATCATCAAATGAAACATGTAGCGGGCTACTCCTTCAGGGAGTGAAGATGTTTAAGGTCTTTGCTGGCGCAATTATAGTGATTGTTTCTGTCGTAGTAATACTTGTGATGCTTTACAGAGGTGGTCTATTAGTATTTGGTGGCGAGCGTGAAAGAGTTGAATCAACAATAGTGCTTAGACAGATAATAATGGCATTACTAGGATTCATAGTATTAGCGTACGCTCTGGCATGGGGTCTACAGAACTATGTATTCACAGTATGCAAGAACGAGCTAGGCTGGCCCCATGACTGGGTAACACAATTCTTCGCTTGGCTAACGGGGCTAGGTAGCTAGGGTGCATTCCCTTGAGAGAAGTAATAGCAGTAGCAGAGCCCGAGCAACAAGAATCTTTTTTCACTTTAGGCCCATTCCGCTTCACATGGTTAAAGTTCATTGAACTAGTATTTGGGGGAATATTGCTTATAGGTATTAGAGGGATATTCGTAGTTCCAGGATTATTATTAATTATCTTAAGCTTATGGCCTACGAAGACTGTAAGCGTTGAGAAGATCATTATTACATCAATTATTGGTTTTCCTAAGCCTAAGCGGACTAAGAGAAAGAAAGAACAAGCTAAAGCTAGGATTATCGAGGTTTCAGAGAATACCCCCTTGAAATTATCCGGCTTTGCTGTAGACCCAGCTACAGGTACAGTACTAGCTAACGTTAGAGTAGAAGTATTAGTCGATGGAGAACCCATAGCAACAGGGGTAAGCGATGAGCAAGGCAAGTACTCAATTATTCTAACAGATCTCTCTAAAGGCCTACATGACATCAAAGTCTTGGTCAACGGCAAAGAAGTAAAAACATTCAAAGTCAAGGTGGTCTAACATGAAATGGAGGTACTGGTATGAGATCAAAGGAGCAAACCTACTAACACTACCGGATAGTGATGCGAAAAGAATAGTTGATCGATACAAGCTACTCCTAAATAGTCTTAGAAAACCCATAATAATCATTGCTAAGAAGAGCTATGGAAGCATTAAGTGGCAAGACACAATCTTCAACGTGGTATCATATAGGTTCTATTTAGGATCCAACGAGAAGCTCGACGTATTTCTCGAGAGAACAGGATTAGATTACGAATCAGTAGAGGCTCCAAAGGATCTCTTCCCAGTCGATGTTAAGGTTAAGTCAACATACATGGTATACAACAATATGTTCTATAAGGTTGCAGTAGCGTATAGACTCCCCAAGAGAATAGTTGAAGGAGATATTCTGCAAGTATTAGACATTGTAGATGAGGTAAGATTACTGGTGGAACCCATAGAACGTTTTAAGGCGTATAGATGGGTTAAGCGGAAGAGGAAGACTGTGTGCGCGCTAGCAGCTCTAGAGCAGGAGGATATGGAGCTTCAGCAACGATGTGAGATCTTTCAGCAGCTACTAGAAGAACTCACGCGTAGAGAAACAATGTTGTTCCGCATACTAATGGTATTCGTTGTATTAGGTGAAACACCTAGGGAGCTAAAAGAGCACTTCCTAGAAGCAAAACGTAACCTAGAAGCACTAGGATACATTATTGACTCCCCAAGATGCTTCCAATGGTCCATGTATTCCTTAACCCTAGATTTCCGCTTAATAACCGAAACCCATACCCTCGGTGCTTTGTTCCCCTTCGTAACATCAAGTATTGCGGAGGAGGGAGGAGTATTCTTAGGTCAAAGCCTCATCGACGGTACAGCTATAATAATGAATCCCTTCACCCATAGGAACCCCCATGTATTGTTGCTTGGAACTAGTGGTAGTGGTAAGAGCACTACTGCTAAGGCACTACTCTATAGAATGTACATCAAGTATTATGGTGATCTAGATTTCTATATCGTTGACCCTGAAGGAGAATATAAGCGTCTTGGACAGCAACTTAAAGCACAGGTCATAGAAGTTAAGCCTGGTCAGCCATTAGGCCTCGACCCCCTTAAGTTACTTGACCCGGCAACTGCAGCTGATTTCCTTGTATCTGCAACTGGTATTCCAGGAGAACTTACAGGTGAACTACGCGCCAACGTCGTGAAGCATAAGAGTATATGGGATCTCTATCGTAGCGCATCAAGCGAACTCAAACGCTATCTAAGAGGACTCCTAGAAGGACCCGACGCCTACATATTTAAGGGGAGTCCTATAGAAGTTGGGACAAGAGTCGTGATGGACTTAAGCAACGTGGACTCAGAGACAACAAAGAATCTACTAGCAAGCCTGCTGTTCACAAGGTTCTGGAGAACAATAGTAGAGTCTCCAAGAGCTAGGAAAAAGATACTGCTAATGGATGAGGCATGGAGAATCACGAGAATGCCTGGAGCCGAGAGACTAGTCCTTGATGTAGCGAAGAGGGGGAGAAAATACAATGCTTCAATTATATTCATAACCCAAGAACCAGAAGACATAATGGCTACTAGGGCTGGTAGGGCAGTTGCAAGTAACACTGCTACTAAAATAATACTACATCTCGACGAGGCACAAGAGCTTAGAAAACTCCTAAACCTAACAAGCAAAGACGTAGAGTTCATTGAGAAGGCTGAGACTGGTCAGGCACTAATACTGCTCGACAAGATAAGACTACCAGTACAGATACTAGTAACCAGAAAAGAATACAAGTTGTTCACGACAAAGCCTGAGGAATGGATAGAATAGTACGGGAGAGTTTATAGATAAGGCTACGGTTATGATATAATTGGGCCCGAGGGTCAGCTGCCACGCCGTAGCCCATAGGCCTACGTAGGCCTAAGCCTCCGGGTTACTCATCATCCCCTCGGGCCCGCAATAATAATTAAACCAAAAAGAACTGAAAGGGAAGTACTAGTACGAAATAGTCCAACCATCCCGTACCTTACTCAATAAAACTAAAAAGAACTGAAAGTTGAACCATACATAGACATCCAATAAACCAAAAAGAATTGAAAAGAGAAGACGCTATTCTTCTGGTACGTATATGTGAACGTATACTTTCTTACCGTGGTACTTCTCTAATCTTTTTTCAAGTTCTTTTGGTATGAATATTCCTAGTTTCCGTCCTGTTACTCGGGCTATTGTTGCCTCGAAGACATATACCTTGTAGCTCGTGTCCGGACACCAAGTATATCCTGTACGAAAAAACTTATAAGCCTTCCCTGCTAATACTCTATTTGGGGAAGAGTTTGACGGGTTACAAGCTCTTCCTCGTATACCTGGGGATCGCGCTACTCATGTTTATACTGGTATTGCCTGCTGCATCGATACTTAATGCTCTAACCTATAAACACAAGCTACTATACTATGGCTTAGTAGTGGTTCAGGGAGCCTTCGCTGTAGCAGCACTAGTACATGCCAGCAGGGCTAGGCGGGTCTTAGCCATAGTCTTATCATCCATAGCACTGCTATTAACAGTACTATACACACCATTCCTGGAATACCTCCATGAATGGTACGTAATAGTCTTCGGGACATACTTCATCGAGTTCCCAGCACTAGTACTCCTAGCAATAACTTACAAAGAACTAAGCACACAGAAAACAAGAACAATGAGGACAAGAACTAGGTACATACCACCTCCACCCCCACCACCATAAACAGTAGGTGGAAAACATGAAGGCCCACACATACCTGTTACTCGGACTAATCATACTATCACTAACCATCCCATTACACGCCAACACAGAACAACAGGTAAAAGTAATCCTAAAACTATACGACCTTGACGGTAAGCCATTGAGGTTTATGAATGGTTATGCCAAAATAGGTCCTCGTGATTGCCCCGAACTAGGCTTCAAGGTAACGAATAGCACTATAACAATAAATGTCCCATCAAAGTGCGCCAAGAGTCCATGGATACTAACATATTATGGAAAGAACAGTAATGGAAAAGCATTCTTTGCGGTAAACATCCTTAACTTAACATGGATAAACAATACCACTGTTATCCTCGAGGGAAAGGTCAACATTAAGCCGTTGCTGATAAGAATAGTATCTCTAAGAGATGCGGGTTTACCTAGCGCCATTGTTTCACTAGGGGATCCCACGTTCACGTTTGAGAGAGTACACACTAATGCTAGTGGATATGTATGGATAGATCTCCTAGCGAGAAAAGACATTGATATAACAGTGTTTTGGCCACCACGAACAGCATATGAAGGCCTTATACCGAAACCACAGGCTAGGATAAAGACCCTAGACCTAGTAAACTACACCAACTACACGGTCAAACTAAACTATAATCTATCAACAATAAACCCCATAAAAATAGTCAATAATCAAGGGCAACCTGGAGGATACACGTGGGTAAAGCTCTGCGATAAACTAATGAGAACATGTAGTAAGCCATATCTTCTTACAATGGAGAATGCCACATTCAATATCACATTAAGTGATATACTAAAGTATGAGAATGTTCTAGTATACTATATCGCGCTTGATAATCGCCTACCTGACATGGGATTTGACATAATAGAGGTTGCTGAGAAAGGTATTATTAAGGTTAGGATGCACTATGTGAAGGTATACACTAGTAGGGATAGAGTTAGGGTTCACCTAGCTATACCAGCTAAAGCCCCAGTATACGGTACGAGTGTAATAGTATCGAATGGATCATGGATTCCCATATACTTTGAGACGTGGAGCGGATTATACCATAGGTGGGAGAAGACCTATGTAGGAGTCAGTGTTCTTGAGCCGAATACTACGTTATGGACTGAGGGGTTACAGGGAACTATAGAGCTAGAGACAGGATACAGCGAGCTTAAGGGTTCATGGCTTAAAATATATGTTACTGGCTTAGAGCCCTCAAAAGCAAGCATACTCATATCAGTTAACAAGGGGAAGAAGTGGAACCAGGTTTCAACTTCCATTAAAGCATATCCAGATAAATGGGTCATAGTAGCTGATAGATACGACTTACTAAACGTAGATAAAGGCGTTGTATTAGATGTAAGAGGATCAATAAAGGTTAATGAGTCATCATTCATAGCGTTCTGGGTAAGAGGGGTACACCCGTATAAGATGTTGCTACTTGGGCACCAAGCTGAGACAACTACAACTAGTACAAGACTTGCTACACCATCTACTATTCAGCAAACAAGACCCTCAACAACTCAACCAGCAAGTACTACATCAACACCAGCTACTTCACCAACTTCAACCGCACCAACTATATCAAACACCATTACCGAGGAAACAACAACGATCAGTCAAGGACAAGAGTTCCCGTGGTGGATACTAGTAATAATGGTGCTAATCATAGTATTAATAGCCGTACTAGTAGCTAAGAGAAGAACAAAAATAAGGAAGCAAGGTGAAAGGCCTAGCTGAAAATGGAAAGCCATGTGCTATATACCATATTTTTATGGGTTCTTTTAATTAATGTTTTAACATTGACTTGTCTTCACATACATAATATCCGCACTAACATTGAATGTCCTTACTCATACCATTAGTATTAGAAGATAGCTGTATCCTTGGTGTCTCCCAGTTCTTCTCCTATTACTGGGACTCAATATGTGGCGCTATTTCATTAGGTTATTTATGGTATCCCTGTTACTAGTAATTATATTGTTTAGTAGTCTTGTTGTAGTAGGTGAAGACGAGAATAGTTCGTCTGAGGAGCGTAAGTGTGGTTTACTTGATATTCCGTGCTGGCTGTCGCGGATAAGTAACATGATTGAGGAAATACTGAAGTGGCCCCTAGAGCTCCCTGAGAGTTTTATTAATGTTACAAAGAATTGGCTTGAAGAACAGGTTAACGCGACTAGAGATTGGGCTAACCTGTTAATAAATCAAACAGCTTCACCCTTTACACGATTATTTCTAGGCGTTCCCGCTGACTCTGATGTATTCAAAGAACTGGGCCTTGAGCCCAGCCCTGACGCGAAATATTATATTTTGGATTTAGGTGAAGAGTTTTCCTCGTTAATGGATTTGTCGCTAAAGATAGCATACGGGCTATTAGGTCTAGGTATGCTCATAGCTTTCGCAGCATACATACTAGAACGCGGAATAGAGACTACTACAGCGCTTCGGATACTAAGGAGAGGAATTATAACCATAATATTCCTTCCATTAGTTAAGTACATCTATCATATGATTGTATTTATCGTAGCAGAATTCGAAGCATGGGTACTTCCACCAGTTATTGCCTGGGCGTTATTTGCCCCCTTATCTCTTATTGGGTTGATAACATTCGTATTTGTACCAGCATTGCTATTGTTTCTCATAGCAATGGTAGTAATAGCTGCTACAAGACTACTAATATTCTCTGTTCTAACAGTCTTCCTACCAGTAATCCTAGCACTAGAATGCATGCCATGGGTTAACGGAGTTGCAACTAGGTTAAGGAACTTATTCATCTCGTCGTTCATAGCAGTAATTATCGGAGTCTTTGCTTTTAGGATAGGAATTATAGCGATAAGGATGTTCACGAATAAAATGTTTAGTGATCCAGCTACAGCGTTGGTAGGTATGGCTATTATGTTTGCTGCCTATGCTACACCATTGATAGTGTCATTGTTTGGTGGTGGGGGCGCAGTGGTTGCTGTTGGCTCATTTATTGCAGGTTATATTACCGGGACTCTGCAGAAGATAGTACAGTCAGGTCAAAAAGCAATAAAGACAGCCATGACCGCTGGAACAGGAGGAGCTGGAGCAACCGCTGGAGCAAGCACACGTATAACGGAGACAACAAGTAGCTTCACCCCGAGGATAAAACCAGAAAACACAACACTACTACTAGGAGAGGAACAAGAATAGCTTAGCATCTTTTTCTTATTAATGCTGGAACTATCAGTGAATCTTAGGAAGAATCTTCATATAATATAGAGACTTATAGCGTGTTATGTTAAGTTATGCTAAATTTTTTAAGTGTGTACTGTGTTAGTTTTCTTGTAGATGAGGGGCTGAACCCGCCTAGACCTCCGAGCGAGTATATTACTAGACTTAATGAGCGAGCGCCCCATACTACTATTACGATTACGTAATAGGTGGGGCCGCGGGGACTGCTAGCGTAGTCGGGAGGTCTAGGCGGCTGATGTGGCCCCGAGATTTCCCTCTTTCCTCCTCATCAATAATTATAACTACAAATAGATAATATTATTGCGTTATATCTGCGGGCTCGCAACCAATATAAACCGAAAACACAGATACTCTTACTAGGAGCTATACGGTGAGTATGGCTGTAGCAATAGACTCATCAAACAACGGTAGGTATTATGGGATTATCATATGTAGGGAGCACGTACTCATAAGGATTGTTGATAAACTTTTGAGCACCATACCGTATATACATATGAGGAAAGATAAGGGTATAAGACGTAAAATAGCATTAAGCACTTTTCGAGCCCTTATACAAAAGCATTCTAGCGAAGTAAAGTTATTATGTCTTAAAGTTAACAAGGGCAAGTTGGAAGACGAATTATTACACATGTTTCCACGTATACCTACTACTGTTAGGAAGAAAATATTACAACAATCTATTGCAACAACTATTTTGAACATCATAGCAAAGGAGGCGAATACTAATACTCAATTAAGGATTTACGTGGACAACAATGAGAAAAACTTATTCGAGCAAACTTATACTGCTACACAGATCATAGTAGCCGTCGATAAAAACTTAGTAGTACCAGCAGATATCATAGCATGGCTTAACAATAGAGGAGAAGATAAACTACTCAAACAATACATTGAATTCCACAACATGGAGCAAGAAATCAAGGAAAAACTTAAGAAATATATAAAAGATGTACTTCGAAAGGAAAGAAAGAAGAGAAGAAAGAGAAAAACATAATCAACTACTTCGTCAATTATCCATAAATCCATAGATCATAGACTTCATCTATATTCATGATCTTCTCTAAATCTAAGATACGACTTCTCGTACCATAAATAATGCATTAGCATAGCTTATTGTGATGTCTCTGTGTCTTCGCAGCGATTTTAAGTGTAGATGATATATTTATAAGCTCTGCTTCGTATACTCTATGTATAGGGATGAGAAGGTGTCCCAGGACCCAGCTAGTAAACTAGCTAAACTAGATAGGAGGAAGAGAGAGGAACTAGACCCATTCCCATTGATATCGCCATCTGGTGAAGCCGAGCAAGTTAAGTACAAGGTTAATGGTAGATACATTGTTGCAAAACCCTATGATAGCATATACAATGAGAAGAGCACAATATTCATGGACATAGCTAAAACGTTTACCCAGAAGGCCGGGGCCAGGGGAACACTACTCATAGGTCCTAAGGCTTCAGGAAAAACACACCTACTAGGAATAGAAGCAGATTATGCTAAGAATACGTATGGAGCTAAGATAATACTAATCAATGAAAAAGAGCAATATGCCTTTAAGGATTTAGCAGAGATAAGGATACCTAGAAGCGAAGCATTAAGACAGGGTATAATTAAGTCTATATGTAGGGGGCTTGGAGCCTCAAGAGAGGATATCGATGGTTTACGTGAAGAACTAGAGAGGAAGGGCTGGGATGCTGTACAGATAATCATTGATGATCTATACGAGGATGATTGGGGCAGAAAAGAGGTAATCGAGGATATATTCACCTTATTCGAAGTACATACCGTAAGTAGACCACCAGTTATAAGAACCAGTGTAGCACTTCATACTGGGCATGGGGTACATGCAGGCACGTTCTTTGAGATGTATAGGGATAAATTAGTTATGTTGACTGTATCCTATGATGAAGGCGAAGAATTTGCAAAAAGAATAGTAGAGGCTATGGAGAAGGGTGAGGTCATACCTGGTGCTGCAGTTGTACCAATAGTTACTGAGTGGCAACGATATGTCGATGAACATGTAATTGAGGAGGCGTTCAAGGACTTCTTCGAAAAATACGTATCAATAGTAAAGGATCCTGATTTAAGAAATCTGAGACTTGAAGACCTTGCCGATGAGAGCTTTATAGCCCAGACTATTGTTAAGACGTTTAAGTATGGTGTCTATAGGGTCTTCGCTAACGAGTCAAGATACCTCTGGTTGACCTTTAACGGAGATAAGGTAAAAGCAGAGCCAAGTTATATTAACATAATTACTAAGTACAAGGAGCTAGTTAGCAAACGTAACAATGTCGCAAAACCTCATCATTTCTACAAGGAACTCTTAGAAGCCACAGTCAATAAGATAATGGAACTAAAAGGAGCTCAGCTAAAGAAGACAAGAAAATACCGTGTAGAAGGCGGTGAAGTAAAATGGAGGACAATAGAGTACTATGTGGTTAATGAAGAAACAGTAGTCGCTATAATACCTCCACTAACTACACGCAAGTCAGGAATAGTTGTCGAAAGACCGAACGAGGTTAAGAAGAAAATCGACGACATATTAACAATATTGCCTAATGCTCAAGTAATCGGTGTGGTTACGGAAGATATAGATGATAGAGGGTTAAGAGACGCCCTAGGTATGGAGCGATACGCGTTAATAAGGCTACCTGCACCTAAGGATAGCAAGCTAAAGTACTTCTACGCGCCAATACTTTCTGGAGCCATAACGCCTACCGAATTACGCTCATTGCTAGAGAAGTATGTTAGACCAGCACCACGTTCCAGGGACAGCGCAATTAGAGCATTCATGCTCTCTCGAAGACGCTAAGGCCCCAGCCGAGATCTCTTTCTTCGAACACTAATTCTTTTATTTTTTCTTGAGGCAAGAAGACTATGGCGGGTCTAGCCTCTAGTCCTTTTAGTACGTCTATTGGGTCGTACTCTAGAGTTGATAGCCAGTTCTTTCTATGTCCTCTAACAGTAAGTCTCTTCTTAGCTACTATGATGTAGTTGTATGAATAATCTACAGGTACTATACCTCTAGATAACATTATTCCTAGGATCCTTGTGATCTCTTTCTTAAGTGCTTTCTTATCTGTGCCTCTTATAGCTAGGGCAGCTATTGTTGATGTCCTTAGGAGTCTCTGGAACCTGGTTTTAGCGGCCTTAGCGTCAACTAGTGCTTTCGGGGCCTCCATGTATTCTTTAAAGGTTTTCTCAATAGAGTCTAAGAAGGCAAAAGCCTTGTCTAACGGGAGGTCTCCTAAAGCTATCATTGGCTTAAGGGACTCACTTAGCCAATTAGGTAGATTATCAAACCCTTTTATAGTTTCCAAGAACTTCTTAAGCCCTTCATATTTACTCCTAAACTCGTCTAAGCCCATTTCATACCTCTCTACAACCTTCCAGCCAAGTAGCTCGTAGGCCTTCAACCATACGTCTTCGTGACGCTTAAGGAAGGCTACGATCTTTCCTTTAACCCTACCCCTATACTTCTTGTTAATAACTACTATAGGATACCTAAACCTCAATGTTTGAAATAAACCCCTATATCTGGCCCAGTCACCTGGCCTAACTCTTTCTAGTAAAGCAAATACTAGGTACTCCAACCCCTCAGACCCTCCGTAACAAGTATTCCCAACGCTACACTTCTGATATACAATACTATAGCTAAAATATATAAATGCTGATGAAAGTGTCTACCCATCACTATGCGCTTCTCCCGGGTTTCTGATACTTATCGGTGTTGGCTGTGTTCGGGTTAGAGCCTGTGTATATGGCTAGTACTAATATTACTGGTTTCGACGTTGGAGATATTGTTGTTTCAATACTATCTAGCCCCAGGGTAGCAATAGCTATTGGTGTCGAGATACTATTGAGTGCTGTTCTAGGCTATGTTATGGCCCGGATGGCTAGGTATATCTTAGCGTTTATAGCATTACTTGTTATTGGAGCATTACTAAATGTTTGGAGTCTTGGTGGTAGCGTAGAAGACTTCCTAGTAAAGATAGGTGTAACAGCTAGTCAGTTCAAAGACCTTGTACTAGGCTTCATTAATACTCTAGGACTATTAATGGTTGGACCAGTAACATTAGGGTTCTTCATAGGTTTGATAACGGGCTTGCTGAGGAAGTGAGGATCGGCGCTCATGTCCAGGTATATTTTCGAGTTCGTTAAATGCGAGGATAAGGTGCTCGACATAGACGAGGCATTAGAGGTCTACGGTCAACGTATGGTAGAGTACTGTAGCAGCATCGTAATGATCGTCGAAGTTGAGGCAGAGAACTATCACGAAGCCAGGGAAAAGATGCTTGAACTAATGAAGCAGATAGTAAATTATAACACTAACAATAGCCCGACAAGTTTCATGTAGTTATTTTTCCTCCAACTAAACTCCATTATTTAATGGTTTTCTCCCTCTCCTTCACTCATACCGGGACCCGAATATGCAGGTCACATGCCCTAAGTGTGGTTATACCTGGTTTACCCGTAGTAGAAGACGTTTTATTACATGCCCTAACTGTTTCTCCAAGATCAGGAATCCATCCTTCTCTATAGAGAGTGGTAGTAGTAGAACTTCTACTACCACTACTACTAGTACTACTACCACTACTACCAAAAGTTTTCCTGAACAGATTAGGGAAATTATAGTTGTTTTAAGTAGTGGGAGGAAGGTTAGACTGCTATGTAGTAGGGATCTAAGTGGATGTGATGTAGTGGAGCCAGGTGATCTAAGTGATGAGGAGTTAATTGAAGTGTTGGGCAAAGTGCATGGTATTGAGTTTAGGGTGGAGGAGAAGAGTAACGATGGAGTAAGCGTGCTCGTAGCTTCACCGGTGGTTGATGGATAATGAAGCCTGTTATACCTGTACTAATCCTACTCCTAGTTGTACCTATCCTAGCCCATGGAGAGTATCTCAATGTGTATGAGCACAGCTTTGACTCACCACTACCTGGCCGAAACGTTTACCGTGTCATGGTATTCAACAATACAATAGCGTTAGAGAACACTTTGAGTGAAGAAGACGTAGACTACTGTGAGAAGTGTCCAGCAGACACGACAATCTATAACGTAAGCGTTGTAGTGGATTCAGGGCCGTTTAAGCTGGTATACAAGAACTATTCCTGCCCATTTAGCCTTGGCCCTAAAGAGAAGGTGTATCTGATGCATGAGTTCTATGTACCTGGACCAGTAGGCCCTGATAGCAGTGCTCCCTTGGGCAACTATACCGTGAAGTACAGTATTAGATACTGGGTTTGGGAGTGGAGGAGGAACAACGTAACCAGGACTCCAACCACGATATTACTGCAATTACCTGGGGCTAACAACACCACCTATAACCTAACAGCTACGTTCTATAACCCAGTCTACTACAACGATAACTTCACCGTGAAGCTATCGTTTAATGCCCCGAAAACAGTTGTAGTTAACGCTAGACTAGAATACCTAGACCAGAAAACAGCAATTAGTATAAGTGGTGGTGAGCGTAGAAGCGTAGAGTTCAGGGCTAAAGCTAATACAACACTAAAACTAACAGTATCCTCATACACCTCATATGCTAACGTAGTAGTCCTACCAAAGTACGTTAAGACTAAGGTGTACTATGCCCAAGAATTAATCGTCCCGGTCAGTGTTGTCCCAAGGAACGTAACGTATGTCTTAACCACGGCTACCGTAGAGGACAAGTGGTTAAGAGTACAGGTAGGGCTACCACCTTGGCCTAGATGGACTATCGGAAATTATACTCTGCTTAATGTCAACATTGGCCAGTATTTAGCCGAGAATATTACTGTGAGGATACAAGTAGAGAACTTAACAGTTAATGGATCTAAGCTGTTATTCTATCACACTGAGCCCAGCATACCGCTTAAACACGAATTCCACCCACTATACAACAACGAGTCTATAACGTTGACTGGGGAAGTAGTCTGGGACCTACTAGCAATCCATGGAGCAATCATGGTAGAGGTAGAAGCCGAAGACGATGTCCACGGGAAGCAGGTATTTACTTCCAAGATACCATTGTACTGTAATTGTTCATGGCTAGTACTAAGAGTAGTAGACGACTACGGAGAACCATTACAGGGAGTGGAGGTCCTGGTAAACAATGCAAGGTTTCTCACAGGGCCTAGCGGGACAATATACTACCTTAATAGACCTCCAGGAAGATGCCTTAACGCTACATTGGGCTACGGTAAGTATAGACTCCATGTAGAAGACCTATGCCCAGTAACAATACTGGAGAGAACGGTCATAATAGATACCCATTCACCAGAGATAACCTATAAGTGGAATCCATGGAACAGGTTCCTAACAGTAAGTGTAAGCGATAGGACAAGGATTAGGACTGTAACAATAGCTTATGGTAGTAGAGTAGTGAACTATACTCCTATGACGGGTAACTATACAATAGGTATATGGATTCCAAAGGACTATAACGGGACGGTAACGGTAACAGCAGAAGACATCTACAACAATACTAACACCATTGTAGTAAAAGTAGGGTCTACGGAAGAGTTCAGGCTAGGGTTAAAGGAGTCAATAATACTAACAGTACTGGCAGGAACATTAGCATTCCTTGCACACATGGCTAGAAGGATGAAACTTATCTAAGGATTTAAGTTTAATAAAACCATACCGTTCTAATAAAGTTTAGTAAGACAATTAAAGTTTCTCGTAACAACCGCTATGTACTAAGTTACTAAGTAATATTAGATGACAACAAGTTAAGTGCATAGTATCTTCCTGATCAAATTCTTATATTTTGTAACAGCGTTATCGTTGTCTGGTCTTAGATTCTCGATAACGACTATACGATCCCTTAGGTCAGTGCACTTAACTAACTGCATTAGTCTATTTTCAAGACGAGTTCTACAAGGAAAGCCTTCAGCTAAAGCGAGAATCACCTTTGCTCCATAAGGCTTACTTAATAATGCATAGCCTATTACCTGATTAATAACATCCATGCAAGTACTTGTTTCAATACTAGTCTTTGCTTCAACAAGTACTATACTATTCCTTAATGGTTTCTTTATTTCATCACGACTAGAGAATCCACCTTCTACACCTACTACAGCTATATCAGGATTATCATGGGATCTACTTCTGGAGATAATCTCGGATAGAATATCTATCTCACAATCACTCAAACCATAGTCTCTTTTCAATACTTGTAATAAGATATTATTATTTTTAATGTTTTTACCTTCACTTAAGAATGATATTATCCATCCAAGATTCTCTGAAGGCCTCCATATGACACCATAATATTTTCCATTACATCTCATGATAAGTGAAATCTCACTTGTCTTATCATGCATAACTATCTCCTCGCTTTCAATACCACATGTACTACCTAATTCTAGCATAAGGTATAGTTCATAAACTGAATCTTTATCAATTCTGTTTGGATTATTAGTTAATACTATACTACGCAGGTGGCTGCAGTCAACGTATCCACAACAAGTTGCTATAATTGAGCCTCTTCCACCTCTTTGGTATATCCTTTTAATATTATTCTTTTCGATTAGTTCTATAATACGCGTACATAGAATTCTTATTAGATAATCCACAATCTCCACCACTTCTCAGTTTACGTGAACTAATACTTATTCCTAACATTCCTGAATACATAAGGGCACAACAGTATTCGATGAAGCACATCCTGACTCTAATAAAAACATTTATTTTAGGAAGCATCTCGAATTAGTCATGTGACGTCATAGACATGCCCATAGATTTAAAAGTATTGGTTAATAGTTAAGTTAAGTAAGCAGGTACTATAGACTACATTGTAGCGAACAGCGAGTCTAGTATTGTTTCGGGATCCATGCCTTCTATTATGTCATTTAGTGATTTATCATGGTATTTGTTAGCTAATATGTTTAGTGGGGTATTTCTTAGAATCATGTACGTTAACAGTTTCTTTGCCATCTTGGCGAGCATGTTTGCTTTCAAACGATCCGCTTTATCCACGTCCTCGGGTTCGTAGTAAAGTATGCTACCGTCTCCTCTCCACGTAATTAAGCCTAGGTCAGGGTAGTATTTTTCGTCATCTTCTCTACCAGGACATGCCAACATACCGTACTTGAAGTATCCACTCATAGCATATTTCCTAGCCTGTCCTCTGCCACTAGATGCTCTATCAGAACCAGGCTCAACCTCTACTGCGACAAAATAGGTTTCACCAACATTGAAGTCTATGCTACATCTAGACTTAATAGTGCTTTCTTTCTGGTTAAACATCTTTAAGTTAAGCTCCGTTATTATCGCTCCACGATCCATAACGCCTTCCTCGACAAGCCTCTCCTGAAAATCACCTAACTTGGCCACAACGATATCTGGGGCGCCATAGAAGTTTACTAAGTGATCAAGTGTTCCCTCAGGAAACACTATGTATCCTTGTTGCTTCAGAAAGAAACTTGCAAGAAAACTATAGAAGTCCTCCCCGAAACCACACTTACATATCACTAGTTCCTCACTATTATACTTGTTAAGCATAAGAGTCTCTACTCGCTTAAAAAAGACTAGAGGAATATTCTCCCCAACACATTGAGGATTAGCTAATACTAGTACTCTACGTTTCTGAAGAACCTCTCTATTAAATGGTAGATACGATGTAAGCAGACGTACAAGGTCATGATTAACCTCCACCATGTTCAGCGAATCCCCGACCGGAAAAGCGCAATGATAGAAGAAACCAGCGGAAACAAGCACATCTACCACATTACTAAACTCTATATATACACCTATGTTGCCTAAAGAGTCAACACCCCTAATGTCTAGGTAGTGAGCCCTCCTCAGAATACGCAAAGCGTAACCAATCATATTTCTACACATATTCGCGTAAAGGTAACGCATCTGTACATAAGGTTCAAGTATAAACGTAGGCCTAGACATAAGAACTCACCCATATACTTCAATTGAAATTATACTACATTGCTGGAATAAAAATAGTTTAGATACTCCAAAAGTAGACTCTTGTATGAGAGAAGATACCCTAGACACAGAGTCTCCCCATACTTATATTCTGATGGCCTGGTGTTGCATCTTGTACTACTTCGTAGACAAACGGCTGGGATAGCAGAGTTTCTCCCGTTTCTTAGTAACTACTGGTGCAAGGTATGGGAAAGAAAGATGTTCCCTTACATGGTATTAGGGTTATACTTAAGGAGGGGGTTGATCCCCTCCTAGTTGAGCCTATCTATAGGTCTATTCCGTGGATTAGCTGGGAGGCTTTATTCCATAATGGTAGACTGGAGATATACTACGTTGGCTCTAAGGAGGTTGTCTCGAAGCTTAAGCAGGCTATAGAGACGGCTAGCGAAGGAAAAGTTAGGCTTATCGAGAGCGAACCATTGACACTACCTGAAGACTATGTATACTATTCTGAGGCTAAACTAGCCGAACCGTATTGGCTTGTATTGGTTCCCCATAGCAAGGAGGATAAGACCCCCTACACAGACATAATATTATCTGCTCTATGCAGTCTCGAGGAGGACGTTATAGTACAAGTTATAGCTAAACGTGAGAAAGGGGCTAGAAGCGACATCTATCGATGGGCCCTCCGTGAACGCCTTAAGATGCAGCCAAGCATGGAGGTAGATTATGTTACAGGTAGAACGTATCGTAGAAGACAGCCAATCCTACAAATCGAGAGAGACGACGTTAAACAAGCCGAGCTTAAATCAAAGCACCCATTATTCCTGGTAAGACTAAGAGTCTTCGCTAAGGATAAAGAAGTGCTAAAACACATTACTGAGTCCTTTAACGTGTTCGTGTATAACAGGTTTACGTGGAGGATTGGACGGGTAAACGAGAGTATCCGTAAGCAGTTCGAGTTACGAGCGAGGCCTAGCCGTGGATTCTTGTTCCATAGTAAACGCGTTATTCTCAGCTCAAGGGAGCTAGCAGCTATTGCTGGTCTTCCAAGTAATCCGGCATCACTTCCAATAGAGTATGGTGTTGCCATCTATAATCCTCCTCCAGAAGTACCCGTAATACTAGAACACGATGACAGCGTAGTAGACATGGATTTAGCGTTGAAGCTAGCTGAAAGAGAAGACGTTGTAGCATTAGGGTGGAGTAGGAAGAAAATCTATGGACTACCGTTCCAGGAGCTCCTGAAAACACACCTAGCAGCATTTGGAACAACAGGTGCTGGCAAATCCACACTAGCTAGATGGATCATGCTAATGCTGGCGCTGAAGGGATACTCAGTCGTATTCATAGACCCCAACGGCGATGACTCATTAAAATTACTCAAAATGTTGCCCGAGGAACTCGTCGACCGTGTTATATATGTTGACTTCTCAACGCTAGAACACTACGGCTTAACCGTGAGGATCAACCCATTAGAATACACTGATATACAAGAAAAGGAGCTTGTAAAGAACACGTTCATATCAACACTTGAAGCAATCTATGAGAAGTCGTGGGGCCCACAGATGGCCCGTATATTGTCAAAGACCATTGACCTATTACTAGCTCAGCCTCCCGGAACCGTGAGTGTATTGGATGTTTACCGCGTCTTAGTCGATGAGGGGTTTAGGAAGAAGCTCTTAGAGAACGTTAAGGACGAAGAATTGAGGGAGTTCTGGGAGAAGGAGTGGAAGCTTATACAGGAGAAGAGGAAGGAGTCAATACTAGCTACTATTAACAAGCTGGACCAGTTGTTCTCACCAACGCTTAGGCCGATACTTTCTGCTCGTAGGAGTACGTTTAGCCTTGAAGAGGCCATGAACTCTGGGAAAATAGTGATATTCAACCTGTCATCGCTTAAGGTATCTCCACAGCTCAAGACCTTCTTTGGAACACTACTCTTCACCAAGGTATTAGCAGCCGCCTTCAAGAGACAAAAACTAGGAGAAAAACAGAGGCATCCAGCCTTCGTCGTAGTAGATGAAGCACACAACTTCATAGCATCAAGCATGGTTCAGGCATTAACAAGCCTTCTAGCAGAGGCAAGAAAGTTCAAGGTATACCTATTCTTACTGACACAGTTCCCACAGCAATTGCCCAAGAAGCTACGTGCAGCTGTATATGAGCTATGTAAACATCTATTCGTATTCCAGGTGGGCCTCGACACAGCTAAGGAGTTGAAGAAGCTCTTCGAACCAATCCTCGACGAGAAAGACCTAGTAGAAATGCCGTTACACTGGTTCGCCGTAAAATCACGCATAAAGGGTAAAACGTTACCTGTCTTCCACTTAAAGGGCCTCTACATCCCAGTGGAACTCGAAGGCGATAACGTCCTAGTAGACGACCCGGTAATCCGTGAACGAGTTGAAATAATACTCAGGAGATACGGTGCAAGAATTGAGGAGGAAGAGCTACGCATCGAAAAGGCTAAGCCAGCGCTGCAGCCACCTCTTAGTCCCGCAGCCTACTTGTTGGGTTACATAGCTTATAGGAATAAGGGAGCGGTAGGCCTTAGAGAGGCTCTACGAGAGCTAAGAGACATACTACACGTCGACCCCGTTGATGCTATGGATTATGTCGAGGAGCTACTAGAGTCCAAGCTAGCGGTTAAGGCTAGGCGTGGTAAAGCTACGCAGCTAAAGCTTACAGAACCAGGATTACTAGAATACGAGATATCGTTCAAGGAGACAAAGCATGTTGGAGGAGAATGGCATCGTGAGGCTATTCTAAGGATAACTGATTACCTAAGGAGCAAGGGATACTATGTCAGGGTCGATGTTGAGGGCTATTCTAGTGAACCAGACATAGTAGCAATACCGCCTAGCGGGCCAGATGAATGGGACTACAATAGTGTAATAGTATATGAGGTTGAAGCGGATCCGGTAAAGCATACTACGCGTTCTAAGCTCGAGGAAATAGTGGAGAGAACCAGCAAGTACAAGCCTTCAAAGGTATACATCGTTGTACCTGACGCTAGGTCTAAGACTATTGTGGAGGAGAGGCTAACAGGTATCGATACCCGGGGCCTAAGCATCGCTGTTGTTGCATTAGATGAGGCACTAGGTGAAACGAGGCCAGTAGAGCCTAAAGCCAAGGAGGCAGGCGAAGAAAACATCGCTAAGAAGGTAAGAGGGGATGTAGAAGAGAAACCTATAGAGGGATCCGCTAATAGAGAAAGACGGGTAACCGTTGAAGAGGGAAAGAAGATCAGCGTAGAGAGCGTCGAGGACTTATTAAGGCTGCTTAAGCCTAGGCTAGAAGAATTCCTCGAGGCAGGTCTAGTAGGGTTTAGCCGTGATAAGTCGAAGCTCTACGTATCACAGGCAGCACTCGACGAGCTAGGTCTGGTCACTACGCTAAGGGAGCTGGCAAGAAAGCTAAAACTACAGGTGAAGCCAGCCAGAATCAAGGGAGAAGTAGTAAAAGCATTGATAATACCGAACCGGTTACATCAAGTAACCAGCGAACAAGTAAAACAGTAGCTGAAAAATATAGCCTTGTAACCCTGTCAACAGCATTGCTACTAACCGGTTAGATGTAACCAAGAAACTATTAGACGGTTACTAAACCACAGTTACACCCTTTTCAATCCATTAATGAATGTAACCGTCAATCCCCATGCATATCGTTTTCTGGGTTACCTGTGTTTTCTCTTTGGTTACCTTGTTTTTGATGGTGTTGTAGTCTTTTCTAGTTTTTCTAGGTATTCTTTCACTCTCTTTGCGAATTCTTTCAAGTCTTCTAGTGTTAGTGTATGCCCTTCTATTGGCGCGATTATTCTACAGTTTCCTGGCTCCTTTATTTCGGTGTATATTGGTCGACCATGAACGTAGATGTTTCTTAATTCCCAACACCTATACTTTGATAATTTATCGTGTTCCCTCCATAACTTATCTATGGCTTTGTATGCATAATCGTCTACTAGTATTATAGATGCCTTCGATAGATGATCCCATGATAAACGTGCTACTAAGTCAGCTAGTTGCTCCTTCCCTGGATATGTCTTAAGTATTCCACGCCATTTTTGCCCTCTCTCAAGTAACCATATCGCTAATGCATACAAAGACGCGTCTACAGCGGCCCTAAGAACAATTGCTGCAAAAACAAAGTATTGCTCAAAGAGCTCGCTATCACCCTCCTTACAAGCCCTTTCTGCCTCATTAATGAGCTTAACAGCTTGTTCATGTAGCTTGTAAGGCCTATCTCTTAAGTACTTGTCTATTACAACTTTACTTCTTTCAAGTTCTTTAAAGAATTCTATAATGCTATCAACAAGTCTCAAATAGGTCAAGTGGAGATTTGTGTACTTTGACACATCCTCTAATATCTCAGTGTTAACATTTACCATTAACAGTAGAGGTAATCCTTGTCTATGCTTCTTATCTTCCGACATAGCCTATCATGAAGAACGTTATCTCATATTAGGGAAATAAGAGCATATACCAAGTAATACTCCTAATAGATTGTCAAATAGTATTCGTAGCTAGTCATTAAAGTATAAAATATAGCTGAAATACATTACGTAAAATCATTGAGTACCAGTATCTCACATCTGCGAACCATGTTGCATGGTGTTCGTGGATTCATGCAATTTGGGTGATATGGGGTTGAGGCCTGCGGAGCCGGAGGTCCGGGGTTCAAATCCCCGCGGGCCCGCTAAACAATTGAAGACTTCTACCTACACTTAAGACCCACCTTACAAACCATAAGGACTCAGAAAACATGAAATACTTCTATGCCCCAAGTTATTTAATACGTCTTCAGCTACTATTTACCGTGTTTTAGAGTTTAATGCATTAACAATGCCTAACTTCAGCTATACTCAGTAATGATACTACAAGCCGCAAAATAGTCGTTGGATATAATAGTTACTCCTTTTAGTTTAATGGTGTTGTAGAGTTATAGATTATAATAGTAGCTATGATACTATAGTTTTAGGAATATTTGTAAGGAGAAACTTAATGAGTATCTTTGTTGACCATAACTATAGGACTAGTCTAGGAACTGGATTCTATGATAGAGTTAGTGAGTTAAAGGAATTGGATTCACTAATACGTTCTAATAGAGTAATGATAGTATATGGTCCTAGAAATGTAGGTAAAAGCGAACTAACACGTTATTGGATTCATAAGAGAAGGCTAGCTACAGTAAGGATTAATGCACGATTACTTCGTGCACGAAATCTCTTGGAGTCTATGGATATAGGCTACGTTGAGACCCAGTCAATGGATTCAATTAAAACGTTAGCTCAAGAAATACTAACTCGACTAGGAGTGAGAGCTGGAATCATGGATATAGTTCTAGGTATAGTATTAAAAGTTGCTAAAGCAATAAAAGGGAATAGACTCCTTATTTTTATAGACGAATTCCATGAACTCCCAAAATATAAGAGCGAACACCCTCGTAGCAAGTATGAGGTTGCACTCGAGGATCTAAGGAGTCTTGCCGCTTCTCTGTCAAAGGATAATGCATTCGAGAACGTTAATCTTCTTTTAACAGTTAGTGAGGGCTTTATTGCAACAGACTTTGCACGTTCAGAACTAGAAGGCTATTCCGTAGAGTGGATGCTGGTAAAACACATTGATGAAACACACTTTAAAGCACTATATAGAGAATACAGTAAGAGAAAAGAATGTAATCTCAGTGAAGACGAGATATTAAGACTTGTTGGTGGTTCACCTGGCCATTTATCTGAGCTTTGCCCCCTAGATAAGAATGGGTTAACTCGTAGGCTTCGAGTATGGATACAAGAAGTAGAAACAGCGCTAAGTCAAGCCAGAAATATTCTAAGTCGAGAGATGGGTAAAGAGATGAGCCCTTCAGAGATCATTGCTAACGCTTCAAAGCTTATGGAGAAACCTGTGAAACCCCTCAAAGACCCCATATCCTATGGGCTAGGTCAAGTTCTTACCACATACAATATTGTATACCCAGAGTGGAGTGAAGAGGGAATACATTATAGACCTCAATACCCAATATACAAGATAATACTTGACATAGCCCTAGAGAAAAATGTTAGTTCATTACTTGAACTTAATGTTAACGAAGTGTATAAGAAAGCATTAGAACTAAAAGATTAACCAGTTCTCTAACCATGTTCCTATAGCTAAGCATCCCTCACCAACGAATAGCCTTAACTCTAAGAAACCAGTAAACACACTCTCCCAACCAGCATCCTAGACACACTTAGGAAAACTCGTTATATCCCAACGAGCTATCGCAGGCATACATGTAGGCCTTGTCAATTACTTAAAGCTTGAGAGATTTAAAAGACCCCACTGAGATGTGTACATGGGCTCTTTGGTCTGGGTGAAGAGCTGCATCTCAGCTGAACTGTGATGAACCTCACGGTAGCGGATTCCCTTAGCACTGATAGTTTATGTAAGTTATATTAATGTATTCTATCTTCATTTTACTTGGTGTTTGCTTTGGCACAGGATTTGTCTTGGATTCTAGGTGAAGCTAAAAGTATTGAAGACGAGATAATTGAGTGGAGAAGAAGAATACACATGTACCCTGAACTAGGTTATCAGGAAAGGAAGACTGCTAAACTTGTTGAAGAGAAACTACGTGAATGGGGCTATGAGGTTGAAACTGGTATTGCTGAGACTGGTGTTGTAGGTGTCCTTAAGGGTGGTAGGGGTGGTGGTAGAACTATTGCGCTTAGAGCCGATATGGATGCACTACCTATACAAGAGTTAAATGATGTACCATATAGGTCTAGGGTAAAGGGTGTAATGCATGCATGTGGACATGACGCTCATGTAGCTATGCTCCTAGGTGCAGCAAAAATACTTGCTAAGATAAAGGATAGGCTAAACGGCTACGTGAAACTAATCTTCCAGCCAGCTGAAGAAGGGGGTAATGGAGGTAAAAGAATGGTTGAAGAAGGCGTACTAGATGACCCACCCGTAGACATAATCTACGCAATCCACGTGTGGAGCTCTCTTCCATCAGGTAAAGTAGGCTTAAGAGCAGGACCATTACTTGCAGCTACAGGAGTATTTGAAGCATATATTAAGGGTAAGGGAGGACATGGAGCATACCCCCACATGACCATAGACCCCATACCTATACTAGCCCAAGTAATCCAAGGACTACAAACAATTGTAAGTAGAAATATAGATCCCACAAATCCAGCCGTAGTAAGTATAGGAGTTGTAAGAGCAGGTACAGCATTCAACGTAATACCAGAGGAAGCATACATAGCAGGCACCTACAGATACCTTGAACCCAGTGTAGGCGAAACAATAAAGACTAGGATAAGAGAAATAATAGCCAACACATGCAAAGCATACAAAGCAGAATGCAAAATCAAAGTAGAAGACAAGACACCACCAACAATAAACAATGAGAAAGCAGTAGAACTAGCAAAAAACACCATAGCCCAACTAATAGGAGAAGAAAACATAGTTGAAGCAAAACCCTCCATGGGAGGAGAAGACTTCGCCTACTACCTACAAAAAGTACCCGGAGCAATGATAATACTAGGCACAGGAAACCCCAGCAAAGGCACAGACAAACCACACCACAGCCCATACTTCAATGTAGACGAAGAAGTCCTATACATTGGAACAGCAATACACGTAGCACTAGCCTACAAATACCTAACCCCACAACACCCAACACAATAAACCCCAACCCCCAAATACCAAGCAAACCAACAATTATGCCAAGTAAGCATATATCTCCTCCACAACCACAATACCAGGCAACGGCGGATGAAAAATGACGGTAAAGAAGATCGCGAAGAAGAATATTAGAGAACTCAGCGACCAAGAAATCATAGAACTTGTTAGACGTATAAGAGAAGATCTAAGCAGACTTGAAATCCTAGCACTCAAGCGAGGACGCAAAGGTAGGAAAATACTTAAAATGTACTACAATGGTAAAATATCATACAACAAAGCCATTAAAGCACTTAAAAACAAATAGAAAACCCATCTCTACAAACACTCTACATCCAACCTAATACATCACAAAACCACTTCAAAACACCTCATGAATTCACCTACAATAATAAGTAAGCACCTAGAATACTATATCACACATCTTTTAATTCTTTTAAAAGCTAAATCAGCATAAGTACCTCCACTTATGTCAGGGAAAGACCAGAACAACCCATTCTTAAGGATCAATAAGAGAAAAACACATACTTTCAATTCTTTTTGGGTTTTATTTCATTCGCTAATCCGGTTGAAACTCTACTCGTTAACGCGTTGCTTTCAATTCTTTTGTAGTTTTATTGGTAGTAAATGCTAGTTCGCCTGGCCTACAGTTCCTACACGATCTTTCAATTCTTTTGTAGTTTTATACATTATACGTGCCGTAACATCAATGTCTTTACTAAATAAGAAGACTTTCAATTCTTTTGTAGTTTTATACTAGCTCGTATTTCACTGGCTTCTTGGTTGCTGGGTCACTTTCAATTCTTTTGTAGTTTTATTTAACGTTGGCTGGCCCTGGCTTTGGAGGTGGCGCTGGCTTAAGCTTTCAATTCTTTTGTAGTTTTATATTTTGTATGGATTCTGTAACTTCCAATGCATCTACTGTAAGCGTGACTTTCAATTCTTTTGTAGTTTTATACTTCAACTAAACTCATTGTTTTTTCCTCAGTAAACTACTACCTTTCAATTCTTTTGTAGTTTTATACGACTTCATTAACTATTTGGTTAAGCTTTTCTTCGATACTCCTCTTTCAATTCTTTTGTAGTTTTATTTTCCTCTATCTTGGGCTTGGATACGTGTACTTCGCCGATTCTCTTTCAATTCTTTTGTAGTTTTATAAGCATCAAGTAGCCTCTCAGCAACGATAGTGCTGAGAAATGTCTTTCAATTCTTTTGTAGTTTTATTGAACAGTTCTTTGTAGTTAGATTTATACTTTCATTTTTTCCTACTTTCTTGTCTTATTTAAGTATTGCTACCATGGGCTTAGAGAGGAGTATAGATAAACAACATTATTCTATATACTAGGAAAATAGTGTATCATTGATGAAGTCGTTGAAGCCATGTACTAGAATCCGACCATGGGCATGGCTATGGTAGGTGATGTCTCAGCATCAGATTCTA
>WANQ01000010.1 GCA_015521735.1 Pyrodictiaceae archaeon | reverse complement strand
GATAAGGATAGAAGGTTGGAGTTCAAGAGCTCTTGTTGCGATAAGATAAATGCTGAATACACGGGATTTATTGTTGATAAAAACGAGTTGATTGATAAGGTAAGGGAATTGTTGATGAGGATTTATAATGAGTACAAGGAGTGTGCAAAGAATTATTCAGAAAAATTATTGATTTAATCATTTTACTGGTATTTTATTAGTTTAACTCTTTCTAATAGATCAAAGAATTTCACTAGATCATTAAAGTTGATGGCTCCTTCACCATATTCTGCTATTAGTGCAAGATATATGTCATTTAACGTGTACTCACCATTAGCTAGGAATAATGCTTCTCTTAATAGTATTACTCTAAGCTTAGGGTTATCTTCAATCATTTTAACAAGTTCATCATAAACTTCTTTATCTAAGTCTCTAATGTACTCTAAGCTTAGAATACCCTTAAACACCTTCTTAGGTTTTCTAGTATCACTATGTGTATGCGTATGTAACTCCTCCTTGAATTCCCTTCTTAATTTTTCAGCTAGTTTAAGAGCTATCACTACGCCATAGTGTTTGTATATGAGCTCTATTCCTCTCGAATAATGCTTCGCTAGAATACTTGCTAGGCGGCTATTGATTTTCCTAGTAAATTTCCATTCATAGATTACATAGTTATAGAAATCGTATGTAAGGTCTACTAGTTCTTCTAGATAAGGTTCCTTTAAGGTTGATAGATAGTAAAGTGTAGTGGCAGTTGAAGCAGATATTCTTGTAATTAATTCTAGGTCTACGTGGTCTACGTCGTCTAGATCTGTATGATAGTATTTGTCGGGCCATTGATTTAGCATTATGGCTGGTATTCCCTCAGATATGAATACATCATGGTCGCTGCCATCATTATATGGTGATACAGTATACCGTATCATTAAGGGTCTATGGACTTCAGAGTAAGCATGAGTAGCTGGTAGTAGTTTCCTTAGAGCATAGTCTAGGACTGCATCAACATATGTTGGTAAGGCTATTGAGGATAGTATGTGGGATAGAATTGACCCTGCATCTTCCTGTTTCTCTCCTATCATGTCTAGATTAATTATACCCAATAGTTGTTTAGCTAGCTCTCTGTTATTAAAGAGTAATCCTTGTGTACCATAATATTCTGGCACAAATATAAAGTACATGGTTTTATCTGGCTTAGGGAACCCGTTTCTTATAGCAGTGCTTAGTATAGCAGCAGTTTCTAGTGCTCCCACTACACCGCTAGCGTTATCATTTGCTCCAGGCATGGGATGGCAATAGTGTGCTACTACACCAAATCCTTCACTACGTGTACCTTGAATAGATGCTACTATTACTGGTAGTACCGGGTTATCGCTTAACTCAGCATGAACATAAGCTCTTACTACGACTTTTTCTCCCTTGTTAAGCATACTTAGTAGTTCATCAGCTATTTTCCGTGAAATAGATAGTGCTATAGTCCTCTTGTTCTTAAGTTCATCGTAACTAAGGAATAATCCAAAGTATGGGACAGCACTAGACGGTATGTTACGTTTACTATAGAGTAGTACTCCTAGGGCACCACGTTCACTAGCTTTACGATATACTATTCTTGCAGAACCATACGCTAATACAAATTTCCCCTCAAGGCTGCGGGGGTAGTCTTCGTCACTAACACCTCTATCGACGTTTACTACTTCGCCTTCAATCCAGTCATTAGTAGGAGGACTATGGGCTACAACCATTGTTGGGTGATCGCTTAACTTTAACAATAACTTCTCCTTAGGCTTCTTTAACCATAGTTCAGCGTCTTTGACATTCCATTTTGGAGGCATTTTTAATAATCCTATATCATGTTCTTTCCTTATCAACATCTTATCAACACTATCACACCAATTCTTCAACTCTTTTTCGATGAATTCAGATGCTTCAATTAATCCATTAGAACCCTGTATTCTATGGTAGGTGGTAAGCTGCTTAATCCATTTTGCTACTCGTGTAATTGATCTATACCTTACTAACTCTCTAGCTATCTTGTCAAGATACAAGTTTTAACCCAGAATTCTTGGTTAGAAGGCGTCAAATTTTAGTTCTACGTGTAGTAGTATGTAGGTTGTAGAATTAGGGTTATTCTGGTGTAATGTGATGGTTGATGTTGATTACATAGTTAAGATAAAGTCAATTGTATCTAAAGCTATAGCGGCAGCCTATGATGTAGAAGTTGAATCAGTTAAGATATTAGAATTAGATGTAAGTAGGGAAGGAGCAGTAGTAGTAAAGGGTGAATGGGAGTCTACTTATGGTAAGGGGAGATTTGAGGCAAGAGTAGATGGTGAAGACATACTTTACTTTAAGATAGAGGTGTGACGTCTAATTTTCCTAAGGACTACGGGATCTAAGTATTCGCTTAGTTTTCCGCTTGCAATATCTATTTCCAAGTCCAATTCACTGTATACACCATATTTATGTAAAACCTCGTTGGCTTCATAGATACTACTAGTTCCCACCAAGTGTCTTGCAAGTACGGAATTCATGTATACACCTTGAGTTCTAAATAATAAGAGTAGTAGAGCAGTTAAATCATACTCTATTACTCTTGTACCAAGCCTTATGGGCTCTACACCCCTATATCCATAAAATACTTTTACGGGACATCTACTTGCCTCAGTTACAACATGGTTAAGTACCTCTTCAAGTACTTCAACATCTTCTCTAGTTAATGCAAGTCCTCCAACAAAGTATCCGTTTAAGGCTAACCTAGCAATATACTCCTTAAGAGTCTTCAAGGATAATTCGCCATCACATCCAAGCCCCCATACAGCAATGTATGTTTCCACTCCTAAGTTCTTCTCTAATTCATATAGTACTGCTAATGCTAAGTGGTCGAGTAGAGGACTCCATAATTCTTCTTCAACACCTACTGCAAGCACATCTCCGCCTACATCAACACCTACTACAACATCAATGCTATAGTCGTGGACTACTTCCTTTACCCCCTCATAGAGGCTACGAAAGCCTCCAGAAGCGTCAAACAATATTACATCTGTCTTAAGTATCCTTGAGACCATACTTGCTTGTGGAACTACTACTCCATTGCCACGAACAGCGTATACAGGACCTACAATTACGCTATAATTACTTCTACGTACTACCGAGCCTCTTAGTTCATCGAGACTTATAGGACCTGGCTTAGGATCTACTACAAATCGTTCCCATGGAATACCAGATATAATTGCTGTTAAATTACTTCTCGTTAACGCCAAGTATAATGGGATAGTACCTACTATATCTCCTCCACCACCGATACCTATTAGAAGAAAATTCTTATACTCCTCATTGAATATGCCTAAATGTTTCATTGTTCTTCATCGTATATGTCTGAAACGCCTTTAACATATAAGTATATTGTTCCTTGCCATCCACCACTATCTTCAACATGTACTGGCCTCCATCCAGGTATCTCGAAGTCTAGGGTGACTATTCTGGTGCCTATTCTAAGTTCTTTCTTAAGCTTAGGCTTCAACAATCTATTAACGCTTGTTAGTAAATACATGTAAACTACTGTAGCATTAGTTAAAGGTATTTCAAAGAAATTACCGTGGATTACCCTTACTCTATCCTCTAATCCTTCTCTCCTTACTTTTTCAATAGCTTTTGCTACAAGATCTTGTCTTATCTCTATACAAACAGATTTAGCTCCATATCTCTTGGCAGCCTCAATAGCTACTCTTCCATCTCCGCAGCCTAGGTCGTAGAAAACATCCTTATCGGTTAACTCGACTAGCTTAAATATTCTATCTATTACTTTATCACGTGTAGGAACCCAGGGAACATAGGGTTGACTCGGTAATGCTACGTATAGAAAGCCTAGTCCATGTGTCAGGTATGTTGAAGTTCTCCAATAGTATAGTGTTCTTCTATTCGTTGCTTACACCTCACTGCATGGTCTATGCTTTTACTCTTTCACATTTACTATCTCTCCAGAAATAGGGTTAGGGTATGGAAGTAAATAACCTTTAAAAATTATGTTGTATTGTATTTAATTGAAGGATTACTTCTTCGATAACTCCTCAACAGCTTTCTTAATGCGTTCTACACCCTCCCTTATATCTTCGAAACTTGTAGCAAAGCTGAATCTTATGAAGCCTTCGCCTGCTTTATCTGGGAAAGCCGTACCAGGTAGAACTACTACTCCATATTTTTCTAGTAGAGTGTCAGCCAATTCTTTAGAGTTCTTCAAGCCTGTTAGCTCTAATACTTTCTCTATGTTAGGGAACATGTAGAATGTTCCAGGACTCTTCCATACATCGAATCCCGGTACCTTGCTCAGTAGATCGTATAGTAAGTCTCTACGTTTCTTAAATATTTCAATCATTTCGTAGACAGGTTTCCAATCTCCTTTTAAAGCCTTAATACCTGCTTTTTGTGCAAAGCTTACAGCACAGCTATACACATTTACTGCTAAATCTAGGACACGGTCTATGACTTCTTTTCTCACAACTATGTATCCTAGCCTCCATCCTGTCATGGCAAATGTTTTCGAGAACCCGTTAACATATACTATGTAGTCACGCCAATCACTATGAGTTAGTACGCTTCTGAATGATCCATCATATACAAAGTTATCATATATTTCATCAGCTATTATTATTACCTTCTTTCTACGGACGAGCTCTACTAGTTCGTCTACTTGATTTGGTGTAAAAACTGCTCCAGTAGGGTTATGTGGATTATTAAATATTATTGCTTTAGTTTTACTTGTAATGCTATTCTCTATTGCTTCAATGTCTAAACTAAACCCTTTATCTCCTCCACCCCATTTAAGCGGGACATATACTGGCTTGCCCTTGAAGAGTTTTACTACTTGAGCATATGCTGGATAACTTGGTTCAGGAACTATTACTTCGTCACCCTCCTGCACGTAGAGAGCTATTGCTAAAAGTATTGCTGTTTTAGCACCAGTAGTTACTACTATTTCTTCAGGTTTAACATCAGCACCATACCTATTGTTTAAGTACTCTGCAATAGCCTCCCTCAATTCGAGTATGCCAGCTGTTTCAGTATAACCTGTAAAACCCTCATCCAAGGCTTTCTTAGCTTCATCTCTTATATGTGTAGGTGTAGGGAAATCTGGTTGACCTATACCAAAACTTACTATTTTCATACCCTTACGGGCTAACTCTTTGGCTCGAGCAAGATAAGCAAATGCTCCTTCTCCAGTAATATCGTATAAGTATTGGGGTACATTAAGTGTTGGAGGACGCGACAATATTTGAGTCACCACGATAAATATGGTGGACTAGTTTAAATCTATTATTACCGGGCTTAACAAGTAAGATTACATGTTATACTAGTAAACGTTAATAAGACATGTGTACAATATCTAGTGGTACTATAAGATATAGTACTACAAGCTACGACCACTAGAGCCTAGAGACGGGATGACGAATGAGCAACAATAGCTCACTGGAGGTACTAATCAGAATTAGAAAGTTTAGGCCTAAGGAAATAATATTAGATGAAGTAAATATTCTAGGATTAGAATTAGTTGATGAACGATGGGAGAAAAAAGTATTAGGACTAGAAGATAATAACGTTGAAGCTAAAATAGAGTCACTAATTGATGAAATATTATTGAAAAATGCTAATTCAAAGGAAGAATTCGTAGAAGTTGAAGCAAGCATACCAGGTTTAACACTAAGAAAAGGAGAGGGAGACTATACGGGAAGAATCATAATGTTAAGCCCTAAACCAGCTAAACTACTCAAGGTAGGTGTACTATTAGGTGAACCTCCTAAGATAAGCAGCAAGATAGAGCTCCAAGAGGAGAAAACTAGTACTATGCAGGTAGTTGTAAGCGAAGAATCAGGGCAAGCCGAGGAATCAAGTAATACTGAGAATAAAGTAGGAGAATTTTCGTCTGAAGAAGCCATAGACCTAAGTAAACTATCATGGCATAACATCACTAATGACATATACATCTATGAAGGCTTCGTTATAACGAAAAAGCCCTGGAAAGCAATAGTATTCATAACAGACTCGGGTACACGCGTACTTCTACCAGGGGATTTTGAGACAAGAAAACTAGATATAGGCGTTGAGTCGGAGAAGAGAAAACAGAAGCAAAGAAAGAAGAGAAAGAAAGCCAAGAAGACTAAAAAGAAGCGTAAGCGTAAGAAAAAGAAGGGATGAAGAGAAACCCCGTCTAGGAATAAGATGACCTATGCACCGGTTGCTGACCCCGTAGTAACGGCGTAAGAGTATGGTAATGAGGTATTCTCCTATAATGATAATTGCTACAACTGGATCTTATACTTGGAAATCCTTTAAAAAGCTGCATAAATATCTAATGGAGAAACATTACGAAATAATTGAGCAACTATCATATATACTCAATGAAAATGTTAAAGCCAGCGAAATAACAATATATGTTAACAGCTTGAAAAACTTAGAAGACGAAGATAGAAGATTAATGAAAGCACTTGTAAGAAGAGGTGCAAAGCTAATAGTAGAAATAGTGCCAAGTTCACGGAAGGAAGTCCATAATATTAATAAACTTATAGGAAGCTACGGAATAGAAGTTACATGGATTAAAGCATATGATCCAGTAAACAATAATGGTGTAGCACTTAATCCCAAAGCCAGGCTTACCTTAGACAAAAATGAGGCCTCCATAGAAGTGGTGGTAGAACACGCTTATCATGTTAGAGTTATCAAAGCTAAACCATTACTCATAGGCTACCATACAGCTTTAGCTATGGATCCTGAAACCAATAAAGTAGTCCCATATCCTAGAGGAGGCGATATGGTATATGCTGCTATATACATTGATCAACTGGGTAAAGGTTCAACCATATATGTAGCGGGATATGTTTTTAGAGACACAGTATTTGACCAAAACAAAGAATTAGCTAAACTATTATTTAACGAGAACAAGTTCTTTAGATGACTGATTAAATTGGAAGAACAACTTATGGTGAAGTCTTGATAAGTATAAGTATATAAGCTTGTGGGCTTTGTAATACAGCGAATGTTTATCAATTAAGTTAAGCGTCTAGATAAAGGTTTTACTAGCATGTATTGTATGGAATAGGATTGTAAAAGTAAGAGGCGCCTACCTTAAAAACTAAGCATCAATGCAAGAAAAGTTATCGGTGCAGTAACCTATGAGTAGGTTAGGTTCATTCAATAAAATATGGGCTGGTGAGCAAAAGCAAAGCTTTACTGAAGCAATAAAAGAAGCCATAAAGGGTAAGGAGCCAATAAGATACAGAATAGCTGTTGCACTATACAAGCTAAGATCAACTGTAAATAGACTAGAAGTATTCATAAACAAGCTTGAAGCAAGAGACAAGATGTTATTTGAAAGAGTAGTTGAAGCACAAATGGCTAAGGATAAAGCAAGAGCTGCAATGTATGCAACAGAAGTAGCAGAGATAAGAAAGATGGTTAAGACACTACTAGCTACACAGATAGCTCTAGAACAAGTAGCAATAAGACTTGAAACCATTCAAATATTCGGTGATGTAGCTAGCAATGTCATACCAGTAGTAGGAGTTGTCCGTGAACTTAAGAATGTCTTAAGAGGAATAATGCCAGAACTAGGCTTAGAGCTAGCTGAGGTAGAAGAATTACTGCAAGGCCTAGTCATAGAAGTAGGAGAGTTTACTGGAAGCCCCGCAGCACATGGAGTAGTTAGTGGTGAAGCAAGGAAGATATTAGAAGAAGCAGCAGTAATTGCAGAGCAGAGAATGAAAGAGAGATTCCCAGATCTACCAAGTCTTGCTACAGCAGAAGCTGAAAGCGCGCCATCAAAGAGTTAAGTAATGTAGAAATAATAGTCTTTTCAACAACTAATGCCTTTAAACTTAATACATCTTTCCAAGGCGTTTTTCATTACTTTTACTTCTCTTTCAACGCCTCTTAGAGCATATAGTACTTGATCTAGGTTTTTCCTTAATGCTTCTAGATCTCTAGGAGTCACCACTACGTTAACGCCTTTATATTTCAATTTGTACTCATCGCCCGTAATCTCCATGCTTAAGTCTTCACCTACTTTAAATAAGGCTTTTTCACCATTGAAACTAGTGCTTGCTGATTGCTTTATCCTAGTTATAGATGTAATGGTGTTGGACTCTAATGCCCAGAAGTGACCACATATATTACATGACCTTGAACCGCTACCACTATAGCATAAAGCTCTGGCTTCAACTACACATTTAGCTATTTCAAACATTCTAGCTAGATCCAATGCCATAGTACTTAACCTGTAGTACACGTTATACATTTTCTGAGCTATGGTACCAGTAGCTTTTGCTAACTCCTTAGGTACAGTTCTTTCAGCAACTGATCTAAGAAATATTATTGCATCATTGAAGCTTAACATACCTTAGCACCCCTCCAGACATATGGTTGAGCAAATATATTCCTTACTCTACATGTTATCTGATTAGCTTAACTCTGGTATAAGGTCTAGAAACTCTACTCTTAAGACCAAGTAATTCTAACACCTTATCTCTACCATACTTATTAAGACAGTCCCTACATACTCTTACCACAGGTGTTAGCTGAATAAGACAATCACTACAGCCTAATCTACCACAAATAGGACAATAACTTATAGAAAGATATTCACCACATATCTCACACAATGACATTTCACACACGGTGCAAATACCTCTATTAGAATTAAAATGTTTAGAACATACCCTACGTCCACATAGTCTACACGTGTACTTTGCCTCTACTTCACCACATATCTCGCAAAGCTGAGACATACAGTAAACCTCAAGGCACAGTACAGCATCAATGTAGGTATGAGATGTAAGTTAAATACATATCACTAAACAACTAGTAATACGGCGATGAAGTATTCATGCAGGCACTGAAAAGTGATGAAGCTCGGGCACACTTGAGCCTACGTCTTTAATAACCCTTATTAGATACCACATGGAGGACATCTCTTACAACACCGCGTCTTACAAGATTTTCGTAAGTTGACCATATTCTCTTAATAGTGACATGTCTAGTATCAAAACCTTTATCCTCTAATATCCGTAGAACTAGATCAGGAAACTCGTCAGGATGAATACCTCTTGCCATTTTCACAGCCTCAATTATGGCTTCAACTATATCACGACTGCTAGGATAAACTCTCTTCTTTCTCCTCTTTGCAAGCTTCTTCTCTTCTTCTAGCACTTCTCTTAATACATCCTCTGGGACATAGTCTAGGTCTAATTCCTCGTCGTTTTCACTCATTCAAGAGCGCCCTCTCTAGTACCACATCTTATTTACTTAACATATACGGTTTTTGATATATAATAGTATACTCTGTCATGGACAATGTAGCCTGGATCAAGCACTATTCCTTGACTAGTAACTCTTATTAAAACATAGCCTTGGCTAGCCCATGTATTATAATCAAGATATAGTATTGGTATTATTACAGTTTGGTTTATTGGGTATCCTATACCTACTCTTCTGAATACTATCTTTTTAAAACATACAGTAGATTGATAAGCTACAATCTCGGGCAGGGCCATGGATACATTCATGTATAGTATCCAGTTCTTGAAACCACCTTTAATACCACCAATAACATAGTTATCTAGGCGAGCAATCCATACTATATATTCTACTCCACGTAAGTAATAGTTATAGTCTATTGTTTCACTAAAACACCACTGTCCACTCTTCCATGGTATGTGTCCTTCGAAATCATATGATAAGGGACCATTAGATGCAAATGAGCCAAGTACACTAAGCCAATAATTTGCAGCAGGGTAAACACCGCTTATCGGGTCAAATGTTACGTTCTCGTATAATCCTACTCCTCCTCTTCCATAGCTAGGTCCTCCTCCTGAAATGAATACTATGTGGGCTTCAATTATATAGTTGCTTGGTAAGGTTATGTTAAGCCATGTAGTATTTATTATCAAGTGACTAGTACTACTTAAATACAAACATCCGTTCTTAACATATACTTGATTTGAAGGAATGCTAGTTACAGTACTATAGGCTGTTTTTACTAGTAGCTTGCTTAAGCTACTATTATCTATTTCAGTAAAGTCAATAACATATATTATGCTATTATTTAACAAGAATATTGGAGCAAATTTTTCGTATAGATATACTCTATCTCTATCGAGAAAAGTTAATGGTTTTAAATTATTAGTAGAATACAATGGTGTTTGTGCATTGGCTACTATAATATGGCTGTGCGCGAGGCTAATTATTGTTACGGCCAATAAATATGCAATGCCAACACGATATAGCTTACCCATACCCGTCTCCTAAGAAGTTTTTTACCTAGTCTAAAATAACTGTCTTTCTGGGATGAGCTAACGAGCTCCTCTGAACTAGTGATGAGGTGGAGCGACTGCGACCAATTAGTTAATGCTAATACCTATTCCATAGTACCTTTATTAATGAATGTTAGTATATGAGTATTAAAATAATCATATCCTATGACTAGGATTGTTTTACTTTATCATTCTTCTTAGGTTGGCTTCTATCCATGTTCGTGTTATCTTCTTTGCAAATCCTATAACAAGTTTTGTAGCGTTTAAGGCATCTTCTAGACTCAACAGCTCTATTGGTGAATGTATGTATCTAGTTGGTATTGAAACTGTTCCAGCTGGTACGCCCTCCTTATTTAACTGTATTATGGAGGCATCTGTTGTTCCTCCAGGTAGAACCTCTAGTTGATAGGGAATATTCTCTTCTTTAGCAACTTCTATTAATAGTTTTCTTACGGCAGGATGTGCTATTAATCCACTACCACTTCTTCCATCCATTATCTTTATTGCTGGTCCTTTACCTATTCTAGTAACCCACTCGTTTTCTGGTACACCTGGTATATCGTTGGCAATTGTTACGTCTAGTGCTAATGCTACATGGGGTTCAATAGAGTATGCTGCAACTCTTGCACCCTTTAATCCTACTTCTTCTTGTACAGTTGCAACAGCATAGATATCCACATTGGTGTTCTCTAAGGCTTTGAACGCCTCGATCATTACTGCTACTCCTATACGGTCATCGAATGCTCTACCAGTAACGATATCCCCATTACCTATTCTAACAACGTCCCTATCAATAACAGCTACATCTCCTACTTCAACACCAAGTTTCTTAGCTTCATCTCTACTAGTAGCACCTATATCAATAAATAACTCTTTCATTGGAATAACTTTCTGAGCTTCCTCAGGCTTCATTATATGAGGAGGCTTAGAACCTATAACACCACGTATCAGCTTACCAGTTGAAGTCTTAATTAATACCCTCTGACCTGGTAGAATACGTTCACTCCATCCACCAATAGGATTAAATCTTAGAAAACCCTTATCATCAATATAGCTTATCATAAGCCCTATTTCATCCATATGACCAGCAAGCATTAATTTCCCTTCTCCACGTCCCTTCTTTAACGCAATAACATTTCCTAAACTATCAATCCATAGGCTATCCGCATATGGTTTAAGTTCATCTACAACTATTCCTCTAACATCATCTTCATATCCTGAGGGACCAACAACACTACACAGCTTTGACAATATGGAGAATATGGAGTCTTTTGAAGGACTATACGACATGCCTAGCACACCGAGCATATAGTTGAAGGTTGAGAATGGCGGCGGGGTTTGTGGGTGGTAGCGGGGGGTGGATTTGAACCACCGACCTCGGGGTTATGAGCCCCGCGGGCTAACCTGGCTACCCTACCCCGCTATTCTACCCCGCCAAGAAGAAAATAGTATAGTATGCATTTTTTAAGCTTATTGTGAACGCTTACTTCTACCTAGTAACTACTCCTACTATTTTCCCACATTTATTTAAGCTTATGGTATTTGATAAATACTCTATGATGTCCTTCTCTACGGGTACCTCTACTATTACGTTGTTACAGTCATGTATTAATTCTTCAAGTCTTTTTCTTAGCTTACTAAAATCCTCGTAGCATTCAATATCCTTTTCAGCATTTATAATGCTTTCTTCTACCTGCTCCTTACTATTACAGTACCTGGATAGTTTAAGAACATATAACTTCATATCCCTTTACCTGTAGTTGAATATGTGTGGCGTAGTGATCCACAAGTATAGTTCGTGAATAAGGGTATTAATGTGTCATATGAGGAAAAATCTTGGCTAGAGAAACTATACTTGGAAGCTAAGCGTAGATGGGTTGATGTGGAGATAGATATATTTAAGATACATAAGTCAAAAGTAGACGTGTATATGCGTATACGTGGAGAAAGAGTTAAGTTAATAGTTTACAGAGATGGTAGAGTATGGGTTGCTTCACGCTTACAAGGCTTAAATCTTGCACTTAAGCGCATGGTTCAAAGAATACTTGAGAAAGAAGGATTAGTTAAGTAAAACATCTATACACAATTAATAGAATAAGACATGGTGCATAATCATGGTAAAAGGTAGGAATCCCTATAAGAACAAGATAAGTGTGTTAGTTGACGTATGGACTAAAATAATAAGCTATGGTGATCTAGCAGGCATAACTAGAGACGAGATAAGGAAAGTTCTCTATGAAGCATATAAGTCTAGAAACATAACACCATTTAAAGGTAAAGCTAACCCTGAAGACCTATACGATAAAGAGCTTATGAGCTTATACGTTGTCGGCAAATACGGATTAGGCCTAGATAAGCAGTATCCCGAAATATTTGATGAAGTATTCTATAATGAGAAACTCTATGAGAGAATAATTGAAATAATGCTAAGCAACGAAGATAACGAGAAAACACGTAGCATTGTACTAAACCTTCTAGGTGGTGGAATTGACTCAAATACCATAGCAAGAATTCTTAGAACACTGTTTACAGCAATAGTATTCGGGTTTAGGGAAGAAGAAGAACTTATAAGGCTACTACATAGGTTTCTAGAAGTTTTTCCAGAAGAAGAGCAAACTATTAGAAAGTATTCTAGGTTCTATATTGCATTCAGAGTTGCAGAAGCAATATCTAAGGGTATCGTGAGAAATCGTGTGTCAAAGGAAGTATACAAGCAGTCACTAGCATTAAAGATAGGCTTACCAAAAATAATACCTGATGACCAATACATATACTCTATTGCACGTGAAGTATTCCATGTACCCGATAAGATATTAAAGAATGTGCTAACAATAAATAGTAACAAGAATACTACTAAGCCTAAGCAATCGGTAGGTAACCGAGATAAAAATTAAGGTGGAGAAACACCTAAATTCTGCACACTAAAAATACTATATGATCGTGTAAAACAACAATAGAGGTGATAAGCAATACTCTACAGACTATCCTATACACAACGTGAAGTATTATTCGCGTTAATAAGACTTTACAGCAAGTATGGTAAGATGATTAAGAGTAGAGATATAGCTGAAATGATAGGTAAAGATGAAGGCACGGTTAGAAACATAATTGCAAGCTTAAAGGCAATGGGGTTCATAGAGAGTAAGACTGGTCCGCGTGGCGGATATATGCCTACACTAAAAGCTTACGAGTATATAAGAATGCCCGTGTACTCTCATACATATGAGGCTATAAGAGTAACAAAGGATGGTAGAGAACTAGACATAGGGATATTGGGTATAGAGCTACTAGACATAACTAATCCTATGGGTAATAGAGCAGTTCTAAAGGTTGCTGGCGACCTAAGCCAAATAAGTCAAGGAGACAATATAACGTTAGGGCCTACGCCTTCAAATAGGCTAGTAATTGAAGGTAAAGTATTGTTTGTAGATGAGCTTAGAAAAGAAATAGTAATAGACATTAACCGTATAGTTAGCATACCTAGAGAACCAATAGAGAACATAGCATCAAAGAACTTGATAACAGTGTCCGTGAACTCTAAGATAAGAGATGTAGCTAAGACATTATACGAGCACGGTATACGTGGTGCACCAGTAGTAGATGACGACGGTAATGTGGTGGGATTAATAACAACAGCTGATATAGCAAAAGCTATTGTTGAAAACGATATAGATGCACCAGTAACAAAATATATGAGAACAAATGTGGTGAAAATCAAGGCAGGCCAAGACATACTTGATGCGATCAAGACTATGCTTGATAAGAAGATAGGTCGTTTACTAGTAGTAGATGATAATGATAAACCTATAGGTATAGTAACAAGAACTGATATACTTAAGAGAATTGCAGGACTTGAGAAAATAATATAGTTAAACTATAGTGTGATGAATACTCCCCAATCTGATAGATGAAGAGAATTCCTTTAGCTGACACATAATTATTTAACCCTACTAGTAGACTCTACCAAGGACACACCCTAAGTGATAGCATACTGGGTGTGGAGCCATGGCTAAAACTATACAAGTAGTAGATGTTGAGAAAAAGTATATTGTTAGGAAAGGTGAGAAAACATTATACGTAGAAGTTGCTAGAACAAAGGATGGTAAGCCTATAGTTTCAGTTTTCAAGACAATAAAAAATGTAATAGTTAGAAAGGATGAGAGAGGTAGGAATGAGAAAGAAGATTGGGAGCAAGATTTCAAGGATGCTGAGGAAGTAGACTATAAACAACTACCTCCTGAGATAAGGAGAGCTTTAAGTAGACTCCTCTAGGAGATTACCGTATTGTTTATTCAATGTGTTTATCTCTGTTCGCGAGTTTATATGTTCTAGCACCTTCTTATGTAATAGTTGGAGTAAACGTTTTCTATCCTCCATTAATACTACATCACTATATCCTTGAGCTACTAAGCCATGGGCAAACGGGCTTGGTACAGTGTATGGTCCTATGACTCTAACCTCCACATCACCTCTATGAATCCACTCTAACACTAGCTTAGCAGCATCAATATTCATGTAGTCTTCTAGGATTTCACGGTAAGCCTCTCTCAGTACAGGAAAGTCTGGTATAGATTCCACTATTCTTAATAGTGCCTGCGCGTTAACCTGTCTCCTGTAAAGACTTGTCTCAACTCCACGGTACCTCCTTAGAATCATGAAGGCTCTTTCAGCACAATGTCTAAATCTTCGTTTCAACAGCTCAGTATGTCTAAGTACTTTCTTTAAAATACTTTCAATGTTTTCGCTGTTAACAGAGTATACTAGTTTCCTAACAGCATCAATACTTGTTATACGACTAGTTGTTGTTAGCATAAACCCGTTATCTGATACAGTTATTCTAACATTAGATCCAGTTAGCCTTGACAACATATAGGCATAAGCTCGTGATAATGCACTATTAGTCCTCCTACCATATAAGGCATGGAATATTATGTTAAATGTAGTTCCTTCATCCCAAAGCTCTACAACTAATAGCTTATCTGAAGGTAATGGAGTATTCGTGTACAGTATTTGCTCCATAAAGTAATCGTATATTGCCTCAGCAGCATGAGGCTCCAAGTTATAGTTGTCTATAAGCCATTTTATCACATACTCTTTATCCTTCTCAATAATCAACTCATATACTATTCTACGAAATCTACCAACCTCAAGTGCAGAATCAAATGCTAAGGGCAACATTTCAGAGAACCAACTTGGTACTGTAGGTCTTACTCCTTCAACTCTTCTAACATATATCCTAGTTATATCCCCCTTAACATACTCATAAGTTCTACCACCTAAAACAAAGATATCTCCAGGTGAAAGTATTTGAGCAAACTCTTCCTCTAAATCACCTACATACCTGCCTTCAACTGTAAACACATGTATCTTTGCCTCATCAGGTATGGTACCAGTATTCAAGTAATATATCATTCGAGCTCCTCTACGTCTACCAAAAACCCCCTCCTCCTCATCAAACCATATCTTAGCATACACGTTACTTGACTCTAATACATCTCCATACTTGCCAGCAAGGTATCTAAGTACTTCAAGGAAGTCCTCTAGACTTAGTGTATGAAACGTGTAAGACCTCTTAACTAAACGGTACGCTTCCTCTACACGCCACTTCTTCTCTAAAGCCATACCCACAATATGCTGGGCTAAAACATCTAAGGGGTTCCTTGGAATCCTAACACGGTCTATTTTCCTTTCTAATGCTGCCTTAGCTAGAACAGTACATTCAACGAGGTCATCTCTATCAACAACTATTATTCTTCCCTTACTAACTTCTCTAATATGATGTCCACTCCTACCAACTCTTTGAAGGAGCCTGGAAACACTTTTAGGACTACTCAATAATACTACAAGGTCTATCCAACCTATATCTATACCTAATTCAAGGCTTGTTGAAGATACAACTACTTTAAGTTCTCCTTTCTTAAGCTTCTCCTCTACTTCTAGCCTTACATCTCTACTTAAGCTACTATGATGTGCTTCTACTAAATCAGCATCAAGTACTCCTTCCTTTTCAAGTATTTTACGAAGCTTGTATACTACACGTTCAGTAGCACTACGAGTATTAGTGAATACTAGTGTAGTTCTATGCTTCTTTACCAAGTCTAAAAGTACACGATATATAGCCTCGTTTACCTCCTCAGCAGACGAGTGTACGAGATCCTTTACCGGACAAATAACCCTAATATCTACGGGTTTCGTGAATCTTGCATCAACTATTCTACAAGGTCTAGGCTTACCCGTATCATCGTAGCCTACTAGGAACAATGCTACTTCTCTTAGTGAAGCAATGGTAGCACTAAGACCTATCCTAACCAAAGGCCTTCCTACAAGATGTTCAAGTCTCTCAATGCTAAGAGATAAATGACTACCTCGCTTATTACTTGCTAATTCATGTATTTCGTCAACTACAACCCATTTAACACTCCTCAATTTTTCCCTAAACTTAGGGGCTACAAGTATTATGGATAGAGACTCTGGAGTAGTAATCAATATATGTGGAGGATTCCTAAGCATACGTTGTTTTTCAGTAGGACTAGTATCACTTGTACGTACTGCCACCCTTATTTCAGGTAAATCGTAGCCCATCTCCTTAGCAACAGATCTAATACCATTAATGGGTTCTAACAAGTTTCTCCTCATATCATTATTTAATGCTCTAAGAGGTGAAACATAAACAACATACACTGTATCAGATAATTCCCCTCTCTCCCCATAATCATATAAGGTATCGAGTAATGCTAAGAACACTGCTAGGGTCTTACCTGTACCCGTAGGACTGGAAATCAACACGTTTCTTCCAGCTTTTATTTCGGGTATAGCCATTCGCTGAGGTGGAGTAAAGCTACCATAGCGTCTACGAAACCACTCAGCTACGTATGGCTTAAGCAAAGCATATACTTCTTCATCACTAGGCTCTCTAGTAACTATCTCAACACTCATATCCTAAGTCTCCCTAACCTCTAACCCATTACACGTTCATAGACAAGTCTAAGTCCTAAGCAGAGCTTATAGAGTATTCGCCTAAATAGTGCATGAAGAATACATTATTTTACCTCGTACCCCTCCTTCAAATATTATGGGTAAGATCTTTGCAAGATGTTCTCATAAAGGCAATAGAATACGCTAAGAATAAAGGCGTAGACTTCGTAGACGTAAGAGTAGAGAAGTTAGAGAAAAACACATTGTCAATACAAGACGGTATAGTAAAGGAGCTTAAAACAGGATATGAGGAGGGAGCTGCAATAAGAGTTTTATATAAAGGTGCATGGGGCTTCTCATCAACAAACAAGATCACACTACAGGAACTAGTAAAAGCCATAGATAATGCTATCATAGCTGCAAGAGCTTTATCAGTAAAAACAAAGAAGCCAATCAAGATAGTAGAATTATCAAGTAAAACAGATTACATTAAACTAAAACTTAGAAAAGACCCAAGAAGTGTTTCAATAGAAGAAAAGCTAAGAGATTACCTAGAATACGAGTCTATGTTAAGGAAAAGAGACTACGTTAAAACAAGCACAGTCAACTACGCTGACATAGTAGGAGTAAAATATTATGCTAGTAGCGAGGATAGATACATAGAACAAGAGCTAAGCATAACATGGATGTATACATGGATTACTGGTAGAATAGGAGACGTCACGGCATCTGTTCGAGATGAAAGAGGATCAATAGAAGGCTACGTAATCTGGGATAAATGGGATATGAACGAAATAGTTGAACTAGTAACTAGTAGACTATGGAAACAATTAAAAGCAAAGACACCCAAAGGTGGAGCATATCCAGCAGTTCTAGCACCAGAAATAGTAGGAGTATTTGTCCACGAAGCATTCGGCCACTTAGCTGAAGCAGACTTAACTATGAGCGGTAGTGCAGTAAGCGATAAACTAGGTAAAGAAATAGCAAGCCCACTAGTAACAATAGTAGATGACCCAACAATACACGGAGGCTTCGGTACATTTAAATACGACGACGAAGGAGTTGAAACGAGACCAGCAGTACTAATAGAGAACGGCGTAGTCAGGGAGTTAATGGTTGATAGATACTACGCTAAGATACTTAACATAAAACCTACAGGTAATGCTAGAGCAGAAAGCTACAAAGTACCCCCACTAATAAGAATGAGAAATACCATACTAAAACCACGCGACTATTCTAAAGACGAGTTATTCGAAGGCATTGACTTCGGCTACTACCTCGTAAGCTTTAGAGGAGGACAAGCAAATCTTGACGGCACATTCCAAGTAGGTGTACAAGAAGCATATGAAATAGTTAAAGGTGAAATAGGAGAACCAGTACGCAATATGAGTATAAGCGGTAACACTCTTGATACATTAAAAATGGTTGATGCGGTAGGCAAAGACTTTGAAATAGGATTTGGTAGATGCGGTAAAGGTCAAACAGCTTTTGTATCTGATGGAGGCCCTCATGTCCGTGTTAGGAAAATTATTGTAGGAGGTGTAGCTTAGACATGAGTGCATCTCTAACAGAATATGCTTCAATAGCAGTAAAATACGCTCTCAGTAAAGGAGCAAGTGAAGCTGAAGCATACGTTGTAAGAGGAAAAGATAACTACGTAGAAATAGAAAACAACAATATAAAACAAGCCTATACATCCTACGATGTTGGTATAGGAGTTAGAGTAGCTATAGGTAAAAAGACAGGTTTCTCGTACACGAATAGACTTGATAGAACAAGCATTGAGGAAATGGTTGAAAAAGCATTAAAGTCAGCTAAAGCTACTAAGGAAGACCCATACTGGAAAGGTCTACCCGAGCCATCAGAAAACTATCCTAGACCAGAAGGAGTATATAGTATTGAGCTTGAGCGCATAAGAATAGATAATTTGGTTGAGAAAGCCGGGATTCTACTTGAAACATTACTTGAGGACAAGAGGATTACAGTAGTAGCATCATCACTAGGTGTTAGTAGTTGGGCTATTGCAGTAGCTAATAGTAATGGAGTATACCAAGTAGACTATGGAACAGTAGCAGTAGTCTGGGCCGAAGTAGTGGCAAGAGAGAATGGTGATGTCACACCGGGAATATACGAGGTAGAAGCGTCTAGAACTATATTCCCAGACGTAGAAACACTAGCTACTAAACTAAGAGAAAAAGCTATAAGAAATCTAAAACCAGTGAAAATAGACTACACAAGGCTCCCAGTAATTTTCACTGAATACGCTATTGAAAGCATATTTAGGTATACATTAAACCAAGCAATAAGAGGCGATAACGTAGTAAGAGGTAGAAGTCCATTCAAAGACAAAGTGGGTGAAAAGATAGCTGTAGAAGACCTAACAGTAATAGATGACGGTACATTAAAGAATGGCTTATACACAAGCATATTCGATGCAGAAGGCGTAGCACGTAGGAAAACCTTAATTATAGATAAAGGCGTGCTAAAAGGATTCATATACGATACCTATTGGGCTAAAAGAGCAGGTACTCAGAGTACTGGAAACGCTACAAGACAAGGCTATGCCTCAACACCTAGTGTGGGTCCTTCAAACCTAGTAGTAGTACCAGGCAATTACAGTGAAGAAGAAATAATAGCAGACACACGTCGTGGACTCCTAGTTGACTCACTACAAGGAGCACATAGTAGCAACCCCGAAACAGGAGAATTCAGCGTTGTAGCGACACCAGCATGGCTAATAGAGAATAAGGAGTTAAAACCAGTAAGAGGAGTAATGCTAGCAGGCAACATGTACGAACTACTTAAAAAGATAGATGGCATGACAAGAACTTCAAGACAAGTAGGAGTAGCAAAGACTCCATGGATAAGATTCTCCGAAGTAAGAGTAATAGTGAAAAAGTAAAGTACCAAAACAACAGAATACTACTACGGGGACTAGTATGGTTAAAATAACATGGCATGGACACGCTTGTTTCGAGATAGTAGCAAGTGATGGTACAGTAATAGTTATAGACCCACATGACGGACATAGCATAGGATTGAAGAGGCCACGAGTACAAGCAGACATAGTACTTGCAACTCACGACCACTTCGACCATAACGCAGTAAACGTTGTAGCAAAACCAGGAGCAAAGATACTAAAAGAATTCATTGGTGAAGAAAGTATAGGGAACATAAAAATTACGGGAATTAAAGCCTATCACGATAAGTCTAAGGGTAGACTTCGTGGAACAATATCAGTTTACATAATAGAAGTAGATGGATTAAAAATAGGTCATCTAGGAGATATAGGCCACATACCTGAAGGAGAATTAGCTGAGAAGTTAAAGAACATAGACGTATTACTCATCCCCATAGGTGGTGTATACACTATTGAACCATTTGAAGCATGGGAGACGATAAAGAACCTAGAGCCCAGAATAACCATACCAATGCACTACTGGCTACCAGGAATGACCCTACCACTTAAAACACTAGATGAATTCTTAGGATACGTTAAATTCAAAGTAGATAGAGTAGAGAGTAACAGCATAGAAGTCTCTAAGGAAACCCTTCCCGAAGAACCAAAAGTAATAGTACTTAAATACACTTAAACAACGCCTCACAGTAACACAAGACTCTTTTTACTCTCTAGACAATATTTTTCTACCCACGAAAACACATTTCTGTACATAGGTGAATTATTAGTTGATGTCAAAGAACCCCCTAGATTTACCCAAAAAGACTTTTGAAGACAAGGAAGTAGCCCAAGCACTAAGACTAGCAATTATAGCTGAACTAGATGCAATAAACCTATACGAGCAACTAGCAAGTGCTATAAAGGATGAGAAAATACGTAGAGTATTCGAAGACATAGCTAAGGAAGAGAAAACACATGTAGGAGAATTTCTAGCTCTCCTTAAAACAATAGATAAAGAACAAGTATTGGAACTAAAAGCTGGAGAAGAAGAAGTAAAGGAGTTAACAGGCCTAGAAATACCAAAAAATAACCCAGGAGAAAACAAAGTAAATACACTAAACCAATCCAAAGAAACTCCTGAACCATTCACAGAGGAGGAGTGGTCTAGATTATTAGAAGCTTTTAGAAAAACACTAGATGAATCAAGAATACTAAGACACTACATACCATTACATAGAGTAGGTAGAGGAGTAGACGCAATTCTTATAGAAAAAATAGTCGATGAAAAAGAGAAGCTAGTAGACGTAGTTAAGCTAGAGGAAGTAGCAGTAAAGTTTAGCATACCTCAAAAATTAATAGATTACGCGAGAAGATACAAAGACCTAAATATACCACCCCTACTTCATGCAGCCCAGAAAATTGGATGGATGGAAGATGAACTATTATTAAAGAAATTGCTTTCAGAAAAAGCTGTTATAAGAATAAGATTGGGTGACTGGACTAAACCAGGACAAGCAGTAAACGATATATCAAAAGCTATAGCAGAACTAAACAAGAAGGGGATATTAGGACCATTCATATTATTCATTAACCCAGCCAGATATGCTGAACTAGTACAAGTACATGAGAGAACAGGTGTTACAGAACTAGCTAGAATTAAAGCACTAGTAAACGAAGTAGTAAAGCTCCCACATATACCAGAAAACAAGGCATTACTTATAGCTCCGTTGAAGCATCTAGTAGATATAGTTGTAGGTGTAGACACAGAAATAGAATACATGGGCCCCGAAAACGGTAACCACGTATTCAGAGCATATGAAACCATAGCATTAAGAATAAGGTATCCTAAAGCAATAGTAATACTTGAGTAGCAAAAAGCATAGAATAAAAACAAAATATATTGCCTAAAAACACGTCTTTTTCTCCATTCGTTTAAGCTAGTTTAAGCTTAGTATATTCTTATCCTATAAGTTCTCGCAATTAATGGTTCCTCAGACGATAGGAGTCTTTCAAGTGCTTGACGTATAACCTCGCTACGGCTCCTACCAGTTCTCCGTGCATAGCGGTCGAGTTTTTCAAGTATGTCTTCATCTATTTTGAAGGTTACTACTCTCATAGTCATACTGTTTACCTCGCTTCGTATTATTCCCAAGAAATACCTAGGATGTATGGATATACTTATACTCACTCAAGCCAAGTACTACAAGAGAGTTCTTGTAGGACTTCTCTTGAAATCCGCGTGTTTAAATACTAGTACTACAAGAGGATTCTTAGAAGGAGAGTACACTTGCCAACCATACACTTATCTGTACCAGAAAGAATGTATCGTGAATTAAAGAAGGAGGCAGAAAAACTAGGAATACAGGTAACAGACCTAGTGAAGATGTTCATAAAGCAAGGCCTAGATAATATTAAGCGTAATGAAATTAGGGAAGAAGAACAGTACAGTAACACTAAGATAGATCAAGTACTAAAACTAATTGAGCAGTTAAGAAATGATATTGAAGCACGCTTCGCATACATTGAGGGTAGAATATACCAGTTAAACGAAGTAGTAAAGCATGTTACAAGAAGAATAGAGGAAATTGAAGGTATAAGTGAGGAAGGCATTGAACCAGAAATAGTAACTCCAAACACGATTAGACATAAAGTAGCAGAATACAATCAATAGCTACGTAACGGTAAACCTAATAAGTTAGCTTAAACCAGAAGGTAATCCGGCGAACCCCGGTCCCACGCGACCCTACCCCGAGTCCCGGGGAATTAAATGGGCGTGGGGCGGGTCACTCCCGGCCCACTAAGCTAGAAATATTCTAGATATTGGTTTAGTGAATTGGTTGAACTACCTATATCCCTGGGATGGAAACCTTCTAAACCCATTAGATTAGACCTCTTACCCAGTCTAGAAGGTGAAGTAGCTGTTCATGTACATTTATCTGAAGGCAAAGACAAGGCACATTTAAAGCTAGAATACGGCGATACACCTTATTGTCTTAGCTTATTTGTCTTTGACTTAAAAGCCTTCTTAGAGAATAGGAAAGTTAGGGTTCGTAGCTACGATCTATGGCCTAAGAAGATAATGTTTGCTGCTAGGCTACCTAATGGTACACTTCATCCTCGTAGTAATGGTTGGGTTTATCGTGAGGATGCAGTAATAATTGCTTGGGGCTCTTATAGGCTTAATCCACCTAAAATAGAGTTCTACCTAGATAATCTAGACAAGAAACTAGTTTATAAAATAGTATACACAGGTACAAGGAAGTACTTCTCGCCAAAATATGGTTATAGTGTAAGAACAGAATACTATTTCTTACCGTACAACAAGTGAATGTAACTGGGTGCTGGGTTTGAGGCTTAACAAGCTATTATACATTGTAATAGTAGTGGTTTTAGCAGTTTTAGCAATATCGTTGTTCATGTACTATACAGCTACCAAGACAGTAAGTATACTTTCAGAGAAGCTTGATAAGCCTATGAACATAGCTGTCTATAGCCCAGCATTTAGCTATGGTTCACGTATTCCAGTGAAATACACTTGTGATGGATTAGACATTTCTATTCCAGTAAAGTGGGATCCAAACACCTTGCCCAAGGATACTAGAAGCTTAGTACTCGTAATGTTTGATCCAGATGCTCCACGAGGAGTATTCATACACTGGATTCTCTACAATATACCATTAAATATAACAGAAATACCTGAAAACATACCAGGAAAACCCTTAGTTAAAGGTATAGGCTTACAAGGAATTAATGATTTTGGCAGAATAGGTTATGGAGGACCATGCCCACCCAAAGGTAGCAGTCATAGGTATTTCATAAGACTATTTGCCCTAGACACAGTACTAGATCTAAAACCAGGAGTAAGTATTAAGGAGCTCGAAGAAGCGTTAAGAGGACACATATTAGCTTATGGAGAGACAATGGGCGTTTATGGTAGATGATAGGTAAATCTATTACCCTACATTAAGACAAGTATTAAGCGTAGGTGGTATAGAGTGGAGTTAACAAGTATTCTCTCAGCAAAACAGGGCTTAAACAAAGTCATGGGCGATGTTCTCAGAGTACTTGCACTTTACAGAAGGCTATGGCTAAGCGAAATATATTCTGAAATCATAGGCATGAATAGAAGTTTAGGTGAAGAAGAACCAAAATTTGATGAAGTAGTAAACGCTGTGAAAGCATTAGAAAAACTAGATTATGTAGAAGTAAAGGAAGGTGTAAGAGCAAGCTTCCAATCAACAGGTAGTACTAAAGACTTCCTAGTAGCTCTAAAAAACCCATACAAAATACTAAGCATAGTATTAGCCGACGAAAAACTAAGAAGATATAATGAGCTAAGATATACTGCATTCTCAAGACCCAGGTAAACCTTGCGAATTAATAGAGTCTCGTATAGCACGTTTTCAACTAAAATAGTTTTTAAGATACTAGATCAAGGTATAATAGACTTGTTTTTAGTGTTCTGGGAATTATAGTTAGTTTCAAAAACTTTACAAAACGGATATGAAGCTTTACGTTTTAGAGCGTTAAAGCGTTGAATGTTTAAGTTTGAGAAGAGCACATCAAATCTAGAGCTTTTCTTATTAAATCTCCTTTCAGCCATGAAGATGTAATAGATGCGTGGACTGAGGGTAGACTTATTTCTTACTATAATATTGGCGCTGATCTTATAACTATGTTTAGTGTATCATTATTGCTGAATGGATGCTTTCATCTATATAGTATCTGGTAATGACTCACAGCCAGTAGCTATAAGAGACTTAGCTGAATGGCTGAAATGGAAGTTTACGAGTCAACCAAGAATGCAAATATCAATATAAACGTCATAGTCTTATTTTTATTTCTCATAAGGTCTTATGAAGAAGAATACAATGTGGAATCTACTAATGTATTAAGTAGTTATTATTGGTTATCCCAAAGAATTCTAGCCTAAGATGGTAACTCTTCTATAATTGATAGTAGGATTAGGTGTTGGAGCCGCCGGCGGGATTCGAACCCGCGACCACCGGCTTACAAGGCCGGCGCTCTACCGGGCTGAGCTACGGCGGCGTTTTGTGTCTGTGTTTATGGTTGTTAGCTGGCAGGGTTTATTAACTCTATTGTCTAGTCCTCTTTCGCCTTATTTTTATACTTTACCCTCATATTTTCTCTTGGGTGTAGTGTTTGGATAGGGTTAAGCTGGGTATACCTATTGTGGACGAGTTTGTTGATGAGGGGTTTCCTTTAGGAAGTTTAGTAGTGTTTGCTGGGCCTCCTGGTATAGGTAAAAGTGTTTTTATAGTACATGCTGTGATTGGTGCGTTGAATAAGGATTGGAGGGTAATCTATATCACATTTGATGATGAACCTGAAGACATATTATCTGTACTAGAGTCGTTTAGCAAGGATGTTTTAGTCCATGTAAGTAGTAATAGGCTTGTACTTATTGACGGCTTTACTGTTCCTATAAGTGGTCTCAGTGGTTCTAGTTGGGTTAAAGTGTCTCCTACAAATCCCTTAGACTCGTTAACAACAATACATAACATAATTAGGGAGTCGAGTGTTGAAGTAGGTAAGTTACTTATAGTTGTTGATAGCTTAAATGAAATAGTCTTAAGGAATGAAGCCGGGCTAGTGCTAGACTTTGTTAAGGGTTTAAGAGGGATTTGTAAGAGATATAAGGCATTAGGTCTTGTTAGCCTGCATACTGGTATTCCAGGTCTTGAACAATTATATCATGCTATAGAGTACTTATCCGATGGTGTTATCGAGTTAGGTTTTGACCCTAGCTTAGAGCAACTAGGTATTCCGTTAAGGAGGTTAAGGATAGTCAAGGTTAAAGCAACTAGCCATAGTCTTGAATGGATACCTTACACTATTTTAAGGGATGGCAAGATATCATTAGTAGATGTTAAGAAAATAATGAGTAATATTAGGCAAGCTTTATCAGAGCTACAAGGGATGATAACTAAGTAAAACAATGGTTTAGTGGGGAATAATGTATCATGCCTAGTAAGGTTAAGATAATAGCAACAATAGGTCCTTCATCAATGGATGAAGAAATAATATACTCTATGGCCTATGAAGGTGTTAACGGCTTTAGGGTTAACTTTAGCCATGGAGATAGGGATCTCTGGGATAGAATAGTAGAAGCTGTAAGAAAGGCTGAAGAAAAGATAGGTAAACCTCTGGCCCTAATAGGTGACCTGCAGGGACCATCGGTTAGAGTAGGATTACTTAAAGAGCCATTAAAGTTGAAGAAGGGTAAGCAAGTAGAGATAATCTATTCTAGAGAATCAGGTGGCGATAAGATACCCGTACCAGTACAAAAGTTCTTTGATGTTGTAGAGGAAGGAGACCGCTTACTAATGGATGACGGTAAGATATCATTCGTTGTAGAAGAAGTATACTCTAACCGTGTACTTGCTAGAGCTCTTACTGAAGGAGTAATCACCTCTAGAAAAGCACTTGTCATTAAAGGTAAGGAGGTACCCTTACCAGCTATTACATCAAAGGATCTCAACGACATAGAATATGCTATAAAGAGAGGATTCGACTACATAGCCTTAAGCTACGTTAAATCAGCTGAAGATGTAAGAATGCTGAGGAGAATACTTTATGAGAGAAATGCTCGTGAAATAGGAGTTATAGCTAAAATAGAGACAGTTAGCGGAGTAAGAAATCTTAATGAAATACTAGATGAGACAGATGTGGTACTGGTTGCACGTGGAGACCTTGGTATGCATTTCTCGTTAGAGGAGATACCCTGGCTTCAAAGAACTATAATACGGAAAAGCATTGAGAAAGGAAAACCAGTTATAGTTGCAACACAAATCCTAGCTTCGATGGTCGAGTACTCTACGCCTACACGAGCAGAAGTAGTAGACGTAGTAACAGCTATGAGTGAGGGAGCAGATGCACTAATGCTTACAGGTGAAACAGCTGTAGGAAAATACCCATTAGAGACTGTAAAGTGGCTTAGAAAGATCATAGAGAAATATGAAGATAGGATAAGCTATCCTAGAGAAGAACCAGGTAAAACTGCAGGTGTTAAACAAAGATTTGCTTACAGCATAGTAGTCTTAGCTGAAGAGCTAGGCGCAAAAATAGCTGTTTATACTAAAGAAGGTAAAACTGCATTAAGAATAACTAGGTATCATCCAAGAACAATAGTATATGCCTCATCAAATAATCCAAGAGTTTTAAGGAAATTATCAATTATATGGGGTGTTGAACCAGTCAAGGTTGAAGCAGGTGAGTATAGTAAAGGAATTGAGGAGACATACAAGGTCTTGATCGAGAAAGAGGAGGTAGGTTACGGGGATTTACTAGTTCTAACCTATGGTATAAGGGAAGCAGAACATACTATAAAAATTGTTAGAGTAGAAAAGATATTTTAGCCTAGAATTAACGGTGAAAGCATTTCAAAGAATGCCAGGTCTCCATTAACTTCAATGTAAGGCTTCTTTTTAGCAATAATCTTTGCTAAATCCTCGTACTCTTCATACTCGATATGCGAGTAAACATGTTTTAATCCAAGCTCATTATATGCTTGCTCGACAAGGTCAAGCCACTTATTACTCCATCCAACTCTTGTAATTGGAGCATCTCCTCCATCAGTTGATGGGAACTCTTCCGCAAATACTACTAGGTTTCTTAGAATGTTTTCTGAAACCTTCTCAGTAGCCATCATATCTTGTAGATATTCCCTAAACTTTCTAAGGAAACCTGAAAGAGAGGGGATTAGCTCTAATGTAAGCCTCCAGTAAACTTGTTCAGCGATACCCAGGAATAGGATAGCATTCCTCCACCTACTTCTAGCCTCATCTAACTTCTTCTCCTCAATAAGCTTATTGTATTCATACAAGTTGAGAACAGCATCCTTAACAGCTCTTGCTCCAATAATTGCTACATAGTGTGGAATCCATATATAGAATTCCTCATTGATTCTCCAGCCTTTAACTGGAGCAATATGGTATTGTAGCATATTTACAACATATTCCCAGTATAAGGGGCTACGCCATGCAATTTCCCAAGACCAGTCATCTAGGCTAAGCACATTGTCTGGCTTATGCCCTGACTTTACAATTCTAGAGACCTTAACCTCTCCATTACTGTATTCAAGGTCTACTTCAAAGTATCCACTACTACCTCTATACAAGGCTAGTAAGCGCATGAGTATACACCAAAACCTAATCTATGGTTTGTAAAGGGAATATAAGGGATACGGTATTAAGAAACAAATACTGGGTGATGAAACCCAGGGGCACAGAGAAATAATCTTAAAATACTTTCAGCGATGAAGACACGGTTCTAAGCTGACTATATAGACAATAATGCTATACTCCTAATAACGTCTGCAGTATCCTCGCATCTATCGCTAGCATTTTCTAACGAATCCACGAGCTCCTTAGATATAAGGCATAGCGAGGGCCTAGTTTTATCGCAGAAGCCTAGTACTCTACTCAACGCCTCCATTCTTATATCATCTATCTCCTCCTCTAACCTTTCTACTTTATCAGCAGTCTCCAAAGCTTCTCTAGGATTACGTAGTAACTGGTTTGCAGCTTCTTTAAGTAGCTTTACTGCTTCGTAAAGCTTACCCACCATTTCCAATAACTTATCTACTATTTCTTGGTCAAGTCTACTATCTAATACCAGTAGTAGACGACGTGAAGCAGCTTTAGCATATGCTGCTACATCATCAGTAGTCAGTATTAACCTTATCAATTCTTCTCGGTCAATTGGGTGAAATAATTCTGTAGAAAGCTCTTCTATTATTTTCCTTTTAATTTCATCTGCTTCTCTTTCAGCATTAAATACTTTATCATACTCTTTTCTCGCGCTATCTAGCTCGCCTTTACTATATGCCTTAATCATATTATATGTATGTTCTACTACTTCGATTACTTTCACTATGTGTTTTGAATACTTTTGTATTATCTCAGCTTGCCTTCTACGTGAAAGCCATGACCATGTTGACGCCAAGTCTTATCTACCTCCAAGTTATTGTTTTGAGTAGACTTATATAAATAAGCGTACTACATAATATATTGCAAAGCTAAGAGAAGCTGCAATAGGAACAGTTAGTATCCATGAAGCAATGATTAAACTAACAGTTCTAATATTCAATGATTTTAAGCTTCGTGACCTAGCTATTCCAACTCCTATAACTGAGGAAACACTTGCATGTGTAGTTGAAATAGGCATACCATAACCTAGGTATATTTTTGGTATAGTACTAAACAACCATACCACTAGTGCATTAGATAATCCAGCAGCTGTAGCCATGACGTAGTCTAATCTCGTTATATTGAATCCTACTGTTCTAATAACTCTATAACCCCATGTAAACGCGCCTAATGCTATACCTACTGAGCCTAAAGCAGCTAAATACAACATTGTAGTTCTATCGGGTATACCATATAGTTTAGATATAACACTAACATATACGCCAGTAGCATTACCAACATCGTTGGCTCCAAAAGCATATGCTGAAAATGCTAAATTAAATAATAGCATATACTTGAAGATTTTGTAATACTCCTTAATCTTGCTAACCAATATCTTTTCAAGCCTACTAAACACTGAATACAATAATACGCTTAAGGCAATTGTGGACAAGGGCGATGTTACCCAGCTAAGTACTACGGTTGCAACAATACCCCAATTAATAGGGGTAGGTCTTGACTCAAGTAGAATGTAGGCTAAGCCTATACCAAGTACGGAGCCAACAGTACTATGAGTTGTTGAAACAGGTAAGCCCTTCCAAGTTGCAAGTGTAACCCATAAACCAGCTGCTATTGAGGCCGCTAAAGCTCCTATAGGCTCAATATCTCTTACAACGCCTTTACCAATAGTTTTCATAACCATGTATCCTTGGAGTATAGCTCCTATTGCTGCAAAAAGCGAGAACATTATGATAGCGTTACGTAAACTAATAGCCCCTGAACCTACAGCAAAGTTAGTAGGATTTGCAGCATCATTTGCTCCAAGATTCCATGCTATATACATAGCTGCTATTAGACCCAATACTACGAATATATCTCCTGGAACCATGTAGGACCACCGTATATCGGCTATAACGTATACCTTAGTGTATGGGTCAATATTATGCATAGTATGTGTTGATGAAGCCTTAAGGCCAAACTATGATATAGTTTTGTAGCCCCCTTGCGAGGCTAAAAGTAATAGCCGAGATACAGTCTACCTAGAGGAATAATAGGTTAGTGTTCGTGTAAAGGGTTGTAGTATGGTGGGTAAGTACCTGGAAACACTTGTAGACTTTGTAGCAAGGATGCTCTACTACATAGACAAGTATAAGCTTTCATTTGATAAAGCATTCCAGTACACTCTATCCGATTACAGGAAAAGACTTAGAGGTTATAGTCTTAAGAGATTCTATAATGTATCATGGAATGTCGTGTTAAACTACTATAAGCTTAGATTTATCGAGGAGAAAGTATATGGTGCAACCAAGGGTTATAAAAGACTTGTCACGTTATGGATGTACTATTTAGGTAATGATACGCTTAAAGAAATTAAAGGATACAATAGGTTTATACGAAAACTGTCAAAGAGCATGCCTAAGAATATAGACCTAGACGAAGAACTATCTAAACTAGATAGCGTCTCTAGAATAGCAGTAGAACTATCATACCCCAAATGGTTTGTTGAACTACTATTAAAGTATATGAGTGATAGTGAAGTTACAAGACTCTTAGAGTCAATGAATAATGAGTTTTACTGGATTAGAGTAAACACCTTGAAAATCGATGTTGATAAAGCAATAAGACTACTTGAAGCAGAGAATGTTAGTGTAGAACAAGATAAGGACCTATGGTATATGTTAAAAGTAATAGACTACTCTAAGCCCTTATATCAATTAGAATTACTCAAAGAAGGATATATCATAACACAGGATAAGGCTAGTGCAATGGTTGTTGAAGCACTTGAACCAGAGGAAAATGATGTAATAATTGATATGTGTGCTGCTCCAGGTATAAAGGCCTCCTTAATAATGCAGTTAACCGAGAATAAGGCTAATATGGTCTTGATGGATATTTCTAGGGATAGAGTATACAATATGGTTAAGTTGTTAAGGAAATACGGTGTAGATATAAATAGAGTACAGATAGTCATAGCTGATTCAACGAAGCCTCCAATAAGTTATCGTGCAAATAAGGTATTGCTTGACGCACCTTGTACTTCAAGTGGTACGCTACCTAGAGATCCAAGTATCAGAATACATTTAGATGACATTGAATGGGTTAAGAAGTTCCCTAAACTACAGTTAAGTCTTCTTAAATCAGCATTAAGGCTTGGCTATGAGGTAGTATATGCTGTGTGCTCGCTATTACCGTGGGAAGGAGAGGAAGTTGTAGAGAAAATAGTTGGAAGTGAAAACAATGTAGTATTAGAGAGACCAGGTATACCGGGGAGTAGCGGGTACAAGTCCTATGATATTAGTGGAAAGGTTGTACGTTTCTTTCCCCACATACATAGAGCTGAGGGCTTCTTTATAGCTAAGATTAAAGTCCTGTAAACTTAAGTCTAGCTAGACATTATCTTAAAGAGTGGTGGGTCTATTCTTTGGCTTTTACATCTAGGACACTTACTAGGTTTCCTAGGCTTATCTAAATCTTTGAATACGTATCCACAGTTTCTACACCTGGGTGGAATCATGTATAGTGATAATTTCCCTTTACTTTGCCTTCTAATTGTCTTAGCTATATGCCTTAAATGTTCGTAGACAAGTTTTTCGCCATGCCTAGGATCAAGGCCTAGTTCAAGAGCTATCTCTTGTGCAGATAAAGGAGTTTTCGAGTTCATCAGTATTCTTATTATCTTCTCTCTTGCGGTTTCGTCTAAACTCGTAGTATGTTCACCTCAACTACTTCATTGAGAGCCTCAGGGCGCCGGACTCATACCTCATAGTAGTCCTCGGCCTCTAGTGTATTCTTCATCGGCGCGAGTATTACCTTGTGTGCGAGAAGATTAACGGACTCCGTAACTAAATAATTTATGTGGCTATAACCATGCATGATAACAGAGCATCTAAGAGACTAAGGGCACTCTACTCTATAATTAAGCTAGCTAGTCCAATAGAACTCATAGACTTGTCAAACCTCATATTTATTCTTGAAAAAGAAGGTATACTAAAACTAGGATACAGTGATTGGATACATGTTAATGGATTAGGCGTTATAAGTCCTATACTAGAGGTTGATATTGCAAGACTCGCGTACAGAGGCTTAATTAGGGTTGACAATGGAGTAATCTCAGCAATAGCTGATAACTGTAGAGACTGTGAAGACAGTATAAGGGATAATATAAAGCGAGTAATAGTTAGACTTAAAGGTAGTAAAGAGTTCTTAAGAAACCTTGCCTTAAGGTATAGTAGAACTAGTATTGTAGCGTTAAAGGGTAATTCCTCCAGCAATAGCTGATATATTAAAGAACTCATCTATTGCCTTATCAACTATTCTACTAACATCTCTATACAATTCCTTATTCTTAACTATACTTCTAGGCGCGTATGCTCTAACTATTATCTTTGGTATTATGCCTTCATTAACCATGAATGATAGAATACTATGAGGCTTATAATCAACGAGTTCTCCACTACGGACATAAGCTACGTAAAATACATGGGGTTCCACAAGACTTGACAATGGTGCTGGATGTAATGTATTGCTATCAACCCATATATCGTCTACTGGTATATTCGGTATTTTCGCTCTTAGAGTATCTCTGACATGTTCTTCTAAGTCTCTAACCCATTTATCCATGTAGCGAAACGCTAGTATTGCTGGATCAAGTCTACCGCTTAAAGCTATTAGTGGTATTTTATGGTCTATGCCAATTCTTTTCCAAGGATTCTTCCTATACACTAACATCTTTATCTTGCTTCTTAGCTCTTCTCTAAGCTCACTGTTATTCATCATTTCTATTAGTTTAGCGTAAACATATTCATCTGTTAATGTTATATACTTGTCTACGCGCCCTTCAGCTAATGCTTCAACTGCTTCAGTTAACCCTAAATGTTCATCTACTTCTCTTAAAACATCAGTTAACAATCTATTAAATGCTCTTGTAACCGGATGGAAGTATACGTTCTCGTACATTTGAACTCTATTGTTTAGATAGCTTCTAAGAGCTCCTAGCGACTTAGAATCCAATGCTATATGCTCATATGATTCACCTGTTTTAACTGGATAACTTCCACGTATAAGTCTTTGGTAATCTATTGAGCCATACTCTCTAGTTCCTGCATAATAGCTATCACGCATAAGAAAGTCCATGATATCAGCTGGATACACCCATGCCTTAACTATCTTACGGTAAAGTCTAAGTATGGGGTTTGAGGGCTCTCTATCACTTAGAAGCTCCTTGACAACATCATAAATATTGTCTAATCCTAATTTCTCTCCACTACGTATTATTTTAGAGACCTCGGTATACTCTATTAAATGTAAACCTATCTTCTCATGATCACTTAAGCCCTTTGAACTAAGACTAGGATTACTTGATAATATAACATCTTCAAAGGCATGGCTAAATGGTCCATGTCCTACATCGTGAAGTAATCCAGCAATCCTAGTAGCTTCAATAAGAACATCTGGCTTATACCCGTCTATCTCCTTGCCCTCCTCTTTTAGTAAGTGTACTGTTATTCTAAGAGAGAATAATCCGGCAAGATACATTACCCCTAAACTATGCTGAAATCTTGAGTGTTCAGCTCCTGGATAGACAAGATATGATAGCTGTAATTGTTTAATTCTCCTTAACCTCTGAAATACTGGTGTGTCTATAATTCTAGCTTCTAGCTCTCTATTGTAGTCTATGTAATCGTATATGGGGTCTCTTACAACATCCCATGAAAGACTCCTAAGTACTGGCAACTCTGAGAACTGGTTTACACTGCTCAAGAGTCAACTCCTTACTACTTTACTATAGGTACTGTTTTCCCTAATGTAACCTAGTAGTAATATAACCTAATATAGGTATACTCTTCGTTTCCCAAAACCATTGATACCCTAGTATTGAGGTCGTATTATTTACAGTACTTTAGCTTTGTATTTATTGATAGATCTCTTCCAGTAAATATGATCTTCTGTCTACGATACCAGTCTATGAGTTCAGCTTCACGTTCTTGTTCAAGCCAGTCTCCATAAAGGAATCCTCTACCAAGTAATTGGTATAATCTCTTTCTAACCCATTTAGGGATTTTACCTGGTGGTGCATCAGCGAAGGGTGTTCCAGGTAATGGTAGGAATGTATGTGCGTGTATGCGTGCACCCATTTTAACGAGTATTTCTATGACTTTCAATGTTTCCTCTAAGTCTTCACGTGTTTCTCCTGGGAGACCGAATATGAAGTCAACGTCTACTCTAAAGCCAACTTTACTCAATACTTCAACAGCATTTATTATGTCCTCAACGCTATGTCCTCGATTAATATACTTTAACAACCTATTGCTACCAGTTTGAGCTCCAACTATAATGGACTTATTTGAGACGTATCGTTTAACCATACGTGCTACATCGTAGTCGACATTATCGGGTCTTACTTCACTTGGAAATGTACCATAGAATATTCTTCCACCATACCTTAATGTAAGATCGTAGAGTTTGCTAAGTAGTTCTTCGAGAGCTGAATAATTGACGCTTCTACCATTAGGGCTCATGTAAGCAAAGGAATCGGGTGCTATGAATCTAAGGTCTTTTAATCCTTCACGTAGCATTATTCTTGAATAATATACTACTGAATCAATGCTTCTATACCTAGGATTAGCCTTAAATGTGAAAGATACTTGACAGTACTTGCACGCCCATGGGCATCCACGCATAATCTCTATAGGATTGAATCTACCTCGCCAGTAAGGAAAGGGTGGATATGAGTCTAGGTTTACTAGCCAAGAACGCTTGTTTACTACTACCTTACCTAGAGACTCGTCAAAGTAAGCTATACCGCATACTTCTTCTAAATCCATGTCCTCACTTAGAGCTTTGCTAATGGATCTTATGGTTTCTTCGCCTTCTCCTACAGCGGCATAGTCAAAGCCTAGTTTTACTATTGTACCATAGGGATCTCCTGTTGGATGTGGGCCTCCAGCAATAAGTGTTATGCCTGGCGTATACTTTCTTATTAGGTCTACGAGCTTCTCTATGTAGGGTATCTGTGTTGTTAGAAAGCTTATTCCTAACACTATTTTCTTGTATATATTCTTGGCTCTTAACAAGAAGTCTATGAGCAGTGTATGTCTTCTTTCATCAATTATGTAGACGTCTACATCTACGTTATCATCCTTTTCTAAGGCAGCTACTAGAGCATTAATACTATACCTATTATCCTTCATAGCATACAGTATGATTGCCTTGTCAGACCTATGCATTAGTTATTTAACCTCGTTGTAGCCACCGTACTTAGCCCATATATGGCATGTTCCTTCACTAGAAACCATGCATGGTCCATAGGGTCTTTCAGGTGTACATGCTTTTAGGAACAAGGGGCAGTCAGTGGGCTTGGCTTTACCTAATACTATGTCAGCGCATTTGCATCCAGGTTTTACATCAATGCTTTTATCTATTCTTACATGGTACCGCATCTCAGCATTAAGATTACTATACCTGTCTGCTAATGTAGCACCGCTTTTGGGGACAAGGCCTATTCCTCTCCAATCAGCATCAACTATATTGAAGACCTCGCTCATTATCTTTCTGGCCTTAACGTTGCCTTTAAACTGGACGACTCGTCTATATTGGTTTATGACTCTACGTTCATGGTTTACGAGTTGTTTAAGAATTATGTATATGGATATTAAGATATCTATTGGCTCAAACCCAGAGATAACTGATGGTACTATTCCTTCAAGGAAAAGCCATGATTCAACACCTATTATTGTTGATACGTGGCCTGGCAGGATTATTCCATCAATTCTTATATCCCCTCTACCTAGCATATACTTCAATATAGGTGGTGTAAGCTTATAGGCTGGTATTATGGCTAAGTTCTCTGGTACATTCCCAATATATATTTGTGATGCAACAGTAGGCATCGTTGTCTCGAACCCTACTCCTACAAATACGGATTCTCTTCTATCGCTTCGTGCTTGTTTAACAGCATCATTGAACCCATATACTACTCTTACGTTAGCTCCAAGGCTTTTAGCTTGAGCTAGACTATATTTTGTGCCTGGTACCTTATACATATCGCCATAAGTATATACTATTACGCCTTCATCTAAGGCAAGTTTTATAGCATAGTCTATTATCCTAGAAGGTGTGACACATACAGGGCATCCAGGTCCAGCAACTAGTTCTATGTTTGCAGGCATTAAGCTTCTTATGCCATAGTATGTTATAGTGTGTTCATGTGTTCCACAGAAATTCATTATCACTACTTTATCGTCAACTCGTCTAGATAAGTCATGGATACGGTCAACTAGTTTACGGGCTAGTAAGGGATCACGGTACTTTAACAATATCTTTTGTAGGCTTAGTGCACGTTTAACATATCCTTGGGACGAGCTCACCTCTAGGTACCTCAAGTACTCTTGTACCACCAATAAGTGTCTTGAGGTAAACACGTGGTTTATGTCCTATAGGCCTACGTGCTTCACCTATTATTTCTGCTTCCCTGAAACCGTTTCGTCTAAGAGCTTCTACTAGTTCATTAGCTCTATCACTACTGGTAACTATTAGTGCTTGTCCTTCAGAGGCTAGAGCATACACGTCTACACCTGTCATTTCAGCTAGAGCCTTAACCTCCTCTTTTACCGGTATTTTCTCCTCATAAACAATTATGTCGACATGGGATTTCTGTGCAAACTCGTTTAAAGCCATTGCGATTCCTCCACGCGTAGGGTCTTTAGCAGCCTTAATCGCGTTAAGCTTCTTTGCTATCCTTATAGCTGGTAGAATAGGTCTACAATCACTTCTAACTTCAACATCTTCTAAGCCTAGCTGTGATGCAAGTATTGCAGCACCATGGCTACCTATGGGGCCTGTAACAACTATTACATCTCCTGGCTCAACATTACTATCTACTAAGGGCCTACCATCTACTAAGCCTATGCCAATACTTGTAAATATTACTTGGTCAAGAGAATCCTTGGGCATTACTTTAAAGTCGCCGCCAAGTAAGGCTATATGGTATTCGTCTAATATGCTTTTGTATGAGTTAATTATTTTCTTCAAATCCTTTAATGGAAATCCTTCTTCAACAACTATGGAGTCCATGAAAGCTATGGGTTCAGCACCAATAACTGCTAAATCATTTATTGTTCCACTAGCAGCAAGTTTTCCTATGTCTCCTCCGGGAAAGAATACTGGTTTAACCGTATAAGAATCGACTGTAATGGCCAAGCTTTTACCATTACCTATAGGTATGGTTGCTGAATCATCTAATTCGTTTAATCCTATACCGTCTCCTATATTCTTTAGCTTAAACACTTTCACAAATAATTCGTGTATAAGCAAACTAGTTTCATAGCCTCCTGCTCCATGCGCTAAAGTTATTTTATCAACATACATACGACATCACCTTTGATTAGATCTAGGTTTTGCAAGCATTTCCTCGTAAGCCTTTAATAACTCGTCAAATGCTTCTTTAATTAACTTGAATTCTTCTTCACTAATCTTCGCTATTATGGCTCCAGCATGCACTATAACGTAGTCACCAGGTTTAAGATCCTCAACTAGGAATGCATCAACAGTTTTTCTAACTCCACCAAAGTCTACTACAGCTTCATGATCCTTTATCTTCACTACTACTCCTGGAACACCCAAACACATCTTGAATCCAGCCTTATAGACCTAGTCTAGCAGTACACTAGTCAGTGTAGGTGGCTAAAAAATATAAGAGTATATAACGGCGTTAAAGTAGGGAGGCATAGGTCATAGTGAAGGCTAAGGCGTTCAAGGTAAAAGTATCAGGACTAGTACAAGGTGTAGGCTTTAGACCATTCATACATAGGATAGCACTAGAATCCAAAATTACAGGTTATTGTAGAAACCTAGGAGGTAGCGAAGTCGAAATACACGTAGAAGGAGACACTAACTCAATAAACTTATTCCTTAGATTATTGTTTTCTAAAAAACCTCCACCCGCAATAATAGATTATATTGAAATAGTAGAGGATAAACCTAAAGGCTATACCAGTTTTAGAATAGAGAAAAGCGGGCGTATTAGGACATTATTGTCACAAATTCCACCCGATTTTGCAATGTGCAAGTATTGTTTAGAGGAAATACTTAATCCTAATGATAGGAGATATAGGTACCCATTCAATTCCTGTGCTTGGTGTGGACCTAGATTCAGCATCATCGAGAAAATACCATATGATAGAGAAAACACTAGTATGAGAGACTTCCCCCTCTGTAGTGATTGCTTAAGCGAATACAATGATGTATTAAATATAAGAAGATACCATGCACAAGGAATATCATGTCCTAAATGTGGTCCAAGAGTATGGCTTTCAGATAAACATGGAAATAAAATAGAAGTAGAAGACCCTATATCGACAGCAGCTAAACTAATAGACGAAGGCTATATTGTCGGCGTAAAAGGTATAGGAGGATTCCATATAGCTGCTCTCGCAAGTACCGACGAAGTAGTATTAAAGTTAAGGAAACGTAAAAGAAGACCTCAAAAACCATTCGCGGTTATGGCACTTAATGTAGAGATTGCTAGTAAGCTAATAGAATTAGATGAACGTGTAGTCAGAGTACTAGATAGTATACATGCTCCAATAGTAATAGCTCCTATGAGAAAAGATGCACCTATTTCAAAATATGTAGCTCCAGGTCTACGTAAGCTAGGTGTAATGATAGCTTACTCGCCATTACATTACCTACTACTAATGGATACACGAGATAAGTTCCTCATAATGACTAGCGGTAATCCTCCAGGAGAACCAATGTGTACAACTAATGAATGCGCGCTATCAAAGCTTAGGGACTTTGTCGACTACTTTCTATTACATAATAGGAGAATAGTGAATAGAGTTGATGATAGTGTTCTAAGGATAACAAGAAGTAAAATAGCATTTCTAAGGAGAAGTAGAGGATATGCACCTTTATGGATTAAGACGAGCGTGAAGACACCACAGCCAATAATAGCTTTTGGAGCACTATTACAGAATACTGGAGGTATCGGAGTAGAAGAATACATTATTCCAACACAATACATAGGCGACTGCGAAAACAAGGAAACAATTGATTATCTAAAACAAGCAATAGAATTCCTATTAAAATCATATGGTATTAAATACAATGAAGCAGTAATAGTCTCAGACAAGCATCCTTCATATCCTACAACAATCTTAGCTAAGGAAATAGCTGAAGCAAACAATGCGATCCACATAACGGTTCAACACCATCATGCACACATAGCTTCGGTTATGGCAGAACATGATGTTCCATTAGATGAAGAAGTAGTAGGTATAGCCATGGATGGAGTAGGGTATGGAGATGACGGTGCTATTTGGGGAGGCGAAGTATTCATAGCGACATATACTAGTTATCGTAGAATAGGACACCTAGAATACCATGTACTACCTGGTGGAGATAGATCAACAATATATCCAGCAAGATACGCGTTAAGTATACTTTACTCTAAACTAGGATATGAAGAAGCATTGGCAACTGCTAGAAAACTAGGACTAATAGAGAAAATACCTGGAGGAGAACTAGAAGCTAAGATAGCATTAAAACAAGCTATGCAAGGTAGGCCTTTAACATCAAGTACTGGTAGATTCTTGGATGCAATATCAACATTACTAGGTATATCGTGGCATAGAACTTATGAAGGCGAGCCAGCTATAAAATTAGAAGAACATGCAGAACCAAGCAATATAACTATAGAGTTCCCAGTCTACAGTAATAACGGTGTAGAAATTATAGCTGTATCTGACGTGATATTTGATATAATCGACTTAATGAGTAGAGGTGTTAGCACAAAAAGTATAGCTTACGGGGTACAGTACTGGCTAGGCTATACCCTAGGCAAAATAGCTGTAAGACACACTAATCGTAGGAGAAGAAAGATAATTGTATCTGGAGGTGTAGCAGTCAATGAGTATATAATGACTGGTATAGAGGATGCTGTAAGAGATAGTAGTGCTATACTATTAGTTAACGAGAAGCTTCCTAGAGGTGATGGAGGAATTAGTACTGGACAAATAGCCGTAGCTAAAGCACTACTACTTAAAAATAGTTGACGCTCTAATCCGGCAACAATATTCCTTAACGTCGTCTAATCGGTACATACACTGGTGAACGCCTACCTGGCGAGAACAGTTCTATCATGCCATCGTTAACGAGTTCTCTTAGAATCTTCTTTGCAGTACTCAATGATATTGAGTACTTCTCGGAAACCAGGTATGGTGTTAAGTAGCTATACTGGCCTCTCCTAACATCTCTTCTAACACGGTCAACTAATTCCTCTGTGGCATGTGAATCATATAGTGCTTGCTTAGTTATACTTCTATCACTCTTACTCACATATGTTTCCTTACTACTAGTTTGCTTGCGTTTACCCAATACGTACACCAACCTCTATCTTACTTGACAGTATGACCTCACCTAAGCTTCTAAGGCTTAAAAGCTTTTTAGATAAATCAATTTGGTGTTTAAGAGCAATCTTAGTTTATTACCCTCTACTCCAGACCCCTACCACTAGAAAATAGAATAATGTGGGGTACTAGTGTAGATTGAAGTCAATGTATACTTTACCAGTAGCAGGTGTAAAGGAGGAAGTATACGTACCTGATACTAGCGTATTGATAGAAGGTGTAGTTAGTAAACTTGTAAGGCAAGGTAAGATTAAGGGAAGAATAATAATCCATAGAGCAGTATTAGCAGAACTAGAGCACCAGGCAAATCAAGGACGTATGACAGGTTTTGCTGGATTAGAAGAAATAATTAGGCTTAGAGAACTAGCATCACAAGGACTAGTATCCATAGACATTGGTGGCGAAAAACCTAGGGCTAGTGATATAAGAATGGCTCATGCGGGGGCAATAGACGCGTTAATAAGAGACTATGCTTATGAAAACAATGCAATACTGGTTACGGGAGATAAAGTTCAAGCAGAAGTAGCACGTGCCATGGGTATGAGAGTCCTCTATATACCTCCAATGCATAGGGAAAGACTAAAACTAGAAGAATTCTTTGACGAAGAAACAATGAGTATACATCTAAAGGAAGGAACACCACCTAAAGCAAAGAAAGGTAGACCAGGTGAATGGAAATTCGTTGAGCTAGGCTCAAGGCCTATGAGTAGAGAAGAACTAGAAGAAATAACGCGGGAAGTAATAGAAGCAGCGAAGAGGAGGCCTGACGGCTTTATAGAAATAGATAGGCCTGGATCAACAATTATACAGTTAGGAGAGTATAGAATAGTAGTTACTAGGCCTCCTCTAAGTGAGGGTTGGGAAATAACAGCTGTTAGACCATTAGTTAAGCTTAGACTAGAAGACTACAACCTACCCTCTAAGCTTATTGCTAGACTTGAGGAAAGAGCTGAAGGAATTCTTATAGCAGGAGCACCTGGTATGGGTAAAACTACTTTTGCTCAAGCACTAGCAGAATACTATATGAGGAAGGGTAAGATAGTTAAAACAATTGAGTCGCCAAGAGACATGAGACTACCACCCGAAATAACACAGTACTCTAAAACCTATGGTACAAGTGAGGAATTACACGATATACTGCTACTTAGTAGACCAGACTACACCGTGTTTGATGAAATGAGGAATGACGAGGACTTCAACTTATACGTTGATCTAAGACTTGCAGGTATAGGTATGATAGGAGTAGTGCATGCTACTACACCAATAGATGCAATTCAGAGGTTCATTAGGAGAGTAGAACTTGGAATGATACCGAGTATCATAGATACAGTAATATTCATAGAAAAAGGTAGAGTAAGCAAAGTCTATGAACTACAAATGACAGTAAAGCTACCTACTGGTTTAAGGGAAGCAGAGCTTGCTAGACCAGTAGTAGAGGTAAGAGACTTCCTTACAGGCCAACTAGAATACGAGATATACACGTTTGGAGAACAAACAATGGTTGTACCTGTTGGTAGAGTTAAGAGGTCAGCTATAGAGTCAAAGATTGTAAAGGAGATAGAACGACTAATACCAGAAGCTCAAGTAGAATTAACGGGTAATACAGTCATAGTTACTGTACCTAGGGATGCTGCAAAGGTTGCTATGAGGAGGGTTAAGAAGTTAAAGAAGCTTGAAAGAAAGCTAGGGGTAAACATTAGATTTAGAGTTGAGTAATAGTGTTTCATTGCTTGTATCCCGTTTACGTTCTTTTACAGTAAGCTTAAGACCACACCAAATACAGTATACATAGCTTTCATCTAAGTATACTAAACCACACCTACTACAATACTTCAACTATTTCACCAATAACTTGTTATATCCTTAACCATGCCTGCCTCTCTTAGTAAGTCACTTAACTCTAATCCCTGCTCAAGTAGTTCTTCAGTAATCTTATAGTTTCCACTACTAGTATGCAATAATTTCTCTATGGGTATGAATCTCCAAGACATGTTTACGCCTATGATTTTAACAGCTATGAAAGCACGTCCTCCAGCTCTAGTAGCGAATTCCTTTAACTTGTCTACTTGATGTTTAGGTACATATATTGTACGCTTTCTCTCAGACGTCTTTACTTCAAAAACGAATACTTTACCCTTCCAAATAGCTACTATGTCGGGATATACTGTTCTCTTAGCCTTACTACCACTAGCTGGTGCACGCATACAAGCAAAGCCTTTCTTCCACAACAACTTTACTAGTTCGCGCTCTCTTTGAAACGCTCTTCTCCTACGCTTTACTGTATCACTTCTATCCATGTTTAATAGCTCCTCTACACATTCATCTAGGTTTAAGTTTTCAGTACGAATCGTATATTAGGGTTCTTATAGCTATACTAGTTCAGAGAAAAAGGTATGGGTTAAGAGATATGGATGGCGCATTCCTTGTACCTACAATAATTATTGCAATGATAGCATTAATATTTGCTGCAATGTCTATAAAGATTGTCAGAGAATATGAAAGAGCTGTTATCTTCAGATTAGGGAGACTATTAGGTGCTAAGGGTCCAGGTATATTCTTCATAATACCTGGTATAGATAACCTCGTTAGAGTGGATCTACGTGTAGTAGCTGTAGATGTACCTGTCCAGAGAATAATAACTCGTGACAACGTAACAGTTGAGGTAGATGCAGTAGTATACTATAGAGTACAGGATCCGATTAAAGCTGTAATAAACGTAGAGAACTATCACTATGCAGTACTGATGCTTGCTCAAACAACGTTAAGAGACATCGTCGGCCAAGTTGAATTAGACGATCTATTAACTAGACGTGAAGAGCTTAACAAGAAGCTACAAAGAATATTGGATGAACTAACTGATCCATGGGGCATAAAGGTTACAGCCGTAACAATAAAGGAGGTTAGATTACCTGAATCAATGCTAAGAGCTATGGCTAAGCAAGCTGAAGCTGAAAGATGGAGAAGAGCTCGTGTAATAGAAGCTGAAGGTGAAAAACAAGCAGCTAAGATAATGGCTGAAGCAGCAGAATTCTATGAGAAACACCCGGTAGCGCTAAGGCTAAGAGAACTGCAAACGCTAATTGAGATAGCACGTGAGAAGAACTTAATAGTAGTATCATCTATGGCTACTGGTGACCTAGGTTCAACAGCAGCATTGGTTAAGGCTATAAAAGAGAAGACTTGATAAGCCTTAGGTAATTATTTAATTATTTTTCCTAACCAACGTAAACGTAACTATAGAATATTTTTAGCCTAAAAACAGATTAGACATCTAGGTAGCTCAGAGGAAAAGTAGTTATGAATAGGAAGCATCTAGTAGTAGGTATTCTAGCATTAACACTACTTGTGCTACCATTAACAGATTATAGTATAGCACAAACAACTTCACCTACTGTAATAATTATAAGAATTGATGGTATGATAGGGCCAGGTAAGTCGTGTTACGTAGAGGAAGCCTTAAACATAGCTAAGCAGAGAAACGCAGTACTAGTAGTCGAATTGAATACTCCAGGAGGGTATCTTGAAGATGGATTCAAAATAGCTGAAGCATTCTATAGAGCTGATGTCCCGGTTATAGGGTACGTAGTAGATAGATGGGCTCTTAGTGCTGGTACACTAATACTAATGTCCACTCATATTGCAGCTATGCAACCAGGAACAACTATAGGATCAATGCAACCAGTGGAATATAATCCAGCTACTGGTGAATACAAACCAGTTAATGAAAGCAAGATAATCAATCCCATCATTACTAAGCTAAGAGTTTACGCTGAAGCTCGTAAGAGAAACATTACGGCAATAGAAGCGTTTGTCAAGAAAAACCTTAACCTTAATGCTGAGGAAGCCTTGAAATACCATGTAATAGAAGTTGTAGCTTCAGACATAAGGGATTTGTTAGGTAAAGTTAATGGATGGAATGTAACATTATATAACGGTGAAGTAGTAAGGCTTAACACCGCAGACGCTAATGTGATAGAGTTACAGCCAAGTATAAGGTGTATGGTTCTTGACTCTCTAAGTGATCCTCTCATTAATGGTTTGCTCATGAGCTTAGGTTTCATGATAATATTGTTTAGTATAATTAGTGGACACTACTATTCGCTACCTATAGGTCTATTGCTACTCATACTAGGTTTAGTAGGCTCAGGGTTTAACGTAAATCTAGCTGCACTATTTATACTGTTTGTTGGAGCTCTACTATTAGCAATAGAATTAGTAACACCTGGATTCGGTGTACTCGGAATAACTGGTATAATAATGCTTGCTCTAGGCTTCGTATTACTACCCCTAGGTGCTCCAGGATGGATAATAGCAAATCCCGAAGAATATTACCAAATGGTTCTAACAACAGCTATATCCATAGGATTATTCCTTGGCGGTATTACAGCAGTAATAATCTACAAGGTGGTAAAAGTGAAGAGAAAGAAACCTCAAGTATGGGTTCTTGAAGGAAAGATTGGTAGAGCACTAGATCCTATAGGTCCAGGTAGACAAGGCTTCGTCATAGTTGAAGGCGAGTATTGGTTAGCCGAAAGTAGTGAGGAAATTAAGCCTAATGAATACGTTGTCGTAGTGGGAAAGAAAGGTAGAGTATTAATTGTTAGAAAAGCTACTTTAAGCGAAGTAGAGGAGTTTAAGAAGAAGTAGATTTTGAAGTCTTCTTCTTAAACCATTCCTCTGGACTGTAGAGTATCATTACACGCTTAGTGTCTTCCTGAGGCTTCTTGTTACTAACTATGTATGCGTCTACGGGACATACTTCAACACATCTATAGCAGAAAACGCATTTCCCGTAATCTATCTTAGGGTAGCGCTTCTTTTTATCACCTACTTGTATAGGCACCATTGTTATAGCTAGTGCTGGGCACTCTATAGCACATAAGCTACAACTAATACACTTATCATAGTCTACTCTATGTATTCCCCTATAATCTTCTACAGGCTCTATCTTTTCTGGAGGCTCCATTAATGTTATAGGCTTCTTGAACAAGTTCTTTAATGTATCTCCAAGTATTTTTGGAAGACTCATGACGGACCACCTACCTAAATATCTTCTCAACGTATTCTCTATCAGCTAGCTTTCTCCAAGGAATCCTTAGTACTCTATTATTCTTGTTGTCAACTACTATTACTCTCTCCATACAAGATATGCATGGGTCGAAGCTTGCGAAAATTGCTGGTATATCAGCTATGTACTGGTCAAGCATCATGAACACACCGTTATGTATGTTTAATAGGCTAGGAGTTCTAATCTTAACTCTATAAGGTTTGGGTTTACCGTCACTTACTACATGATATAGTAGCTCGCCTCTAGGTGCTTCAACTCTACCGATACCCTCTCCTATAGGGAATCTCCTAGGTGCGGCTTTAATTGTTTTCCATGGTATTATGGGTCCTGAAGGCAGGTGTTCTAGAACGTACTTCACCATGTTTATCGACTCATATATTTCTCCTATCCTAACCATCATTCTAGCCCAAGTATCTCCTTCATCCCTAGTTACAACATTGAATGGTATTTCATCGTAGGCATCATAAGGATCTATCAACCTTATATCACTTCTAACTCCTGACCCCCTGACTACTGGGCCTACAAGGCTGTGAAGTAATGCTTGGCTTCGTGAAGCTACTCCAACACCTTGTGTACGCTTTAGTATTATTGGGTCCTCAGCCCAGATTTTCTCATAATGTTTCATGCGCTCTTCAATATAGTTGATGTGTTTTAATATCTTGTCCTTCTTATCACTTGGTAAATCTCTTCTAACACCTCCGATGAACATAAAGTCAGCGTGTACTCTATTACCTGTTACGAGCTCCTTAAGATACATTACTCGCTCTCTATCCCTCATCATCAACATGAATAGAGTGTCAAAACCTAATACTTCAGCTAATACTGCTAGAACTAGCATGTGGCTGTGTATTCTTTCAAGCTCCATAACTAGGACTCTAAGATACTTAGCTCTAGGTGGAACCTCAATACCCATTAAATCCTCTACAGCTTGAACATATGCTGCGCCATGAACAGCATTACATATACCACAAGTTCTTGCGACTAGGAAAATGTCTTGATAAAATGTCTTTCTTTCAGCAAGCCATTCAATACCTCTATGATTATACCCTGATACTACATGAGCATCTACTACTTGTTCTCCTTCAACCTTAAGCCTTAGTGAAATAGGCTCGTGTAGTGCTGGGTGTTGAGGTCCAACAGGGATTTCTACAACATATTTTTCATCACTATTAGCAGTAACCATTACTTCCACCTCTATTACTTAGGTTTCCAGTCTTTTCTTAACGGAGTTTCATTAGCCATTTCCTCTGGTAAGAGGAATGGTTTACGTAGATAGGGGTTTCCTTTAAACACTACTCCCATGAGATCATATGCTTCTTGTTCTAAAACCTTAGCACCAGGTAGGATATCAACTAAGCTATCTATTTCAGCCTTATTTCTAGGAATCTTTGTTTTAACGACCAAGAATACATTTAATGGTAGTATCTCTAGTTCATAGTTGACTTCAATAACACCATCCTTTAAGTAATCTACAGGAGTTATCGTTGAGATATATACATCACCGTAGACCTCCAATAGCTTCTTAACAATGCTACGAATACTCTTAGGATCAACTTCTATATGGTATCTATTGCTACGTCTATACGGCTTAACTTCTCCATATTCTCTAAGTACATCGTTTAAATTAGGAAAACTTCTATTCAAGGCTATTCCTCCTCTTATCAACTAGTTTGAGTAGTTGCAGATTCACCTACTCTACTGGGACTAGAAACCCCTAATTCCTCCATCTTCTTAGCTTTCTCCTCTAATATTTCAACAGCTCTAATTATACCCTTCAATATAGCATCAGGTCTTGGCGGGCACCCGGGTATATACACATCTACTGGAATCACTCTATCAACACCGCTATAGTGTGAGTAACTTCCCTGAAATACACCTCCACTTATAGCGCATGCGCCCACAGCTACAACAACCTTGGGTTCTGGTATCTGATCGTATATTCTCTTTAGCCTCTCAGCAGCTTTCTTAGTGACAAGCCCGGTTACAACTATGATATCAGCGTGACGTGGACTAGGTGCTAGTTTAACTCCATACCTTTCAGGATCGTATAAAGGTGTTATAGCAGCTAAGACCTCTATATCACATCCATTACAGGCGCCAGTGTTAAAGTGTAGTAGCCATGGACTTCTCTTAACACCCCAGCGAATAACACTGATAAGCCCCACTAAAGACACCTATGCCTTGTCTACGCTACGTATTTGTTTAAACCCTTTAAAATTTTCTTATATATGAAACTTTTCGCAAACCAGTTAAAAAGTCCCAGATTACGTATAGTTATCGGTATAGTTGACCAAAAATACTTAGCCTTCCCATAGACTTATATGTGCTGTGGGTAGGCATGGAGTTTATGGAGGATAACATTGGTTGAATTAGTAATAAATGTTAGCAACATTATTTCACCACTATGCTATTCACTAATACGGTTAGAACCATACACCTCCTGTAGCTTTAACTGCATATACTGTTATACTCAATGGTATTGGGATAGATCAAGTAGACCTAGTGTAAGGATAAGAGCGATTAAGGAGTTCCTCTCTATTGCTAAAAAGATTTATACTAAGAGTTTAAAACCAATACCAGCTAGGCTTTCAACACTAGTAGACCCTTACCAGCCAGTAGAAGAGTACAAGAGAGCTTCACTTAGGATAATGAAGATAGCCTTGAAATACAATTATCCTTTAATAATTAATACAAAGTCTACACTAATAACTAAGGATCCTTGGAGAAAGATATTGGTAAAGCTAGCGGATGAGAACTTAGCGTTAGTACAAATATCAATAACGTCATTAGACGATAATATTGCACGTAAACTTGAACCCTTAGCCCCAAGTAGTACTCATAGACTCAAGGTAGCTAAAGAGCTGTCAAGTGAAGGTATACCAGTTGTACTAAGACTTTCGCCATACATACCAAGAGTGAGTATAGGTAACTTAGACTATGAGGATGTAGCAGGGTTCTTCAAAGATCTAGGTGTGAAGCATGTAATAGTTGAAGGTATAAGGTTTACGAGACCCGAACTAGACTACATTCTAAATACTGTAGGTGTAAGAGGCTTGGAGCTCGAAAGCTATAGTTTGAGAGTTATTGAGGGTGGTAGACCATTATATAAGCCTAGTAGGCTAGCTCTATATGGAGAGTATAGCATGCTTTCGAGAGAACTAGCTAAGCATAACATAAGTTTTGCTACATGTAAGGAAGGTCTTTTTAGCCTTCATACAAGTAGTGATTGCTGTGGAATGTATTTGCTCAAAAACTATGCGTTAAGAATAACATTGTACGAGTTTTATAAAGAAGCCCTTAAGAACCCTATAGATGTTGACAAAATAGGAGAAATAATGGACAAATTATGTAGTAGCGGGTATTTATGCTCTAATAACATGGATGAATACCCTAAACGTATACGTAAGCCTTTTAGAAACCATGAGAAAAAACTATTAAGGATACTTAGAAGTAGAGAACACTTAACTCATGTAACTCCCGAAATGGATATAGTAGACAACAAGATTGTAGTGAGGGTATTAGGTTAAAGGAGATTCATCATACTTTATCAGGGGTCGGACTCGTCTTCATCTACCCTCATAGTTTATCTTAGCATACAGGTTCTTAAGTCTACGTAGTGCTAGTAGCTTTTCTTTTTCTCCTATTCTTGCTTCTTCAATAGCTTTCCTAAGGAACTCTATTGCTTCAATCATAGTTTTCCTCCTAATTGGATACGGTACTCCATCCTTACCTCCAAATGCAAACGCGTATTTAAATGGATCCAATGGATGTGATACTGGGTCCTCCCATGATGGTTCTTCACGGTATATTAGGTCTGCTACCAGTGTTAATGCTCGTATAGTGTCGGGTCCAACTCCTCTTACAAGTAGAAGTTCCTCCATACTTCTAGGTTTAGATTCATAGGCTTTAACTAATGCTTTAACAAGTCTATTAGTAAGCTTAATAGGCCTATAGTATAGTAGCTTTACTTGTCTATCATATACTGTAATGCCTGTAGATGTTTCAGGTTTAATCCACTCTACTATACTCTTATCGCCTCGGAGAACTCTTAAAGCACTAGCTATAAGCCTCATATTTTTCTCTGGCTTCTCATTACTTAAATCAACTATTAGTCTACGTACTCCTTCAACATTCTTATTAATTAGGTTTAACGCATGCCTTTTTACACCAGCAATACCTTCATGAGGCTCTACTGTAAACGAGCGAAGCCTTCTAGAATACCAGTGATATCTTCTAGCCATACTTAAGCTAGTATTCATTCCTTGCTGAATTATACTCCAATCACCGTTTTCTGAAACTACTATAGAGTGATGATATAGTTGGTAGCCATCTTGCACTAAGCTTGTATCAACCTTAGCAGCAAGTCTACTTATATTAACTAGCTCGTTGGAATCTATTTTTGCATCGATTTTATTAAGTTCGAGTTCAGCCTCCATAGGTATAGCAAGCATACGTTTACCTTTACCTCCCAATACTATTACTCCTAGATCGCCATCTGAGAGTACGTGTCTTAGTATACCTAGAGTAACTGTTGTTGAACCACTACTATCCCAGTCCATACCTATAATGTTATTGAATGCCTGAAACCATAGGGGATCGCTAAGTCTTTTTACAAGTTCACTAGGCCCATACTCTAACACTATTACTTCAACTATACTACGAGCTAGCTTTTTCATAAGCTCTGCTAGCCATCTAGGCACGTGTCCATCATGTAATGGTAGTTCTGCTATACCGGTCCAAGCCAAGGATGATCACGCGTTAATGTATTGTTATCTGTTCTCTAGTCAAGTATAATCATGTGCATTGAGAGCTAATAAGCACGTGCATTAATAGTGATATTATAGGGGATGAAGAATTACTCCCGGACAGATTCTAGGGTGAAGAAAACTTACCCATCGGACCCTAATGTTAGAGCAGAATAGAGCAGAACTCTAATTAACTCTATGACCTCGTAAGCATACCAGAACTCTAAAGGTGTTAATGTGGTAGAGAACACAATATCAATAAATGATTTCGCAAAAATAGATCTAAGAGTAGGAGTAGTAAAGGAAGCTGAACCCATACCAGGTACACGCTTAATAAAGCTAATAGTAGATTTGGGCCCACTTGGAACACGGCAAATAGTAGCAGGACTAGGATCCTGGTATAAACCTGAAGAATTCATAGGAAAGAGAATAATAGTTGTAGCAAATCTTGAGCCAAAGAGAATTAGAGGGATATTAAGCCAAGGCATGCTATTAGCTGCTGGATGCAAGGAAGATGTTGAAAAAGGTAATGTTAGAAGACCAGTAATACTTACAGTTGAAGAAGAAGTACCTCCAGGCACTAAGGTCTGCTAAACAGCATTAGTAGAAGCCTATCTTCTCTAATAGTTCACAAACCTTACATAACTGTCTATTATAACTTGTTGGTTCACCACATTTTTTACATGTTGGTAGTTTAGGTAAATTGCTGTGTAGGTCTACTACTTTTTCTAATAGTGAGTCCATTGTCTCAAGTATTCTTAACAAAGTACCTGGTTCAGCATCCTCTATCCTATATAGGTGCTCCCTTATCTTAGCCCTTAACGTAGGCCTTAGATAAATATACTGGCACTCTGTTTCCTGAAAACGGAATCCTTTAAGATACGAGTATAGAGCTGTTTCCCACTCATATATTTTCCTCAGTGGCTTAATCTTTCTAACAATTTTCTCACTTAGTACTGGTGCCTTGGGATGAGACTGTATTAACCTCATCCTATCAGCTCTAAGTATGTTAAGGAATAGCGTTTGTACTTCATCGTCAAGATTATGTGCCGTAGCTAGTTTGTCAACCCCAAGTATTCTAGCATAATAGTTCATTATTCTTCTCCTTAAAGTACCACAATATGTACAGGGTGATATATTTACGCCCTTTTCCCAAGATCTTTTAACTAGCTCATCTAGGCTAGCACCTATGAACTCCTTAAAACTAGTTCTAATGAAGTCTATGCCTCGTTCTTTAGCGTATTTTTTCATCTTCTCTATATCTTCTTCTCTATTATATCCGCTAATACCTTCAACTATTGATAATGCTATCTGCTTTGATGGATCATGTATTTGAGCCATTACGTCTAACAATACAAAGCTATCCTTTCCACCAGATACAGCTAAGAGTACAGTTTCACTAGGTTTAAGCATATTCCATCGTTTTACTTCCTTCTCTACTCTCTCAACAATGTAGTCTAAGAAGCATTGACTACACAGTCTAAGCCCGCTAGGCTTATGCATTATAGTTGCTGGTCTAATTCCACAGCGCTGACATGTAAGCACTCTAACCTACCATACCCCTTCTAGATGGTGGTATCTCTACGAATCTTTCTCCAGCAACTACTTGGTCAATACTGTGGATTACTGCTCCAGAATCCTCAATTACCTTTTTTACCTCTTCAAAGCTTATATCATCACCTTCTATTGTAACTGTAAGGGTCATTGTCTCAACGTCAACTTCCATTACCGTAACATTTACTCCCTCTACACCCTTAATCCTAGATATCTCTATTGCTAGATCAACTATACTAGGCTCTTTTAATGGTTTAAGTACATCAAGTACCAAACGCTTAATCCTCATATACCCGGATCACACTCCTCCAGCCTTCTACAAGCTAATACTAGATTTTATGTGTTTAACCATATAAGATTGAATAGGGGTGAAGCTTAATAAACTTCTACTGTAACTGCCTTCTAGAAAACCCTTGAGTTAGGAAAGAGGGGTAAGAGAGTTGGAGGAGGTTCCAATACCTAAGGCTTATGTAAAGAAGCCTAAATTAATAAAGTATGGTGGCTTAGATCCTGGTTTAAGACCTGGTAGAGGCTTTAGTGTTGAAGAACTTAAGGCTGCAGGACTAACTGTAAAGGAGGCAAGAAATCTAGGATTATACGTTGATGAACGTAGGAAGACCAAGCATGAATGGAATGTAAAACAACTAGTTGAATTCTTAAAGAAAATCAAATGGTATGAGAATAGGGGCATAAAACCACCAGAGATATAGCTGTTTACCCTCAATACCTTAACCTATAATACTCAGGCTATGTTTTAACAAAGCCTAATTTACCGAATACATGTGTAACTAAACTGCTGTGTCTATCATATTCAAAGTTCCTGATAACTAGTTTAACGTTCATGAGTGATAGTAGACGTGATATAGTCTTCGGTAACGTATAGTAGCGATACCTTATAGCTAATGCTAGTTTATGCGAGTATTTTAGTTCCAATATTAACGGCTTTAATGCTTGTACATACTCCTTTAACGGATCACTAATTACTCCATTGACATATCCTAATATTATCTTTGATAATACTTTACCTGCATAAGTTATTGGATAGATACCACCACCACTTAAGGGTTTATTTAAGCCTACTGCATCTCCTATACCCAGTATTTTACCATAACCTAATTTCCCTAAAGGACCAACACTGATTACTCCTCCAAAATACTTTAACTCCTTATAAACCTTCACTTTACCCTTCTTCTCCAAAATCTTCTTAAATAAACGTAGTCTTTTATTCAATGAATTCTTTTCTGTTGCTGCAACACCTATTATTATGTCTCCTGTATCTCCTAGTGGTACAATCCATGAGAAAAAGTCTGGAGTAGGACTAGTAACATATACTTCAAGTACATTATCCTTATCGTAGAATTCACCTTTCAGTCTTAATTGGAGTGAATACACAGGTTTTACTTTACCTATAAGGCCTAGTCTTCTTGAAAAATACCTTATAATACCCTCAGACAACACTACTAGGTCATACCGTTTATCGTTAACGATTAGCTTTTTAGGATTAAGTTTCCTAACCCTTTGACCCAAAACAACCCTGGCTCCCTTATCAATTGCTCTATAGTACAAATATTCTTCAACACCAACCCTATTGACACGTAGAATGGGTTCACTTACATGTATTTCAACTTCATTTCTCATAAAATCATTGAAATATACTCTTATAACATAGTATTTCCCTTCAATAAGATTTAAGGGTAGTTTAAGAGACTTAAAAGTAGAATAACTGATTAACCCAGTACAGTGTTCGGGTAAACCTATATGCTTATGTTCTTCAAATACTATTAAGGGATCACCTATAAGACTTGAGAGGTATAAGCCGGAGAATCCACCACCTATAACAGCTATTTTAGACATGACTCAACTATAACCTAAGCTAACAATACCATGATAGAAGCGTTCCCGTATTCCGCTGGCACCATGCCCCCAGGTGCCGTAAAGTCCCCCTGGGGGCCAAATACTATTCCCGGTAATCCTCCTCCAATGACCTATCAGCGTAGCCTTTAACCACTTTCCTCGCCTTTAGTGCAGTAACTATGTAGTTGAAAGCGCTTATCGGGTCAGTGTGTTCACCGCAAGAGTAAACGTCTACTGTTGCAAAGCTAAACTCAGGCCATGTGTGAATCGTTATATGGCTTTCAAGTATTATTGCAACAACGCTTACACCTAACCCTATTTTCCACGACTTTACCTCTAGTAGGTGCATATTGCCTATTTCAGCAGCACGTGCTACTATTTCTTTAAGCTTTTCTTCATCGGTTAGTATTTGGGGGTCGCATCCATAGAGGTTGCCATATACGTGTTTCCCTACAACTTTCTCTATACTCTTCAGCATTACTGGGCTTACTACCTCCACCATACCCCCTACCCCTCAAAGGGCTATGAACCCCCTAACCTTTTAAATTTACCCCCCTCCCCTATCATACTAGGTATTCACTCCATTAACAGAAGGGTACTGAGTAATGTCGTCAACTCTAGGTGTGATTCAGCCCTATACTCGTTGTAGAAGTGGTGATGTTGCGTCATTTGTTCTACTCTTACCCTCAAAGGATCATGTAGAGGACCTGGTTTCAAGTTTAGGAGAATTTGAAGTACGTACTAGAGTTGAAGGACGTGAACCTTTCTTCACGTTAACTGGTAAGTATAAGGTGATAGACTTAACAATAGCTTCTACTGGTATAGGTGCTCCAAGCCTAGCATTAGCATTAGAAGAATATGTTAGGCTGGGTGGTAGAGTTTTCATTAAGGTAGGTTTTGCTACGGGTATGCAGTCGAGAGTTACATTAGGGGATGTAGTTTTGGCCATGTCTGCTGTAAGAGCTGATGGAACTAGCCGTTACTACGCACCAATAGAGTATCCTGCACACGCCTCATATGAGCTATTATGGTATGCTAAAGAGATATTTAAGACATATACCAGAATCTATGACCATGAAATGAGGTATCACATAGGTCTTACGCTCTCATTAGATGTCCTTGTAGGCCTAGAGGAAGCTATGCGTACATGGGCTAAAACAGATGTTCTCGTAGCTGACATGGAAACAGCTACATTGTATACACTAGCAGGTATTAAGAGGCTGAAAGCACTATCAATACTGGTAGTCGATAGTAGTATTCCTCATGGAGTAATGCCAGGTGATATTGAACGTAGTCTTGAACGATCAAGTTATAGTAGAAGGATATCTGAAAGACTACTAGCTGCAGCTAGACTTGCAGCTGAAATACTAGTTAGGATACGTGAAGAATACAGGTATCAGAGAGAAGTAGAGGAGAGAGTACGTGACAAACGTAGTTAAACTAATAGATGAAGCCATAGAAATACTTGAAAAACTAGATAAAGATTACATTGAAGTGTACTCTTCACGCGATATAAGCAATGGCAAGAAGTTTGAAATATATCAGCTACTCGTTGATTTAAGGGAAAGACTATCTGCTGCAAGAATACTAGCTGCTAAGACTTGTAGGTAGAATGTACTCAAAAGCTTCTCTTTCATTACATAAGGTTTTAAGTATTATAGGTTTTAACATAAATATAGTTGAGGGATCAACATCTATTATATCGCCATAAAAGAATCGTTCAATTCTATTGCCTTCGCCAACCCTACATTTACAACATGCCACTATTCTTGCATTAGTAAACTCTATGCTAAGATCCCTAGAATATACTTCATCTACTTGTAGCCTACCCCTAGACTTGTCTTGTACAATACTCTTAATAATTGTTTTAGAAGATTCAATGCGCTTCAACTTAGATATACCTGTAAGTTCTAGTATTGTTTCCGTAGCTCTAATTCTATCCCCAAGAATACGTCCATGTACAATGAGTTGTAGGGAGTCAATGCTGTTAGCATCTATAAAACCCTTAATAACAATATTCTTAGCCTTAACCTCGCTTGACTTTATAAATCCCATAATATTAAGGTCTTCAGCAATTATTTGAGTAGATAAAATCACGCCTACAACATCAATATGTCTTGCTTCTACTACATCGCTTTTAACGTATCCTTTCACTACTATTTTATCTCCCGACAACTTGCGAGTACTAGTCCAGCCAGTAATCGTCTTAACGGTGTATCACCTTCTTATTATGATTTTTCATTGCAACTAGGTAATATATGTGATTATGTTTAGTAGGTGTTGTAGTTATATTAGATATTGCTAGGAAATATAGTGTTCGGTTATAGGCATGAAGGTTAATGAGACAATAATTACCATAGACTATGATCAAATAGCAAAAGTCGCTAAGACTATACGTAAGGTAAAGATCCCTATAGATGATTTCTCTAATCCTAAGTATTATCCACCTAAAAATGATGATCCAGAGAATGTCTTAAGGTATTTTATATTCATGGTAGCATTGGATCATAGGGTTAGTAGACCAGGTAAACCTTATGAAGGAATAGTAGATGGAGAATTCTATCATGGTGCAGATCTATTATATAGACTTGGCGCTAAAAAATACCTTGAGGACCCTAAATGGTTTAGCCCAGAGCACATGGCCAGTATAAGGTTAGATGAGTTTAGAAGCTGGCTTACAGTTAATAACCCTAAGAGATCTGAGCCACCAGACATTGAAGTTAGGGTTATGTTACTAAGAGATCTAGGCTATAAGCTAGTTAAACTATATTCCTCTAGTGTAAGCCTCCTCATAGAGAGTGCTAAGGGATACTTAAAGGGACTGCATGGAGGACTAATAGATAGGTTAAAAGTCTTTAGGGCATATGAGGATCCAGTTGAAAAGAAGCCATACTTATTTGTTAAATTCATAACACGTAGAGGATTATTTAATCCAATAGATAAATATAATCTAGAATTGCCCATAGACAATCATTTAACTAGAATAGCGTTAAGGCTAGGAATAGTTAGAGTTAACGGTTTACTTAAGGAGAAGATAATTAATCACATAGAAGTTAGTTGGGAAGAAGACGTGTTACTCAGAATAGCAGTGAGAAAAGCGTATAAGAAGTTAGCTGAACTTGCAGGAATAGATCCTACAATTCTAGATGATTTCTTATGGATGTTTGGTAGGAAATGTTGTACTAGAGAAAAACCAGTATGCAATACCTGTACTAGTAGTTGCAAAAAGTATGGATGGTGTAATAGTAGTGGATGCGTACTTAGGAATGCATGTCTTGCTGGCCAGGGCTTATTAGAGAAATATTTCGAGCACACATACCTTAACACATGGTATTATTAATATCGATGAGTGCTTGTACACTAATTCAATAGACCAAAGTGTTTTTAAATCCTACATTTAGGTTAGCTAGATTTCTGCGCTTAAACTAACAGATATGGTTATGGTGTAGGCTATGGCTTCAAGAGTATTATTGGTAACGTTTAAGGCGCCACGAGAACTTATTGAGGAAGCTGATAAGCTAGTTGAGGCAGGATTGTTTTCTAGTAGAAGTGAAGTCTTAAGGTATGCGTTAAGTATGTTGTTGACTAGCTATAGGGGTAAAGTTAGGTATGAGTAAGCTATCTTAAGCCAAGAGGCTACCGGGTATGTCATATATGCTTTTCTATTTACGCCTACACTACTACTTTTATGGAGAAGGTAATGTATGCTCGTAGGAAGTATCCCGAAGAAATAGAAAAAGTTAGACGCGTACTCAATGCTGAGGAAAGGAAGGTGTTCGACTACTTTCTACAACACATCTCTGTAGGCGAAATAATAGCCTTACGTGAACTTAAGCTTAGATATGGGATAGAGGATCCGTTAAGTGTGATTGTAAAACTAATAGATAAGGGTTATATTGAGAGAGGTGAAGGCTGTTACAACTTAGCTAGAAAGTATCGTGAAATACTTTGGAGTAAAACCAGATGATATAGTCACGCTTAGCTTATAGTAGCATGTTTAATGTTCTAAGCTTTATCCATTTCTTTAATTGATCTACATCTATAACCTTACTTGTTACTGCTTTAATGAATACAGAATATACGTGTAGGCAGGGTTTATCTAGTTTACCGCAACTACACTTCCATGTACCATCACTTAACCTTATCTCAACAGTTTCCCCATTGACTTCGCCAGAAATTAATCCTACATCTTCATCATATCTTACTTTACCTATACTATTGTTAGCAACTAGTTCTACTGCTTTCTTAAAAGCCCTATAGTCTGCGTCATTGTTCATTGAAATAACCTGTGTTGTAGCTTTAGCTAGTTCTACATGGTTTAATGCTTTTACTCCCAGAGATAATTCAAGTACTGTTCTTAGACGTGTTATAATGCTGTCTAGGTTATGTAGTTCTTCTGGGTAGTGAGACCATTCTTTAACTACGTCTATGTCGCGTCCAGCGTAGTCTAAGACTCTATCTCTAACTCTCAGCATTACTGGAGCTGGTGTTAATGGGCCGACAACAACTATTTCACCTGGATTGAGTCCAGGTAAGTTTTCTAAGAGATCTTGGCTTAATTGTTCACTTGCATCTCTTATAGCATCTTGGTCGCGTGGGTTCACTATTTTAGAAATTATCTGTGACTGGCATTGGCTTAATATGTCTGGATCTATCTTACTAGGTCTTTGAGTAATTACTACAAGGAATACACCAAACTTCCTACCTTCAGCAGCGATCTTAGCTAATATTTCACGGCTCCAAGTATCTTCTATAGACTTGGGGGGCGCGAATCTATGGGCCTCTTCGACAATTACTACAATGGGGTAGGGGTACTTTTCTCCCTTTAATCCTCGCTTAAAGTTTACACGTGCCTTAAATATCCTTGATAATATATTGTATGCTAAATGATCTTGTACCTCTTTTCTTAATCCACTTAGATTAAATATTGTTATGTGTCGTGGCTTTAGTATTTCCTCTAGGGATATGGTTTTTGACCCATAAACACCTATTCTTGCTAAATTTTCAAGGTATCTTATTAAGTCGAAGCCTATGTCTGCGTCACGTTTAAGTCCAAGCCATATTCTTCTAACAGCATTCATTATTCTTTCAGCATAACCTGGATTCTTCTCTAAGTTAGCTAAATCTAAGTTTAACCTTAACCTTAACTCATGAGATAATCTCGTATAAAATGTTCTTAGAGATGACTTATGCTCCATAGCTGTTATAGCTGACTCCGTGAGTATTCTTAGTGATTTAAGTGATAGCATCTTGGGTTTATTGAATGCTTCTGCTAAGATAGTTGCAAGGCTCTTTACTCCGTGTAGTACTGTTCTTATCCTACTAGCATTTGATGGTATTCCTGCGACAGCAGCTAATTCCTCGTGTGAGAGATTTTTTATGCTAACCCTGTATAATATGTCGCCTTCCTGATCCTTATGGCCTTTTACTATTGTAACTGAGTTAAGGTATTCTGTTCCAAGTCTATGTATACTATCCTTTATTTTAACATACTCTCCATGAGGGTCTAAAACTAGTATTGTGGCGCCTTTACGTAAGAGTTCTTCTATGAGGACTATGCTTGTCCATGTTTTACCTGAGCCAGTTGTAGCTATAATGGCTATATGTCTATTAATACCTTTTATATTGAGGTACACTGGTACTCTGGGCCTAGATATTAGGTAGCCAACATGTATGCCTTGTTTTTCTGGTACGCTATAGAATTCTTTAACTAGTTCATCTGGTGCGAGGTAGACCCAAGTATTTATTGGTGGAGCGTGTCTAGGCATGTATATTTTTCCATTCCACTTATATCCAAGCACCTTTGCAATAGCTATTATTTGGCCTTGGATATCGTTATTGATTTCTTTCACAACACTCCATGGCGCTTCACTCATTGTTGTAATATCTCTATGCGCTATCTTTCTAATCTGAGCTAATACTTTAACCTTAGTTAACATGTTAGTAGATGGAGGTACTTCAAGTAATTCTACGTATACGTACTCGTAAAGAGGTGGAATGTTTTCTGGGTTAACTATTATCGTGAACTGTGAAGGTGTTGACTCACCTATTATTCTACCTACTGGTTCTCCAGTGTACTCACTCAGTGTATACCCCCTAAGCTATATCTCCTTGTAACAGGTATTCTTAAATTCCTTGTTCTTAGCATTGAATCTAAGTAGTTGAGGTAATACCTAAAAGTACGTCTAGACATATGTGAGTATTCGTGGGCTTTAACAAGCCATATATTATAATATTTATAGTTAACATAGCCTTTAACAATAACTCTTAGTAAGTCTATGAATGCTTCATCGGCTTCAACTAACATGTTGCTACTAGTATTCGTTAAATTGAAATGTAGGTCTTTGTGAAGTGCTTCAACCATTATTGGCTGATCTGTTGGGTTGAGTTTAACGTATGATAGCATTGGTAGTGTAAGGTTAAGTATGTTTACTTGATCCTCAGCTTCATTCATCATATTTACTTGATCCTTAATAAGTAGTGGTAGTAAGCTAATCAATTTGCTATTTATAGTGGGTATTATTGGCTTGGAGAATCCTATAAGGGAGTCCGTTATTGCAGATATGATGTTTACGTCATGTATGTCTTTATCGAGTAATATTTTGAGTAACTTCATTTTTAAATCATTATCTTGTTTCCCAGTTAGTGAAAGGATTCTATCATAAACTACTTTATCTAGCCTTGTCTTAGTTATGAGGCTACAGAGCTTGGAATCCAGTTTACATATACTTGTCGCTAAGATGTATTCTTTTAAGACGTTTAGATTAGAATCCTTACTTACGTATCCTATGATTATATCCTTACTATAAGCTTCTTTATTAAGTTTCGCTATTGTGTTCAATAACTCTATGGTCTTAAGTAGTAGTCTTTCCTCACTTGCTTTAAGCCTACTAGCTTTACGTAACAGTTTAGCTATTCTTATGAGACATTTCAGTATATTGACATAATAGCTACCATCGATGAGTAGTATTGATTTCTTAGGCATGTTCTCTACTGTTTTTAAAGCTGTCTTGAACTCTATGAGGCTTCTAAGTACATCCATGTATTTCCTTGATCTAGTTTCAGCTACTTCTACTTCCAACATCCTTATAGGGTTTCTGCCATCGCTGAATACACTAATTGCTCTAGCAATATACAATGCACCACCTCCAGCTAGGTCAGTAAATCTTCCACCACCATCTATGGCGGCTACTATTGTGTGCAAGGTACTAGGTGGTTGTGGGAGATGTTTAATCCACCAGTCATCGATATCCAATACATTAGCTGGTATTATGAATCGTTGATTATAACTTCTTACAGCATAATCCACCTTATCTACGAGATTAACGAGTATATCTAGAAACAAATCCATAATATAACACCATTATCACAACATATGTTCTGTAGGTATTGCTATCACCCCATACTGATCCTTATTCTAGAGTTACATGCTTATAAGGGTTAATATATGAAGAATATAGAACAGTATTAACTGTTAAGTTAATAACGCCTACTACAGTAACAAGATTAGTGGGATGAAGACCACGACTCACACTGAGCTACTAGGTGCTGAAGGAGGTTTCGGCTGACCACTATCTTTCACGTACCTTATACTAATTCTCAGTAGCCTCTTTTTATTCAACTCAATTACTACACTAATAATATGCTTACATGGTTTCCCTGTCATCATGTTGTAAGCACACGTGCAATAATATTTCGTGCCATCAACTGAAATACGTACTATGTAGACATCCTTCCATTTACTCATACTTCTTACAGCTGCTACATAGTATTTTCCATCAAATCTAATATACAGTATTCTAGATGTATTCTTAACCCTATAAGCGTTCTTCCATATACTTTTACTTACAACAATAACATTAGTATTAGAATTCACTTTCTCCCTTTTACAATAGGAGGGTTTTAAAAGAGTCATTGAGAACTGGGTATCTTCACTCTTTCCTCGATGTACTCAGTTTTACTTAAACGTCCCCATATAATTCGTACTACCAGGATTTCACCGTGTCGTACATTCCTCAGGGGTACTTCTAAATCATATATTTCATTAGGTCTTAAAGGTTTAAGCTTCTCCCTATATACTATGTTCCCTAAGTGGGTTACTAATACTACCAATCTATCAGGTTCCACTAAACCTCTATTAGCTATCCTGGCATGCAATTTATTATCTACAACTTTTGTTTCCTCAATTACTATCTTAGGTAAAGGTATAGAGGTTTTGCCTACTATTATGCTTGAGACCATGAACGAGTTAGGATAGTATTTTGTTGTCGATGGTAAGTGATGTATTTTAACTATGTTTTCTTCATTAACTTCAACATTACTTGTTATTTCCTCTACTCCTAGAACTCCTTCTATATCGCCTATTAATGCATTATTGAAGTATAACTTTATCTTAGCTTGCCTTGAAGGCACCATGCCAACTATTTTAATAAAACCTTCACCGCTTATGGTTTTTACAGGGACTTTAACTAAAGCTTCTTCTCCAGGCTTAAGTAGTAATGCGCCTGATAAGTAGGTTATAGAGCTACTAGCACCTTCTACGGGATAGAATACGATCATATTAACATGTTCTATGGTTATAGGTTCAGCTCCATCGAATTGTACTCCAAGTATATGTCTACTCTGGTGCTTATACACTGGTGTTAAATCGAATAGTAGTTTTGAATAGTAGGTTCCATTATCTTCAACTAATACTTGAGGCTTAAATTCTCTAGTTAGAGTGAAGTCGTTGAATAGGAGCTTCCATTTAATATTTACTGGATTAAAGTTTGTTGTTATTGTTAAGTCCAATAGGACTTTATCTACTGTTTCAACTTTTACGGGTGGTGCTGTTAATGTTACTTTCCTAAATCTAGGATTTCTTAAACCACCAACTCTTACAGGTGTATCTATTGAAGATATTATGATGTCTCCTTGATACTTTTCAACTAGGTATTGCTTAAGTTCACCATTACTCATGGTTGTATTCCTCGTACAATGCTTAGCTGACCCCTTATATTAAGCCTATTACAACTTTGTGTAAGTGAGTGTCCCATCAGTTATGGATATATAAAGTGTAACTGAAGTTTTGACAGAACAAAAACTTAAATAATATTTTTAGCTTCGCTAGAAGACAGAGGTAACATTGATGACGCTTGAAGAAATAGCGAGATCAGTCATAATGATTATTATGCCCATATTCATAGTAGCATTTGTACTCTACGCTATAAGAGCCATAAGAGGTCCTACTATACCAGATATAGTCTTAGCCATTGATGCTCTTTCATTTGATGTAGCAGCCTTCATGATTATCTTGGCAATATACTTTTCATCACCATTCCTTATTCCAGGAGCAATAGTACTAGCTGTATGGGCATACGCCCTTGATATATTCGTTGCAAAATACTATGAAAAGAAAGAAATAGGTGAATGAATTGTTGGAAGTAATCCTAGCAATAGCATTCTATATAGGATTAGCTCTAGTAGTAATAGGAGCCATAAGTGATCTAATAGGAGCACTTGGTATGCTACGTTTCCCTAACTTCTACGTACGCTTACATGCAGCAACCATTGGAGCCATAGGTGGAGCGGTCTACCCGTTAATAGGTGTTGCACTAATGTCTCCATCACTAACAAGTCTTGGAACCTATAGATGGTATCTAATGGGGGCATCACTAGTAACAGCATTATTTATAGCCATGGCAGCTCCTACAGGGTCACACGCACTTGCAAGAGCAGCTCATAGGGCTAAGGTCGTAGAGGTTTATCCTAAGGTAGTAGATCACTTAGAGGAGGACGGTAAATGATACCCATACTCCACCTCTCACTAATATCAATAGTATTAACTCTTGGAATGGTGTTTGCATACCTAGCTATAAGCGAAAGAGATCTACTTAAAGCAATAGTCTACTCAGCAGGACAAGCAGCAATGTACGTAATAGCTTTCTACTTGTTAATGGCTCCAGACATAGTATTAGCTTACGCTGCAGTAGGCGTAGGAGTCTATTCAGCAGTCATGATAATTGCTGTAAAGAAAACTGAAAGATATGAGAAACCATAGAATGGAGGTAGAAAGCTAATGAGTAAGAAAAACTTAGTCATAACATCAATAACATTAACCTCAATAGTATTAGGCCTAATAATATCACTAGGAGTATTAGGGCCAATACCATTAACTAGTATTAGGCCTCTAGGACTATTCTACGCTTTATTCATGGCTAATAGAAACATAACTATAGAGGTATTCCCATTAATAGTTAATCCAGGTAATTTCTGGGCAGCAAGCACTGAAGCCATTACAGCAATACTATGGGATTACCGTGGCCTAGACACACTATTTGAGACATCAGTATTCTTCTTCGCAATAATCGGTAGCATAGCATTATTTAGATTCACTGAGAAAGAAGAACATGAAATTAGAAAGAAAACCCATGAAAACCATGCTAGTGAAGGTAAGTACCTGGGGCTATCACTAATAACCAAGACTATAACAAAAATCATCCTCTTTACAATAATAGTTGTATCAGCTGCAATAGCCTTACATGGACAATTAACTCCTGGCGGCGGCTTTCAAGGAGGCTCAGCATTCGCTGTAGCACCCCTACTAGCTATTGCAGCACTTTCAAGGTTCTACCTAGACGATATAGGCTTTAAGAAAAACACTATGTTGTTGCTAAGAACAATGGGTTTACTCATAATAGCATTACTAGCAATAATACCAGTAGTAGCTGGAATAGGTAGTTGGCAAGCATATATAATGCAGAACCAGCCAAAGGAATGGGCAATAATACAACTATTTCCTCCAAAAGGTCTAGGAGTACTCCTTGGAAGCCTAGTGTACTATAACATAGCTGAACTATTAGCCGTAGGAGCAGGATTCACCATAATATTCATACTATTATCAATTCCAGAAGAATTCTACAAGAAGATAATAGAAAAGGAGGGCGTAGAACATGGATGAAGTAATACTTAGATTTCTATGGATATATACGTGGTTTGTACTAATTGCCACAATAGGCTTAGGCCTATACGGTATAGCAGTTAAACCCAACATGCTCAAGAAGATAATATCTTTAACAATACTCGGTGATACAGCCAATGTATTCATGATATACGTTGGCTATCGTGCAGTATATCCTATTAAACCACCAGTACTATGGACTATGAATCCTAGTAAAGAAGTTCTTGAAAACTTTGCATCACAAATAACAGATCCAGTACCACCAGCACTCGTAATAACAGCTATAGTAATTAACATGGCTATAACAATCCTGATAACATTCCTAGCCATACAAGCCTACAGACTCTATGGAACACTTGATTCTAGAAAAATATCTAAATTAAGGGGGTAAGCCATGTTCAGATACCTAACCATAGGATTATTCGCATTTACTATATACATATTATTCAGTGGAAGTATTACACTCTACGATATATTAACGGGTTTAATAGTCTCAGCAATAGCTTCGGTAATCTTAGCTAAAACATTAGTAAAAGAGGATTCCAAGGTAATAGATATTCGTAGGCTCTTCTGGTTGATTGCATATATACTGCACTATATGACTATAATTGAGTTAAGAGCACACTTAGATGTAGCGAAAAGAATCATTAATCCACGAATGCCCATAAACCCTGGAATAGTTAGAGTCCCATATAAGACTAAAACAGATTACGCTACAGTTCTCGTATCAAACTCTATAACTAATACTCCTGGAACAGTCGTCGTAGATCTAGATGAAGATAAGAAAATACTCTACGTACACTGGATTAATGTAAAAGCAATTGAACCAGATAAAACCTACGAGTACATCTCTAAAACCTTCGAGAAATATGCTAAAAAAATATTCGATTAGGTGGTAGTACATGGTTGACCCCGTTCATCACCTAATAGGCTTAACACCACCAATAACTGTTGCACTAGCTTTTGCACTACCATTACTAAGCTTAATTGTAAAGAGCAGGAGATTCGCTGAAGTATACGGTGTATCGGCAACAGCTATTGCTGCCATATTAACGGCTATAGCATTTTACTACGTTTACCTAGTGAAATCACCGGTAGTCTACACCTTTGGTGCCTGGCCACCTCCTGTAGGCATAGTGTACGAAGTCGATAAGTTTAATGGGCTCTTAGGACTAGTTGTTGGCGTAGTATTTCTATTAGTTGCAGTTTACAGTATAGAATACTTGAAACATCGGAGTGGAATAGAATGGTATTACACCCTACTCATAGGCATGGAAGCAGGTATGCTAGGCGTACTGTATACTGGTGATGTATTCAACCTATTCGTTATGCTAGAAGTAACTAGCGTAACAGCTTACGGGCTCGTAGCATTTTATAGATCACGTAAAGAAAGTATTGAAGCAGCATTAAAGTATGCTATAGTTGGATCAGTTGCTACAACAATATACTTCATAGCCCTAGCAATAATCTATGGATCATATGCAACACTAAACATGGCTCAAATAGCCTTTAAAACCATGAGTAAAGTAGACTACTTCTTCTACTTAATAGGAGGAGATAGGCTATGGATAACATATACGCCAATGATAGCAGTAGGTGGTGCCGCAGCACTAGCATTAGCACTATGGGCTTTTAGTGTTAAAGCAGCAATATTCCCCAATCACTTCTGGCTACCTGACGCTCACCCAGCAGCACCATCACCCATATCAGCTATACTTTCAGGATTGCTGGTTAAGGTGGGAGTATATGCTATCGCTAGATTCCTATACACATTATTCCATGCAGCTCAACCCGAAGTACTAGTTGATAGTGCTCTCAAATACGTAGTTGAAGCAACATTATACGCCCTAATAGTACTTGGTGCCTTATCAGCATTAATAGCAGGTATACTAATGGTTGCACAAAGCGATATCAAGAGGCTTATAGCGTATAGCACTATAATGCACATAGGTTACATAGCAATGGGATTAGGGCTTGCAACCAAACTAGGTTTAGAAGCAGCTATATATCACACAATAAACCATGCTGTTGCAAAAGCACTTCTATTCCTTGCTGCAGGGGCTTTCATACACGTAGTCGGTACTAGGAATATAGATGAATTATCAGGTGTGGGTAGGCTTATGCCCATTACAACTTTAACGTTTATTATAGCTGCATTCAGCCTCGTAGGGTTACCACCATTTAACGGGTTTGTAAGCAAATATCTACTTTATATGGCGTTTATAGAGAAAGGATGGGCTCCACTTACGGCAATAATAGTAATATCAAGCTCGTTTGCGCTAATAGCCTATGTGAAAATAATATATGGTGTATGGTTAAAAGCACCAGTAAAAGAGTTAAAGGGGATAAAAGACCCATCACCCATTATTACTATTCCATTACTAATACTAGCGTTTGCATGCGTATTCCTAGGTATAGCATCACCATATATACTAGATAAGGTAATAACACCTTCCGTAGTAGACCTAGCCTATAACCCACTTAACTATGTCTCAGAAGCTCTCAAAATACTAACACAAGCACTTGGAGGATGATGTAAATGAATGTTTTAATAGTAATGATAAAATTAACGGTAATTATGATATTGGTGGCATTGTCACTGTATTCGACTTACATTTACGTTAGAAAGCATAGAGGGATTATTAAGGCTAAATACAAGTTCCAGCCATATGGATGTGGTGAGGAGTTAACTAGAGAGCAAGTAAGCGTTGGTTCTAGAGGTCTCTATTGGTCAGTAGTCTCTAAGGTATTCAATAAACTATACATGATACTACGTGAAAAAATACATACTGGAGTACTTGGTGATTGGTTCTCTCTCATGATAATATTTCTTGTTGTAATTGTTATAGTACTAATAGCTTTATCATTGATAGGAGTCTTTGGGTGATTATAGATGGTGTTAAACGAAGTATTATCAATAATAGTAAACGCGTTCGTTATACCAGGCTTGATATTCATAGCTATAACTACATGGCTTACACAATGGTTTTACAGGAAAATATATGCTAGAATGCAGAATAGGATAGGCCCTAGATTTATAGGACCTCGTGGGATACTCCAACCAATAGCTGATTTCCTTAAGCTATTATTCAAGGAGGACATAACAACCATAGTAGCACGAGAAAAAGAACCTATAATAATGCTATCGCTAGCAGTAGGTTCGCTCATAGCACTATTATCAATGCTACCAATATCCCCCTATCCACTATATGCTGAAAACGATATAATATTAGCGATATATCTTACACTATGGCCTCCCATAGCATTAATACTTTTAGGATTCATGGCTCCTAATCCGTTCACAGCTATAGGTACTTCAAGGTATATGACATTACTAATAGTATGTGAACCGATATGGTTATTGTCGATTCTCGTACCAGTAGTACTTACGACTAGAACTGGTATTGCACCAGCTTACAGTTTATTCTCTGCAAGCATGAATGTAGCTTCATTGTGGTCTAATCCATTAGCAGTAATACCATTAATACTAGCACTATATAGTATCATATTAGCATTTCAATGCAAATTAATGCTCAGACCTTTTGACATACCTGAGGCTGAAACAGAAATAGTTGCAGGACCATTTACTGAGTATAGTGGACCTAAGCTAGCATTCATAACACTATTACATGACGTAGAAATAGTTGTATATAGTCTACTGATAGTATGGCTGTTCCTGGGAGGTCCAGCACCCTTCACGCTAACAAGTATTCAAGGCATACTAACGTTAATAGTAAAGTACCTAGTTATAGTATTCTTAGTCACATGGATTAAAGCTTCCACAGCTAGGCTTAGAATAGAACAAGCGGTAGTGTTCATGATAAAATACGTGTTACCAGTAAGTATAATAGCAATAATCTTAGCAACAATAATACCCATATAATCTGTACTCCTAAGCTTTAACATAGAACTTAACTTGTAGCACAGTGGTTAGGGAAAGCTCGCAGTGCCCGTTGACGTAAAATTATGGAGGAAAAGACGTGAGGAAGCATATAGGAGGATTTGGGAGGATTTAGAGATAGGTTACTTAGATGAAGATTTACTCGGCATTCTATTAGAGTTCTTTAAAAGACCTGAATCATATACTACTAGTAGTTGTAGTGGAAGAATTGTTTTAGTAGATTCACGTATGCCTTGGGAGAGGAGAAATGCTACAATAATATTCAAAAAACATAGCAGTATAAGCTTAGAAGAAATAAGAGGTTTACTTAATCAACCCGTACTATATAGGTTATGGCTTATAGCTACTGGCCCCATAATACATGTAGTAGCTCTCACAGCACGTGAAGCACTAAGAATTCTACGTATTGCACGTGAAGCAGGCTTCAAGCATAGTGGTGTGTTGAGTGTGTCGAGGAAGGGGTATTTAGTAGAGCTTAGAACTGGGATAAGGCTAGCAATACTATTGAAGACGGGCAGTAGGGTAGTAGTGGATGAGCAAGGTCTACAAGAGGCTGTGAAAGCAGTAAATGAAGCTTTAAGTGAAGGTAAGAAAAGGCTTCAACGGTTATTAGAAGTATTACGTAAACATGCAATTAAATAGGTTTTCTAGTCTAAATAAGCTTTAATTACCCTTAATTTCTCCACCTATGAAGAGGAGTAGCTAGAAGTAGATAAGGGTGAAAGTATGGGTGAGCTATTAAATAAATTGAGGCCTCAAAGCCCTGGCCAAGAAGAAATGCTTGAGGCGCTTGAGAACAAGGGATACGATATAGTAGGCTTGTTTGGGCCCACTGGTACTGGCAAGAGCTTATTCAGCCTACTTTATGGTTTAGATGCTGTTCTTGAAGGAAAGTATAAGAGATTCATTATATCAAGACCAGTAATAGATGTTGTAACGGGTAAGGAGATTACAGCTGTAGAAGCAGGACCCCAGTACATGGAAATAGCCTCAGCATATGCTAAAGACATATTGTCCGGATTCATAGATTGGGGCAAAGTTGAAGAACTAATACGTGAGGGAAGAGTAGTTTTCGCTGATACACATTACTTACGTGGAAGAACTTTCGACGACTCAATAATATTCTTGGATGATGCACAAAGTGTTCAGCCAGAAAGTGCTATAGAGATCATGATGAGGATAGGATACAATAGCAGGCTAATAGTAGCAGGTGATCCCGTATTCCAAAGAGATCCTAAGATGGGTGTAGAAGGCATATCTGTCATTAGAGAAGTACTGTTAGGCGAAGAGAAGGCGAAAGTAGTAGACCTAGGACTCAAAGATATTGTTAGACCTGGCGCAAGACGCGGAATAAGATTATTAATAGAGACACGTATGAGGAATAGACCATTAAATGATGTTGAAAAGAGAGTTATAGATGCAGCAAGAATATACGCTCCAGATGCAGACGTAATTACTGTAGTAGAGTTCATTGAGGAGAAGAAACGATATGAGATAACCAGTGAGAATGTTCCAGACGCGTTAATAATAGTTAAGGAGGGCTACCTAGGTAGACTCGTTGGTAAGGGTGGTGAGAGAATAAGCCAAATAGAAGAGGATACTGAGTTAAGGTTAAGAGCAGTTGAATTAACCCTAGACTTTAAAGGCATTATAAGAGCTATTCACCCAGTAAGCTGGATACATAAACATATAGAAGACGTAGACTTTGCTGGCCCTAACCTAGCAGTTAAGGTTAGAACTGAAGGATTTGGCGCATTTGTAGGTCAAAGGGGCTTCTACGTAAAATTCGTTGACTCTGTTATGACCAAGTTAATGGGTGTTGGCGTTAGAGTATACGAGGTAGCTGGAGAAGAACAACGTAGGAGGCGTAGTAGAAGAAGACGCTAACATACATCAATGAGGTTTTTCAACAACAATATCTAGTACAACTTGGTATCTTCTAGGCCCAACCATTCTAACAATACGTGAAAACTCTATCTCGTATCTTGGAACTATTTCACGTAGTTTACCAGCAAATTTCTGCTTAACTTTCTCCTCTGGGTCTTCACCTGGACCTGCGAATGTAAAGTCGTATACATGGATATACCTTGGCCATCCTGGCTTTAAAGCCATTACCGCGTACTCTAGGTACTCGTAAGATAAGCCTGGTAAAGGCATTAATACTCTATCAGCAACATTTCTTAACCTATCTTTTATAACTAAGGCGGCATCACCTAAGATGGGCTCTACTATCTCTTCAACTTTATTTAGCTTAACATTTTCAACCATGTAGTAATATGCATCAGGATTTATGTCTATTGAGTACACTTTTTTGGGCTTAGAGTACTTAGCAATAATTATCGAGAATAAGCCTACGCCAGCAAACATGTTAACTATTACTTCGCCAGGCTTAACCTTTAACGCTATTCTCTTATGCTCATAGTTTAGCCTAGGAGAAATGTATACCTTACGTATATCGAGTTTGAACAAGCACCCATGTTCACGGTAAATTGTTTCACTTCTAGGCTCACCAGCTAAATGCACATAATCTCTTACCCTAAACTCCCCCTTAACCTCGCTTACACCACACCAAACACTACGTACATGTGGTATAACTTGTAGTAGTTTTTCAGCAAGAGGCTTTAACTCGTCAACACTTATGGTAAAAGACTTCCTTATTACAGCTATATCACCGATAATCTCTATTCTCTTCCACACATTCCTAGCCTTCTCTTCACCCAATACTTCTTCAGCAATACGTCTAAGCAGAGGTTTACCCATAGTACTTCACCAATACTTTTTCAGTCATCCTTATGAGTTATACCTATATATAACCTCAACAATAATATACCATAGATAGATAGCGGGGGGATTCCTTGCCTACTCTTAGTACTGGTTTGATTATTGCTGGTGCTTATGCTGATAAGGTTAGACGTACACTCTTTGCACAACTAAGAGACAAGATAAAACAAGGAGAAATAACACCACAAGAAATAGCAAAAGCAGCAGGAGAACTAAACCGAGTACTATACTATATCCTCGTGGAGAAGATGAAGACTGATAAAGGAGATGTAGTACGTGCTAGGATAGACTACGAGGTAGAAGATGGAAGAGTTAAATGGAAGTATGATACGCTGAGATTAGAGGTTTTTAAGAGAATACCAGATGAAGAAGTAGCTTCTAAGGTTGAGGAAATAGTTAGTAGAATAGAGGAGATACTCTCTAGAGCAGTACAATACACTGTTGAAAAGGTGTTAACAACTAAGCTTGGAGACCACATATACTGGGTTAAACTTGGAGAAAAGAGAGTAGGAGTCATAATAGTTACACCACTAGATGGTGCAGCTATCGTACGCGGTGCTGTTCTAGAACCATCACCTGTAGTAATAGATAGAGGAAGAATAGAGTATAAGGAGGGTGAAATAGATCAAGCTGTATCTAGAGAAATAGTTGAAATGTTGAGAGTAGGAAGGCATGCTGAGTCAAGTGAAGTAGAAGACATAATCAAGGATATTGAAGCACTAATAAAAGTAGAAATGGAGGCTAAGGGTAGGGAAGCTGAAAGAGTTGAAGCATGGAGTAGAGAGGAATCCTAACAGCCTCCTACTATTAGATAATGTTTTTTAAGCTATACTCAATTTTCATTTCATGAGGACTATCTAATGAAAGGTAGCATATTGTATCTACGCTGGGTTAAGAATAAGGCTTTAGGAGTAGAGATTGGAGGCGGTGAACTAGAAGTAATTGCAGCTAATGCTAAGATAATACTGCATCCTAGAGACATTGTAGTAGAGGGTAAAGTCAGAGGTTATGAGGACTTAGTTGCTGGTAAAAGGAAGTACATTTACGTATACTTCAATGAACCATTAGCAGGGTTGGCACCACCACGTATAGACTTAGGTGATGTAGAAGTCATTGGAGGCTTCGAGATAAGGGTTACAAGAATAAATTCTACAGGATACCTTACGATAATAACACCTGGAGCATACCTATACAACTATGTTATCATAAGCTTAGAGGCTCTATCAGCTGAAGTCAATACTAGGCGAGAAGTATACTATGAAGATACTGGTGACGGCGTGACAGTATACATCCTATAAACATGTAAACATGTTTATTTGTAGGCGGTCAGCTACACCAGGGCTCATCAGTTTTCAGCTTTGCTACCCCTCGTCACCCCGTAATCTATGTTGTATCATCCAGTTTATATATCCATACATTACTAGTGGTTAGGGGTAAAGAATTATGGAATCTAAACCAAAAGTAGAGCCCATACATGCTCAAGGGTTCTTCATAGTATCTAGGAGAGGTGACATAAACCAAATAATAATATACGACTACTATGATCCTGAATACTATTATCTAAAGCTATTGCATAGGCCAATGGACTATGTTGAGGAAATGAATAGGTTAGCAGCAAACATGCAATACTATCTTGATGAGGAGGAAGTATTAATCAATGGAGAAAAAGTTAGACCCATAGTTAAATCTGTTAGCATAGAACATAGAGGTTTTGCTGAAATAGCTTACATTACGTTCATAATATACTTTAAGGGGAAGTTTAGGAAAGGAGTTAACACTTATGAAAACAAGTATGAAGCAGAAGTAGCAGAATACGACTACGAAGTGTACTGGATCTTTCCGCCACGATCTAAGATAGTAGAGGTTGAAGTTGCAGCAGAATACGAGGTACTAGGTGATGGCAATATACTATTGTTCTGGGTAAGGAAAGGCGATAAACTGAGTGGGTATGAAAAGATAGCATTCACTATTTAACTAGTAATTGTTGCTTCTACTTCAACTTCTCTTTTCTTCTTAACCTTACCCTTATACTTCCTCCTTAACTGTCTCCAATAGTACACTAATGGGTTCTTAACATTACAGTCACTTAAACATATTCCTATAGTACGCATAGTATCACAATTATATGGTAGGTACTTCTTCCTAGAACCCCTAAGACCTGCTAAGTGTTCAACCTGGTATCTAGCTATCTTTTCATTAAAGTCAGGAGAATTCCTAAATACGTCGACTACAGAGTCAATATCCATTCCTATATTTAGCAAAAATGTTGCTAAAGCAAATCTCTCGTGATGGCTGAGATGATCGCCTCGGAGTGCTCTATCATATAAAGACTTAATACATGGAGGAAAGAGTTCTACGTCTACTATTCCGCCTAGGTCTTTAAACACCTCTTTAAAGTCTACTGAAGGTATTTTACCTCTCTCAATGCTTTCCTGTATAATCTTTCCACGTTTCTCTTCCAACAGCTTTACTAGTCTTTCAACAACCCCTTTTAGCGGTGCTGGTACTTCTTCTAAGGGTTTTATGGATTCAGATATTTTCTCCACAAATACTTCCTCTAACAACCTAGCAACCATCTTCTTGTCAAGGTATACGTAGCCCTGCTTTAAGAACTGGTTTGTAAGCTTCCACTTAGGATCTCCTAGTAACCTCTTAGCATACTTTACATAGTCTATGAAGTAAATCCTATATGGTAGGTACATGTATGTTACTTGTCCTTTAGAATAAGCATAGGGTATAGTTGCTGGCTTTTCTGGGTTATAATCTATTCTTAAACCTAGATATCTACCTATAGCCTCAATAACCCTATCATCTTCTCTCAGTAGGTGAGAGTATATTCTCTTGCCCTCTTTTACTGCATAACTGTTCATGAGCCATTTATCTCTAATAGAACTAACTATAACTAGGCTAACATGGTATGCGAGTATTTCGGTATCAATGGTTATGTCGGGGCCTGGATCTCTAATTGAATCTTCAAGTATAGCACTACGAACTCTTTCCTCAGCACGCTTCATAACTGTTGACTCAAGCATGCTAAGTACATCAAATAGCGTTATACCATGAGCCCATCTCCTCTCTACATATCTCCTAATATCTACCAGCATAGGATACTTCTTATAGTCTATGAATACTGGCAAGGATCTAGTTGCCCTCTAAGATACATGTAGCTTTACATGTGGAGTGAAAAACGTTGTGGCTAGCCGTGAACACCTATTTTCTTTACTTTCAATCCCTTAAATAAGTCCTTAATCTTATAGTAGTCCTCCTCCCTTAATATCACATCCTCTCCTTCTACTAGAAACACTATCCCCTCCAAAGGATTACTTGGAGGATCCGGTAAGCTATCTTCAGGCTTACTCTTACCCACATACTCCCATTTGACAAGACTAGTCTTACCCTTCTTACCCATATACCTTACCTTATACCAGTATCGGCCATAGTAATAGTATTTCTTTACTCCTCCTCTAGTTTTACGGACCACTACATGGTATGGCTTAAGATAATAGCCCTTCCTCCTCACAATACTATTGTACTCATACAAGGATTTGAGGAACTCATCCATAGCTTCTATGAGTCTACTCCTACCATTAATAATCCTTAGTAAAGCCAGCTTACTCCACCTTACCGATAACTATTACTCATGTAGGAGGAGCTTATTAGCTACTACGCCTAATTCTAAGACCACCCGTCTACTAGTACATACATGCACTAGTATGTGAGGGTTAACGCATATGAAGTCTATGAAGCTTAAATCAGCTGATATACCCGAAACTGAGGAGGGATTACAGTATCACATAATGCTTAAACCTGGTGATGTAGCCCCCTACGTGCTTTTACCAGGCGACCCTGATAGGGTTCCAAAAATAGCTAAATACTGGGATGAGGCTAGACACGTAGCTAGGCATCGCGAATACAATACGTATACTGGAAAGTATAAAGGTGTACCTATATCCGCTACGTCAACTGGTATAGGTGGTCCCTCAACAGCTATAGCTGTTGAAGAACTATTGAGGATAGGTGCTCACACATTCATTAGAGTAGGTACTACGGGTGCTATACAGAGGGATATAAAGGTAGGAGACATAATAATAACCTATGCTAGTGTAAGACTAGAAGGTACAAGTAAGCAATACGTTATACCAGAATATCCTGCAGCAGCATCCCCTGAAGTAGTGTTAGCTCTGATAGAGGCAGCTGAAACCTTAGGTGTAAGATACCATGTAGGTATTACTGCTAGTACTGATAGCTTCTATACGGGACAGGGCAGGCCAGGGTATAAGGGCTATATGCAGAGCTGGATGAAAAACATTATTCCAGATCTACAAGCAGCAAGAGTATTAAACTTTGAAATGGAGTCTGCAACTCTCTTCACGTTAGCCAACATATATGGTGTTAGAGCTGGTATGGTAACAGCTGTTATTGCAAATAGGGTAACAGGTGAAATGGTAGCTGGTGCTGGTGAGGAAGATGCAATAAAAGTTGCTAATGAGGCAGTGAGAATTCTCTATGAATGGGATGAAATTAAGAATAGGTATGGTAAGAAATACTTCTATCCAAGACTAATACTGTACAAGAAATAGGCTTGGTGAAACAGTTATGTCGAGATTTACTCATCTATCAACGGGTAGACTTAACTTAGACATAATACTCTATGTTGACCGACTACCTGGAGTAGAAGATAGAGTCTTCGGTAGAGACTCATTTATAAGTATAGGTGGCTCAGCAACTAATTACGCAATAGCTGTCTCAAAACTAGGTCATAACGCAGTATTAGCTGCTTGTACAGGTGTAGACCCATTTTCAAGAGTACTAGTGGAAATGCTTGCTTCAGTAGGAGTTGATGCATCAAGGCTTTGCCGTAGCGGTGGAGGACCAGGTACAGTTGTTGTACTCTCACTACCCGATGGTAAGTATGCTATGGCATCATATACTGGAGCAAACAAAGCCTTATCCATAGACTATATAGTTGAACTAGTAAGCTACGAAAACCCCGACATAGTACATGTAGCTGGACTAGACCCCGAGTTCACTGTATCACTAATAGATAAACTTAGTGAAACACATAAACAGTTAATAATATCATATGATCCAGGCCGTAAAGCAGTAGATAAACCAGATAAGCTAACACAGATAATTCCCAAGATAAACCACCTATTATTAAATGAGAGAGAATTTAAGGCATTGAACATGCCATTATCAAAGACCTTGTTAAGGGGAAGACTTGAAGCAATAGCAATAAAAATGGGAGGCAGAGGAGCAACACTTGTAACATCAAGAGACATTATAAGGATAGAAGCGTATAGGCCAGGTAAAGTAGTTGATACCGTAGGTGCTGGCGATGTATTTGATGCAGCCTTCAACACCTACTTCCTAGAGACAAATGATTACCATGAAGCTGTTAGGGCAGGAGTAGTAGCAGCAGGAATAAAGGTTACAAGACATGGTAGTCTAGGTGCTCCAAGTAGACTTGAAGTAGACCTAATACTAGGTAAACTAAGATTCACGCTAAAGACCGAGAAGATAGGCTAGTATTCATGAGCTTCTACTCTAACAGTAATGTTTTTTACTTTATTAAGGAGTTCTCCTAGGCTAACATGATGTGCTAATAAATAGTTTCTTAAGCCAACAACATATGATGGGTCTATGAATTGGCAACGATTAACTAGTACTTCATCATTCCATAGATCAGCGTCTACTATTAATTGATGCGAAGCTATGTCATAGATAAGCCATGCAACCTCATTCCTACCTACAAGGTACTTGTCCAATACTATGTATTGGCTAATTTCTTTAAACAAGTCTTCTTGTCTCTTCAGAATACAATTAGTATAGTATCCTACAATACAAGTCAAACTATACGGTTTAAGCTCTAAATACCTATCCAAGACTACGTGGAGTTCTGCAACCCTACCTCCAGGCACATCGCTTCTAAATGTTAACATTATTTTAAATAACTCCCTTCTATCACCTAGTATTATCCCTATGAACCCCTTATAGCCGAGGACCTTAGATAAACGCCTATACATACACTTGAGAACTGGCTCCTTAACCATTAATTCTTCGCCAAAATAAACCATGTTATCCTTAACTTAATAACCCTTTGCTAGAAACTTGTAATCTAGGTAAAAGGTAAGAGTTGAATTACCTATGGTTAGAGTACTAGTCCGTAACGGTATAATACTGGTAGGCGAGGATTTAGCACCCATTAGGGGCTATGTTTACGTCAAAGACGATATGATTGAGTATGTGGGTGAGGGTGATGTTAGCGAAGAACATGAGGTAGCAGAGCTACATGTTAATGCTAAAGATAAAATAGTGTTGCCAGGTACTATTTCACCTATTACTTGGGTAAGCTTGTATCCTTTTAGAGTACTACTTGTATCGGGCTTGGTTAAGCCTCATGAGGTTGTACAAGTACTTAGTAGAGACGATGTATATAGTGCTAGTATTCTAGCAGGATACGAGCTACTTAAGCACGGTGTTACAACTGTAGGTGTACTAGACCAGTACAACTTAGACCAAGTGGTTAGAGCACTCTACGACATAGGTTTAAGGGTACTAGTACTAGTAGACCCGTATGTAAATAACTTAGAACTTTATATGAAAGAATGGGATGGGAAAGATAATAGAGTTAAAGTATACGTCCTCGTAGAGTCACCTGTTGATGCAAGAAGATATGCTAATGAATTTGGGAAGGACAGAATAGTTTCAAAGCCAGGTAAAATGATAGCAGGTGCCACTATATATGTTGATCCACCAACAATAGTATCACCTAATCACACGATAATTACGGTGTTAGCACTAGATAGATGGGTTAAGGGTTGTGGCTTAGCACTAGGAGTCTCATTAAAATATAGTATGTTTGACTTAGCTTTAACCCTAGCTAGTAAACATAATGTAGGGTTTAAGGAAGCCTTAAAACATTCTTCACTAATTACGGCTAAAGCTATGGGTCTAGACAAGATAGGATCCTTGAGCAAGGGCTATAAAGCTGACCTAGTAATACTAAACACTAGTGAGCCTCCTGGATGGCCACCTAATCCAATAGATCATGACGTCTACTACGAGTACATTATGTCGCTTAGCGGTAGAGTTGAAACAGTAATAGTTGATGGTGAAACAATATTAGATATGGGTGAACCCTTAAATGTTGGATACGAAAAGATATATAAAGCTAAGGAAAGACTCTCTAGTACAGTAGAAGAATACTATGGGAGGTTAAGGCATAGGCAATGACCTATACTCTACCATTAATAGGGCTCATAGGTGGAGTAATACTTGGATTAACAATGATAGCCTTAGTAAGATCAACGTATACTTCAAGTAGGCCTAGGCTAACAAATATCTATGCTGTACTAAGCGTTCTAGCATTTACGTCTGGGATACTGAGTTTAGCAGATATAGTATTCTATGGGTTCACGCTAGCTAAGTTCGTAGCTTCAATAATATTATTCCTAATAGCTTTCCTCTTCTTCTCACGTACACTAATGTTACGTTCTAGCTAAGTGTCTAAAACTTAAAGAGTATTAGATGCTATACTCCTAGAACTAGGGATAACATACTAAAACCATTAGGCAAGGTTTGTGGTGGACACAATGTTTACTGAAATATTAAGAAAACTAGTTAATGTTCCTGGTGTTTCAGGTTTTGAAGATAAGGTTAGAGAATCAATAAGGTCTTCTATAAAGAGTTATGGTAAAACATGGATTGACCCCATAGGAAACCTTGTATTAGAGTTAGGAGAAGGTGAGAAAAGTATACTATTAGCAGCACACATGGATGAGCTAGGACTACTTGTAACAAATATTGATGATGACGGCAAGATACGTTTTAGGAAAATAGGTGGAATAGACGATAGAATATTGCCCAGTCAACATGTAGTAATTCATACAAGTAAAGGTGATGTACAAGGAGTTATAGGGCTAACACCACCACACTTAAGACTAGAAAAAGAACTTAAAGTTGTACCGTGGAATGAGCTATACATTGATGTAGGCGTAGATAGTGCTGAGGAAGCTAGAGAACTAGGTATAGAAGTACTTGATCCAGTTACATTCTATAAACCCTGGAGTATCCTAGGTAAAGGCGACATCATAGCTACTAGGTCAATCGATGACCGCTTCGGATGTGCAGTACTAGTAGAGCTAGCTCGTAAAATATATGAAGGCAGTATTAGACCTAGAGCTAAGATCTACCTTGCATGGACTGTGCAAGAAGAAGTAGGTCTTAGAGGAGCCTTAGCTCTAGCACATACATTAAAGCCTAACTACATGATAGCAGTAGATACAACAACTTGCTGTAACCCTGTAATAACAGGAGGCTTAAAGCCAGGTAAGGGGCCTACTTTAAGAGTAGTAGATAATGCAGGCATAATGAATCCTAGAATAGCTAAGTACATTGTAAACCTAGCACGAGAACACTCCATACCATTACAGCCAGCTTCAGCTGGTGGTGGAACCGATATGGCGGCTTTTCAAAGAGTTAATGTCTATGCGGTATCTCTTGGAGTACCAGTAAAGTATACTCATAGTACAACAGAAATGATTAACTTAAATGATGTTGACATGCTAATAAAACTACTATCAGTAGTAATTGAAGACTCTTTCAAGAACATAGACTAGAACCTGTTTTAGATAAATATGGGTCTGATAGCCACCGCTTCTTCATAGCATTAAAGCTCTGATACTAATAGGTCGGGATGTTCTTCATCCCCTCCTAGTATTTAGATTAGTTTCTTAGCTTTTAGTATTAATTTAACTAGTTCAGCAAAACCCTTCCCACTAGGCTTAGGTAATACTATATCTACTTTATCCATTAATGGCTTATCAGCATTCGATACTGTAGCTGAGATCCCTGTTGCCTCCAGTAATTCTAAATCGTTTATTCCATCACCTATCCCAACAACTCTACTAGGATCCACGTTTATCAACTCTAAAGCCTTGATTAACCCCTTACCCTTATCTGACTCCACTGGTTTAATATGTATAGCAAACCCTGATGGAACCACTTTTACCCAAGTATACCCTTTGCTTAAAATATATTCTTGTATTACTTCTACAATCTTCCGCTGTTGCTCAGGAGTATTATTCTCCTTTAATCTTAGCGCGTAATCGTATTCCCTATAAGGGTTCTGCCATGATTCTTCAAGTACTTCTCCGAAGACTCTTAAAATCTCCTCTAACACTTCTCTAGTAGACCTTCTACATACTTTGATGACCTCGTTTCTATACCCTATAATACACCCGTTTTCTGCTACAACGGGTCCCGTAGCACCAAGGTATCTTGCTAAACCTCTTACAACAGGTAAGGCATTACCTGATACAAGTATTACTTTTATTCCATGATCTTCTAGTAGCTGAATAGCATTTAACGCTTCAACATCTATTCTATAGTTACTTCTAGAAATAGTTAGTGTGCCATCAACATCCGTAGCTACTACTTCTACCCCAGCTAGCTTAACCATTATGCCGGCATCCAAGGTATCACCGTATACTAGATTTCACATATAATGCTCTAATTGGCTATGTGTGCTGTGGTTTAAGTAGCCTTACTTAGAGCTATATTTATTTTACGTAGGGTATGAGTGGAGGGTTGAAGTATACTATGATTGTACTTGACGATAACATGGTGTTATTGATACTATTGTATGTTGCTGGAATGGTACTCGTGTACTATGTGGCTAAGCTACTTAAATCTGTAATAATTGGTAGAATAGGCCCGTATAAGCCTTCAATAGCTTCAATGCTAAGCATACTAATCAATGTTTCTGCAGCAATAATAGTTAGCATACTAATATTCAATGTAGTGAAGATATTCTACCCGGAGATAGGACAAGCAAGTATGCTATTGGCTTATGCGGCAGGTGCAATAACAGTTATCTTCGGTTTAGCTGCTCAAAGTAGTTTAGGCCATATAATAGCGGGCATGGTTTTAGTTTTTAGTCAAGCTATACGTGTTGGCGATGTAGTAGAGTTTAACGGTATGCTTGCAAGAGTAGAGGATATATCGTTAACTCATACACGTCTCGTAACTCTTGATGGTAGAAGAGTAATCATACCTAACCAGCAATTATTAAACTCTAATATTGTTAACTATAGTGTTGAGGTAAGGAATAGTAGACCCATAGCAGCTGTTGTTGATGTTGGTATAAGCTATGAAAGTAATGTTGAACTAGCTATTAAGGCAATGCTTGAAGCAGCTTATGATCACCCTAAGGTGCTAAGGATACCTAGGCCCATAGTCATTGTTACAGGGTTTGGTGAGAATAGCGTCAACTTAAGATTATACGCTTACATAACATCTCCATGGCTTAAACCAATTGTTGAAAGCGACCTAGTAGTAGAAATACATAAGAGGTTTAAAGAATATGGTGTAGAGATACCTTACCCGAGAAGAGTAGTCATAATGCGAGAACACTCTCCAGAAGAATCAACGTTAACTGCATCTCTAGCAACTACAAGTGAAGTAGAAGACTAAGCGTAAAGCCAGGATCTATGGGTTAATGGTTTCACCTAAGTTCTCATCATAGTATAGCTTCATTGACTTAAGCTTACCTAATACCTCGTTGATGTATCTATCTATTTCCAGAGAGGTAACTCCTTTCTTGTTAGCAATATTCTTAACTATTTTCTCAACTATGTAGTACTTCTTGTATTTCTCGTTAAGCTTCTTCCACGGAATACCTGCTAGTGCCTTAGAAATTTTCTCATTGAACGGTAGCTTGTTGTTTAACATTAGTACAGCTATTATGGGATACCCTACGTATCCTCGAAGCCTTGTACCATTATCGTTGCTGTAAACTACGTTCTTATCTAAGTCTACGTAAACCTTGTACTTTCTAGTACCATCAGATGATGTTACCTCATATAGTTTCTCATTTATACTCCTGATGCGTTTATCAGCTATAGCTCCTGTAGCTTCTAGAACTTTTATTCTAGGCGGTAATCTTAGCGTCTTTAAACTCATCGACTAGTCTACCTCCTTTTCAGATATACTCTGCTCTGGTAGGCTAGATATGCTTTGTGAGTAAAACATAATAGTTATTAACAATGTTAAAGTACTAGGTGTAAGTGTATGGCTGGTATGGAGTATCGTAGACTAGGTAAAAGTGATCTTAAGATATCAGCAATAGGTTTAGGTGCATGGCAGTTTAGTGAGGCGTGGGGCGTAGTAGAGTATGAGAAAGCTAAACAAATAATAGCTAAGGCTTATGAGCTTGGTATAAACTTCTTTGATACGGCAATGGTTTATGGTAGAGGCCTTAGTGAGGAGTTCCTTGGTAGAGCTATAAGGGAGCTAGGTATTAAGAGAGACGAAATAGTAATTGCAACAAAAATTCCAGGAGACTTCCTTAACAGAGATGATGTGTTTAAAGCTACAGAGCGTAGTCTACGTAGACTACAAGTCGATGTAATAGATTTAATGCAGGTTCACTGGCCTCCTGCATGGCACAATTACCCTACATGTGAGTATATGAGAGCTCTTGAAAAACTAGTACACTTGGGCAAGATAAGGTATATAGGTTTAAGTAACTTCGCAGTAGAACTAATGGAGTCAGCACGTCAGTGCCTCTCAACTATAGACATAGTTAGTAATCAAGTAAGATATAATGTAGTTGAAAGAGATGCCGAAAAAGAGATAATACCATACGCTGAAAAACATGGTATTGACATTATAGCGTGGAGTCCCTTAGCTAAGGGAGCCGTTACTGGGAAATATACACCTGAAAATCTACCAGAGTTTAAAGATGTTAGAGCAGGAGATCCATTATTCCATCCAGACAACTTTAGAGAGGTATGGAGGCTTGTAAAAGTATTAAAGAAAGTTGGCGAGAAATACGGTAAGACACCAGCACAAGTAGCGTTAAACTGGATTATAATGGCTAGCTCCACAGTTATACCTATACCTGGTGCAAAGTCACCTGAACAAGTAGAAAGTAATGCTGGTGCAGTAGGCTGGCGTATGAGCTTCGAAGACTGGCTTCTCATAGACCAAGTTAGCAGGTCTATAAGGATAACAAGAGTTACTTGGTGATAAGTTGTAGTACTCAAAATATCCAATCAATGATTTTTACGTAATACTATAATACATTATTCGACAAGTATCGTAGTAATGCTAAGGCGATAGCATTTATATTTCTCTCCACCACTTAGCTTCCCGTTGAGGACGACTACGTGATGAAGAAGGTCTATGTTGTAGGAGTAGGCTTGACAAAGGTTTCAAGACACTACGATAAGGGACTTAAAGAACTGTTTGCTGAAGCGGCTTGGAAAGCTATCGAGGATGCAGGTAATATTATGCCTAAAGCACTTGTTGTAGGAAACGAAACAAGTAGTAGTCTACAAGACCAGGATAACCTAGGAGCATATCTAGCAGACTATGGAGGCTTAGGTAGAATACCTGCATTCAAGGTCGAAGCAGCTTGTGGAAGTGGTGGAGCAGCATTCTATACAGGTTATGCCCTAGTTGCTTCAGGTCTTGTAGACGTGGTTATGGTAGCTGGTGTTGAAAAGTTAACTGATGCTCGTAGCTCTGTTACCACAGCTGCATTAGCTAAAGCAGCCGATGCGGAATACGAGGCATTCTATGGCGCAAGTTTTACTAGCCTAAACGCATTGCTAATGCACTACTATATGAAGAAGTACCGTGTATCACATGAAGAAATAGCTGAATGGTCAGTAATGATGCATGAAAATGCTTCTAAGAACCCATATGCTCAATTAAGATTTAGAGTTACCAAGGAACAAGTAGTTACATCAAGAATAATAGCATACCCATTACGCTTACTTGATGCTAGCCCTATAAGTGATGGTGCAGCTGCTGTAATACTTGCATCAGAGGATGTTGCCAAGAAGATAAGTGATACACCAATAAGTATTGTAGGTGTAGGCATGGCTACTGATAAAATATACATAGCGGGAAGAGAAAGCCTTGATAGAATGGAAGCATTAATTCTCGCAGCTAAACAAGCATTCTCAATGGCCAAGATAAGTCCTAGAGATATAGATGTAGTTGAAGTACATGATGCGTTCAGTATACTAGGACTAATGAGTCTAGAAGACCTAGGCTTTGTAGAAAAAGGTAGAGCCGCCAAAGCATTAAATGATGGTGCATTCCATCCAGGCGATAAGCCTACCGCAAATCCAAGTGGGGGCTTAAAAGCACGAGGACATCCAGTGGGTGCTACTGGCGTATACCAAGTAGCTGAAATAGCCATGCAGCTTAGAGGTGATTTTCCAGGAGTAAAGGTTCCATCTGAAGTAGGATTAGCCTCCAATATAGGTGGTGCAGGAACAACCATAACTGTAGCAATTCTTAGGAGGTGAAACCATGTATCCTGCACGTATATGGCGTGAAAAGAAGGCAAGGTATAGATTAGTTGGAGTTAAGTGTAAGAAATGTGGAGCAATATACTATCCTCCTAGACCTGTATGCGAGAAATGTAGGTCACGTGAACTAGAAGAAGTCGAGCTACCTCGCAGGGGCAAGTTAATATCATATGCTATACTACACGATCCGCCAATAGGCTATAGAGATCAAGCACCATTAATAATAGGTATAATTGAACTTGAAAACGGTATTAGAGTATTCGCACCACTAACAGATGTAGATGAAAAAGACCTCAAAATAGGTATGGAAGTTGAAGCAGTACTACGTAGAATTAACCGTAAAGAAGAATATGGTGTAATACCATACGCATTAAAGTTTAGACCCATAATGATATAAAGTGTTAAAGCACCTACTCGTTAGCCCATTCCACCAGGTTTTCAGCATCATTAGCAGATATGAGTGCCTGCATTCTTAACTCTTCAATTCTTTCACGTAGTTTTTCAATACTATAACTTGTAACAGTTATTAAAGGTCTTTCTCCCTCCTCGCTTAGGATTTCGTATACTGTTTTGCCGTAGACATAGAATTCTATAAAGGCTCCTGAAGGTGTTAAGGCCATATAGGTCTTGGCTTTTAACTTAGCTATTATTTCTCTAGCAATACATGCAGGACACCCTTCAACTACTATGAACTCCTCTTTAGGCGATAATACTTTAATTACCTCATTGTAGGCGTCTTCTAAGTTATAGTCCTTGCACACGTAGTAGCACTCACTTTCTCCTAACTCTACTACCTCTTCTCTACTAGGCGTGGGAGCCTTCATTTTCCACAACCGTATAATACCATGAGTGGTTTACTACTTAAATATCCTGGGTATAGTAGTTAAAATACACTCTGAAGAACTCGAGTGGTTGAGCTTATGGATATACCTAGAGAGGTTTTACAAATAGCAGAAGATATTAAGACTATGAGAATACGTGGTGCTGGTAAAATTGCTAGGAGTGCTGCTAAAGCATTAATGATAGCTGCTGAAAAATACAGGGGTAGTAGAGATGAGTTTAAGAAGTACATGGAGAAAGTGGCGAACATAATATTGAATACTAGGCCTACAGCTGTTAGTCTCCCTAATGCGGTAATGTATGTTATGACTAGGCTTAGGAGAAGTGAAGGCGATTTAGAAGAACTTAAGCAAACTGTTATTGCATCTGCAAAAGAGTTCATAGATAAGAGCTTAGAAGCTGTAAAGAAAATAGCTGAGTATGGCGCTAGAATGATAAATGATGGAGACATCATTATGACTCACTGTCATAGCACAGCAGCAGTATCAGTAATAATAGAGGCTCATAAGCAGGGTAAGAATGTTAAGGTCTACTCTGATGAAACTAGGCCTAAGTTTCAGGGAAGGATAACGAGTTCACAATTAGCTGAAGCAGGTATAGATGTTACACTTGTCCCCGACTCAGCTATGAGGTTGATAGTTAAAAGAGTTGACAAGGTTATTGTAGGTGCAGACGCCATAGCAAGCAATGGCGCTCTAGTAAACAAGATAGGTACAAGCCAACTAGCACTAGCAGCACATGAGGCAGGTGTAATGTTTCTTGTAGCAGCTGAGACATACAAGTTCAGCCCAATGACATTCATAGGCGAACTAGTTAAAATAGAGCTAAGAGATCCTACAGAAGTAGTCAGTAATGAATGGCTTAAAGAGAACCCTGGAGTTAAAGTACTAAATCCATCATTTGACGTTACTCCTCCAGAATACATTGATGCTATAATAACAGAGCTCGGAGTTATACCTCCACATGCAGCAGTACTCATATTAACTGAAAGCTTTGGATGGGCTCTACAAGAACATGTTATGAAGGGTATTGAGGAAAGCGAAGAATAACCGTTTAAACCCTACCAACATATACTGTAGTAAATGGGGATGATGACTGCCTGGTACTTGAAAGTCCTTAATGTAGAGGCTGAGCTACGCTGACCAAAACGTTTCAGCTAGGCCTGCGTTTCCTCATAGCTAGACTTATCTGCTCAGAGGGATTAGGCTTCATCACATTACTTAGAGTGTCTAGCTATGCCTAGTTTACCGAGAATACTATGGGATGTATTAAAGGGTAAACGTGTACTACTTGTATCAGATTATGCGGTAGCTAATATGGTTTTCATAGTAGAGGTTTCACTACGTCTTGCTAAAAAGAATACCGTATACGTTGCCTACACCCAGCCTATTAGACTTGAGCTCTTCCACAATATAGCATCTACTAGGAGAGCCGAGGATCTATTGGAGAAGATAATACTTCTTGACTCGCTCAGAGACGGCGAAATAGGTAGGCCATTAATAGTTTATGGTGTAGATTATGCTCCTTTAGATGCATTGTCTTCACTTAATAATGCTATAGTATTTGCTACAGCATTCAAGGCTGGAAAGCTAGCAAGGATTTTAAGAGCTAGAATAGCTAAGCTTAAACGAATAACTGGTAATGAATACTTGGTTGAATATGGTTATAGTAGGTTTAGAGTTATAGTTGATCCAAGTAAAGGAGTACTTCCAGTAAGAGAGAGTATGCCATCAAACCTGGCTAGAGCTCTAGAAGAACTATCTAAGGCTATGTCAGAGTATGGTCCATTAACGTATAGGGATGCAGTATATGTCCTAATGGGGTCACTGAAAATAGATAAAAAGGAAGCACAAGAAATACTTAGAACACTTACTATGAAAAGATATATTAGGATTGAAGGAGGCTACGTGTTATTAGAGGATTACTCAATATAAATTGCTGGCTTAAACGCTATAGCCATCTTCTTCTTACCACCTATATCTGGTGCAGAAGGATCATCGCTAAGATATACTATCACTTCTTTAGCACCTATAGTTCTTGCTATGTATTCCTTAGCATTGCTTAGTACTTGGTATTCATCTAAGGTATTCTCAAGGAGATAGTCTTTTAAGTGAGGTGGTATCTCTGATGCTAGGTCATAGTATTTCTTAGCTATTCTAGCAAATGCTTTTCTATCCTTAACTTTAGAGAGAGCTTGCCTCATAAACTCCTTTAATGGTTTACCGTTAAGTACTGTTCTAATAGCATCTCTGAGTATCTCGTATGAATCCTTACTGGCAACATATAGTATTATTCTAGAAGGCTTAGTCTTAGTAACTTTTATGATCTCTTTCATATCATTGATTACTCTGTCAACATACTCCTCCTTAACCTCTACGTCAACGCTGATGTATTCTTCCTTAACTTCAGGCCATTTAGCTAATGATACATATCCTTGTTTACCTATACTACTCCAAAGCTCTTCTGCGAGGTGCGGTATTATTGGTGCTACAAGTCTAATCCATACATCAACTATATATGATAGCACCCAGGCAATGGTCTTCTTACGTTTACTTGAATTAATCTCATCGTATACTCTTTCTAAGTATCTTTTAACATCCTTGTCTATTATATAGAAGGCTATGTTTGCTGCTTCCCTAAACCTTAAGTTCTCCATAGCATTAGTTATGTTTTTAATATGTTTTTGCATACGGCTAAGAATCCACTTATCTATATCAGTTAATTCTGTTCCATTTAGTTCTTTGACTTTAGAGTACATTTTATGTAGTTCCATTATAGTATCTCTAAACTTTTTGAGCTTGTCTAGCACGCTTTCAACTAATTCATCTGTGAAATCAGCATCTTGTCCTACTTCTGATGAAAGTATTACTGTTGCTCTAACAGTATCTGGTCCATATAGGTGGTTCATTATTCTAAGAGGTATTACGTTGCCTAAGCTTTTACTCATCTTGTGGCCTCTAATTAGGAGCCATCCATTTACAGCTATTTGTCTAGGCCATTTTTCTTCTGGGAATATTGCTGTATGATTGTATATGAAGAATGTTAGGTGATTAGGTATTAGGTCTTTAGCGCTATGTCTAGAATCTAGTGGATACCAGTAGTCAAACTCTTTTCTAAGTTCCTCGAGAACCTTAACTGGTATACCTGTACTCTTTGAAACTTCTTTAACATCGCCTTTGCCCAGCATTACGTAGTCCCAGAACTCGTAAGTTAATTGCTCGGCTCGTAGCTTGTACTCTTTTATCTTGTGTGATATAGTATAGTATGCCATGTATATTGTAGAATCACTTAAGCTCTCAATAATCCATCCTGGAGCCCATGGGAGTTCTGTGCCTAGCCCTCTAGTTCTAGCACATGCTCTCCTTTGAACCCATTCTATAGTGTACTTAAAGTCCTCTCTATATTCGGGTGGTACTATCCTTATCTTAGATAATGCTTTACGTACAATTTCCTTCCATTCAGGATTACCGTAGTCTATGAACCATTGGTCTTCAAGTATCTTTACAACTATTTCAGTACCACAACGACAGTATACTGGCTTATTCATTATCTCATACATTACATCAGCGTATCTGGACTCTTTAAGCCATCTAGCTATATTATCCCTGGCTTCACTAACGGGTTTTCCAGCAATCCACGCCTTAACTACTCCTACGAGATACCTCCTAACATTATCTGGTAAGTCTTGTGCAACATATTTTACAACATCTTCACGCATTACACCATACTTGTATTCAGCACCATATACTTCCTTTGTAGCTTCTTCTAGTTTCTCTCTTTCATTCTGGCTCTTTATCTTCATACGTTCTACTACTTCAACAGCAGGAAGCTCACCATACCCCTTAACTCTTATTAAAGGCCTAGGTTTAAGTTCATCTAAGCTAACACCATATTTGCTAAGCACTTCTCTGTCTAAGTCAATTATCGCAGCGTAATCATAGGGTGCATGAGCGGGTACACTCATTACAATACCAGTACCAGTATCTGGGTCTACAAATGATGCTGGTAATATTACTACTCTTTCGCCAGTAACGGGGTTCCTTACACGTTTCCCGAGAAGTTTTTCTCCTTTGAACTTCTCTATTACTTCTATACGCTTCCTCTGGAATCTTAGTTTATAGGCTGCTCTATCACTAATAATCCATTCCATATCATCTACTTTAACTTTAACATAATCGGCTGACGGATTAACCCATATATTTGTTACTCCTAGAACAGTTTCTGGTCTAAGTGTTGCAGCAGGATATATTATTCCATCCTCGTCCTCGAAGAATATTAACGTCCACTCCCCTATCTCAGGTTCTACGTCATCTTTTGTATCATGCATTCCAACAGGCATGTTGTGCTTAGGACACCACCCTACAGGGTGAGTCCCCTTTACTAAGTATCCCTTCTGCCTTAGCTTCTCAAACTGCCATCTAATGAATGCTTTAAACTCTGGATCTATTGTAGTAAACTCACGTCTCCAGTCAATACTATACCCTGTTTCAATAAGGGATATCTTTGATATAGCGTGGAAGTATCGTGCCATGGTTAATGGGTCTGAAAGCTTAGGTATTATGTCGTCGGGGATACCATAGACTTTCCTAAATAGGTTAAGTAGTTTTTCATCCTTAGCGGCAACAGCTTCAGCCATTGCTAGGACAGGTGTTCCCGTATAGTGGAATCCCATGGGGAATAGTACATTGTATCCTTGCATACGCTTAAATCTAGCATACACATCGGTTACAGTATATGTTCTAGCATGACCCATATGTGATGGACCATTAGGATAGGGGAACGCTGCTGTTAAGAAGAATTTAGGTTTACCTGGCTTAGCATCTGCTTCAAATATTTTGTCTTTAATCCACTTCTCCTGCCACTTACGCGCTATTTCTATTAGATATTTGGCGAAATCATTATGCGGTTTAACATATATGTTCATACGTGGCTCAACAATATACGCTCCCGTAAACGCCAATAAAGAGTCACCACTATTAAACTTTACCCTTAGAGTACATCAGCAAGTAAATTGCTACGGTACTTAAGCCTTACCCTTACAAAATCCTATCCTGCCTCAGATAGGGATAAAACTCCATTAGTCTTCTCTACTATGTTTTAAACCTCCACTTAAGTATCTTGCTTTCACTCTTCTTAAGCTTCTTCAACTCCTTATAGTGTTTTCTACAAAGATAAACTCGTCCATGAACTACTCTTAGCTTATAACCACTATTTTCAAGGACCCGTGCCTCATCATAGCTTACCGAGTATTCGGCTCTAACGTTACATCCATTAACACTACATTGTTCACCACGTGAAATCCTACCCATAGCACACATACCTCGTAGACTTAGAATACACTAAGCAGAATATTAAGTGATAGGCGAGAATACTTCAAAGATATAATTGGTAGGGTTACCAGTATCTCATGATACGTATACGCAGAATAATTAAATATTAGCGTGCACTCGCATTTAATGGAGTTGAAGAGTGTACAAGGTTGTAGGTAGAGAAAGAATAAAAGGTAACAGATTAGGTAAGTACATAGTAGAATTCAATACTAAATGGAATACTGGTGCACGGAACATATACTTGATCTCAGAATTTACGTCTTGGTTTCCAGGGCACATAAAGTTAAGGAAAATAGGTGATAGAGGAGTAGCAGTAGTTAAGTTATGGGAAGGGATCTACCATTACCTCTACTCTGTAAATGGGTACGAATTCTTAGTTGATGAAGAGAATCCCGAAAGAATAAAAAACTATAGACCTTATCCTGAAGTACCATCACTTGAGTTTACTGTATCTGTAGCAAGAGTAGGAGTGGATGAACTTGAACAAGCATTAAAAGAGGGTGGTGTGCATTTTGAACACATAGTACACGTTGAAACGGATCCAGCATTTATATCAAAATACCTGGACTACTATGTAGTTAGAATTAAGACACTGAAAAACGAGTTTGTGAACATAGAGCTAGAATACATATGTGAAGATCATGTAGGCATCAAGGTTATGGATAAAGTAGTTTCAACTAAGTACCATGACTTCTATGAAACAGTAATTAAATGTCGTAGGCTTAAAGCCTATAGATTCATATTGTATGATTCACTAACTAATAGATACGTTTATGGAGATGAAGGAGTAGTAGAGAATCCATCATTTATTCTAGTTAGGAGTATTAAAGGAGTAGATAAGCCTAAATGGTATATAGGTGCAATATACTATTCAATATTTGTTGACAGCTTCCATAATGGTGATCCTAGCAATGATCCTCCAACAATAATTAGAAGATATGCACCTCGAGAACCAGGATACTATGGTGGCGATATAAGGGGTATAATAGAGAAGTTAAACTATTTAATTGACCTGGGTATAGAAGCAATATACTTAACGCCTATATTTAGGTCACCATCATATCATAGGTATGATGTAGTAGACTATCATGTAGTGGATAGATACTTAGGAACACTTGAAGACTTTAAAGAATTGTTGAATAAGGCACACTCAAATAACATAAAAGTAGTTATTGATTTACCGTTACACCACTCTTCTATATGTTTTAAAGCGTTTAGGGAGGCATTGTTTAAAGGAAATAAGAGTAGGTATTGGAAATGGTATAATTTCCTAGTTGAAGACATAGGTGATGTTGAAGAAGAAGTACTTGATGTTTACAGAAAAACGGTAATGGATCCTGAATGTCCATGTAGGGATAGAGTAGGTAAGGTGGTTAAGGGGAAGAAGTTATTCTATGAAACATTTCTCGGCGTACCCTGTATGCCTAAGTTCAACTATGATAATATGGAGGTTGTGGAATTCTTTAAAAACGTTATTAGGCATTGGGCTAGTATAGGTGTTGATGGATTTAGATTAGATGTAAGCCTAGGTATACCTGAACACGCCTTAAACGTATTGTACTTAGACTATAAGGGGATGTTCGATGACGGAGTCTTTATAGGGGAAGTTACTGGTGATCCACTATACTATATGCATGAGGAAACATATGATAGTGTAATGAACTATGAGTTGAGACGCCTAATTCTAGCGTTCTTCATAGAAGATAGGATCACAGCAACAGAGTTTGCGTTGAAAACTCTTGAGCAATACGTTAAGCTAGCACCATATCAAGCTAACTCTTTATACAACTTAGTGGGCAGTCATGATACGCCTAGGATAATGACTATAGCTAATGGAGATAAACGTAAGGTTCTCCAAGCATATGCTTATCTAATAACAGCTTATGGAGCTCCATCAATATACTATGGTGATGAAATAGGTGTTGAGGGAGGAGGAGACCCAGACAATAGGAGGCCTATGATATGGGATGAAAGTAAGTGGGATAAGCAACTACTAGTTGAGATGAAGAAATTACTGAAACTACGTAGAAAGCATAGGGTTCTTAAACTGGGATTCTACCATGCACAAGGACTTGATAGGAAGGTGCTCTTGGTTAAGAGATGGCTTGACGATGAGGAAGCCTTAGCAGTATTCAATGCCTCAGATAATGTCGCCTACATAACCATTAGTGGAGTTACTGGTAAATACATTGACCAGGACGGTAATGTATTAGAGTTTAAGGGTGATTCCAGGATTAAATTAATGCCTCGAGGATACATTGTACTCGTAAAAATAGTTTAGTCTTTAGACTATGGCCTCTTCTGTTTCCCTATCAAACAAGTGTGCTTTACTCCAATCTATTACCACGTATACTTTCTCTCCCATAGCATAATTTGTGCCAGGTGGTGCTCTAATCTTTACTATTGTTTCACCTAACTTAACATTCACTATAACCTCGGAACCTAGTGGTTCAGTTAATAGTACTTCAGCTTCAATGGAATCTACTGTTTTCTCTCTACTAATCTTCATATGCTCAGGTCTTAGTCCAAGTAGTACTTCCGGACCATATCCCCTCTTTTCTATGATATCATATATTTCCCTATCTAGTTGTTTCTTAAAGCCCTCACATACTATCAAGGGATTGCCGTCTTCAACGGATATCTTGCATGGTATCATGTTCATTGGTGGTACTCCTATGAATCCTGCAACGAATATGTTGGCAGGCTTATTGTATAATTCATCGGGTGTACCTACTTGTTGCACTCTTCCCTTATTTATAACTGCTATTCTATCAGCCATGCTCATTGCTTCTACTTGGTCATGTGTAACATAGATTGTTGTAACACCTAGCCTACGCTGTAGTCTTCTTAACTCAGTTCTCATGTAGAGTCTTAGCTTTGCATCAAGATTGCTTAAAGGCTCATCCATGAGGAATACCTTTGGTTGCCTTACAAGTGCTCTAGCTAGAGCAACACGTTGCTGTTCACCACCACTAAGCTGACTAGGCTTACGGTCGAGTAAGTGCTCTATTCTCAACATTCTTGCTACTTCAATTACTCTTCTCCTAATCTCGTCCTTTGATAACTTCAACTGTTTTCTCCTCATCATTAACGGGAACGCTATATTATCAAATACCTTCATATGAGGGTATAAGGCATAGTTTTGGAAGACCATGGCAACATCTCTATCCTTAGGATGGATGTCATTAACTAGTCTATCGTCAATGTATATTTCTCCTTCAGTAGGATACTCTAGTCCTGCTATTAGCCTGAGAATAGTTGTTTTACCACTACCGGAAGGCCCTAGTAAGCAGAAGAATTCTCCATCCCTTATATCTAAGTTAACATGGTCAACAGCTACTACTTCTCCAAACCTCTTTACAACATTTACTAGCTTAACTCTAGCCAAGGAGATCTTCCTCTAGTCATGGAGAGTATTATTTAAACTAGACTAGGCATCTCTTCAAGTATAGTTATTTTTAGAGGCAGGCTTATATGTGAAATGTAAAAAATATGTGGTTTTAAATAGAATTGTCCTAGTTCTTCACCTTCTCCTACCTACAATTACGCCTATACCTACGCCTACAAGTAATAGTATTATTCCTACAGCTACTGTTGCTGTATAGTCTGTTACTTTCTCTACAGTTGTTGTGGTTTCTGTTACTGTTGTTGTAGCAGTTGTTGTTTTAGTTGTAGTCTCTGTTACTGTTTCAACACTGGTCTCCGTCACTGTTTTCTCTGTGGTTACAGTTGTAGTCTCCTTAACAGTTGTCGTTACAGTTGATGTTATTGTCTCGGTTTTCGTTAGCGTGACAGTCTCGGTTACTGTTACGGGTATGGGTTTAACCATTGGTACACCATACACTATTGCTGGTGTTCCTGTCATTTCTTCTAGGTTTACCTTAAAACCGGACAACATACGATACTGGTCATCAGCAGTTGGAGCAAGTAGGTCTACGATCCTAGGCTCTACTCCAACTGCTATTGCTTCTGCACTACCATTACCAAATGCCCACTCTGCTTCTGCATCACTTGTTACTGGCCTAACTCTTAATGGTCCAAAACCATCGTATCCTGCTAATGCTACTACGTATTTCCATTGGTTTATGTGTTCTACATCGGGTAAGAGTTTCTTAGAAACCTCAGCAACAATAGCATTCTCTTCCTCAACAGCATATACCTTGAACTCCTCGTCTTGGACTACAACAGTACCGTTAGCATAGTATAGTGCAGCACGCTGTCCCTCGGGTACTGGTTTCTCCTCCCATCCTGGTGCTAGTAGTAGTGCGAAGTGCCAGGCATATTCGGGTGCAACAACAACATTCAAACCAAACGTAGAATTATTAACAGGTAAGTTAGCTGTCGTCCTTACGAATATGTGTGGGAACTGTAGGCAGAAGCCATTTGGCCCATTCCATGGGTTATCTCCTAAATTCTTTACATACACTTTGAATATTATCTTGTCTCCAGCATCAATTACTTCGAATTTCGTCAAGTCGAAAACTCCTGGCTGGAAAACCTTATTCGTTGGATACACATAGTATCCTGGACCCTTATCATCGCCTACGGGGTCATCCATTTCAAATACTACTTTCCCTTTAACAGTTGGTGGTTGAACTGGTTTAAGCCTATAGCCATGTACTACAGCAAACTTACCAGTCATCTCCTCCAAGTTTACCTTAAAGCTCGTCAACATTTGGTATTGCTCGTCCGGTGTTGGTGCAAGAAGATCTATGACTCTAGGCTCAACGCCCACAGCAATGGCTTCTGCACTACCATTTCCAAACGCCCATTCAGCACTAGCATCAGAAGTTACTGGTCTAACCCTCATAGGACCAAATCCATCGTAACCCGCAAGAGCTACTGTAAACACCCATTTATCAATGTTATCGACATCCGGCAACAAGTCAGCTTTAACAACTGCTACAATAACGTTTTCATCTTCCTTAGCATATACCTTGAAGTCTCCGTCCTGTACTATTACAGTTCCATTAGCATAGTATAACGCAGCCCTTTGCCCCTCAGGTACTGGTTTCTCCTCCCATCCTGGTGCTAATAACAGTGCGAAATGCCATGTAGAGTTATCAGCTAATGCTATGTTTAAGCCAAAAGTCGTATTATTGGTTGGTATGTCAGCAGTAGTTCTTACAAATATATGTGGGAATTGCAGGCAGAATCCGTTAGGACCATTCCATGGATTGTCTCCTAAGTTGTCAACATATACCTTGAATATTACATGAGTTCCATTGTATTCTACGTAGAATTTTGTTAGATCGAAGACTCCTGGCTGGAAAACCTTGTTCGTTGGGTATACATAGTATCCTGGGCCCTTGTCGTCTCCTTTTGAATCCTCTAGTACGAATGCTTTAGTAGTACTAGCATTTGCTGGTATAGTTGTGTATGCTATGTTTGCTATAATAGACATTAGTATTATAGAGAATAATAGTAATACCTTATACTTCATTTAAGAACACCTACTACTACTTAATATTGTTCCCGGAGAAGGATAATGTGTTATTTAGGGAAAAATATGTTTTTATAGGTGTTCTAAGACCACTACTGTGGGAATAACTCATATTCGTTTCATACTACAACCCCTTCATAATCCCACCGTGTTCCCCTACAAACTATTTTTAAGACTACATCAATCATTATAGTGCTAGGTGAAACCTAATGATAAGAACATTATCAGTAATCATACTATTATTATTGGCTACATCAATTATTATACCAATACAGAGTGTAGGTAGAGCAGAAAAAGTCTATGTAGCGATAATATGGCATTACCATCAGCCATGGTATTATAGTGGTGATGGAAGCTATTTCATATTACCTTGGGTTAGAATGCATAGTGTAGGCAACTACTATAAAATGGCGTACATCCTACAGAAATATCCTGACATCCGCGTTACATTTACGTTTAGTGGGTCATTATTGGTGCAACTACATGACTATGTAGTAAACCGTAAGATGGATTATAGGCAAATAATATCATGGAAGATAGCTAGAGGTGAAAACCTAACAGTTAACGAGTTATTCAGTATGCTGAGGATTCCAGGCGGGTTCTTTGATATAAACTGGAATCGTATTGTAAACGTAGTACCTAGATATCGTGAACTAAGAGACACCGTTCGCCAACTATTTGATAAATATTCGGGTTTACCTGAGGAAGAGTTTAAGAAAAAAGTAGTAGAGTCGTTATCAGAGCAAGACTATGTTGACCTAGCTGTGTTGTTCAACTTGTTCTGGATAGATCCACAAGTTCTTAGAGAACAGTATCCAGAGCTGTATAGTTTAAGAGTTGAGGCATTAAGGAATCCTAATATACATTTCACTAGAGAAGACTTAGCTAAGATACTAAAGGTTCATGAAGACATCATGTCAAAGATTATACCATTATACAGTGAGTTAGCAGCAAAAGGTCAGGTAGAACTAATACCAGTACCATATAGTCATCCAATAGCTCCACTACTAGTAGATTTTGGTTGGAGAGAAGACCTTGCACTACATGTTGAGAAGAGCATAGAATTATTCAAGAACTTACTCAACTATAATCCAAAAGGTATGTGGCCTGCTGAAGAAGCAGTAAACCAGCCTTCCTTAGAGGTTATGTCAGAGCATGGTATTAAATGGGTTGTAACCGATGAGAACCTACTAGTACTTGCAGGCATAGATGCTAGTCCAGTAAATCTAGGAAAGCCCTGGTTCATAGAATTCAATGGCACTAAACTATACGTATTCTTCCGTAATACTGATCTAAGTAATAGGCTAAGCTTCCAATACTCTGGATGGAATGCTGATCAAGCAGTAAACGACCTGGTTAACACCATACTATCTCTAGGAGCAAAGGGGGCACGAATAGTAGTAATAGCTCTTGATGGCGAAAACCCCTGGGAACATTATCAAGAGTTTGGCGATGTATTCTTAAACAAGCTTTACTCGAGGTTATCTGAGCTCCAAAAACAAGGTGTACTAGAAACCATAACTCCAGGTGAATTTATAGAGAAATACGGTGATACTGCTAGCGAATTACCTCTAAGAACATATGATTACTTCAACTTAGCAGGAAAAGATATATCAGATATAGATGGATACGATAAGTTACCTAAGGTGAGGGTTGAAGCAAGAATAGGAGAAAGTTCGTGGGCAGGACTTACAGGTAGGCTAACGCCATGGATAGGTGATAGACAAGAAAACGCGGCATGGATGTGGCTAGTAGTTGCAAGGAAAACACTATTAGAGAAATTAGGCGTAGACAGCATACGTGAAGCATATAAGTTAAACCCTGAAGCAGTTGAAGCACTGTTACGTGCAGAAGCTAGTGATTGGTTCTGGTGGTATGGTGGAGATATGGGTTCACCGGAAACATTCGACCCATTATTCAAAGCCTACTTATCCAAGGTATACACGTCAATAGGGCTTAGCCCACCTACATACCTTAACGCATCATTCTACCCAGATGGAGCACCAATAGGAGTACTGAATACAGTACCACCCAAGTCTATGGAGAAGAAGCCTACAATAGATGGTAGATTGGAGGCGAATGAATGGTCTGACTACGTTAAGGCGCCAATAGGGCTTAAATACATAAGTGAGGCATACATAGGAGTAGACTCTAAGAACCTTTACATCTTATTAAAGCCAGTTGAAAAAGAGATATTAAGTGATGGGAAGTTAAGCATAGCAGTATATGTATGGAATCCTATTAGAAGTGTAAGCCCACTTCACCCAGGATACAATGTCTATCCCAGGTATGGTAAAAGAGACCTAGGACTAGCATTAGGTTATGAGGTAATAGTAGTACCCTATAACAATACTAGCTATGTAAGTATAGCTGACGGTAAAGGTGGATGGATAAGGATATCCAATACTAAGCTTGGTGTTAGAGAAGTCGTAGAACTAGCTATTCCATGGAATCTACTAAATGTTGAACCAGGATACAAGATATACTTAACAATAGCAGTATTCCACGATAAGAAACTAGTAGAAACATCTACGAGATTAGGGAGAGTATACCAGGTTAGAGTACCAAGAGAAGCAATTACAGTAGGAGCAAAAACAGTCTTCAACATGAAAGACCCTGTAGGAGACGATAATGGTGCAGGAACATATACATATCCCACGAATAAGGTCTTCCAGCCAGGAGTCTTCGATCTAACAGAGTTCAAGGTTATCGACGCAGGGGATAGAGTGATCTTCGAAACCTACGTGAAGAACTTAGGAGATAACCCGTGGGGTGGACCAAACGAGTTCTGTCTACAATATGTTCAAATATACGTGAGAACCACAGCCGACTTACCTGTTAATAATTCTACGTTTGGTTTGAATGTTGTTGTTGCACCCGAATATGCCTGGCACTTCGCACTACTACTAGCACCAGGATGGGGTGCCGACCCTGTACCTAAAGGTGAGAGAGCCGCATTATACTACGCTAATGGAACTGTAATAGTACAGGACGGAGACTTCAAGGTGTATGGTGATTCAGCAAGAAATGCTATTGTTGCTGAGATTTCTAAGAAGCTCTTACCCGATGTAGAACACATAAACCAATGGAAATACGTAGTAGTAGTAACAAGCTACGATGGTTTTGGTCCTGAAAGGATAAGGCCTTTTGGGGTTAGCTCTGAGGAATGGACTGTAGGTGTAGGAGAGAAGTTTGCTCCAGCAGTTGCCGTAGGAGTTATTCCTAGGGTAATGGACCTCTTAGCTCCAACTGCTGATGACCAGTATCGTATGTTGTCTAGTTTTAAGGTAAACCTAGAAGAAATGACAGGAACACCAGCAGTCATAGAAGGCGTAGGTCCAGGAGCTCAAGCTACTGTGCCGATTACAGCTACTATAACTCAAACCATTACGGCTACAACAACTATAACAAGTATAAGTACTATTACAATTACTACTACGGTGACACAAGCTCCAGTAACCTATACCACTACTGTTACAACTACTGTGCTGGAAAAGCTAACACTTACTCCATATGTTGAGACTACAACAGTAACAGAAGTAGTTGAGTATATACCATGGCATATAGCAGTTGGAATGCTGGTTATAGCCGTAATAGTATGTGCACTGATAGCTCTTCTAGCATCTAAGCGTAGGTAAAAATCAATTACTAGTATAACAACTCTTTTTCCCACTTTTAGGGGATTCAATTTTATCCAACAAGCCTTATATAAGCCTTTAAAAGATATGATGTAGGGGTTTAAAAGTGCCCTTATATACTAAGGCTATCTCTAAGACAGCTTCTATAGTCATAGCTATAATAGTAATCATAGTGATCATAGGCGTTATAGGTTACTATACGTACATTGTACAACAACAAGCACCAAGTCCAACACCATCACCTACAACGCCTACCACGACAACACCTACATCTCCAACCACACCTAGCCCTACTGAGACAGAGACGACAACACCCACCACACCTATTGAGACAGAAACAACTCCTTCTACTACACCTACACCCACTCCAACAGAAACAGAAACACCTACAACTTCTCCCACTACTACGCCTACTACAACCCCTACTACGCCAACCACAACTCCTAAAGCACCAACACTAAAGTTTGGTAATGTAGAAGTTGAGGTAACAAAGGATCTATACGAATTTGCTGAAAAAGCCCGTAAAGGAGAGGTAAGTGTTCAAATAGAAATCTGGGTTAGTGTAATGCCGTTTGAGGAAGAGATATTAAAGAAAGTAGTGGACGAGTTCATGAAAGAATATCCTGGAATAAAAGTTAAGCTAGTAAACACTCCATCAATGAAGGAGAAGTTTAAGGCAGCAACAATAGTGGGTAAGGGTCCAGACCTACTAACATGGGCTCATGACTGGACTGGTGAATTCGTTGAAGCAGACCTAATTCTCCCATTAGATGAATACTTGACTGAGAGTATACTTGACGTGTACTTACCAGCAGCAATAAAGGCAGCAGAGTACAAGAATCGTGTATGGGGTCTTCCATGGGCTTCTGAAACAGTTGCATTAGTATGTAATAAAGACATGGTACCTACTCCTCCTAAAACATTTAGTGAGCTAGAAGAAGTAATGAAAAAATACTATAACCCCGATAAAGGAACATATGGTATAAGTCATCAAGTAGATCCATACTTTGTCTCAGCATGGATTCATGCCTTTGGAGGATTCTACTACAATGACACTACGGGTGAAGTAGGTGTAGGATCTCAAGGAACTATTGAAGGCTTCAAGTTCTTCTTAGATCGTGTAGCTAGCTATATGTACAAGGACGATGTAGGACATGAAGCACAACTAAAGCTATTCATAGAGAAGAAGACTCCATGTATAGTTACAGGTCCATGGGACATACCTAAGATTAAGGAGGCTGGTATAAAGTTCTTCGTTGTACCCCTACCACCAATAGATAAGGAACGTATACCTAAACCATATTCTGGTATTAAGCTGTGGTGGATGAGTAAGCTGACAAAAGAACGTGGTACTGATAAAGCTACAGTATTATTCATGCTGTGGTATACGCTTAACGATGAAATTGTAAAGTATCTTGCAAAAGAAGCTGGATTTGTGCCAGTCAACAAGTACGCACTACAATCACCTGAAGTCCAGTCGATACCCGAGGTATATGGTTACGCTATGGCGGTTAGAAACAGTATACCAATGCCTAAGAGCCCAGAAATGGCTAAGGTGTGGGGTCCAGTAGCAGATGCTATATCAGCTATATGGGGAGGTAAAGCTAGTGTAGAAGAGGCATTCAAGCTTGCGCAAGAAGAAATATTGAAAAAGCTCGGTAAGGGTTAGCTCGTGGTGAGAGTACATGGGTAAGCCTAAATATCAAATAGTTTTTCCCGTTAAAGTCGCTCTCATTCTCATATTTCCTAGTATATTCTTATTTCTATTCTTTAATTTATGGCCCATAGTCTACTCCATAAGTCTGGCATTTACTAATGCTAACTATATAAACATTTTCAACCCTAAAGCTGAGAACCCAT
>WANQ01000009.1 GCA_015521735.1 Pyrodictiaceae archaeon | reverse complement strand
TTGGTTGAGGTTGCAGGAAAACCTATACTGATTTGGCAGATTGAATGGCTTAAAGATCATGGTATAGATGAGATAGTATTGTTAGTGGGATATCTTAAGGATAAGATAATAGAGTATATTGGAAGTGGTAAGAAGTTTGGTGTAAAGGTTACCTATGTTGTTGAAGATGAACCTCTAGGTACAGGAGGTGCTCTAAAGAACGCGGAATCTGTTTTAAGGAATGAGGAGAAGTTCTTAGTACTTAATGGTGATATAATAACTAATCTTAATCCAAGAAAACTATTAGATAATGTAGGCTCAAACATCATCGTCTCCATAGCAGCAGTACCTCTAAGAAGCCCCTATGGAATATTAAGCATTGATGAGGAAGGCTATATTGTAAAATTCGAGGAAAAACCCATATTAGAAAACTACTGGATTAATGCTGGAGTATACGCTATGACTCCACAAGTCTTTGACTATCTACCAGATAAAGGAGACATTGAGAGAACAGCATTCCCCAAATTAGCATCAGAAAAGAAGTTAAAGGCGACCAGGTACTCTGACGTTATATGGCGTAGTATTGACACCTATAAGGATGTTGAAGAAGCTGGTAAAGAGTTATCAGCTTTCCTTAAGAAGTAGGTTGAAACTATTATGTTTAACAATGCAGTCCATGAACGTCCGCTTTTTGCACTATTCGATCTACTACTAGAGAAATATGGTATTAGTATATTAGGTCATAGAAGTAAGATAAAGCGAAGTAAACTAGTAAATAACATCTTCCAAGAAATGATAATAACATTATTGATAAAAAACGGCTATATTGCTGAAGACATAGTTTTCGGCTCCAACAAAAAGGAGTACATATACAATAATATAATCTATGAATATTACTGGGGTATAAAAACACCTGTAGATATTGGAGCAGTCTATTATGCTGAAAAACCTCATGCAAAGAACATTTTGCTAACTGTTGATGACATTCTAGAAAAACTGACATGGTATCCGTTATTTGTAGTGGATTTTAGCTTTTGGGATATACATGTAAGTAAGGAGAAAAACAGACTTCTAACTCAAATAACATTTACTCTTGCAGCAATCAGAAAATATCTATGGGATAAGAACTTAGCCATAGTTAATGTAGCTAAGAACATAGGTAAACTACTATCGCTGTGGTTAGGTTCTAACAAGGTTCAAGTAGTTGAGGAAAAAGGCTCAGACTTCATATCTACTCTTAGTACAAAATGTAATGAAGTAATATTGTTGGATCCAAATGCTCCGCGAGAACTTAGCCTTGATGAAGTATTTAAATCTAAAGTATTCATTGTTGGAGGTATAGTAGATAAGATAATTCCTAGAAAAGGATTGACAAGTAAATTATTGAAAATATATGATTGTGCAACTCCGAGAAAAATACTATTAAAAGGAATGATTGTAGGGGTTCCTCATAGAATAAACAAAATAATTGAAATATTATTAACGATACGTTATGCAGGAAGCTCAATTATTGAGGCAGTTAAACATACACAAGCTAAAATAGATGCTAGGTGGAGATTGTATACAGAAATAGCTCTTCTAGCTAGAAAGTTGAAAGAATATAACATAAATCTACAGGGATATACAGACGTTTTCCTAGATAACCTAAAGCTATGGTTAAACTTCAGTTATAAAGACGTTAAAATAGTGTTGAGCAGATTCAGAAATGTAAAAAGTAATCCACACTTAGAGGAAGTGGTCAAGGCCTTAGGTAGAGTATTGGATCAGAAATTCCGGCTATCTTCATCCGTATAGTCAAGAGACCCTCTCGTCATCATCCATACAGAAATTATACCTAAGGAATCAATATAAAGTTTTTAAGCCATTACAATAACACATTAAAGCGAGCGGCCGTCGTCTAGCCTGGACTAGGACGCCGGCCTTCCACGCCGGAGGTCCCGGGTTCAAATCCCGGCGGCCGCACCAGATCCATCAAATTATTCTATTAAGGGCGATAGTAATTGAGTAAAGCCTTGGGGGATACATCCAAGATAATCGTGTTCATTATACTACTAATAACTGTAGTTCTAGAAACATTAATTATACTACGTTCTCTAAAATGGCTAACATATAAGATTGCAGCTTATTCTCTATTGGTATTCATAGTACTGTACCTTATAACACCATTACATGGGAAAGGAGGAATGTTTAATGTATATCAAGGAATAATAGTCTTAGTTGCAGCAATCTTTATCTCAGCACATAGCGTAGCTGTTTGGTTAGCCCCTCACCCATCATTAAATATAATAGTTGCGCCATTTGCCTTGTTCATAAATAAAATTGATTCAGATGTAATTAAACCCGTATTAGAAGTTGATTGGGGTCAAGTTGTGTTATCATTAATGACTCTACGTCTACTAGTATATTTTGTAGATAAGATAAGATCCATGTAAAGATTTTAAAAACCCCTAAGAAACAAACCCTAACTGGTGCCGCGGTAGTATAGCCCGGCCAAGTATGCGGGCCTCTCGAGCCCGTGTCCAGGAATACTATCCTGGCGGGAAACCCGGGTTCAAATCCCGGCCGCGGCACCACCGTATTTTCTTATGTACTTATTCAAGCAGACTTATATTATCCCGAGAAGTTCTTCGTAAGCTTGTATAATTCTTGAAACTACAATCCATGTAGGTAATGGTTTATCATATATGGATACAACTTCATTGGCTACTTCATAAGTTTCTTCATTAAATTCTCCTTCTTGGAATCCTCCTATTATTACAGCAGTTTTCCTTTCTTTTACTCTTCTAGCTATTTCAGCTACTCGTTTCCTCTCTCCTTTCTCGTCTAGCAGTATTACATGGTCTACGTTAATCGAATTGATTAGATCTTTTAGTTTAAGGTTTTTCAAATACATTAATGGTGTATCACTCTTTGGCGGGACTTTGCCTTCAGCAAATAATTGCTCCATTAGCCCTACAAATCTATTGTAATTTTTCGGTAACCTTGTATCTGGTCTTATGAATATTACGATATCGTTGTACGTGTGGATATAAGTTCTTAGTAAATTCTCCTTGTTTAAAGGACTTTCAAGGGCATTTAATAATGTCACATGTATTATGTCGGGTCGTCCTCTCTTAAATCGATCAGGTAGATTCTTCATGGCCTGGAAGTGTAATGATACATCTAATAGTATTTCGCTTGGCTTCTTCCCCCGTTTTCGCGCGCTCTTTAGTATCACTGGATGAGACCATAAGCTTTTAGGTACAGGTTCTAAAGCAGATTCAGCTAACACTATCCTAAGAGGATTAGCCATAGTATTACCCTCTAGCTACCAGAGGTACATGTTAGCTTCAAGTAGTGTCTAGGATATTAGTTTGTTGATGTGAGACTATATGAAGAAGCGCAGAATTATAAGAGATATAGCTATTCAAAGGATAAAGCTACTATATAAATACGCAGTGCATGAAGTACACAAAGGTAATGTGTGGTTAGCGCAAAGGTACATGTATATTGCTAAAAGGATTGCAGGAAAGGCAGGAATCAAAGTACCAAGAAGTATTAAGCGAGCTATATGTAAGAATTGTTTGATACCACTGGTACCTGGCATAACCAGTCGTGTCAGACTTAAAAGTGAGGGTAAAGGCTCAAGAATAGTTGTTACATGTTTAATTTGTGGATGGATTCACCGCTACCCCTATAAGCTTGGTAAGAAAAGGGTACAGAAGTGATAAGGAGAGTTAAAAGAAGAGGTAATGGGTTAGATTGAGTATCAGAAGGCTACGTAACTTAATACAGCAATTACCTGCTGATGTCAGAATAGGTAAGAATGGTATTAGTGAAGGTTTAATAAACGAAATCAAGAGAAGGTTAAAGACTCAAGGCTACGTCAAGGTAAAGATCCTTAGAAATGCTCCAGAAATAGAGTTCATGAACAGAAAGGATATAGCTAAAATAGTGGCTGAGAAATGTGGCGGTAAACTCATTGACGTACGTGGTAAGACATTTGTACTAATAAGTCCGACCATAAGATTATCAAATATACCACGCGAGCTAGAGGATAAAATTATTAAAGTCTAACATAGTATCGTTTAAGGAGGCGTTATCAATAGTAATGGTGGTTTAGTAATGGTCACAGTATGGGAAGTGCCCGCAGATAAACTAATAGAGAAGTTAGCAAAGTATCTTAAGGAAAGAGTAGTAGAAGTCAAGCCTCCCTACTGGGCATTTATGGTGAAAACAGGTGTTCACAAAGAAAAGCCTCCAACAGACCCCGATTGGTGGTATTATAGAGCAGCTAGTATCCTAAGAAAACTATACACTAGAGGCAAGCCAGTAGGAGTGGAAAGACTTAGAACAGTTTATGGTGGAAGAAAGAATAGAGGTGTGAGGCCAGAACACTTTAGGAAAGGCTCCGGTAGCATTATAAGAGTTATACTTCAACAACTCGAAAAAGCAGGATTAGTGAAGAAAGTGCCTGGAAAAGGACGTGTACTTACACCTGCAGGCTACAGCTTACTAGACCATATAGCATATGAGGTATTTAACGAGGTAGTCAAGGATTATCCTGAGTTAAAGAAATATGCTCTATCTCCTAGAAAGTTAAGTAGGTGACTAACCAGTAAGAAGTATATGGGGGACAGAGTAGTGGTAGAATATTATGATGAGGAATTAGAGGAGATAAAGAGAAGAAAGCTTGAGGAACTTCAGAGAAGGCTTTTAGAAGAGCAGAGGAGGAAGCAGGAAGAAGCATTAAGAGAAGCCCAAGTACAAGCGTTATTAAGGAGAATTCTCACTCCTAAGGCTCGTGAACGCTTAAATAATTTAAAGCTCGTAAAACCAGATATCGCGAAATTCGTGGAAGAGCAAATAATAGCTTTGGCTCAAAGCGGTAGAGTACCATTACCTATAGATGATGATGTTCTCAAGAAGATATTAGAACAAGTATATAATCAAACTCATCGGGAAATTAAGGTTAGAATTAGGGGTAGAATTCTAGGGTGAATTCCATGGCTCATAACAAGCCTTTAGGCAAAAAGTTACGTCTCGCTAGAGCACTAAAAGAAAATTCACCAGTACCCTTATGGGTAATAGCTAAAACACGTGGAAGGTTTAGGACACATCCTAAGAGGAGACATTGGAGAAGAGTATCATTAAAGCTCTAAGGTGCATGAACAATGTCTTCAGAAAAACAAGTTAAGGATACAAAGAAAGACATGATCTATACTATACCCTTGAAACGCGTTTACTGGGGTAGAAGGAGTAATAGAGCAGATAGAGCTATAAGGCTAATTAAACGATTTGCCCAACGACATTTCCATGCCAAACAAGTAATAATAGATCCATTAGTTAACGAATACATTTGGAGTAGAGGTAGAGAGAAGCCTCCCCGAAGAATAACTATAAGAATAATCAGGATTAGTGATGACGTAGTCAAAGTCCTATTAGCCTCACCAGCTAGGTAGTAGTGGGTAGTAGGATTGACACTAAACAAATTAAGTATACATGGTAATGTTAATATTGGAATATACATATTTGCTAATGATACTTTTGCAATAGTACCCAAAGGCACTGATAGAAAAATAATTGATATTATAGCAGAAACACTAAATGTAGACGTTATTGAAGCACGTATATCAGACTTATCGATCATAGGTGTAATGGTAGCTGGTAATAATAATGGTCTAATACTTCCACGAATTATTAAGGAAAGCGAAATACATGATCTTAAAAAAGCCTTAGCTAAGTATGATGTCAATATAGCAATAGTAGAATCAAAATACACTGCCATGGGCAACCTAATATTGGCTAATGATAACGCAGCAGTAGTATACCCAGGATTCGAGGAAGAGGCGTTAAGCACTATTAAGGAAACTTTAGGAGTAGAGACCATTGTAAAGAGATACATAGCAGGCATACCCGTAGTTGGCTCAGTAGGTGTTATAACCAATAAGGGTGGAATACTTCATCCAGGTACAAGTGATAGCGAATTAGATGAACTCGAAAAAATATTCAAGGTCCCATTAATGACCGGAACAGTTAATTTTGGAGTAGTTTTTCTAAGATCAGGCTTAGTAGCAAACACTCACGGTATATTGGTGGGCGAGAATACCACAGGTCCAGAAATAGTACGCATACAGGAAGCTCTAAGAGTAGGTGATTAAGAACATGTCTGTTAGTGTTAAGATTTATAGAGTTACAGGAAGAATGCTTATAAGTCATGACAGATTACCTACGTGGCAGAAATTCTCAATAGAGGTTAGAGCGGTTAAACCAGAAGACGCAGTAGAGAAAGTATTGTCAGAACTAGGTAGTAGACATAAGCTTAGACGCAGACATATTAAGATAGAGGAAATAAAAGAAATAAGTTTAGAGGAGGTAAAGTCGCCTGAAATAAGGGCTCTTGCTAAACTTGAAAGGTGGGTAGTGTGAGCTATAGAGAAGGCAAGGATACGCAGAAAGTAGAGGTAGACGTCAACATTCTATTAAGGGATTATGTTCTTTTACAAAGATATGCTGAAAACCTGACGTCTGCTTTAACAAGCGTAATCAATGAGCTAAATGAAATAAATCTAGCTAAAGAATCAATAAAACAATTATCAAAATACAGTAAACTTGACAATGTATTAGTTAGTCTTGATAGAGCAGGATATGCATACATGCATGGCTTACTTAAAGACACTTCCAAAGTATTAGTAAATATAGGAGCTAATTACTACGTAGTAGTTGACTCTACTAGAGCTACAGAGATATTGGAGAGAAGAGCAGGTGAATTACAGGAAATTAGGAAAAAACTAGAACACGAGCTTTCAGCTATATCTCAGAAGCTAGAGGAATTAAAACAACTAATAGCGAGGGCCCAGTCTCAGCCAGGTAAGTAGCCAAATAGTCTGAAAAACACTGTTCTAAGTCTTGAACTAATTTTAGATCATTGGTGTTCGGTATGTTTGAGAAACTAAAACGTATTTTACGTGAAGTAGTTGATGTAGTTACAACTAAGCAGATCAGTGTTAAGGAGTTTGATGAAAAGTATGCTGATAAGTTAATAATAGATTTAGTTGAAAGTGATGTAGCATTACCCGTTGCTGAAGAAATAGTAAGTGAACTTAGAAGCACCATCAGTAATATTAGGGTTAGGAGAGGAATAGATGTGCAAGAGTATTTGCGTAATGAGATTAAACGTATTATTAGGCAAGTATTTAGAAATGTTGGAAGTATAGACTTAGAAAACGAGTTGAAGAAAAGAAATTTAACAATTATAGTATTCTTAGGAGTTAATGGTGTTGGAAAGACTACTACAATTGCAAAATTAGGGTATAGGTTTAGAAAACTAGGATATAGGCCATTATTTGTTGCAGCAGATACATTTAGAGCAGGAGCTCAAGAGCAGTTAAAAGAGCATGGTAAACGATTAGGTATACCAGTATTTAGTAGACCTTACGGTACTGATCCTGCTGCTGTGGTGTATGATTCAATAGTGTTTGCGAAGCAGAATAAGTTTGATATTATATTGGTAGATACGGCTGGTAGAATGCATACAGATATTGATTTAATGGATGAGTTAAGGAAAATAATTAGAGTAGGAAAGCCACACTATAAGATCCTTGTTGTAGACGCATTGACAGGTAATGATGCAGTAGAGCAAGCTAAGCTTTTTAACGATAAAATTGGTGTTGACGGAGTTATTGTAACTAAGTTAGATGCTGACGTAAAGGGTGGAACAATACTAAGTGTTGTCCATACAATTAGAAAGCCAGTTCTATATATCGGTGTAGGCCAAAAATATGAAGATTTAAGGAGATTCGATGTTGACTGGCTAATTGATACACTGATTTAAGTTTTAATTCAATTACCACATGATGTATTACATGGATATAGTAGCCATGTAATGCTTTTTAACCCTATTTGATCATAGTATGCTAGGAGGAGATTAATGAATATAAGTGAGTTATTGGAGTCTTGGCGTAGGATAATAGAGTTAGCTCGTAAACCTGATAGAGAAGAGCTGATGCTGTCGCTTAAGATGGTATTTATAGGATTTGCTATAGTTGGTACAATAAGCTTCATAATAAGATACATTGCTGCAGTACTACGTGCTCCTGGATAAAACAACGAGTATTTTAGGTAAAGAAATAACCACATAAGAATCTATGGTGTATGCTATGTCTTCGAAGGGAAAGTATAAAGCTATCTACGCTATAAGAGTCACAGCGCGTCAAGAAGTAAATGTAGCATTATTAATGGAGGCTAAAGCTAAAGCACAGAATCTTAAAGTATACTCAATACTTGTCCCACCCGACATAAAAGGATATCTAATGGTTGAGGCGCCCGGGATACATGTTGTACAAGAACTCTCAAGAGATATAAAACACGTTAAAGGGCAAGTCAGTGGTATCGTAAAATTCGAGGAAGTCGAAAGAATACTGAAGCCTATACCAATAGTTGAAGGTATAAGTGAAGGAGAGATAGTTGAAGTAATTGCTGGACCGTTTAGAGGTATGAGAGCACAAGTAGTAAGAGTTGATAGGGCAAGAAACGAGGTAGTGTTAAATATTTTAGAGGCTGCATACCCGCTTCAAGTAACGGTTCCTGCAGATTACGTAAGGCCAATGAAGCATGGTGTGAAATATGGCTAGGAAAAAGGTAGTAAAAATACAGGTAGTAGGAGGTAAAGTTACGCCAGGTCCACCCCTAGGTCCAGCTATATCACCTCTGGGCTTAGATGCGGCAGAGGTTGCTTCGAAAATAAATGAGGCTACGAAAAAGTTTGAAGGAATGAATGTACCAGTAGAGATAATAGTCGATATGGATACAAAAGAATATGAAATTAAAGTAGGTGTTCCCACTACAACAGCGCTTCTATTAAAAGCAGTTGGTGCTGATAGACCTTCTGGGGATCCAGCGCATCAGAAAATAGGAGATCTTCCATTCGAGAAAATCGTTGAAATAGCTATATTGAAGAAACCAGACTTGCTGGCTAAAACACTTAAGGCGGCAGTTAAAACAATATTGGGTTCAGCAAGGAGTATTGGCATAACTGTTGATGGAAAAGATCCTAAGCAAGTAACACGTGAAGTTGATGAAGGTTTATATGATGCAATATTATCCAAATACGAGGAGCAATGGAGTAAGGAGGAGGTGTAACGATTATGAGTTTTATTGATAGAAGTAAGCTAAGAGACGCTATACAAAAGGCTTTAGAAACAAGTCCTAGAAGAAAGTTCAAGCAAGCCGTAGAAATGATTGTTGTGTTAAGAGATGTTGATGTCAGATCTCCAGAAGGAAGAATTCGTGAAATAGTCTTCATGCCCTACCCAATAAACAAGGATATTAAAATATGTGTTGTAGCTGACGGAGACATGGCTTTAAAAGCTCGTGAGGCTGGAGCATATAAAGTAATTACACGTGACGAGCTAACTAGAATACAAGGTAATAGAAAGGAGGCTAAAAGAATAGCTCAGCAATGCGATTGGGTGCTAGTTAGAGCTGATCTAATGCCCCTCGTAGGCCGTATACTTGGACCAGCTCTGGGACCCAGAGGTAAAATACCAGTCCCAGTACCGATGAACGCTGATATAACAGCATTATTAAAGAAGTATAAGGCAGCAACAATGATTAGAACAAAGGATCAACCACAAGTGATGTGTAGGATAGGTACTGAGGATATGCCAGTAGACCAATTAGTTGAGAACGCTATTGCAGTGTTGTCTAGCCTTGAAGGTAAGCTTAAAAACCCACTATATAATATTGGTAAGCTAATTGTGAAAACAACCATGGGGCCTCCCATTGAAATACCGATTAGGTAGTTTGGGGTAGATGTCTATGGCAATGATGGTGCCAAGGGCTAAGAGAATACCTGAATGGAAGATAAGAGAAGTAGAAGAACTAGTAGAACTCATTAAAAAGCATAGTGTAATAGCCATAGCTGATCTATCTAAGATCCCGACTAAGCAACTACAGATACTTAGAAAGAAGCTTAGAGATAAAATAGTATTTAGAGTAACAAAGAATACCTTATTTAAACTTGCTGCGCGTAAAGCTGGATTAAAGAATTTTGAGGAGTTTTCAAAGTATCTTGAAGGTATGAACTTGTTCTTGTTTGCAAATATGAATCCATTTGAACTAGTGATATTGCTAGACAAAAATGCTATACCTGCACCAGCTAAACCTGGCGACATTGCACCTAAGGAAATAGTAGTACCTGCTGGAAGTACTGGAATACCGCCAGGTCCCATGCTAAGCGTTTTCGGTAGATTAAAGATACCTACAAGAGTTCAAGATGGAGTCATATGGATAGCTAAGGATACGGTGGTAGCGAAGCCTGGAGATAAAATATCACCAGAACTAGCAAGTATTCTCAATAAACTAGGTATTGAGCCCCTAGAGGTAAAATTAACCTTAAAGGCTGTCTATGATCGTGGCCTAATAATTCCTAAGGATAAATTAGTAGTAGACTTAGAGGAGTATAAGCAAAATGTGCTTGAAGCGTTTATGAACGCATTAAAAGTAGGTGTAGAAATAGCTTATCCAGAACCAGTAGTACTCAAATACACATTGACTAAAGCCTACATGAACGCATTAGCGTTGGCATTAGAGGCTACAATAATAGCGTCTGAAACAATAGAGTTGATATTAATGAAGGCTGAAGCAGCAGCAAAGAGTCTAGCATCGATACTAGCTGAAAAAGTCCCTGAACTAGGATTACAAGTTGAGAAGAAAGAAGAAAAAGTAGAGGAAAAGAAAGAAGAGGAGAAAAAAGAGGAGGAACAAGAAGAAGCTCTTGCAGCAGGCTTGAGCGCTTTATTCGGTTAATTAATCGTTAATGTTTAAATACTCCCTATACTTTCACTTAGACTTGGTAACTCAATGTACACAATAATGGAGGTGATGAACAATAGAATACATATATGCAAGCTTACTCCTACATTCAGCAAAGAAGGAAATAAACGAAGAAAATTTAAGGAAAATACTTGAGGCAGCAGGAATTCAAGTTGACGAAGTAAGGTTGAAAGCTGTAGTTGCAGCATTAAAGGAGGTAAATATTGATGAGGTACTCAAGACAGCTACACTACCAGCAGCTGCACCAGTAGCAACTGCACCAGCAGCACAACAGCAACCACAAGCTGAGGAAGAGAAAAAGGAGGAAGAGGAAGAAAAGAAGGAAACCATAAGTGAAGAAGAAATGGCTGCTGGTTTAAGTGCTCTCTTCGGCTAAGCAGTAGCTAAAACGTTAGTACGTTAATCAATTTATGTATTGTTTTAATTACATCATAGTTCACGAAACTTAATAGTAAAGCAACCTAGCTATTAATTCTAATAATCATCATATAAATATAAATGTAGTGGAAGCATAGTTTTCTCCACGTGATTAAGTGTAGTAGGGGGTAAACATTAATAGGCGATAGGTGTAAATAATATGCCTAAGTCTGAGATAGTAGGGGAAAATACCTATCGTCTACAATTCTTTAAAGACAACAAGTTTATACGTAAGAAGTGTAGAGTATGTGGTGAATTCTTTTGGACAATAAATAAAGAGTTTGATACATGTATGGATGCTCCTTGTACTGACTATGTATTCCTTGATATAGAATTAAAGTCTAAGAACATGAGTGTTAGAGATGTTAGAAGAAAATTTATAGATTTCTTTGTAAAACGTGGACATGGATACGTTAAACCTAGACCAGTAGTGGCGCGGTGGAGAGAAGATCTATACTTAACCATAGCTAGTATAGTCGTATTTCAACCCTTTGTAACTGATGGACTTGTCCCTCCTCCTGCTAATCCACTAGTAATATCACAGCCGTGTATAAGGCTTGAAGATATAGATAATGTTGGGCTCACATTTGGTAGACATTTAACGAGTTTTGAAATGGCTGCACACCATGCTTTTAACTATCCTGATAAATATATCTATTGGAAAAACGAAACAGTTGAACTAGCATATGAGTTCTTTACAAAAGAAATAGGTATACCTGAAGATCAAATAGTATTTAAAGAGTCATGGTGGGAAGGTGGAGGTAATGCAGGTCCATCATTTGAAGTAGTAGTGGGAGGTTTAGAATTAGCGACATTAGTATTCATGCAGTATAAGGTAGTAAATGGGGAATATAGAGAGATACCTATTAAAATAGTTGATACAGGTTATGGTGTTGAACGCATAGCATGGTTTTCGCAGAAAACACCTACGGCGTTCCATGCAATATATGGTGAATTAGTTGATGTGTTTCATAAGAAACTTGATGTACCTAAATTAAGTGATTATGAATTAACTCATGCTCTACGTTATGCGGCAAGAATAAACCCTGAAGATGAGAGAAGTATAGAGTGGTTCATAATCAAGGTTTCAAAAGATCTAAACATGTCCATTAACAGTTTTAGAGAATTATTTAACAAGCTCGCCAAATTATACGCCTTGCTTGATCATACTAGGACTATTTCATGGATGTTAGCAGATGGTATAGTACCTTCTAATACTGGTGAGGGCTATTTAGCTCGACTCGTAATTAGACGGGCAATGCGTGCGTTGAGTACACTAGGTGTTGATGTACCGTTATCTGAGCTAGTAGAATTACAGATAAAATATTGGTCGGAAGACTTCCCTAACTTACTTAAACGTAAAGATTACATACTAAAGATAGTTAATTTAGAAGAAAAACGTTATAAGGAAACACTTAAACGTGGTATAGCGTTGTTGACAAGGTATTTAAAGAGGCATAAGAAGATAGGTATTAATGAATTAATTGAATTATATGACTCGCATGGCTTGCCACCAGATATAGTTAAGTTACATGCTGATAAGATAGGCGTTAAGGTGGATATTCCGAGAAACTTTTACTCATTAGTAGCTGCAAGGCATCAAAGAATAGAACAAGCTACCAAGAAGGAAAAGCTACCTAAAGAGATAAGTGACTGGGTAAAATCGTTTCCTGCAACAAAAAGACTATTCCACCAAGACCCATACATGAAGGAGTTTAAAGCAAAGGTACTTGGAATTAATGGTCAATTTATCGTATTAGATGCAACAGCATTTTATCCTGAAGGTGGTGGACAAGTAGCTGATAGGGGCATTATAAGATTACCTAATGGTGAAATATACAAAGTTGTTGATGTTCAAAAAGTAGGTGACGTCATAGTCCATGTAGTCAATAAACCATTAAACACTATGTATGAAGGACAAATAGTAAAAGGAGAAATAGATTGGTATAGACGATATCAGTTAATGAGGCATCATACAGCAACACACGTACTACTTGGCGCATTAAGAAGAATATTAGGGGAACATGTTTGGCAGGCAGGAGCAGAGAAGACTGTAGAAAAAGCTCGATTAGATGTAACACATTACGAGATACCATCAAGTGATATGCTAGAAAAAATTGAGGAATTAGCAAATAAGGTTATATCATCTAGAAAACCTGTATACTCAAGTTATATTCCAAGAAATGAAGCAGAAGAAAAGTACGGGTTTAGAATATATCAGGGAGGTGTACCACCCGATCCAATACTAAGAATAGTTGAGATACCAGGATGGGATGTTGAAGCATGCTTCGGTACACATGTGCACAATACGTCTGAAATTGGTAGTATAAAAATAGTTAACGTAGAGAAAATCCAAGACGGAGTAATAAGATTCGAATATGTTGCTGGACCCAAGGTAGCTTCGTATGCACGTGATCTTGAGAAAAAGCTTTCAACAATAGCTAAGACTGTGGGAGCTAGTAGTGGAAGAGATGTTGAGAAAAGAATTAAGGGACTTGTAGATAACTATAGGGCACTCAAGGAAAACCTATCAAATATTGTGAAAATACTTGTACAATATATACTAAATGATATTAAAGCTAATGCAATAAGGAAAGATAATGTTGCACTCTATGTAGTCAATATGGGTAAGTTAGATAAACAATTAATAAACAATATAGTT
>WANQ01000008.1 GCA_015521735.1 Pyrodictiaceae archaeon | reverse complement strand
AATTAAATGTTATTGTTAAATATAAGGCATCTCATTCGTTAAAAATTGAAACTATAGACAATGTAATAGTATTAGCTCTTATCCCTAAAGGTCTTGATAAGATCTCCCATAGAATAGACTACATACTTAAATCTATGGGAGTATAAATCATGTAATAAGTAATAGCAAGTAGTAATGTATAGGTGATGTGGCTCAGTCGCGCCGACCAACATCACTATTCAGTCTCGGGTTCTATCTTCATCGCCTAGTTTAACTATAAGTCATTACCGTATTAAACGATTATACTTCTTTAACTTGATTTAGCATATTTAATTACTTTATATTCTTAAAGGTTAAATTCTTAAATCCTACTGATATAGTCTTAAGCGCAGGGGAGCAACAATGGCATTCGGCATCTTAGAGTTATCCGTAACATTGGGTTTAATTGCAGGTGTAGCAGCATTAGTTTACGTAACAATACTAATACTAAGCATCCTTAGAATAAAGGTTCCTCATGATAGAGCAGCTGAAATACACGAGTACATAAGAAGTGCAGCAATAACGTATATGAAGAGACAATATACAATAATATTAACTATAGCATTCATAGTAGGAATCATAATCATAGCCTCCGGATTAGCTTGGAGTAATAGAGTATTACTGAATACCGGGATAGCATATATTGCGGGAGCACTAAGTTCGTCATTTGTTGGAGTTCTAGGTATGTATATTGCAGTGTTAAGCAATGTGAGGGTTCTTAGAACACTAGTAGAGAAGGGGTTGAAGAGAGCATTACGTGTAGCATTTCGTGGAGGCTCGGTAACAGGGTTTATGGTTGGAGGTATAGGTTTACTAGGGATTAGCACTCTGTTCATATTATTTGGTGGCTTAACTAACGAGTATCCAAATGCTGTTAAAGCATTGTTAGGCTACGCTTTTGGTGCTAGCACGGTTGCTCTCTTTGCAAGAGTAGGTGGTGGAATATATACTAAGGCAGCTGATGTCGGCGCGGACCTGGTCGGTAAAGTTGAGGTAGGTATCCCCGAAGATGATCCACGGAATCCTGGTGTAATTGCTGATAATGTTGGCGATAATGTAGGTGATTGTGCTGGAATGAGTGCTGACTTATTTGAATCCTATGTGGAAAGCGTAGTAGCTGCCATGGCTATAGGCATGTTAATAAAAGCAGTAATATCTCCTATACTAGTAGCTTATCCATTAATTTTTGCGTCTGTAGCACTATTAACTACGATATTGACAGCCCAGTTTGTAGAGATATCACCATTAAAAGAGCCCTCAAAAACCCTTACTACAACTTCTCTTGTAAGCATAATTGGAGTAGGCATAGCGACACTAGTAACAACATTAGCGTTGAATATAACTGGCATTCCATTATTGAATTTATGGTTAGCTACCATACTGGGATTAATAGCAGGAGGAGTCGTAGGATTCACGTCAGACTACTTTACCTCGGGTAGCTATAAACCAGTTCAAACAGTAGCTGCTAACTCTAGAGCAGGACCTGCACTAACCATACTTAGCGGCTTGTCCATGGGCTTCTATAGCACAGTACTACCAACCATGGCCATAGCTATAGCAACGTTCCTAGCATACAATATAGGGTCTAGTACGCTTTGGACTTACTCATCACTCATAGGCGGTGTGTATGCTATAGCTTTGTCTGGTATAGGTATGTTGTCAGTAGCAAGTATAGTAGTAGCTGCTGATGCTTATGGACCAATAGTCGACAATACTGCTGGCCTAGCAGAGCAAGCAGGATATCCTGAAGAAGTTAGAGAAAAAGCAGATAAACTAGATGCTGCAGGCAATACTATGAAGTCTATATCAAAAGGCTATGCTATAGGATCTGCTGCACTAACAGCACTAGCACTATTGTTCACGTATGCATCACTACTCAAAGATTATGCTGAAAGCATAGGTATAAAGGAGTTCAACATAACATCGCTATTCACTTTAACACGACCAGATGTCCTAGCAGGACTACTTATAGGTGCAGCAACTCCAGCATTCTTTACAGCATTAGTAATACAGGCTGTAACGGCGGCAGCCTTCGCTATGGTAGAGGAAATTCGCAGACAATTCCGTGAACGCCCAGGAATACTTGAATGGAAGGAAAAGCCAGATTATAATAGAGCAGTTGACATAGTCACTAGGTATGCTCTAAAGAGACTCATAGCACCAGGATCCATGGCCCTAATAACACCTATAATCGTAGGTGTACTACTAGGCCCAATAGCCTTAGGAGGCATGTTATTAGGTTCAATAATTACTGGTCTACTATTAGGATTGTTCCAAGGCAATGTAGGCAATACCTGGGATAATGCTAAGAAGTACATAGAAGAAGGGAGATTTGGAGGAAAGGGCTCAGAAGCCCATAAAGCAGCAGTAATAGGTGACACAGTAGGAGATCCATTAAAGGATGCAGCAGGACCATCACTCAACATACTAATAAAGCTAATGGCTATAGCATCATCAGTATTCCTAATACTAATAGTATCCATAAGATTAGCACTAGGACTACCACCAATATAATACCATCATTAAACTAAAATAATGGTATGAATGATGCGTATAGATAAATACGAATACGTGGATGCACACTGCCATTTATACGAGTATAGTAGTAAAGAAATAGAACGCTTTACAGAAAACGTACTTATTTTCGCTGTAGCAGATGATTTTGGGTCATCAAGTTTAACTCTCAAGATATCCCAGGTATACAAAAACATTATACCAGGTATAGGGCTTCATCCATGGGAAATAGGTAGTAGTATTAATCAAGAAGAAATAGATAAGACTATAGAGTTGATAGCACGCGTTAAACCTGTAATGATAGGTGAAGTAGGTGTTGACGCTAAGTTCAGAGAACATACACTGGAGTTGCAGAAACAAGTATTTCTGAGAATACTGAGTATAGTGAAAGAAAGCAATTTACAGCCAATAATGAATGTTCATGCACTTGGTTCGTGGGAGTACGTGTTCAACCTACTAGTGAAATATGATGTGAACTTAGCAATATTCCATTGGTATACTGGCCCAATACACTTATTAAAGGAAATAGAAGCACAAGGGTACTTCATATCAATAAATCCTTCAGCAATGTTTCAGAAAAAGCATAGAAGAATACTTGAAAAAGCACCCTTAGATATAATATTGACTGAAAGTGACGGCCCATACAATTATAGAGGCCATATCCTATCACCTGATCTGATTAAGGATTTAGTAGAATTTATGGGTAAAGTGAGAAGTGAAGATATAGAAGTAATCCGGAAACAAATAATTGAGAACACCGAAAACATTATTAGAAGAATAAAGTATTAGTCTTCACCTACTATTACTTAAATTAAACTAATATGTATTGTATCTCACAGCTTGCTTACTAAGCATTTCTAATGATGTTGTAATAGTAATCTTATGTTTCTCGTCAACTAAAAATACATATCTGCCGATACAGCCATTATTTAATATCTCTAATTCAACTATACTTGACCCATGTATGCCTTCAATTACTATGTTGCCATGGTTCATAGTCATTAATACTTTTTTGCTTTCTTTAAATAATCTTCTTAGCACGTTCTTGATTATGCCTAGTTCTGATGAGAGTATTTCAAATATTTTGTCCTCGTTGATAATGGTTTGTTGGCAGTTAGTCAATAACTTTTTTATGATTTTTTCCATCTTCTCTAATCCATATAGTTTTTCTAAGCCTATGAACACGTTGTTAGCTATGTGAGGTTTATCTGTATTATTATAGTGGTGTATCAAATAATCAACTAGCAATTTCCTAATTCTACTGTCATGTATGTTAAATGTGATTGCTTCAAGCACCTTCTCATGTACTTCTTCTACCTTCTTAGTGAAGACTAAATCCTTATCTATATATTCTTCTCCTTCAACAATTAATATTTTTCTTGGATATAACTCGTTGACAGGTATGGGGGTTAGCCTTTTCTTTATTTCTCTAATCCATTCTTCCGTTTTACCAAATATTATATAACCACTTTGTACTTCCAAGTTATATGGCTTACGTACTATGTAGTACTTGTTATTAGCAATATTGCTTTGCCAGTAGGAAATAGCCTCGGACCCCCACACAAAAAATCCGTGGATATCCGCGTTTATTGCGGTACGTATAGGTGCTTTATCCTTTATTTCAACTGAAATATTGAAGCATGTATCCTTGGGTGTAAACAGTATTTCATTGACGCGTATTATCTCTTGCCTCAATACCTCTGTTCTTAGATAATATGATATTTTTATTCTATTGCTGGTTTCTTTGCTTAGAATGGTGTCGAGGTATGAAGGTGTATGTACTCTGTTTACATGGTCTATGTATTCTATAACTAATGGAGGGCTTTGCGTTAAATCTATGGATGCTTTTATTCTCGGTACCGGGGTTTTCATCATATTATCAGCTGACTGTTTTGTCCTCATGTACTTCCCATAGCATAATTATCTGTAGTAGGGTTTAAATGATGATGAACTTATCATAAAATAGCTACTGAAATGAGTGTGAGTATATGAGTGCTGATAGCAATATTGAAGAGATAATTGATGAGTTGAAGGAGGAATTGGCTAGAGGGGTTGGAGTACCTAGGGCTCTAAGAAGGCTTAGTCCACCAGATATAATTGATGTTCTAGAGAGAATTAGTTCTGAGGAGAGACGTAAGCTTTTAGCCTTACTACCCGATGACGTACTAGTTGAGATAGTAAGTAAGCTTCCACAGCAAGTACTAATTGATTTAACTAAGGTTGTAAGCCCCTCAAGACTTGCACGTATAGCTATTGATCTTCCATCAGACGAGCTCGCTGACCTAATATTAAGACTACCTCCATCATCTAGAAGAGCTTTACTGAAAGAGCTACCTTTATGGAAAATTGAAGAAGTAAAACCATTGCTAGCTTATCCTCCCGAATCAGCTGGAGGCATAATGACCACTAGGATACCTGTATTTCACCTTAATCAAACAGTTGGTGAAGCGGTTAAAGAGTTTGTTATTAGATCTAAGTTTGAAGAATATGAGACTTCAAGATATATCTACGTAGTTGATGATAAAGGTAGACTTGTTGGAATAATAGACGTGAAGACTTTTCTAACAGCTCCACGTGATAAGAAGCTTAAAGATATAATGAATAGGAGTTTTTTAGCAGTTAAAGCTAGTACTGATCAAGAGGATGTGATTAGACTTGTTGTAAGATACGATTTAGATGAAGTACCAGTAGTAGATGATGAAGGAAAGCTTTTAGGAGCTATTAGTGCTGATGATCTAATGGATGTTATAGTAAGCGAGGCTACAGAAGACATAGTAATGTTTGGTGGTATACCGAAAATACGTGAACCCTATCTTACAGCACGAATTATAGAGCTTGTCCGTAAGCGTGCTGTTTGGCTAGTATTCCTGTATCTAACTGAGGCAGTTACAATAAGTATATTGAGTTTTTACGAAAAAGTCTTGGCGTCAGTTATAGCCTTATCGTTCTTTATACCGTTGTTAACGGATACAGGTGGAAATGCAGGTTCACAGTCAGCTACATTAGTAATAAGATCACTTGCTACAGGAGAAGTTAGGTTCTCGGATATACCTAGAGTAGTACTCAAGGAGTCAGCTACATCGTTAGCTCTAGGGTTAATATTATCTCCATTAGCGTTCACATTAAGCTATGTTATAGCTCATAACTTGTTAGTATCCGTTGTAGTGTCTTTGTCAATAGTACTTGTAGTTTATGTTGCAAGCATGATAGGAGCGTTACTACCACTAGTAGCTTCGAAGTTAGGCATAGATCCAGCAGTTATCTCAGCTCCCCTAATAACTACAATTGCTGACTCAATAGGACTAACACTCTACTTTACACTGGCGATACTATTTCTAGGACTAAAAATTTAATAAGCATGCTAAGAGAAGCGTAGACTAGCTAAGGTAATTAGACATTAACTTTATCTGGGGGATGTATTTGTCAAAGATGGTTGAAGTTTATGGACATGTTCAGGGAATTAGGAAACTAGGTAGAATAGGATTCATAGTTTTAAGAACCTTTGACTCCATAGAACAAGTTACAGTGAAAAAAGAGAATGTAAGTGAAGAAACATGGAGATTGTTTAAAGAAGAGCTAGGTTTAGAGTACTTCATAAGAGTTAGAGGAGAATATGTTGAAAGCAGTATAGCAAAGCTTGGTAGAGAAATACTAGCTAAAGAAATCGAAGTAATAGCCCCTTCTAAGCCTCTTCCCATAGATTTATCTGATAAAGTTGAAGCAGAGTTTCCCACAAGGATAAGGTATAGGTATTTAGATATAAGAAGGCCTAAGGTAAAAGCAATACTTAAAGTTAGATCAACGCTTCTAAGAGCGGCTAGGGAATTCTTCTATAAGATGGGTTTTGTTGAACTAAACTTTCCAATAATAATAGCTACTGCTACTGAGGGTGGAGCTAACTTATTCCCAGTAAAATACTTCGATAGACAAGCATATCTTGCACAAAGTGCACAACTATATAAGCAGTCAGCTATACCAGTATTCGGCAAAGTATTTACAATAGGGCCAAGTTTTAGAGCAGAAAAATCTAGAACACGTAAACATCTAACGGAGTTTTGGCAAATAGATGTAGAGAAAGCGTTAACTACACCTGACGAGTTAATGGAGATACAGTTCAAGCTGGTAAAATACATTCACGAGCAAATCCTTGAACATAATGAGAGGGAGCTTGAAATACTTAAAGTTAAACTTGAAGTACCTGAATACTATCATAAGCTAAGCTATGATGAAGCACTTGAAGTTATTAGAAGGAAAGGATTTGACATAAAATGGGGCGAAGACTTTGGCTCAGATGAGGAAAGAGCTTTATGTACATCCTTTGACCAACCAGTATTTGTAACAGAATTCCCAGAACAAGTAGTCGCATTCTACTACAAAGTGAAAGAAGATGATCCACGCCTAGCACATAGAATAGACATGTATGGTCCTGGAGAATATGGTGTAGAATGGTCGTCTGGAGGATTGAGAGAACATGATCCTGAGAAACTAAGAAGAAGAATGATAGCTAAAGGATTAAATCCCGAGAACTTTGGATGGTACCTTGACATGTTTAACTATGGATTCCCACCCCATGGAGGATTTGGTATGGGTGTTGAAAGGCTACTGCAATCAATACTTAAATTAGATAAGATACATGAAACAGTACTCTACCCTAGAACACCAGATATACTAGAACCTTAAAATGAGTGCTATGCAGAGTGCTCTGAAAATTAAACTTAATAGAAGAATAAACATACCATTATCCTTATACCCTAGTTTTGCTTCCACCCTATTTAGAGTAGAATATAGTAATAATAACGTAACGCTGACCAAGCTTATAGGGTATTCAGTTGGAGCAAAGATAACTATAGCCAAGAACGAAGTAGTATGTGAAGGTACGTGTAAGCCAGAACTACTTAAAGAATGGCTAGGATTATGGTTTAATCCTTGGACATATATAAATGATGTACATAGAGACATTAAACCATTAATCTTTAAGCTTATTGAATCCTATGAGAGCTTAACATTAATTACTAGTAGTGTTGACTGGAAAATCATATTAATAGCAACATTCCTTTCAAGGAGAACTAATTATCACGTTAACGTTATTAAATGGATTAGAAAAATATTTTCTAACGTAGAATCAGATGATTTAACAAAAATAAAGAATAGAATTAGGAGTACGGGTAGAAGCTATCAGTTAAGACAATTAGTAGAGGTTTTAGAGGAACTCTACACAATTAATTTTAATAAGAACCCATGGAGTATACGTCGCGATTTACTAGAGATAAAATATGTAGGGCCTAAAACTGTTGACGCATTTCTTTTATTCTCAGGTAAGGGCTCTATATTTACACCTAGCGATGTACACTATGCTAGGTTTGCTAAAAGAGTATTAGGTATTGAAAACTATGTAATGCCGTCAAAGAATATGTGTTTAGCATACGATGGTAACTGCCTTAAATGTCCTTACGCCAATAAATGCTTAACTGGAAAAAGCATTAAGCTATTCGGTAGATTAAGTGGATGGATACAAACCATAGCATATGTTCATGATAAACTTTTCTGCATGAAGAATAAGTGTGGGACATGCATGTTTAAGGATATATGTTCTCTTAAACTTCCTTAAAATTATTATATCATTTCCTTTGGTATGTTATTTGGTTTAAACGCTATCCTTGGTTTTAGCCCTGTCTTCTTCAGTAGTTCAATTACGTGCTTATATAATATAACGTATTCTTTATCTATGTTTTCCTCTAAGCTTTTATCTATGGCAGCAAGCACTCTCTTTATCCTTCTAAGACCTTTTTCGTCTGAGAAGCTCAGCATTACAGCTGCATAGACTTCGTCGCCAGGCTTTAGTCCTGCTTCAATTAAATTTATTAGCGATTTTATTTGAATGTACCAGTATTCAGGTTTAGCATTAGTAAGCATAGTGAATTCTTCAGGACTTGTTCCTTTAATGGACACTCTTATCTCTATACTACTTCCACTAAACTTTCCAAGCTTTTTCGCATAATCCTTACTTAGTCCTAAGAGAATTCCATTAGTTTCCAGTACAAAATGATAGCCTTCACTAACAACTAAATCTATTAGTTTAACTAAGTGGTTGAACCCTATTGTTGGTTCTCCACCACTAAGTCTTATCTGCCTAATTCCAGTCTTCTTTGCAAGTGAATCTAATTTACGGAACGCTTGGTAGGGATCTAGATACTCTCCTTTTATATTATAATTCCAGCTAAATCTCCAGGACCAACAAAACTTACATCTAAGATTACATCCAATAACATCTCCTGTAACTATTCCACCATACCATCTATCTACTCTAAATCTATAATACTTTCTTGAATTATTCCTTAAAACATGTCTTTCAACTATTTGAGTTAGAGTAAGTGGGTCATACATGTACATACGGCCTTATTTCTGCTTAGTTAGCTTAAGTATAATTTTCTCCCTAATAGGCCATTGAGATCTATATTCTGTTTCAGTTGACTCTCTTATAGCGTCAATGTCTAATTGTATTTTTTCTAGTATTTTTGGATCATACCATTCATGGCCTTTCTTAGTCATTCTTATTGCATCCACGATTACTTTACCTACGTTAGCTGCATCCATAATCGAGTTCTTTGATTTAAGAACATCTTCGTTGCCTATGTAGTATGCTAGTGCCCATGGTGGTATCATGAATCCCATGCTATTTAGTACTGTCATCATATATGATATGGCTAAGATGTTGCCACTATCATTGCCTACTGCTATGAAGCCTGCAACCTTGCCTTCAACAAGACTTCTTCCTGTTATGAATATCATGTTCTCGAATGCTGTCATTCTATCAATTAAATTCTTTAGGTGTCCGCTAGGACCATACCAATATGTTGGTGTAGCTATTATGAGGCCGTCGTTTTTTAGTATTTTCTCAAGTATGATTTTGGCATCATCATCTATTACACATGGGTATCTACATGCTTTTTGAACATCACTTAAGCATCCTATGCATGGTTTAATATCATAGTCGTATAAGTGTATTAATTCTACATCTGCACCTAGTTTTTTAGCGGCTTCAAGGGATATTTTGAGTAACTTGTATGTATTACCATATTTTCTTGGTGATGCGTTGATGCCTAGGATTTTTATTTTCTTCTCCATGATTTACCCCTTTATGCTTTATAAGGTTAAGATATAAGTTTTACTTTTAGTGATGAAGCCCCTACCCCTAAGAACCCGGGTTGTTCCGGGTTATGAAGACGTGGTCCTTCACTGAATTGTTTTCTCTAGTCTAATCTATTGGTGCAAGCTTGTATAGATCTATCCTTCTTAAATTAAGTACTGGAAGTATTTTCCTAACCTTTTGTATATAGTCTACGTCTATAGTGTATTCGTAGTATTTTTCATCTACGCCTAAATCTAATAGTATAACCCCTAGGGGGTCAACGATAAAGCTTCTACCCGTAAACATCTTACCTGTCTGATTGGCTACTACTAGGTAAATGGTATTTTCATGTGCTCTTGCTTGTGCTAGAAATCTAATGGTCTCTTCTTTTAAAGGCCCTTTAAACCATGCTGAAGGGCTTATTACTACTTCAGCACCCTTTAATGCATATATGCGGTAGAGTTCAGGGAAACGTATATCAAAGCATACGCTGAAGGCAATCTTGGTGTTATCTAGTTCTATTATTTCAGATAATTTATCACCTTTAAGCATGTAATCTGATTCTCGATAACCATATGCGTCAAAGAGATGTATTTTTCTATAGACGACTCTGATGTTCCCATTGGGTTGAATTAGTGTAATAGTGTTGTATACTTTAGGGTAAATTTTGCTACGTTCAAATACGGGTACTATTAAGTTAGCGTTGTATTCCATGGCAATGTTTGTCAGCTTCCTACTAAACTCTCCGTTTACTTGTTCAGCTATATTGTATAGTTCTTGTGGAGTTAACATGCTTATTGGGCTCATGAAATATTCTGGGAATACTATTACATTTGCTTCAACCTTACCGTATTGTCTTATTAATTTGTATGCTCTTTCAATGTTTTTGTTTTTATCATTCGTGGCCTCTATCTGGAGTATACCTATGATTAAGTTCTTAGCCAAGAATAATAACCCATAAAAGCTGTCTATAATAGCATAAGAAGCGGTGACTTATGAAGATTACCTTTAAGGTGAAGCTCTAGTGTTATTTGCTGATGCACATACGCATGTGAATCCCGTTCGTGGCCTAGGAGCTAAAGCCATAGCCAAGAAATTCAAAGATAGTGGAGGATGGTTTATGGCTATAGTAGGTCTCTCGCCATGGAGTTACGGATTAGAGCCAAGTATTGAAGGATACGAGAAGACCTTTAGAATAGTGCTAAGAGAGTGTAATAATGCTAAGGAAGAAGGTGTTAAGGTGGCGTGTTTCATAGGATTACATCCTGGTGATTTAGATAAGTTAGTATACAAGTATTCTGTTAGGCAAGAAAAATTAATGGACTTTGTAGCAAAGGTATTTAATATAATAGAGGATTACTGTAGGAAAGGGTTAATTGATGGTATAGGTGAAGTTGGTAGACCTCATTATAGGGTAGACCCTATATTTGTTGTTGCATCTGAACTGGTTATGGAGAAAGCAATGGTGCTAGCTAAAGACTATGACTTACTACTACACTTACATCTTGAGCAAGGTGATGGGATAACCGTTGAGTCAATTAAACGATTCATTAAACTTACAGGTGTGCTAGTAAGGTTAGTGATATTTCATCATGCTAGACCTGGGCTTTTGGAACATGTTGTTAAGAATGGATTTACTGCAACTGTACCTGGTATAGAGGCTGTACTAAGAACTGTGTTCAAGAGAATTGAGCCAACATATTTACTGGAAAGCGACTTCATAGATGATCCTAATAGACCTGGCGTAGTAGTTTATCCATGGCAGATGATAGATAATCAACTACGAATCCTTAAAGAAGGATTAGTTAATGACGAGTATTTAGCGAAGTTAAATATCGATAATGTTGTTAAGGTATATAGGGTTAGCCCTCCTTAGATAGTCTTTCGGCATATTTCTCTAGCATACTTAGTAATGCTTCAATTCTATACTTGGTTAAATAGATTTTAAAGAAAATTCTTATGTCTTTATAATTCTTCATATTACGTGGTATAATTCCTTTACCTCGCATTTCATTTAGTCTACTTACAAGTTCTTTTACACTAATGCCTAATTTATTTGAAGCTTCCACTATGTTCTTAGTTGATACTATGGCTTTTACTAAGTCCATGTAATTTGAAGGAATCTTTATATCCTCTAATACTAGGTCTAGGAGTTCTTCTAGTGATTTCTTAATACTGTATGATAGTATTGATTCGAGTTCTTCTGCTTCAACTAGTATGAACTCTGAAAATGGTATTAAGTTAACACCTAGTTCTTGAGCAAGTTTTTCTGAAGATTCATCAGCAAATCCTCTAGCAATAATTAATGGTTTAGCATTCAGTAGCTTAGCGTTAACATATGCTTGCCTTATACTTGATACATCAGCTCTTCCAGCTTTAACTTCAACAGCATATAGCTCACCATCCTTTTCAGCTAGTATATCGGCTTCTCCTACCTCAATACCGTCAACTATGATCTTATGGTGTACGTCAAGTATGTTGTATCCGGCTTTTGATAATATACTTTGTGCTATTGTTTCACTACTATGCCATCTACGTCGAGCAGATATACCCAAGTACTACACCTGTTACAACATTTAGTTTTTAGATAAAAATACTTAAAATGAACTTCAATAATAGTTTTTAGTGCATATAAGTTTTCGTAGGGTTAATTATGCTATGATGAGATACATATTAGCACTCATCATCTATGTAATGGCATTAATGCAATTGTCCATAGGCATTCAAGATAATGTTGTTCTTTCATACAATGTATATTATGATGATGTTAAGATAGCTTATATGGAAGTACATGTAGTGTCAGATAATGTACTGGTTAAATTAGTTCCAATGGTAACACTCTATCCTTCAGATATAGAGTTATTAAAGAAATTAGTTACGATACCCAGCAAGAGTAGGTTCTATTTGGTGAATAAAGATATTTCATCTTATCTAAGTAAGTTAGGGTTAAGGATAATTAATACAAGTATGGCTAATGGTAAACTAGTGTTGTGGTATAATGTTAATGGTATTAAACGTAGAGTAGAATATTACAATGGAGTTCTTGTTAAAGAAGAATCTATTTTAAGTAGACATAAATTAGTTATTAGTCTTATAGCGGTTGTTACAGGGGATTATACTAAAAGAGCGTTAACTTATGTACTTCCAATAGCATTGCTCATTATTATTATAGCTCTGTATGCGTACGTTAAACGTGAATACATAAGAATATTATGAACTACTATATGAGGCCTAGAGTATGTGTACTTGATGGTTGGGGTATGGCTGGTATTCCTAGTCTTCTTCTTATTTCTCTTGCGAATATTTCGCCTGCTCCCTGCCTATAATTGTCGACTATTACTAGTTCGGGCTTGGACTCAGATACATAGTATAATAGTTGTTCAAAGTCAGCGTGATCGCTTAATGCTACAATCCATGTATTGTTTTTAACTCTTTTATAGGGTTCATTGAATTCCCATCCAGTTAGTATTATTCTATTTAGTCCGTGTAGACTAGCATTATTGATGTTATGGTTATATATGTTATTAGTATGAGAGAAGAATATGTACCATCCATCTCTCATGACTTCTCTTGCTTCTAAGCTTACATGGCTGAAGACTTTTCCAAACCAGTATCCGTGCTTTTCAAGTGCTTTAGTTACACGGTAGACAGCTGATGACGCTATAAAGGGCGTATCTATTCCGTGAGACCTAAGTATTATCATCGCTTCCTGTATTTTGCCGTGAAATCCATATATGTATACAGGGCCTCTTGAAAGTAACTCCTTCACTAGGTCTACAAATAATTCCTCTACTTCATCTTTAAATGGTCTAGTCCATTCGGGCTTACCATATGTAGACTCTATTACTAGTACATCAGGATTCTTTACTATAGGTGTACCTTTACCTGGATTCTTAAAATCTCCTGTATACGCTATTAATAAGTCGTCTAATTCAACTATCACTTGAGCAGCGCCTGGTATGTGGTCTGCTTTAATTAGTACTAGCTCTTCTTCATTAGTTCTAATTTTTTCTCCATATTTTACGCGTACATACTTGTTAATGTACTTGTGTCTAATCATGCCTAAGGATTTCATTATATCGTATGTTATGTTTGTTAAGATAATATACTTTGATACTTGTAGGCTCTTGTTTAATCCTTGTGTGTGATCGCTGTGCGCGTGTGTTATTACTCTATAATCTCTATAGTCGAATCCATCTACTACTATGTTCTTTCCTAACAGTATTCCTCCGTGTTCATTTATGCTGGCATACTTTAGTAAGTCCTTGATTTGCTTAACCAATACTTAGTCTACCTGGATACAATGTTAGTTAGAGCTAGTTTATTTTCTCATGGACTCTATTCATTGATTATATTTACTAGTATTCGTTATATGTAATTCGTTTAAATATCTTGGCTAGTATTACGCTTCCTTGCGATTTTAGCAATGTTTTCTAAAGACTTCTTAAGTAAATATATTAAGTCATTAGGACTTCTCAATTCTAATGCATCTTTAAACATTATATTCAGTAATATTAGGTTGTATAGCACTATAAGTATAACTCCTATGTAGTTTAAGTTATCATAAGTGAATTGAATTAAAGGTTTAATGGCATATCCTATCATCAAAGCTACTTCTAATAATATTCTCCCGTAGCCTTGAAACGATTTCTCAACTAGAATGCGTGCATTATAGTATTTCATTTCTTCTTCTATGTAAACTGGTTTGTCTAGAATTGTCGCAGTATAGAAGCATAGTCCTGGCCAACTCATTGCTATAATTGAGGCTATTACAATTAGTTTTAAGCTTTTTAGATTTTTGTTCTTTACTGCAATATATATTGCAAAGGGGTAAGCCCATAGAAGATAATTCGGATTTACTACTTTATTAAATGTTGTAAATAGTATCAGTATTGCTAGAATGGATTTAAATAATGAGTCTTTATCGTATGCTTTCTGTTTTACACTGATAACTAGAAGTAATAATATGTAAGCAAGTATGAATGTATATGGCCAAATCTTAGTTATTAGTTCTACAATATAGGTGTTGCGATTAGTTATGAGGACGGGTATGTTGAAAATTGATAGGTATTGAGGAGGTCTATTGCTATGGAATCCTAAGGCGTTGTTTATGAATCCTATGGGGTCTGCAATAAGGAATGGAAGTGATATGATGGTAACTACTAATGTGAAGGTTAGAAGGAATTTTCCAAATTTTCCCCAATCTTTAAAATACATGTATACTGCTGGTAAGAGAACTGCTGGTACATGCTTAATAGCAGAACCTATCCCCCATGCAATCCCGGCAAATGCGACTTTATCTTCTACTATGAGATATGTGCCTAGTAGTAGAAAGAAGACCATTATGGGGTCGAACTGGTATGTAGCTACAGCAAGTATTAATGGGATATTATAAAACCACCATTTAACCATCTCAGTGTTTTTCTCTTTCTTGTATATTAGGTATGCTGTAGCATAGACCATTATCAATAGTGGTATTTTTGAGAAGCCACGTATTAAGGTTACTTTTAATTGTTCACTGAGATTTGCTGATAATGTCGTTGAAGTAAGATTCATTAATGTATTAGCAGTTTGCTGGCCTATACTGTAAAATGCTATAAATGTTATTGGAGCTAGTGGTAAGTATACTACCCTATATGATTCATTATACTTATACATTGTGTAAAGATTTAGTATTCCTAGTTCATTGTATATTTTAACCCAGTTCAAAAATATGCTTATGTCATAGTAGTTCCATACAAGGACTGCTGCTATTACTATGATAATTGTTGCTACTATTATGTCTTTAAAGACTTTTTTCAATGAACTAACACCAATGTATCTGTTACATGATTCTGCATCCAGTTATTAGTTGCTAACTCTAATGTTTCAAGGGTAGTTGTTGGGGGCGTCAGCTCGGCTCTTCCTTCGGCATCTATTCCCTGACGTCGCGGGTGCTCCTCATCCGCCCTCATTTTTATCAGTCTTTGTCCTCAATTTTTATAGGTCTTACTCTTTTATAGGTCTTAGGGGTGATGAACTGGGGGCTCCTCGGATTAAGGATTAGATGACTTATAGTCCCATCGCTGACCTCTTTTAGCTTAAGTTAATATACTTCTGGTTAGTATTGTTGGATTTGGTGTGTAAAGTGGTTGTTGACTTCTCATACTTAGAGGCAAAACTACCTAAAGACCTAGTTAATGTATTGGAGATTGTATACACTCACAATAAGTGGCGTAGATATGAGACAATAAACTTAATTGCAAGTGAGAACGTTATGAGTCCTCTTGCTGAAATGGCTTATATGTCGGATATGATGCATCGGTATGCTGAAGGTAAGCCTAAGAAACGTTATTATCAAGGCCTAGTATACGTTGATGAAATAGAGATTAAGTTAATGGATGTTATGGGTGATTTATTTAATGTTAAGTATGTTGAGCCTAGGGCTATAAGTGGTACTATAGCTAACGCTACAGTGTTCAAGGTTTTAGGAGAGTATGGATCCAAAGCGCTTATTGCACCAGTGCAGGCAGGCTCACATGTTAGTCATACAAAGTATGGTGTACTGGGGGCGTTAGGGATTGAGCATATAGAATTACCTTACGATGCTGAGGAAATGAATATTGATGTAGATAAGGCTGTGAAGCTCATTGAAGAAGTTAAACCTAAGTTCATTGTATTAGGTGGAAGCGTATACCTATTCCCTCATCCAGTTAAAGAGCTTGCAGATGCAGCACATAGTGTAGGCGCAAAATTAGTATATGATGCTGCTCACGTTTTAGGACTGATTGCTGGTAAGAGATGGAGGCATCCAATAGAACATGGTGCCGACATTGTAACAGCCTCTACACATAAAACGTTCCCTGGTCCTCAAGGGGGAGTTATATTCACTAATGACGAAAAACTCTACAAAGCTATAGCTAAGACGGTATTTCCAGTGTTTGTAAGCAATCACCACCTACATAGACTTCCAGCTACGTTGGTTACATGTTATGAAATGAAATATTTTGGCGAGGCTTATGCAGATCAAATTATTAGGAATGCTAGAGCTTTTGCAGAAGCATTAGCTTCTGAAGGGTTTAAGGTACTAGGTGAGCATAAAGGTTACACGATGAGTCATCAAGTGCTACTAGATGTATCGGATTATGGTGGTGGAGCTAAGATTGCAAAACTACTTGAAGAAGCAAACATTATAGTCAATAAGAACTTGATTCCTAAAGATCCTCCTACAGCAATAAAGAATCCAAGTGGGCTAAGACTAGGTGTACAAGAAATGACTAGATGGGGTATGAAGGAGGATGATTTTAGGGAAGTAGCAAGGTTTATGAGGATGGTTGTTGAGGGAAAGGATCCTAGTGAGGTTAAGAAGAAGGTAATAGAGTTTCGTAAAGAGTTTACGAAAGTACACTATACCTTTGACGTAGACTTAGTTAAGATAGATTCTTCAGAGAAACTACCATTACTTTGGTAGCATTTTGTTTTATGAGTGCTTAGAAGATTTTATTTTAGCTGAAATGCGGGGGACAAGTCCCACAGCCTCATCCTGCCCCTTTCGGGGCTGTCAGTGTGGGCGGCGCGCATGACTTATTTTACTCTAAGTGTTTATATAAACCTAGTGGTTAGTTATGGTGCCTAGGGCTTGGATTTTAAGTATAGGTAACGAATTGGTGCTGGGGCAAATAGTGAATACTAATGGTACATGGCTAGCACGTAAGCTTACGTTAATGGGTTTTGAGGTTAAAAGAATAGTATCACTACCAGATTCTGAGCAGGAAGTTGTTGAAGTATTAAGTGATGCTCTACGTAAAGGTATAGAGGTAGTTATATCTACTGGAGGATTAGGGCCTACCTATGATGATAGGACGAGTGAGTTTATAGCAAAAGCTATTGGAGAAGAATTAAAACTAAATGATGAAGCTCTTAGAATGGTAGAGGAAAAGTATAGGAGTAAAGGCTTAGAGATTACAGAACATAGGCGAAAAATGGCCTTACTACCTAGAACAGCTAAGCCTATACCTAACCCTGTAGGCACTGCTCCAGGTATCCTAGTAGAACGTGGTAATACTCTGATAATAGCATTGCCGGGTGTTCCTAGGGAAATGCAAGCAATGTTTGAAGAATATGTTGAGGAAATTCTTAAGAATAAAGCACCTAGAATAGAAAGAGTAGAAGCCTGGATACATGTTGAGGATATTCCTGAATCTACCCTAGCACCAATAATAGATAAAGTTCTAAGAAGATACCCAAGAGTATATATTAAATCTCATCCTAAAGGCGAGGAGTTGGGTAAACCCATGATAAAATTATACGTACTAGTTACAGGTTTTAATAAAGATGAGGTAGCTAAAACACTTAATAGTGTTGTAGAGAATCTAGAGGAAGAACTTATTAGAGCAGGTGCAAAGATTAGTAAAGAAAATTAACACAGTTAAAGGTGAATAGTATTGGTTGATAAAGAGAGAATACGTGAGGAAATAATCAAAGCTCTAAGGAATGTATATGATCCTGAAATACCAATTAATGTATGGGATCTAGGATTAATCTATGAGTTAAACATAGACGACGATGGCAATGTAAGAATTAAAATGACCCTAACGGCTCCAGGCTGTCCAATAGCTTTTATGCTCGTAGAGCAAGTGAAATCAGCTGTTAGTAAAATTAAGGGAGTTAAAAACGTAGATGTAGAACTAGTATGGGAGCCCCCATGGACTCCTAAGAGAATGACTAAAGAAGGAAGAGAAATGTTTAAGTCAATATTTGGATACGACATAGTAGAATACTGGGAACAGAAATACGGACAGCAATGAACATTTTAAAAACACAGCATAGTTAAGGGATATACACGTCAGTAAAAGCCAAGTACTTATTAATAGCAATAGCTACTGTAATACTAGTATTACTTACCTTTTCATTCAATGGATTATTTAAACCATCCTCTACTAATGAATATAATTCAAATTACAATGTAAGCATAGTAGCTAAAACTAAAGTAGTAAATAGCCAATTAACTATAATTAGCTACATGAAGATATTAGGTCCGCAAAACTCGTGGAGCCCTAGCCTAGGTCTTCACAATCTAATACTGGGTGCCATAATATTAACATTAACGCCAGTAATAGCATTCATAGCTAGAGCAACAAGACATAAAGTATACACTGTACAAGTAAGGCCAGTACATAACGAAGAAGCAGAGTTCAAAAAAGATATAGCAAGCACTCATAGAAATACAAGAAACACGATATTATTGAAAAATATAAAAAACCAAGACCTTAAAGAACTAAATAAGCTAATTCATGGACTATGTAGATTAGGCTTTAAAGTAGTCTTGATTAAGAAAGATATAAGTGGAATAGATAATCATTTAGAAACTCTTAGCTCAAAATGTGTAGATATAGTAGAAAACGTGTCACTAAGTAATAATGAATACATCGTTAGCGATGTAGAATCAATTAAACATATACTTAAAGTAATAGAGAAAATAGAGGAGTTTTCAATGCCTAAGTTAAATGAGGTAAATAAGATTAGGGACGTTAACAATAGGAAAATAGATGCAATAGCAAACGATATTACTGATAAAGTAGTAAAACCTGCTATTCCTAAAGACTTATACACTAAATTGAAACATGGGATAAATGAAAAAGAGCTTAACAAACTACCTGATGAATACAAGCTATTAATTAAAGTACTTAGAGATGAAGGACTAGTATATGTTGAGAGAGGTGGAGTATACAAACTAGTAAGTAAGCACTTAGATTTGCCTTTATAATTTGCCTAAGAACTCACATTATTAAATACCTAGTAGGTGTCTAAGAATATTCTTTACGCCTTTAAACCTCTCCCTTGCTTTCATAGAGTTATCTTGTCTGTTATCGTATAAGATTCTAGACTCCTCTCTAAACAACATGCCAATAACTTCTGGCCCAGCATTCTTATACTTCTCTGCTGCCTTAGCTAAAATTTTCAACTCCTCTATTGTAGCATAATCTATTGGAAGACCTCTTCTATTATTTTGCTCCCATACCCCATATACTCTTTCAAGAATAGCAGCAACTTTAGGATCACTATAAAAAGCCATTTTAGCCCAATTATTAGTACTCTCATCTATTAATGCAAGTATCTTATTTCTTAATTTCTCTTTTTCACTCACTACCTAAAACCCTTAGATAAGCTTATTGATAATTACCGTGATAATTACTGAGGAAAGAAGTATATAAAGCATCATTGCTAAAAATAAGGTAGAAGTTTGAAGACGTAAGTTTAAACCTTGCAGTAAGTAGCTCTACGGCATTATTGGGCAGAACACTATGAAACAAAATAAACTTAGTGATAGAATACTAAGGTACTTAAAAGATAACCCTGGATCTACTCCAAGAGAAATAGCAGATAACATAGGCGTAAGTATTAGTACTGTTAGAAGAATCCTCTACTTCCTACGTGATAAGGGATTAGTAAAGAGATTAGATAGAGGTTATGTAGCGGTATCACGTGTTAGTGAACATAAAGAGACAAACACATCTAAAGAATCTTCTCCTAAAACAAGACATATTATGGAAGAAGACGAAGTCACCAACATGGATACTGCTAATATCGGCAAAGAACTAATGACATTAAGGAAGGTAAGTGTTAATAAGTTAGATGACAAGTGGTTATATGAAATCATATCAAATATAATGAAACAAATTAATAACCTAGAGCAACGCTTAAAGCTATTAGAAAAAGAATTAGAGCTCATCAAGAGAATAATTTCAAAGGAAACCAGTAAGCA
>WANQ01000007.1 GCA_015521735.1 Pyrodictiaceae archaeon | reverse complement strand
ACTATATCCCATATTTTAACATTATTACTTATCTCTGTAATAGCATCCATGCATTACATCATATCATCGGTTAAAGTGTATGAAAATGTTGTGGGATGGTTTGTTAATATAACTGCATTAGGTAGCATAGTAACCTCAGTATATAATATGAAGTTTTATGATGTTGTAACCAAAGAAAGAACATGCATCAAATTAATTGACATAATTACATTAGTATTTGTTACAGCAACATTAATATTAGTGATTGGATTTAATTGGATTGTATCTTCCATGTGTTGTGTAACAGATTATCCTAGACTTTATCGTATGATGTTAAGGTTTGTACGCTATGGTTCTCAGAGTCTAGTTCCTTATCCTTGGTCTATGAGTGTATTTTCAATTATACACATATATTTAGGAAAACTGTCTCCATTTACTCTATTCAGATTAGTGTCTCTGGGATCATTATTCCTAATTTTATCAGCATACTTATTTTTCAAGAGAATTCTCTTAAGCGCTAGGGCAAGTACATTGGCATTAATACTATGGGCTGTAGGTGGTGGATTTGGATGGATGCTATTATTTAGTAATAGTCTACTCTACTCAATATATTCTGAGGGATTAGGCTTCTGGATTTGGTTAAGCTATAGACCCATAACTATAGGCTTTACGTTACTCTTCGTTCTAGCCTACATACTACTTAATGCTAAACGTAGTTTGAGGTATCTTGTCATGCCTATCCTAGTATCACTACCATTCTTTCACATACCTAAATATCTATTAGGCGTGCTCTTAATTATAGGTATTAGTCTAATACGTAATAATTACAAACAACTCTATGCAGCTATCCTAGCTTCACTAATTAGTTACTTTATTGCATTAACCTTTGGGCTATCTATGTATGCTCCAATACTTATTATCGTATTCGTATCTACACTACTCTTCTCTCTAAGCAGAGTTAGAGAGAAGGTAATAATGCTTTTAATAAAATTTCTTAGAATTCTAAAACTATTGTTAGCAAATAAGTACATTGTACTACTATTACTCTCTATAATATTAGGCAGTATTGTAGACTGTATTTTGTATGGATTCAAGAATATCGATCAATACATACTAGTAATCATGTGGACCTTATTTCCAGTACCGCCTAGTATTTATGCAATCATTCTAGGGTCTCCATTATTAATCATAATATTATCATTAATAAGTAAAGATAATATAAAGAACTACGTGATGTCACGGTATGGATATATTTTGGTGCTTGTGGTAATAATATTTCTCATGGCTAGAATAATAACTTTTTCAGATCTCCTAGGCGTATATTTCTTCACTAAATCAGATAACGTAGTGTTACCGTTGTACTATGAGAAACGTATACTTGCACTAGCTTATCCATTTCTTATAGTATTAATAGTACCTATGGTTTTATACTGTAAATCTCCTGCTTTGAGAATGATACATGCACTTCTTATAGCTTTGAGCATAGTACAATTACCTATTTACGTGTTAAGCTATACCGATGATATTGAAATATTTTCGCTAAATGAGTCTGAGATGAATCTTGTAAATATGTTCATTAACAAATATTATGCTAAAAATAACTATACAATATTAGCTGCTCCTGGATTATTAATTAGAAAACTGGCTTATATTCCACCAACAGCTTTTACATCCATATATAACGATGCTTTATTTTTATCTTCAAGACCTGAGACACTTTTCTACTTATTAACAATACATAGAGCATCAACTACTATATATGTAATTGACTCTAAGATAGTAGACTATCTGTTCAGAGACTCCTATGTGTATAATAAGATTATACCATATCTATCTTCACGGGAATATGTAGGCGGCATAGTTATTTATAAACAATTAGTATCTCCAGTTCCTCCATCAAGACATTCAGTACTAGTAGCACTAGATAGTAGTGTTGGAGAAGTGTTAGGCTACATAGGGTTAAATTATACAATGGCAACGAGTATTGATTATAAATTATTTAGAGGACTTTACCTGTCCTCAGAAAATCTAGGAGATGAAAACATCGTTAAGGTCTACGTAGATTATAGAAATGTTTGCAAAAATCCCTCCGCCACAATAGAGTATATGAATCGTAGTGTGATCATACGTAAGGCTTGTTTATATAATGTTAACAATACTTACCTCATAGCCAAGTATTTAAATAAGATCTTAAGAGACATAACTGGTTACAACATATATTTAACTCAAGTTAAACCTGGAGATGTAGCTTATAGACTACCATATATGATTAGATACATGAATATTACTGGTAAGGTTATTCTAAAAACAAATCACCTCATTATAAGAGCCGATAATTCTAAAAATAATGTAAGCATTATTGTAGATCCTAATATAACAGTTTATTGCGATAGCATAGAATTAGGTAAAGGGCTAGGACTCTACACAAACATTTCATGTAGTAATGCAGTCGTGAGGGTAAACAATACAATAGTTTATGAAGGAGCTAATGAAACTGGTTTATTAATTAGAGGAGGTGCAGTTAAGGGTGAAGGTAGAGTATGTATTAGAGATTTTAAGATTCTTCCAGTGGATTTGCTACCTAGATACTTATTCAGCTTATTCAATATAAGGTTTAGTGTATGTTATAATGGTTCAGTGTACTTGGAGCCAGTACTGCATGGAAACTTCCTGCTTGCCTCTAAAGCTACTATTGATGACCTGTTCATAGCTTACACTTATAGGTACATTATTGATGTTGAGGTTTTATCATTAATTAGGGCTTTCATCCTAGGATTACCAATTGTCCTCATTATAGCCGTGGCTTTACCAAGAACTCTTAGACCATGGAAGAACATATAATTCTCAGTATAACTATTTTAACTTCATTCTCAGTTTTATCTTAATATAGCTTAATTCAATTGATTGATCAATTAATTTTTGTAGTATATGTCTGGTTTCAACATTCTTTGATTTAATTATGGCTCTTAGCATTAATGTTGATTTAAGCTTTGTAATATTCCATAGTAAAGACTTTATACCATAAAATATGTATAATGCGTTATGGGATTTTAGTGATTG
>WANQ01000006.1 GCA_015521735.1 Pyrodictiaceae archaeon | reverse complement strand
GCGTATAACTTGTTTAAGACTCTATGCATTATTACTAGTAGTGTTACTCCTATAGCTAGTAGTATTATCCAGTTAGTTAGTCCTATAGCGAAGAGTAAGTATAGTACTATTCCTATAGAGGCTGCTAGTAGTGCATATGGTATTTGTGTGTTAACGTGGTCTATGTGGTCAGCTCCACTAAACATTGATGACATTATGGTTGTATCGCTAATAGGGCTACAGTGATCTCCAAATATTCCCCCGGTGAAGACACTTGCTATAGTAGCATATGTTACAAGATAAGGGTCTACGCCTTGTACTAATGCTAGCCTCCATGCCAGCGGTATTGCTATGGGCATCATTATCCCAAATGTTCCCCAGCTAGTACCTGTTGTAAACGATATTAGCATGGATGATAGGAATATGAGTAGAGGTGTAAGTAGTACTGGGACATTAGCGTTAACTGCGAGTCCTACTATGAAGTTAGCTGTTCCTACAGCTTCTGTAGCCATCTTAATACTCCATGCGAGAACTAGTATAACGTTTGCTAACACCATTAGGTACATGCCCTTAATCATTGAGTCAACGAGACGAGATATATTCAATGACCTTGTAATTAAGGATAAAGCTGAAGCAACAACTAAGCCAGTAAAGCTTCCCCACAATAATGCTGTAGCTGCATCACTATTTGGTAAAGCCTCGAAAAAGCTCTTCTTCCACCAGTCTTCACCTCCACCAGTAACCCATAATCCTATGAAAGTTGTTGCAATTAACACTATTATGGATGAGGCGAAAACCCACCATGGCGCCCTACTTGTTTGTTCTCCAAGTATAGATTCAGTAGGCATTAATGGTTGAGCTCCATCTCTAAGCACTTTACCTTCTAAAACAGCTCTGTATTCGGCTTTAAGCATAGGTCCAAAATGTCTTCTAGTATAAATCACTAAGAATACTAGAATCAATGCCAGTATACTATAATATCTAAACGGTATACTAGAAATCCACGCCGACATAGCGCTTACTTCAGGAGCCATTGCTATTGTACCATTACCTGCTAAATCGTTCAAAGTCCTAAAGGAATCCCCTATCAATCCTAACTCATAACCTATCCATGTAGATACCACCGCTATACCTGCTACTGGTGCAGCCGTAGAATCAACTATATAGCTTAACAACTCACGGCTAACCCTTAACCTATCCGATAAAGGCCTCGAAGTATTACCAACAATAACAGTATTCATGTAGTCATCAAAGAAAATCAATACACCCATAATCCACGAGAAAAATGAAGCACCTCTAGCAGTCCTAACCCTTCTTGAAAGCTTTCTTGCAACATCACCCATAGCACCAGAAACATATAGTACACCAGCAAAAGCGCCAATAATGAAGTCAAACACTAGTATAGTAGCATTCCACGAATCAGTAACAGACTCTATAATCCATGACAAAGCCTTCACAGTACCACTAAAGGGATTCCAGCTAGTAACCATTAATCCACCAACCACTACGCCAGCAAACAATGCTAAAACCACTTGTCTAGTAATAATAGCTAAAACTATTGCGAGAACTGGCGGTAATAGTGGTGGTGCTATAACACCAACAATTAATGTAATTATTAGTGGAATTAAGAATATGCTAGGCTTATATACTCTTCTATTATGTCCATGTATTTCAATAACCACCACCCATGAATTTTAGACATATAAAGAACATCAGATATCAAGTATATAAGCTTATTCCACAATAATAACGACAAAAATAGGGGCTATTAGTCAAGATTGGATTAAATATTCAATAAATATTCAATAATACTACGTCTTCCTCACTGCATTTACTCTTTCAAATTGCATATTTCCCTTAGTAGGCAAAGCATACATACTGCATACGATTTTATCTAAGGAAAGCTATGTAATGCACAGCTCCTAATATTATAATAATTGATATTAGAAGTCATTAGAGAATTTTAGGAGGAATAATGAAAGCATATTGAGAATAATAAAGAGGTTGAAGAGAATAAATATTTAACATTAAACTTGTAAACTACGTGGATTTCACCTAGTTATTTAATAGAGCTATTCACTATCGATGGTCTTTTCTTGCTTTCACTTTCAATATTATTCTGTTGTATTCACCTAGATTCTCAATTGAGAGGATTTTATGTCCTTCCTTTTCTGCCCATAGAGATATCGAAGTACATGATGAAGGATCAGTTACAAGTATTTCAACTATATGTTCTTTGCTAAGCTTCTTTACTTCCCTCTGAACTAAAATTAGTGGAAACGGACATGTATAGCCCCTAAGATCTAATATTTTCTTATATGTTTTCTCCATCTCGGAGATACCTTGCTACGGATTTCTATTTCTCTTGTACTGGATTGTATTGATGGATATTTTTTATGAGCTCCTTGACTATGTTCTTTGCATCTTCTAAAGAATATGTTCCTAGAACTTTTTTACGTCCCGGTGGTCCTATGCTTATTTCTAAAGCTGCCTTTCTAGTACCATTAACTATGAGTGTTTTTCCTACAAGACCTATATTAGCTAACCACGTTTTTCCACAATCATGTCTACAACCTGTAACACTAATTCTTATGGGGGTATTTTCAATCTTCTTAACATCCTTGGCTATATGGGTTATTAATTCCTTAAGAAATTGTTTTGTGTTTAAGCTAGAATAAATACAGAATGGCTTCCCCGTACAAGCAATACTATACGCAGCTAACCAGTCATCGAGAATGAATCCTAGTTTCTTTAGTTTCTCGGTAACTATATGAATTTTCTCCTTTGGGATATTTGTTATGATAATGTTTTGATAAGTGCTTAGCCTTATTTCTCCATTATCACTATAATCTTCTACTATATCGGCTAGTTCTATTGCTTGTTTGCCTGTTATATATCCTGCTGTAACTGGTATGCCTATGTAGTACATGCCCTTCTGCTTTTGTTCATGAACTCCTACATGAGCGTTTAACGCTTTTCTTCTTGGCAATTTGGTGTATGATTCAAATCTAACATTAAGTTTTTCTTCAATTAACTTCTTTATCTTTTCAACACCATAATCATCGACCAAGAATTTAATACGAGCTCTGTGTCTAACTCTATATTTAGGATCACTTAACCATATTTCAATAAATGCCTTAACAAATGCTAGGACTATATTAGAATCCAAGGGTATGAATATGGGCATATGTCTGGCTAGGCGAGGTTTTACTGATAATCCTCCACCAATAAGAGGAGTAAAGCCTATCTTTCCATCCTTTTTCACACCAATGAAACTTAGGCATTGTGCTTCTGGATCAGTACACCAATATGGACAAGCAGTTATGCTTACCTTAAATTTCCTTGGCAAATTTCCAAATATTTTCCAATTCTTATAGTAAAATTCGTTTAGGTCTTTAACAATGGGAGTTACATCAAATAATTGTTCTTTATCTATATCAGTAACAGGACATGTTGTTATAGCTCTTGCAGTATCACCGCATCCCCCTTTGGTTGTTAATCCTATGTTTATCAGTTTCATTAGTATATCTTCTAGATCATTTACATCTATGTAATGTAATTGAAAGCCTTGTCTATTAGTTATCTCGAGGTAATTTTTAGAGAACTTTAAAGCTAGTTCACCGATAATTCTAAACTGTTCTGGTGTAAGTCTACCTGCAACAGTTCTTATCCTCATACCTATTTTTACTTCACCATTAACTATTTCAGCGAAAAGCCCAAATCCTTTTAACCTTCTTGCATCTTCACGACTTATAGCTTGAACCCCTTCCTCATAGGCTTTTTTAAGTAGCTTAACCAGCTCTCTATACTCATCAATTGTATTCATGCATCTCCCTATACAAGTGTTGATTACCACAAGTTTTATTCTTAGATAAAGAGTACAAAATCTGCACCAAATACAAAATCTGCCTCAAACGGAATCGTTATAAAATTCTTACTAATACTATGATCGTCTGGGTGTGCTAATGAAATTAAGGTCGTCGAGAATTACGTGGAAAAACCTTTGGGGCTCTGAAGACTGGCTTTCAGTATGGATAGGAATTGCATTACTAATCTTAGGTCTTACTAAGGGATTAGACTGGATACCAAAGATTAATACGTGGAATTATCTAAGTGAAGCCATTATTACTGCTTCATCACATAGCGTTAATATTATTACGCTTTATGGCTTCATGTTCTTCGTCATATTTATAGCACTGTATCTTGTAAACACATCTATACATAGTTTTACTAGCTATTTAAGAGGTTATTTCAAAGGCTTTACAATAATTTTCATTTTATCTTTTATAGCTATATTCTTAGCTAAGTATAGACCTATAAATTATTATGGCTTAGAATATGTATTATGGGCTTTATTATTAGGGCTTTTCATCAGCAATATCCATAGAACTCCTCAATGGTTAACTCAAGTAGCGAGAACCGAGCTCTTCATTAAAATAGGACTAGTGCTGCTTGGAGCTGAAATACTGTTTTCAGAAATATTAAAGGCTGGAACTAAGGGTTTAATACAAGCTATTATCGTAGTCTTCATTGTCTGGTACTTTGCGTTTTTTATATCACGTAAGCTAGGTTTAGATAAAGAATTTAGCGCTGTTCTAGCAACTGGGGTCTCAATATGTGGTGTCTCTGCAGCGATAGCTGCTGGTGGAGCTATCAAGGCTGATCCTAAAAAGATTAGTCATGTCATTAGTTTAGTATTACTAACTTCAATAGTGCTTCTCGTGATAATGCCACCATTTGCTAAATTTATAGGACTATCTGCAACTGTAGCTGGTGCTTGGATTGGAGGAACAATAGACACTACACCAGCAGTTGTTGCTGCTGGAGCACTACATAGTGAGATTGCTATGAAGATTGCATCAATAGTTAAAATGGCGCAGAACACATTGATAGGCATAATGGCCTTCATACTAGCATTGTATTGGGCCTTAAAAGAGAGGAAACGTAATGAAGCACCTAGCCTCTTGGAGGTTTGGTATAGGTTCCCAAAATTCGTGATAGGCTTCATTTTAGCTTCACTACTTTTCTCATTGATCTTCACACCAACACTAGGATACAATTATATTAAAGAAGTTCTTTCATACACTAAAGAGTTAAGAAAATGGTTCTTTAGTCTTGCTTTTGTTTCCATAGGCCTTACAACTAGGCTTAAAGAATTAATTGAAATGGGTAGGGGTAGGCCAGCACTTGCATATGCTATAGCGCAATCATTTAACATCATCTGGACCTTCATTGTAGTTTTACTCATTTGGACGTATGGGTGATAACATGTACTATAATATTAACGAAGCCTATGTAACAAGTCCTATATGCATAAGTATATCACATAAAAAGGTACCAATTCACATACTTGAAAAACTAGCAATTAAAGATCCTGTAGAGCACGCTAAGTACATTAGGAGCATACTCAAATCTTCAGAAATAATTCTCTTACAAACGTGTAATAGATTTGAAATATATGTTGATAAAGCTACTAATGACAGATTAAAATTATTAGTTAACTACTTGAAGGAAAAAACTGGAATTCGAAGCAATGGCTTTATAGATATATATTATGGCATAAAAGCCGTAGAACACTTATTTAGAGTTTCATCCGGTTTAGAATCATTAGCTATAGGTGAAACCCAAATACTTAATCAAGTAAAAAGTGCATACTTAAAATTCAAAAATGCAGGACTTATAAGGGAAAAACTAAGTTTAATGTTTGAAAGAGCCATTCTTACTGCTAAAAGAGTTTTCTCTGAAACAAATATTAATAAAGGTTCTATAAGTATTGCATCACTTACTGTAGAACTATTATGTGAAACGTTATCGTCAATTCAAGATAAAGTGTTCTTAGTTATTGGTGCCGGAACTATGGCTTCTAGAGTGGTTAACCTCCTACATAAACATGGAGTAAAGAAGGTAATTATTCTGAATCGAACCGTTGTGAAAGCAAAACATCTTGCTGAGAAATTTAACTATCTCTGGGATGATCTTAATAAGCTTAAGACATATTTAAGAGATGTTGATGTAGTTATTTCAGCTGTAAGCGTAGCTAAGCCAATAATTACATTAAATGAAATTAGAGATGTAATGAACCAGAGAAGACGTAAACACTTGCTTATTATAGACATATCTAATCCCAGAAGTATTGATCCAGAGATCAAGAAGATCCCAGGAGTAGTATTAAAGAATATTGATGATCTCAGGGTAATAGCCCACAAAAATATGCTTAAAAGGATGAGCGAAATACCTAAGGCTGAGAAAATTATAGAAGAAGAATTGAGAAGATATACTGAGCTCTATTTCCTAAAATTCATTAACAAGTATATTTCCATGCTTTATAGAAGTGTTGAGAATATTAGAAGAGAAGAACTTAAAGAAGCTTTGAAAGCTATACACGCTGGTAAAGATTTCACAATGGTTTTAGAAGCTATGTCTAAGTCATTGGTTAAGAAAATACTCCATCCAATAACGACAATCTTAAGAAGAGAATTAGTTAGAAATGACTTTTGTCTAGAATTCGTGGGTAGGATTGTGGACGAGTACAAATCTATGCTAAATGGAGGTGGTGCTGTTGCTCATTCTCGAATACCCTAGGGTAAGACCAAGGAGACTTAGAAAAATAAAGGTAATTAGAGACCTTGTTGCAGAAGCTAGGATTTCTATTAAAGATTTAATAATGCCTATATTTGTAACTGAAGGGATCCAGAAACCCCAAGAAATTCGATCAATGCCAGGAATATATAGGTATGACTTGAACTCACTTATACGATTCATATCGAATTCTCTAAACTATGGCATAAAGGCGTTCTTACTCTTTGGAATTCCCCGAAGTAAAGATGATATCGGTAGTGAAACGCTTAGAAGGGATAGTGTCACGTATAAAGCTATCTCAACTATAAAAAGAGAATTCGGCGAAGAGGTAATCATATTTGCTGATCTATGTTTATGTGGTTACACCTCTCATGCTCATTGTGGTTTAGTAAGAACAGCTAAGCGTGGAAGTCGTGAGTACATGGTTATTGATAATGACGAAACGCTTAGAATATATGGCAAGATTGCCGTAAATTATGCCGAAGCAGGTGCTGACTTTATTGCGCCTTCAGGCATGATGGATGGTATGGTATTAGCAATAAGGAATGCTTTAGACACTGCAGGCTTTACTGATGTAGGTATAATGAGTTATTCAGTAAAGTATGCTAGTAATTTCTACGGGCCTTTTAGAGAAGCCCTTAATTCAGCACCAAGATTTGGTGATAGAAAATCATACCAGATGGATCCTAGAAATGCAAAAGAAGCTCTAAAGGAGATACTGCTTGATATAGTCGAAGGAGCTGATATATTGATGGTGAAACCAGCGCTTGCCTATTTGGATATAATACGCCTCGTAAAAGATTTTGTACCCTACTATCCATTAGCAGCTTATAGCGTTAGTGGCGAATATGCTATGATTAAAGCAGCATCAATGAAAGGATGGATTGATGAAAAGAGGGTTGTGTTAGAGTTAGTTCATTCAATAAAAAGAGCTGGCGCTGATCTAATAATCACGTATTATGCCGTTGATATAGCTAAATGGATTAATGAAGGCTATGATCCCTTCTAAGGTGATTATATTGGAGTGGAGAAAAAGTCTAGAACTATATGACGAAGCTCAAAAACTCTTTCCAGGTGGTGTTAATTCTCCTGCTAGAAAATTAATACCTTATCCATTCTATGTCAAAGAGGCTACCGGTCCCTATATTGCTACAGTAGATGGCGTAAAGTTAATAGACTACTGTATGGCCTTCGGAGCATTAATACTAGGTCATAGACCCTACACCGTACTTAATGCAATAGTAAGGCAATTGGAAAAGGGATGGATTTATGGCATGCCATATGAGCTAGAGATAGAGATGGCACGAAAGATAATATCACATTATCCATCTATAGAAATGATTAGGTTTGTGAATTCAGGGACTGAAGCAACTATGAATGCGATACGGTTAGCTAGAGCTTTTACCAGACGAAACAAGATAATTAAATTTGAAGGATGCTATCATGGCTCACATGACTATGTTTTAGTAAAAGCTGGTAGTGGTGCCTTAACATGGAGTATTCCTACATCTAAAGGTATACCCGAAGACGTAATTAAAAATACTATTGTACTTCCATATAATGATCTGGAGAGCCTAGAAAAAACCATGAGAAAACATGGAGACGATGTTGCAGCTATAATCGTGGAACCTGTAGTTGTTAATGCTGGTTTAATACTTCCCAAAGACGATTTCCTCGAAGGTATTAGAGAATTAACTAAAACATATGGTTCATTGTTAATTTTTGATGAAGTGGCTACTGGTTACAGACTTGGTCTTAGTGGTGCGCAAGGCTATTATAACGTTATTCCTGATATAACTACCTTAGGAAAGATTATTGGTGGAGGATTCCCTATAGGTGCTTTTGGTGCAAAAAGAGAAATCATGGAATTAGTTTCTCCTTCAGGCCCCGTATATAATGCAGGAACATTCAATGCACATCCTATATCTATGGCTGCGGGATTAGCAACTATTGAGGAACTTGAGAAGGGGTATCCTTATAAAATAGCTAACAATGCTGCTAAAGTTCTAACTGAAGTTATTGAAGATTCTATAAGAAAGTATAAGATCAATGCAAGAGTCTACAGAATAGGTTCTATGTTCCAAATATTCTTTGTCGACAAAGACGTTATTAACTATGATGTTGCAAAGAGATCAGATACTAAGAAGTACTATCAGTTCCATCTAGAAGCTCTAAAGAGAGGAATATTTTTAACACCTAGTCAGTTTGAAACTAATTTTACTAGCTCAGCTCATACTGATGAAGTGTTAAGTAAAAGCATTGAAGCTCTTGAAGAAGCGTTACGAGCTATAGCAGGGTGATAGAGTGAAGTTAAAAGAGTTGGTCATAGCTACAAGAGGGAGTAAGCTTAGTCTAGTTCAGACACAATTGGTTGTCCAAGCTCTTAAGAAGATTGAACCCGATATAGAGATCAAGGTCTTAACAATTAAAACGAAAGGTGATATTGAGAAACACAAGCCTATCTATGAGATTGACGGTAAAGGAGTATTTGAGAAAGAGGTAAATCGTGCTGTCTTAGCTGGCAAGGCCCATATAGCTATTCACAGTTTAAAAGACGTCCCCAGCAATGTTCATAAAGACTTAATTCTTGCAGCAGTGTTGCCTAGGGGTTCACCATATGATGCTCTCATTTGCAGAGAAGTTCCTTGTACAATATATGACTTACCATATAAATCAAGAATTGGGACATCAAGCATTAGGAGAATGGCAATGCTAAGGTTCTTAAGACCTGATCTCAATATAGTTCCAGTGAGAGGAAATGTTGATACAAGGTTAAATAAACTTAAGAACGGTATATATGATGCCCTAGTCTTAGCTGAAGCTGGTATACTTAGACTAGGAATTCAAGTACCGTACTATAGGTTTAATGTCAACGAAATGGTTCCAGCACCATGTCAAGGTATAATAGGTATATTTACGTTAAAATCTAATACCGAAATCATTGGTTTACTTAAACTGATAAATGATGAAAAGACATGGATTGAAGCTCAAGTGGAAAGAACGTTGATGAAGAGTATAGGCACTGGTTGTAAAATACCTTTCGGCGTGTTGTCACAAGTAATTAAAAATGAGGTAAGGATAATAGCATCATTCATTTCACTGAAGAAAAATATTAAAATTTCCATAGATGAATGGGTCCCATTGGATAACTGGATTAGCAAGGTTGAGAAGCTGTCATCATATATTAAATCCTTGGTTAAATTTTACACCAATTAATTGCGTGAGATTATGGTAGGAAAAGTGTTTATTGTAGGTGCAGGTCCTGGCGACCCAGAATTGATAACATTAAAGGGTTTTAAAGTACTTAAAATAGCTGACGTTATAGTATATGATGCATTAGTCTCAAAGGAGCTTTTAAAATATACTAAGAAGAATGCAGAGCTAATATTTGCTGGTAAAAGACCTGGAAAACACTTCATGACGCAAGAAGAAATAAACAAACTACTTTACGAAAAAGCAGTTCAAGGTAAGATTGTTGTTAGATTAAAGAATGGTGATCCCTATGTCTTTGGTCGAGGTGCCGAAGAAGTAATGTTTCTAAAAAGTAAAGGTATTCCATGTGAGGTCATACCAGGTGTCACAAGTGCCATTGCTGTTCCAGCTTATGCAGGTATTCCTGTGACATTTAGAGGTGTTTCTTCAAGCTTTGCTGTTATTACTGGAAGGGAAGCTGATGGCAGAAAACTTCACAGAGTTAGGATAGAAGATATAGCAAGAGCTGTTGATACTTTGATAATACTTATGGGCGTTGGAACGTTTAAGGAAATAGTAGAAAGGCTAAGAAAAGCTCTTCCAAATACTACTCCTATCGCTATAATAGAAAACGGGACAACTCCTAATCAAAAAGTTATCACTGGTACACTAAGTAATATAACTGAAAAAGCTAAGTCCTTGAAGCCGCCAGCTATTATTATCATAGGCCATGTAGTCTCCTTTAGAAATAGTCTTTGGAGACTAAGATGAAGTATAGAGTTGCATTACTAAGACCATCAAGTAGTCATGAAGACTATATACCATATAATGTCGCTCAAAAATTTGTCATTGATAACTTACCTATACTAGAAATCGTACCTATAGAGAAATCCTTACCTAGAATTATAAAGCATCTAGAAGGTGATGTGGACTGTATTGCGTTCATGAGCAAAAATGCTGTAAAAACGTTAATGATTCTAGGTAAAAAATACGGTATACTTGAATATCTCCTTAAGCAACTTACAACTAGGAAACTTGCTGCTATAGGTGAGTCCACAGCCAAGATGTTAATTAAATATGGTCTTAGGCCAACAATTCTACCTAAGAGATTCACTAGTATAGATCTTGGATACGAGATCATAAAACACCGTGTTAGAAAGGTTTTAATTCCAAGATCACAATATGGTAACGATAGAATAATTAAAATATTAAGTGAACACGGTATTGAGGTTGTCAATATCCCAATATATACATTAAAAGTACATGAACGAGCTTACGAAAATGTAAGAAAAGTACTTGAAAACTACAACATCATAGTCTTTACTAGTTCTTTAATAGTTGATACATTTCTTAATATAATGGAGGAAAACAATATAAAAATAAATACATTAAAGAACAAAATCATAGTATCAATAGGTCCGGTAACCTCCAAGAAATTAGAATTACATGGTATTCTCAGCCTTGTACCAAGGAAATTCAGCATGGAGGGAATACTTGAATTACTAAGAAACCTAACTTAGGTTAAGCACATATCACTTTATGTATTACTCTCATCGCCTAAAATATAACATAGAGTATAAATCCTTCTCCTAGCATCCTTAAGACATGTTATAATTTTAATTAAACCTGCTTCTCTTAGAAGCCTTAATGCATGCTTAATAGTGCGTTTACAAAGTCCTGTCTCTTCTACTAACTCATTAAACGTGGCAGCACCCTTCTCTACTAAAATTCTTAATACAAATTTTGCGGAAGGAGGAAGGGATATTTCTTTAAGAATCTTCTTATATAAGACAGATTTGTCGCTAGGTTCTCCTAATGTAGTTTTATTGTTAGTTCTAACCTTATTTAAATATGTAGCATTTTTCTCTAGGCATGGTCTTAGAATTATGTATTTCTCTTCTATGTCAATCTCTATAAAAACTTCGGATCCATTACTTATTCCTATTAACTTCAGTATTTCAGGATCTAAGTATATATAACCATTTCTTATTCTTTGCTTCAATAACATGACATTAACCCAAGTATGT
>WANQ01000005.1 GCA_015521735.1 Pyrodictiaceae archaeon | reverse complement strand
CGTTATCGGCTTGGCGGGCCGTTACCCCGCCAACTACCTGATGGGCCGCAGCCCCATCCTCGGGCGGCGCCCGGGAGGATGCCCCGGGCACCCTTTCGGCGAGGGACCGTTCCAGGCCCCCTCGCCTATCGGGGATTAGCCCCAGTTTCCCGGGGTTATCCCCGTCCCGAGGGTAGGTTAGCCACGTGTTACTCAGCCGTCCGCCGCGCCCCCGCATTCCCGGGGGCGCACGACTCCCATGGCTTAGTCCCACCCCGATAGCAGTCGGGTCCGGCAGGATCAACCGGAGTTACGGCCGCGTGCTGGCCGTAGGGTTGGCTCCTCAGGGGCTAATACGTGGCTCCTGGGTTCTGTAGCCCTAGAACCCCTCTGTCGGGCCCGAACGTCCCAAGGGTAAGTGCCCTTGGGGTGTTCGGGCCCCCATCTTTGAGTATGTGAGCGTGAGTATAGCCGAGGTCTAGTTTTCACCGCCCCGGGGGTTTAAGGTTTTCGTGTCCCCGCAGCTGGAGGCCGGCGCTTCACCCTACGGGGCTTAGCCCCGTGTCCGGCCATGCCGCCGCCGGGAGCTGCGGGGTGTGGTTCCCGGGGGCAGTGTTGCCAAGAGAGTGTTGGTGTTTATCTGGGTTTTAAAGGTTACTGTGATTATTCTTATCATAGGATATATCTTATGTGCTAAGACTGTTTGCTTTTACTGTGGTGCTTCCAGTATATTTCTTATCCGTTACGGTATATATAGTAGGTGTGGCTAAGTTATAATTCGGTATAATCGCCTATTAGACTGTGTACGTTATGGTATGTTGCCGAAGCCCCGTACACTATTGGTGGTACCCCGATGGAGGCGACGGGCGGACTGAGTATGTGATGATCCATTGTAGCGTTAAGGGGGTAGTGTACGGGGCGGCAATGCATATGTCGTTTCACTTCATTTTCCTTAGGGTAGTACTGGGCGAGTACATATTATCCAGGTAATACTATAGTGTTAGTCGGAGTTAGAGTTGATAGTGTTGATGATGAGCAGCGGATAGACCGTGGTTTGACCGCTTCCCCCTTTAAGTGGGATGAGGAAAAGAACCCATCTGATTCTATGAGTTCGGCTAAGCGGGTATTGGATTAGGATTTATAATCCCGTAGTCTAGTACTTTGGTTTGGGCCCGTAGCTCAGCCTGGTTAGAGCGCCCGGCTGATAACCGGGAGGTCGGGGGTTCAAATCCCCCCGGGCCCATTCATTAATATTAATGCTTTGTTATCCTGATTCTAAAATTTGTATTGGAGCTTGATTTTTGTCTTAGCTTGTTTTAGAATAGGAATAGTATTTGGGTGAGGAAAAGATGTTTTGATTACGTGTAGATGTGTTATTGTTGTTTCTTCCATATTGGTTTGCTTGTGTCTATTTCTCCTTCTGTTTTTGCTACTATTAGTGTTCCTACTAGGTCTCCTGTTACATTTACCATTGTCCTGCCCATGTCTAGTATGACGTCTATCCCTAGTATCATGGCGTATGCTGCTGCTACTGCTGGGTCTGTTAGTGGTAGTCCTACTGCTTCGAGTACCATGGCTAGCATTATTGCTCCTGCTCCTGGTACGCCTGCTGTTCCTATTGATGCTAGTACTGCTGTTATGATTATTGCTAGTTGTTGTCCTATGGTTAATGGTATTCCTAGAGCGTTGGCTACGAATACTGTACATATTGCTTGGTACATTGCTGTACCGTCCATGTTTATTGTTGCTCCTAGTGGTAGTGTAAAGGCGTAGACTGTTCTCTTTATGCCGAAGTTTTCTTCTGCTACAGTCATTGTTACTGGTAGTGTTCCTGAACTACTCCTAGTTACGAAGGCTGTTAGCATTGCTTCTTTTGCTCCTTTAAGAAAGTCTATTATGCTTATCTTGAATGCTGAGAGAATGCTCCCATATACTAGGAATATGTGTATGAATAAGCCTACGTATAATGCTATTACTACTATTGCTAGTGGTCCAAGAACTCTAGGACCATATAGTGCTACAACGTAGGCTATTAAAGCGAAAACACCTATGGGCATGTATTGGAGTATTCCACGTACTATCTTGTATATTGCTTCAGCTAGTCCATCTACAACCTTGTATGCTATTGTACTTGACTCTCTGATTCTCTGGTTCTTTGACTCCATTAAGTATGCTAAGGCTATGCCAAGTATTATGGCGAAGAATATTATCTGTAAAACTGCACCATTAGTTAATGCTGTAAACGGGTTAGTGGGTATAATGTTTAATAGTACTTGTACAAGTGATGGAGCCTTCTTAACAGCTATTTCCTTCTCAGCTGCTACTAACTGTAATCCCACGCCAGGCCTAAACAAGTTAGCCATAACTAGACCTATAGCTACAGCTAAAGCTGAGGTAAGAAGATAATACACTATTATCTTAACTCCAACTTTACCTAGCTTTGAAGGCCTTATACTAGCAGCACCAACTATTAAGGAGAACAATATGATTGGTGCAACAATCATTTTTAATAGTCTTACGAGGAGGTCGCCCCAAGGTTTAAGATATGTGTCAAGGCTTTCCTTCGATAAAACCCCTACATCTAATGCATAGCTGAAGACTACACCAACAATTATTCCTATAACAAAGCCTATAGCAACTTTATAGATAATAGGGTATTCAAGATACTTCTTAAAGAAGCCCACTAGGGGCCACCTTACTGCCTCTAGTAAATACTATCTACTAACCACTTATTTATTAATATTATTACTAGTTAACAGTATTATCGCTAACTAAACGTATACTAAGATACTAGAATACTAGAACTGCAGATAGACTACAAGCCGCAGCTACCTAGAAACATTTACTCCATGAAAACTGTTTTAGACAGCTCTGAATTAAGGAACGAGGAGATAAGAACACAAGGGTTTGCCGTGATGTTTTGGTGGACCGGCCGGGATTTGAACCCGGGACCTCTCGGATGCCAACCGAGCGCTCTTCCAGGCTGAGCTACCGGCCCAGAAGCTTGTAGGTACTATAGGGTGTTTTTAACGTTTTTGTTATTAGTTAAAATGCGCCAGGTATGATAAAGTTAGCCTATGGTAATGGTGCGGGGGGTGGGATTTGAACCCACGCAGGCCTACGCCATCGGGTCCTCAGCCCGACCCCTTTGACCAGGCTCGGGCACCCCCGCACCATGGGGTCTATTTTATTCGTAGGTTGTTGGGGGTCTTTTAGTTTTTGTCTTTGTTTGCTTCTACTGCTGCTTTTATTTCTTTTTCTAGGTCTATGCCGTATTTCTTTACTTCTTCTATTATTTTATTGTGTATTGCTTGGGATATGGCTCCTTCTTTTAGTAGTTTTATGTATTCGTTTAGGTCTATTATTTTTGTTTTGTCTTCTATTTTGACTATGTCTATTGCTAGGTCGTGGTATACTATTTTGTTTGTTGTTATTTCTGGTGGTGTGTTTATGTTTATGTATTCTCCTTTTAGGTTTCCTGATTTATCGTAGTATCTGTGTATTATTGTCCAGCTACTTGTGTCTATTCTCATTAGGTCGTAGTCGCCTGGTTCTTTCTCTATTCCTAGTCCGTCGTATACTCCATGTGTTTTGAAGGTTCTTTTCAACTCTAATATTATTTTATTTGACTTGGTTATTAGTGATTCTATTTTTCCTGGTGTTAGTTTAAGTATTTTTCCTTCAGGTTTTATGTGGTATATTTCTATTTTTCTTGCTTCTTTTAGTTTATCTGCTATGTATTCGAGTATTCCCTGGTATGCTTGCTCCATTGTTATCCATTTATTTGATAATAGTTTTTCCGCGAAATCTACTATTACTGCTACTTCGTCTCCGAGGGCTTTAGCTGTGTGGTGGTATGGTGTTGTTGGTGTTACTTTGCTTCTTATCTCATCTAGTTTTCTTTTAGCTGTACTTGGTAGTGTTATTAGGACTATTTTTTCGCCTGGATATATTATTGTTAGTGGTTGTGCTTTAGATGCTTGGTCTTTTATTTCCTTTATCCTTTTTCTAAGTTCTTCTAGTTCGCTGAGAAGTGTTTTTGTGTCTGCGTAGCCTGCGCTACTTCTCCAGTGTACTCCGTATCCTTCTCTTATAGTGTTTGATGCTATTGTTAGTAGTTCTGCTCTTTTTTCATAGTTTCTTATGTGTTCACTTATTGTGATCTTGGCTTCACCATCTATTATTGCTGCATAGTATCCTATTACTCTTATGTTTTTAGTAATTCTTATTGGCTCGTCGGGTTTTATCCTGGTTTTAGCTATTGATACTATTATCTCGTCGCCTTCTTCTTCGTAGCAGGGTTTGAGTGTTGATGTTATATTGTATGGTAACCTCACTAGGCATTCATCATTTTTTCTTTCAATGACTACTCCTTTTACTATTGAGTATAAGCCTAGTTTTGATTCCCATTTAATGTATTCTTCAACGTATTCTTCTATGATCCTTGATACGGTGTCTACTTGCTCTGGGAACCCTATTACTAGTAGTGTATGTGGGTCGTCGTCGAGTGTCTTCACTGTTACATCGGGTGCTGCATTGTTTTCGGGTAGTCCTAGTCTATGCCTTATTATTGGTGAGGCTTGAACTATTAGGATACCGTTATCTAGTAGTATTTTTGTTATAGCTGTTGCATATATTCCTCTAATTCTTGCCTTAACTACTTGGTGCTTGTTACTGGACATTATTTACCTGTACCCTTAGTCCTTTACGGTTTCAAGTAGTGTTACTACGTTCCATACCATTATTCTAGTATGAGTGGGCATATTGGGGTCTTGGCTTACCTCATCGAGTATTCCTACGGCATTAGCTGCACGTACTCCTGGGCTTAGGGATAAGTCTTGGAGGCGCTTTATTGCCTCAGTTGCTGCTCTCCTAATATTTCTAGGAACACTTGTATCATTTATTACACGTATTAGCATTAGTATTGCTTGCTTTATCTTAGCTTCATTATTGTATGCCATTATGTACCCACCCTTACACGATTTCTAGTGAATGCTAGTTTCTCTTAACGCTACTAGTGCATAAAATATGTTTATTTCTTACCCAATGTATATTCCTACTAGCGTTAGAGGTGTCTAGGTATATGAGTAGCTTAAAAGTTGATCGTGCACAGGCGTTGAGGAAGATGAGTGAATTACTTAGAGCTGGAGCTATGATGTTATCTGATACTTGTCCTCAATGTGGTCTTCCGTTGTTTAAGCTTAGAAGTGGTGAGGTTGTATGCCCTATTCATGGTAGAGTGTATGTTGCAAGAAGTGAAGAGGAAGTTGAGAAGTTTACCTTAATAGGTGTTTTGGATTCAGTAGAGGATGTTGTAGTGTCAAAGCTTGCTGAAATGCGTAGAGGAATAGAGCAGAAGGGTTTAGATGAAGACCTTATACGTAGAGTAATTGGTTTACTTGAAGTAATTGAGCGTATTGAGAGGATAAAGAGAGAAGTATTATCTGAGAGGAGGAGCGAGGGTTCACTTAGCTCTAGATCTCAGAAACGATAGTATCTTATCGTATGCTTTCCTAGTTATTTCCTCGGGTTTTTCTAGACCATTAAGTAGTATTAACTCGCCTTTGTCGACGAGTTTAAGGTATATTCTACGTACTTTTCTTAGGAGTTCCTTTTTCTCATAGAACGTCTTCTTTTTCCTAGATGCTTCAAGTCTTTGTATAGCTACTTCTACTGGGACGTCAATGTAGAAAGCAAGATCCGGTTTGGGGACATGTTTATTTACCTCAATAATCCATTGAAGTGGTGCTCCTAGAGCTCCTTGATAGGCTATTGATGAATGTATGTAGCGGTCTACTATTACTATGTATCCCTTGTCTATCTTAGCCTTTATTTCCGATAGGTAGTGGTGTACTCTGTCTGCTGCGTAGAGTAGTGTTTCTATTAATGGGGATCTATAGTTATCTGGTAGTTCTCTTAATAGCTTTCCTATAATGCTGTGAGTTGGCTCAAATGTATAGTGTACTTTGTATCCTTTATCTTGGAGTCTATTTACTAGGTTTTTTGCAAGAGTGGTTTTACCTGATCCATCTATACCTTCTATTGCTACTAGTAAGCCCCTAAACTTGTTCGATTCTTCCATTACGATATACCCGTACTAGCTTATTTGATAAGTTTCTTAAACGCTCTATACTATTTATTTGATATAATGGTATATTTGATATAACACAGCCTGTAACAAGCATTGGATCTACTTGTTCTACTATTATTAGTTTTGGTGCAACACCATATTTTTTCAGCGAAAATAGTATGTATGGTCCTACGGTGCTGCCTCTAAAGTATGGTGCTACAAGTATTTTGCTAGCTATGCTTACACCATATAATGGGGATTGAGGGTCAATTATTTCGCTTGTACGTGGATCAATATCGCCTAATGGCGAAATAGGTGTTGGTGATACAAGCATTACTCCTTCAAGATAATTACTATTGAGCTCTATTAATGGTGTTAATCTCACCTTGTTATTAATTGACATCTCTTAGCATCACCTTAACTTTATGTAGCCTCTTCATATAGAATGCTGCTTTTACCGAGTTGGTTATAAGGTAATCTTTTATCTTTAAACGAGATACAATGGGGCATGTATCTTTTACTACTATTGCACCTAGCGATTCAAGCTTAGCAATAATGTTCTTTGCTTTTTCATAAACATACCTACTTGTCGAAATAATTATTCCCTCAATACCTATCTTTCCTTTAGAAGCTAGATCGTATATGTAGTGTATTTCGCTTATTCCTAGGTGAGGGCAACCAATAAATAGAGTTTTTCTTGACTCGTTAGTGTCTTGGTCTACTAGTTTATTAAGTGTCTCAATTAGTTCTTTTTCATCTACAATAATGCGTTCCTCTATGAATTCTTTATCGTATATTTTCTCTTCAGGTGAAACACCCTTTAATAACGCGTGTGGTGTTGTAGTGGATGTAGCGTAAGCTGCACTAAATGCTTTCAATGTAGACTCATCATACAAGATAGTAGCATCTATATATGGTATTTTTCCTCTAACTACTTCACCAATATAGTATCCTAAAAGGCCAGCTTTAACAGCATTGTCTATTCTAGTATTTACTTTAATGTATACTTTAGGTATACGGTTCTCTTCTAAGTGTAAACCTGCATAATAGGTTCTACCCGTTATTGCTGCAAAAAGCGCTAGAGGCCCACCTTCTTTATTGGTTCTTGCCCCAAATACTATATTTGCATATGCGACAGCACTAGACTCACCCCATGCTAGATGCTCTCCTAGTTTAGGTTTTCTTATGTAGTATGGAGTACACGTTAATGTAGGTTTTACGCCCATCTTTACTAATAGCTCTACTATCTTTTTTTGTTTAGCTAATTCTTCCTTAGAGATGTTAAATATATGTATTTTGTCTTCATCTATACTTGACGGGTTCATAGTTGAGAAGACTCTAACTCTAGCATTCTTTGATGATAGATACTCTATAAATTCTAAGCCTGGATCACCTATGTTTAAGTATGAAATACCTGATATATGTGAATGGGTTATTTCTACTAGTCTACTGGCTCCCAGTATTTCTCCTACTTTAACTATAGCTTTCATTGCTATGCTTACTGCTTCACCTAGTTCTCCATTCAACATCTTCTCTTCTAATCTGGTTAAGTACATGAGAACACCTATTCAAGGTGGTTTAACCTTGATATACTTCTCGCGTTCATGTAGAGGAGCTGTAGCATCAATACCCATCTTAGTTGTTAAGCCGTTACTTGATGAAGGGTCGAGGCTTGAACCCCTAGCGTTTCTTATTATCACTATGTCTTTATCTGCTTGGAATCTTGTTGCAATAGCCCATTCAACTTCGTATGGATTATCTGGATCTATATCACCGTCTACGACTACTACATGTTTAAGGCTTGGGTGAGCGGCAAAAGCTGCCAATATAGCGTTTTTGGCATCTCCTTCACTATTCTTATCAATGGCTACAACAGCGTGAAGCCATCCGCCACCACCTATTGTTAATCTTACTTTATGTACCTTTGGTACTACTTTCCTAATATTCTCCCAGATCATTGCTTCACGTGGAAAGCCCATTAGTAATTGATGTTCTCTTCCTCCAGGTAAAATTATGTGGAATAATGGGTTTTCATGCATATATATTTTCTCAACACGTATTAATGGTTGCTTACGTATTTTATCATAAGTTAATGTTAAGTCTACAAAAGGGCCTTCATCGACAAGCTGACCTGTTATTTTTGCCTCTATCACTATTTGGCTATGTAGTGGTACTGGAATATTGTATTCTGGTGTATAAGCTACGTCAAGTATTTCTCCAGTTAGCTTGTGAGTTAACCCTAGCTCGAATACTCCGAAAGGAGGACTCATAGATGCTGAGAGAAGTATTGATGGGTGAACTCCTACTATTATTGCTATAGGCGTATCTTTTCCTTTCAGCCTGTTTTGTTTGTAAATGTAGTATAAGTGTCTAGGGACAATCCTAGCAACGAGTTCACGTTTGCCTAGGACAAGTATTCTGTGTATTGAGGCGTTACATGTTTCATCATCTAAGCATGCTATTATTATACTCGATGTAATATATCTACCACCATCTCTAGGGTAAAATTTTATGGCTGGAAGTCTTGTTAAGTCCACCTTAGACTCGTTAAGTTCAAATGCTCTTACCTTAAACTTGGGCTTTGAGTTTAAAGCCTCAATAATTCGCTTGTATGCTTCCTCATCAGTATTGGAGTTTAAGGCCATGTATAGTTTCTTTCTCGTGTTTACTAAGTTTCCTACTCCACTACCTATACAATTACTTATATTCTTGAATACTATTGTCTTACCTTCAACATCACCTTTCAACAATATACGTGTTGGCTCATACTCAACACTTACCTCCCTATATATTGTGTCAACTAGGTTTTCCTTCTTCAATGCTTCAATAAATGATCCTAGATCATATATCGTGAAGGCTTACCCACCTCCTCCCATTCATCGGATAACTTTATCTTACTAAATATTATGGCACGTATTTTCCCTTCATACTTTGTTTGAATGCTTATTTCCTCTTTATTGAAGTCTATTGATGTTACTATTCCTGGTACTTCGCTATTGGGGTCTTCACCAATTAAGCCTACAAGTAAGCCTTTCTCAAACCCCTTAGTGAATACGTATACTTCTGAGAATCCTAGTTTCTGTGAAACTGCTTCAACTATACTACGTATATTGACTTGTTGCTTGTCGACTACTATGAACAGTGTATTATGTAGAGCTGAGGCATAAAGCGGTGTAATGTTGGATGGCTTCAATATTTCTCTTAGTGTGTTTAGATCTACTTTTTCACCAATAAATAGAGCTGAACCTATTAATCCTATTTCTCTTAGCTTTATCTTCCTAATCTTACCATCTTCAAGGTACCTTCTATACGATTTACTCCTAAGATATCTTCTATCATCTCTATCCCTTTTCCTGACTACCTTAGGTGACGGTAGGTGAACCACGTTAATACTTGTATTATCTTTAAAAGCATTCTCCAAGGCATTTGCTAATTGTTTGTCCGCTAATACTATTACATGAGTTGGATTAATTGCTCTTACTAAATCTATTTTATACTCAATTGCTTGGTATCCCTGCACCCATCCATCTGTATCTATTATTATTATATCGCCAGAATCCTTAACACAATTAACTAAGAACATAGTATTGCTAATGATCTTATGCATTACATGTGCTGGAGTAATAGATCCAACTATTTTCAGGTAATTAGCTTTAAGGTCACGTAGCCATAGGATTTTGTTTTCTACTATAGCAGCTGATATGAAGCCTGGTGGTCCTATATCGGCTTGACCTACATCTGCGTCTATTACTATTGGCTTTAACCCCTTTTCTAATGACATGTTTGCTATGAATGCTGTTAGTGAAGACTTGCCACTCTCTACTGGGCCTACCACAATTATCCTACATTTCCTACTCCTACACTCCTCTACTATTTTCCCGATGTTTTCCTCCCAAATATCTACTACTTCTTCTCCTTCGCTTGGCTCTTCTATAGCTCCTCCATCACCTAGTGAGACTTCAATTACTGCTTTATCATCTATGCATTTTAAAGCATAGCTTCTATACTTGTTAATTATTAGGCGTTCGCCTTCATTATATGTTGCTCCTAAGATCTTTATTGAGCCATTTATCACCTTTATGGCTGCCGGACCATTTATTCTTATTATCTTATTCTTTTCAAGTTCCACGTTCATTATCATAGCAGACTCCTTCCAAAGCTCATTTAGACTATACGTTATTTAACTGGGAATCCATGTGTGAGCCGATTTTTACTCCTTGTTTAAATGATATGTTTACTGCTGCACTTAGATCTTTGTCACGTATTCTACCATAGTTTAATGTTATTAGCGTATGTTTAGAAGTACTTTCCTCTTCAACTAGCTCTATTACTACGTTAAACTTGTTTAGTAGGTTATGTAGTTTAAGAGCTATTTCTGGGCCTTTACTTGAGGACCCTATTCTAATTATCATTGACTTATATGGATAGTTTAATACAATTGACTTGACCTTTTCTAGGAAGTCTTCAATAACTGTTTTATTCACCTCAATTATCTCGCCGTCGGCTACAACTGCATAAGCTATGTATTCAGGGCCTACGTCAACACCTATTATTACTTCATCATACTCTTCCTTACCCTGTATCATGCATAATGCTCTTTCTATGTGCTTATCGATTTCGTCTAAGCTTTCAATAACTATTACTGAATGATCATGCTCTGGTAACTTAAGTCTATCGCGTACATCTCTATCAATAATTATCACGTCTACTTTATCTCTTATTTCATCGATATTGATACCATTAGTTGGAACAACTATGTTAATGTTTCGTGGTCTTAACTTCTCTAATACTTTAACAAATAGTTTGGGATCAAGTACTATTACACCTATAGATCTATTAAGCTTTATTATGCTCTATCACCTTACACGTACTACTCCCTGTGTTTGCCCATGCCTACAGCTAAGCATTTATTTTCCTAGTAGAGTTTAATAGCTATTATAAGTTTAGATAAAAACTGGTGCCATCTATAGAGTGGAGGTACTTTACTGGAAATAATGTACTAGATAAATTGTTAATTGGGGCTCAAGGCCCTATACTCGTTTATGGTGAAGCAGGAGTAGGTAAAACTAACTTAGCTCTACATATTTCTAGGATAGCCAGTCTAAGTGGTAAACGAGTATTGTATGTTAATACTGAGGGATGGGCCTATAAGGGAAGAATATCTATACTCGACGGTCTGGACAACGTGGTTTTCGTGGACATAAACGATTTTTGGTTACAGACACTGTTTATACTCTCTATAATTCCGTTAATAGTTGAAGACTATGATTTAATAGTAATAGATACTATTAACAACTTATTTAGATGTCAAGAAGATATTGAAGCTGCTACACGTAGCTTAAGTGCTCAAATGGGCATATTGTATTGGGTTAGCGTATTTAAGAAAAGGAAGGTTCTAGTTCTAGGTCAAGTTAAAGCAGGTGAGGAGGGGGAGGAAATTAGTGGTGCAACTTACATAAAGTTTTGGGCAAGTGTTATAGTGAGGTTAGAGAGAAAAGGATCTACTAGGATACTTATAATTGAAAAACCCGAGAATACGGGTTTAGAACTAGAATTCGAGATTACTAATAAAGGTATTAAGTGGCTAGGACCATGAACCTAGTACTACTAGTACTAAATGCTATTACATTATACTTACCAGCAATGGTAACTAATGCTACACCAGTATTTGTTAGGAAAGGTACACCAATAGATTTAGGCAAAAAATTCATTGACGGCCATAGGATTTTAGGTGATGGTAAAACTTTTGAAGGATTGCTTGTTGGATTGTATTTCGGCTTTATAGTTTCATTTACATACATGTTACTTCAATATGATTTCTACTCTACTCTAATATTATACTTGTCTTGTATTGCCGCTATTCTAGGTGATCTTTTAGGCTCATTTATTAAGAGGAGACTCGGCTTAAAGCGGGGTGAGAGAGCATTATTGTTAGATCAGCTAGATTTCTTTCTAGCATCTAGCATTGTTCTCATAATCCACGGTTTAGTAGACTACATACTATTCATCGTAGCATTGGTAATCATAGTTTTACTCCATATACTCACTAATAGAGTTGCCTATATTTTAGGTCTAAAAAATGTACCGTGGTGACGCTATTCTTTTATTATTCCTGCAAGTTTTTTCATTAAGTATCTGTACTTGACGTATCTGTCTTCAGGTGAAAATCTTGGTGGATGTGCTACTCTTACCAGTGAACCACATACAGGACATTTATCTCTTCTTAGAGTGTATCTTCCACAACTAGTACACTTGTGTAGTAGCCATTTCAAGTTCTCACTCTCTCAAAACTTGCAGTACCGCCTTGCTCTTTTACTATGTTTGTTGCAGTCTTTACTATTCTGCTTAGCGTCTTTTCGGCTAACTTATAGTCTGTTGCTGTGACCTCTACTACATACCTAGGTGCGCCGATGGTGTATATTCTAGCTTCAACGTTTTGAGGAATATTGCTCAACGCTTTAGTTAATGCTTCTTTGATTATTTCTACGCCGTTAGGTTTTAGTATTTGTAGCGTTAGTATTCCTTTAACTTTAACCTTCTTAATCGTTATATGTTTGTCAGCTAGCTCTTTTAGTACCTTAGCCCATTCCTCGGGTACTCCAGCTTCTAGGAGAGCTTCAATGCCTTTTAATACCGTTTCCTCTAAACCAGCATATATTTCGCCATAGTAGTCTTCAAGCTTCCAGCCCGCTTCCTTATATGCTTCCTCCTTAGTTTTACCTAGCTTTTCAGCAGCCAGTTCAAGTATCTTATCAGCTTTTACAGCTCTTTTCCATTCTAGTATTTTTCTACGTCGTTCACCTTCGGTGACACGTTTCAGTGATATGTCTACGTGTTTCTTTGCCTTATTTACACGTATAACCTTGCCTACAACTTTCTGACCTTCCCTAAGATAATCTTTGATATTTCTTATCCACCTAGAAGAAACTTCGCTCCATGGAAGATAGGCTTCAAGTCCACCATATTCATCTAATGTGACGTAAGCTCCATAATCGAAGACCTTTATTATCGTCCCGACTACTAGTTCTCCCACATCAGGTAAATCCTTTCTCTTCATCACCATACTGTTATCACCTAGCTTATTACTGTAGGACTTAGCTAAAATATTTCCCATATTGCTGAAACAAGTTTACTCTGCTAGGAATATAAAATATATGTGCTACTTTACCCATAACAATTTTATTGTGACAAGAAGCTTGAGTGTGCTATGTGAAATATATACTTAAGAAACCTTGAATCCTTATCCTAGCTCCCTTACTATTGTTCCAAGGATTTTCGCTTTACCTCCTGTTGGCTCAACTAGTACACGGCCACATACAAGACATCTAACTGGGAAGGTTGCATGAGAGAATACTATTTGTTCGTTTTCGCAGTCAGGGCATCTAACTACTAGGAACTTGCTTCTAGGCATTGGTATTAGTATTTTCCTACGCTTCATATTTAACCACCTTGTTTAGCCAACTAATTCTATTTTCTTAAGCCTTATACCACGTCTATGCAGTATATAGCCACACTTAGTACATCTTAGTTTTAACACTATCTTCTTAGTAACCTTTGCAAACCTTTTTTGTTCAGGTTTACGCTTACTGCCATAACCTTCTTGTTTTCTCCTATACCTTCTCTCACCTTCCGAGAGGGCTCTTCTTCTCCCATGCTTATATATTGCTACAGTATGCTCTGTATGCGTTCTACATCTTGGACAATAGGTTCTTATCCTCTTAGGTACTCGCATCTAGTCACCACCAGTTTCTTAGCTATTTCCTGCACCATAGTGGTAGAGTATACCTACTTATATATTTTGATTCTATAAACTTTAAGGTAGCCTAGTGCTTCTAGAATAAATGCTTCTGAAGAATCCATTAGCATTAGGCTACCAGGTTTAATTATTATTCCTTTATGAATAAACGTTGTTAGTGCACGTACTAGGACTCGGCCAGCAGAGTCTGGTGCAACTTCTAGTCCTAGCATACCCTTATAGTAGCTGTGTAGCGTTCTTGTGATAACGTCTAGTATGCTTGCATCAAAGGATTTCTCATCTATTCCTGATTTCTCTAACGCCTTTCTCACCCTTAACGCCATTAATGTTTGCGCTAGTTCACTTATTTCATTAATAACATGATTGCATTCATCCTTAGGGTTTTCTAAGCATATTGACAAGAATTCAAGTATGCTTGAGTATATCTCTGATAGCTTTATCTGAGTTATGGTTTGTATCTCGTCGCTATTAAGCTCTTTTGATACCATTGAACGTAGTTCTTCACTCAAATTAAACACCTTTAAATTATTCTCATGATCTCGCCTAAACCTTTAAGATGTATATAGATTGCTATAGGTAATTCTATTTTTACGGGAGTATTTTTCCTTAAATCTATTTTCATAGACATTATACTCATGTTTTTAAGGTCTATAAATGGCTTTAATACAGCATAGCCCTTGAACGGCGATAACTTGGGAGTTAGCTTAAAGCTTTCTATAGATTTTAGTTCAGTAACCATTAGCCCTGTTTTCCCATTAATTGATCCGGGTATTCTTATGAGTCTATGTATATCTATTGTCACCTTCTCGTCTACTAAGACCTTTGCTTTATCTATTAGGTTTTCTAGAATTACTCCAGCATTATTTAATGTATGCGATACGTTTGGTTGAAGTTTACCGGAGACGTAATCTACTATAATGTCCTCCACATTGAGATCTTTCTTATACTCAATTAATGCTTTAGCTATTCTTCTCCTCCATCCATAATCATTTATCCTAGGTAGCAGTGCGTGTCGTTTAACTCTACCTATTTTTTCATCGGTAAGCTTTAATTGGTGTATATTGATGCCAAGTCCTAGTATGTAGTCAACTATTTCTCTACGGATGTTTGAATCCATTAATGAGTCTTGTTCATTTAGTTCTACATGTACATGGAAACCTCTATGTCCTGAAAAATATGATTTTATCTTATCCTTGGTAAAACCGAAGTCTTCTACTAGTATGTCAACTAGTTTTACTAGTTCTCTCACTCCTTTAGTAATGCATTCATCGGTAACTATTGATGTTTTCTCTAAACTTGCTCCACATATAGGGCATCTATTATCCTTGATTTGCTCATTAGTGAAGACGTGTTTATTTGGACAGATCCAATACTCAGTGATATTACAGTCTGGTATGTGGTCTACGTCTATGTCGAAGACTAGGTCTGATCCTAGCCATTTCTTTGACTCCATATCTTTTAGTCCAGGGTTTTCATACCTAGCTGATGAGTAGTATAGGTGTCTTGGTATTTTTTCAAGAATATATTTTCTTAGCTCATTAACTGAGCTAAATGCTAGGTGTCTAATATATGTGTTTGAGTTAAATGGTTGAATAGCGAATTCTCTTAGAGCATAGTCCTTAGGAAGTATTAGCTGAGCTTTCCTATAATACTCTTTAAATAACGCTATTATCTGCTTCATACTATTACTCGACGCGTGGTGCGACATAAAATCTCAGCCTAGCTCCTTGGGGTAACTCAAACTCTATCTTGCACGGCATATCGGTTGAAAAGTGTATTGACACATTATCAGCTGCTTTGGATGCACCTGCTATGTCTGAGAAGTAGTCTAGGCTGTAACCAGCACGTGATTCTTCTTCTACGTTTAATTCTAATAGGCCGCCGCCTTCTAAACTCATTTCTATTTCTGCTTCAGCTATATCGCTTGATGCTTTAGCTATAAACTTGTCTTGTAGTGCTTGAAGTACAAGATCTTTACCTACTGGTTCTAGATCTTTTACGAGTTCATTGAATGTATCGCTCATCATTCTTACATGCGCTTTAAACTGAAGCTTAGCCTCAATATCTGGTATTTCTTCTACGCTTAGCGTTAACTGTGGTAATACAAACTTTCTAATACTCTTGCCTATGAAGGATATAGAGAATTTTGATGCCTCAGTAGCAAGTTCTAGTTGATCTTCCTTAGTAGCTCTTCTCATAATCCTAGCTATGTCCTCAAAGTTTACACCTATATGTTCTTCTCCTTCAACTTCAAATACGTCGAATGCTGTATTAGGTACATGGTAATCTATTAATACTACATGTGACGGGTCCATAGCTCTTAGTCTAAGTCCTTCATTATTGACTACGAATACTCCTTCTTCTATTATCTTACCTATAGCTGATATAACGTATCTCCATACTCTTGCGTCAAAGAATAACAGCTTCATATACTACCCCTAAACATTGTTTTCATTACTCTCCCTTAAAATGTTGTTGCATTTTCTCGTAAAGACTATGAGTACATGATAATAGGTTTTGAGTTCTCCTTAGAGACCTATATATGTAGATTTTCGATGATACCTGGGGCGGTGTTCTAAGGTAGGCTTCTATTAGGTCTTCTAGGTTCTTTTTAAGTACTCTTTCAACTAACTTAATGTATTCTTTTAAGTATTGTTCGCTACGCATATTCTCTCCAAACATGGCCACACCTCGTACACTTGAAGAACCTTGTTGGCGGTTCATCAGCTCTACGTGTCTGTATTACCCAATAGTATGCTTCATTATGACCACACTTAGGGCATATGACGTCTCTTGTTTTAGGTAGTACCTTAGGTAACTTTGACTCATCGAGTACTATTATTTTCTCTTTCTCTGTATGCTGTATTCTAGTAGTTGTCTTATACATTGACATGATGCCCCTTGATCCTTTTGGCTCAACTGTGTAGCCACATCTAGGGCATACTAGTATTGTTTTACCGTCCACTTTCTTAGGCTTCATTAGTGTACCACACTTGGGGCAAAACATTATCTTACACCTTTACTTTAACGCTCTACTAGGTATTCACATTGAGAGGACTGGTTCTAGGTATTAGTATAGGGGATTATTTATGTTATGCACTCCATGTTTAATCGCTAGTGCAGCCAAGGATCTTTGTAGTTGCATGCACTATCTTGCTAAAGAACTCGACATAATAGTCTATGTACTCATAATGCTTTCTTAACTCATTTAAGCTGATAACCCTTTTGCCTAGAACCTCCAATTCTCTACAGAAAACTTTACTTACTTCTCCATTAAAGCATACTATATACTTTACCTCATCCATAATGCTCTCACTAAGGGTTTTTTCCACAAGGTTTTTCGTTGAACTAGCTTCTACTATAATTAAATTATCTATTGATTTAAAACCTCGAACTACAAGGACTAGAGCTAACAGTGACTTAAACTTTGAACAATTTATGATACGGATAAGTCCTATACGTGATTCCTTTTTAATTAACGTGCTATTTACCTCGATGTACTACTTCTTTACTTGTTTACTTAATTTTTCCTCAAATTCCCTAGACATTTCCATTATGTCTTTAAGTACTTCTCTAAGTATCTCTAGAGGTTTTGTTGACCCATCAGTAACTATTGTTATTGTTAGCTTAGGTATTAATGGGTGCTCTATTCTATAGGCTGAATATACTACGCCTTGCTTATTTTCAGCTAATTTTGATATTAAGTTACCTATTGTATGATCTTCATCTGCTATAGTTAGAACTAATTCTTTCTCTGTATTCTTTATAATCTCTATCCTTGACATTAATAGCACCTATCGTTACCTAATGTAATAGTTGCTTAAATATTGTTTTGATCCTTGTTATAGCTGTTTCTTTATCTATTGCAAGTATGGGTTTACCTTCATCGTCTTTTCTTAATATACCTTCATTTAGTAATCTGTTTATTGCATCATTAGGATCCATTTTAAGTAGTAATGACGTTAAGACTACTACTTTCTTGGTAGCTTTTCCTCTAACATCATACTTTATCTTGTCAAGTAGTTCTGCTATCTTGGATGCTAGTTCTAATACTTCCTCAATAGGCGCGTTTGTTTTGATTATATTGTCCTCATGTAAGGCATGGAATCCTTTTACCTTTAATATCTCCACAAGTATGTCTGGTGGGAATGTTCTACGTGTTTTCGAAACTATGTAGTCTATAGGGTACTCTTTGTATTCTTTGTATTTCTGTGACATTATCTTAAGTACATTGCTATAATAGTACTTGATTAAAGACCATATATTTTGTACTTCGTGTTTAAGCCCATACACCGTTATTTCTAATTTATCTCCACGTAGCCTATATGATAAGTATGTTGTTGCTGGAAGATTTTCTAGTAACGTGTTAACTAGCTCCATACACGTTTCCTTATCTATACAGTTTAAAACAAATTTTCTTATTATAGGCACATTACCTTAACCTCTAACTCTCTTCTTATTGTTCTTGGGATTAGGCCTAATGAGGTAGCTTGCTGCAACTTTTCTCTTCTCAACGTTACCGCACCTAGGGCATAGTAGGGTGTTTTCATCCTTACGTATCATTATTTCTCCACATTTGGAGCACATGGCAGCGATAACTCCTAGTTCAGGTGGCTTTGTTGTTAGCTGGTAAGGTGGTATTCTATCTGTTAGTACTTTAGCTAGAACTATATCGGATAACTTGAATGCGTCCTCTATTGTTTTTATGAAAACCTTACTTGCTTGTGATAGGTGTATAATGCCTGTAAACTTCCCTGAAAACATTTTACCATCTTTATCTGCTATTATGTCGACGAATACTAAGTCCTCTTTAACACTAGTCACTACACCTAATACTATCATGCCTTGCTTTGGTATGAATGGTTTTCCTAGTGGATGTTTAACTGAAACTACCTTGAATATCTTATCCTTGTATACGTAGCCTAGTCTAGCTGATCTAATGAACCCTTTTTCATCACTATACGTTCCTTCTCCTGGCATGAATTCTTCTATTACTGCAAGTATATCGGATGGAAGAGCTAGTTTTTCAGCCAAGTTTTCCACCTTAATTAGCCGCTATGGTTATTTGTCTGGGATACTTATTTTCTTCTAGCAAATCTCCAGAGATCAACCTTAATATAGTATATTCTCCTACGATGTCTTTCATGGAGTTGAGGAATAGGGAAATCATATGTCTTTATCAACGCGTAGTCGAATCCTCTGTCCCGTGCTATCTTAGCTATAAGTATTCTGCTTTCACTATTAGATCTATGAAGGCTATATATTGTGGACGCTATTTTGAATGCTTGATCCAGGAATTCTAGATCTCTTACGCTAGATCTAATGCCGAATGGAGGGTTCTGTAATACTACGTCTACTCTCCTAATACCATTACTTAATACATTTAACACTATGTAGTCTATTTTTGCGAAATCATTTGGTCCAAGTAATTTTGCGTGATTTCTATGAGCTAGGTCAACTACATCTAAATCTATGTCTATGCATAATACATAGCTAGCACCTAGCATCAATGACGCATAAGCTATTCTTCCAGAACCACATCCCAGATCAGCTACTACGCGATCTTCTATATCTCCACGCATAAAGGCTTCCCAAACCATATCAGCTACTATATTTGCAGGTGTCGTGTATTGCTCCAAGTACAGTTTAGGCTTATGTATAGGTGATATACGTTGAACCAGTAGTTCTAGTTCTTTCTTAAGCATAAATCTTTACCAAGGAAACCTATAGTCTGATAAGTTGTTGTCTAAAACCATTAAGGCTTCTCCAGGTGTAAGTACTGGTTTATGATAATCGCTTAAATCATCTATTGGTATCCTAGGACATAGTGTTATGACGTAGAAATCCACGTTACATGTATCTATGTTTATTAGTCTATTCATGTCAAGATAATCTGTTGTATATATCCTTACCTTTAATCCTTTCTTTAATGCCTTCTTCTCTAACAGTCTTACGAGCCAAGGCCTATGCTGACCTGGCTTAACGCCATCTATTATACCCATAGACTTTGAATCCAAAGCCTTCATAAGAATCATATACCTCTTCTTGAGTACTTTCTCTCCCATCTTGTCTACTATTACTACTTTGTTCTCGTAGGGATCAAGTTTAACTACATGCTTTCTAGTAGCAAGCCATAATCCTAGAGCATGAAACATCCCTCCTGCTATTATTAGATAGCAGTCCACATTCTCTCTAACATTAATAAAACTAGAATATTCACAGCCAAGTACTTGCCCAGGCATTAGTGATAAACCTTTAAGTGGTTTTGGTATAATCACTTTGAAGCCTTTAAGCTCCAGGAATTCTTTCACATAATCAATGTTTTTAATATGCTGTATCACGGAGGCTAATGCTATACTTTTACAATTGAGTTCACGTAATGTATCTGAAGCTACACTTAATACATGTGTATCAGGCTTCCACTTATAATATGCATTAACAAAGATTACTGGTATTTCCGGCTCATAGTATGGATACTTATTGTGGCCTACATGTACTATCAAGTCTACGCCTAGTCTACGTGCTTCATCAACGGCTACATCGCATGCACCATATGTTGGCGCAAGTGATACGTATATGCTGATACCTTTGAGCCTGGATTCTATGTAATCTACGATATATTCATGATATCTTTTAAGACCATTAGGTAATTGTAATAGTATTCTCCTTGCACCAGCTTTTTTTATATGTTCAACTACTTTATCTAACTCGAAGTCGTATTCCATACTATTACCTTAACTCAATCTAAGAATAGAAATTCAGTTTACTATTAGAGTAAAGTTGCTGTTAAGTAGAAAACCATTATATGGTTTCCAGTTTACCCTGCTACTATTTTACCTGTCTTGTACTCCTTGATAATTATCCTTGTTGGTAACGGTAGTTTAGATCCACTACGTCTAAGTGCTTCTTTAGCATGGTCTAGGTGTTCTTTTCTAACCCTAATCTCCATTACTGCTTGTCCGGGATATACTCTGGCAGCTGTACCAACTGGTTTTCCGAATGCGTGCCTCATACCTTCTTGGAGACGATCTGCGCCTGCAAAAGCCATCATTTTATGTTCTCTTAACACATGGTGGGGATATACTCTTATTTTTAGGAAGTAATTGTTTTCACCTACTGTTGTCGACATGTATTTATGGGCCATTACACGTGCTGCTTCCAAAGCATTATGTCTTATTTGTCCAGCTTCTAATACGACTAATTCAACTACATAGTCGTAGCTTCCCTTAATATTGCCCATTTCAAACTTAGATATTTTTGGAGGAGGTACACCTGGTATGTACTCCTTCCTAGTATATGGTGGTCCCGAGAAATGCGTATAACATCTGGCAGGTTTCATGGGCATTTTACTGCATCCCCGTTCTGCTTACTGGTTACGGCTTTATCCGGGAAAGTTTATAAGTATTTAGGGTTTCTCTACCCTTAAAACCATGATCTTAGGCCATAAATTGCCGTGAGATACTATTCTTTCATGAATTTTCACTAGCGGAGATCCTTCATTAGTGATTGTTTCCTCGATTACTTTATGTTCTGTAGTTATTAGTGTGATAGTAGCGTTTTCACTTAAGACTTTAGGAACATTAATTATAAACCTCTTATATAATTCTCTTATTGCACGTGGATTTCCTACACGTATTCCATATGGTGGATTCGATATTATTCTATCAATACTTGTTTTAACATACTCATGTATTTTTGATGCATCACCTACTATAAACTCTATTCTATTACGTACGTTTGCAGCTATAGCATTTATTTCAGCGCCCTTAATATGTACTGGATTTATGTCCATGCATATTTGACGCGTGTTCTCAAATGTTAAAGCTGCCTCTATGGGTATAGTACCACCACCACACATGGAATCCATTATAATTTCGCCATCAACTGCTCTGGAAAGCCTTATCATAGCTGCAGCTAATGTAGGTTTTAACGCTGCAGGATGGTCATATATTCTATAGCCTCGACGATGCATAGATATATCTCCAGTAAACGCTATGTATACATAAAGATTGTCCTCTACCACATCAACGTGTATAACTATGTTAGGGTAATCCAAGTCTACTTTAGGTCTCATACCATACTTTTTCTCTACTGCTTCTATTACGGCATCACCTGCTACCCTTGCTATGTCTATTGATGTGTATTCGTGGTTCCTACCTATTCTCTCAGCTCTAATAGCAAATTTCATGTAAGGTGTAACATACCCATATATATCTGACGAATATATTGTATTGAACACGTCATTTAGCCCGTCTTTAGCCTTATCAACCTTACCTTGTGCTACTAATATTCCTGCTCTATGTATCATTGTCATCGTGTATATTCTTTCAGCTATGTACTTTGTACAATCATCTATGGAGAACACTAGTCTGCCCCTATTCTTCTTATATTCTATTCTTTCAATACATTTACCAAATATCTCCCATAGCTCTTCTTCAACTAAATCCTCTATGCCTGGATTAGTCGTTACTAGTATTTCCATGATCCCTCCCTGCAAGCTTAACATAGATTTTCCTCATTATGTATAATACATTGTATGCTTCAGCTTTGTCAATATTAGATTTAAAGATTAATCTTCTGAAACTAGTAGTTATCTTATGTTTACGTCTTTCATCTAATTCTACCTCATTTACAATGTTGTTAAAATACTCCATTATCTTGTCAAGAATATTACGATTGGGTGCTTCGTATTTGAATCCCCTATGACTACTGAATACTTTGTATAATTCATATAATATGACTGCTACGGCATGGGAAAGATTCATAACAGGGTACTCAGGATTTCCTGGAATAGTTACCATTAAATCACACTGGGATAATTCTTCTCTAGTTAGCCCTACGCTTTCACGGCCGAATACTACTGCTATTCTATTCCTCTTTAGGGCTAGTTCAGCGAATTCCCAGGGAGTTATAGGGTGACGTAGAACATCTTTTTCTTCACCTATTTTAGCTGAAGTACAAGCTGATAAGTCTATTCCCTTCAAAGCTTCCTCTAATGTGTTGACGATAACGGTTTTCTCTAAGACGCCAACACCTTTTGCAGCAAACCTGCGTGCTTCTTCAGTAATTTTTGCTATAGGAGAAACTAGGTATAGGTCATCTGCTTCAAAATTCTTTACTAGTCTAGCTATAAAGCCTAGATTTATCTCACCCTCTATTCCTACTACAACTACTCTAACATAACGTCCAAGCATTACGATTACCTTAGTATCCGTTTTTCACTTACTAGACTACGTCTGTATTAAGCATAGACTAAATCTTAACTAGCTCGAGAGCATGTATTGTTTCATAGAAGAATTTCTTGGATAGAGACCTAGTTTTCTTGAAGCCGAGTTCACGTAACATCTCATGTACTTTTTCTGCACTTGGAGGCTCCGATACTATTATGTAGGCTTTACCTCCATTTCTTAATACGTTAGCCATGTATGGTAGTAGTTGCATTAAGACTTCTTTACCTGTAGGCCCACCAATTAAAGCTAAGTCTATGTAATCGTGTACTTCTACTCCAGGAGTATATGGTGGATTAAATATTACTACGTCAAAGTATTCATGCTTGTTTATACATGTTAATCCATCGCATAGAATAATATCGGCCTTATCGTATACATTATTTGCTTTAAGTGTTAACATTGTGCTTATACACGCATATGGATTCACATCTATCCCTACGCCATAGGAGGCTCCATTGATTAAAGTATACGCTAGTATAATACCGCTTCCAGTACCTATTTCCATAACTTTTTCAGAGCCCTCCAACTTTATTAAATCCATTAATAAGAATGTATCATCTGAAGGTTTATAGGTATCGTTACATACATAGAATTTTATGCCTACACTATATTCTTCGCATATAATGCTATCGAAACTATGTCCTCTACACTTAGATCCTTCACTCTTAAACCCATGTACTTCTCTAATATCTCTCCCGGTACTCTGCCTATACATTTCTGTATTACCTTAACTGCTTTCTTATTTCTTTCAGAGAATAGACATCTTGTCAACCTTTCCACAATATCTGCTAAGTCGTCCCAGAGTCTTTTACGTTTTAGTTCTACTAGAGAGCTAGATACTTCGGGAGCAGGGTAAAAACTATGTGGAGGATAAGTTTTCAGTAACCTTGCATCAGCTATGTATTGTGTTATAATAGTTAATCTCCCATACTCTCTTGACCCTGGTCTCGCTATTATTCTTAAAGCCACCTCTCTTTGCAGTACTAGGATTGCTTTCCTTGCACGTGATTTTAGGATACTGATAATTAGTTGTGAAGTTATATGGTAAGGTACATTGGATACTATAACGCCTTTATATAATCGGGTTATATGCTTAAGCGAATCTCCTAATATTATATCTGTATTGTCTGGGAGGAGTTTGGATAAGATGGGTAGAAAACTCTTATCTATTTCAGTGCATACTACGTATCTATTATTTAATGATAAATAGTATGTTACTGTACCGATACCACAGCCTACCTCTAATACCATATCCTCATTGCTTACTAGCCTTAGTATATCTTTAACAATTTGCGGGTCTACGACAAAGTTTTGACTAAGCTTCTTCTTAGGCCTAATACCGTATTCTTTAAGAATATTTTTAGTCCAAGCTAACAAGGCTTTTCTAGATAGGATAGGAGGCATCATGATATTAGCCGATTAGGCCTAATTCCCTATATATTCTGACAAGGTATCCCAGAAATATGGCGCCTTGCTCACCATAGGGTTTCACAAATAAGTAATACTTTTGGCCTCCCTGAAGCTCAAGTACTATTCTATCGGCTATGACTTTAGCTGGGTCATTAATTCTAGTTCTCTTTTCTATATCTTCAAATGATTCAAAGGGCTTCTTTCTTCTTTCCTCAAGTATCACTCTCATAGACTTCTTACCTATGCCTGGCAATAATTCTAATGAATGTAGTTTTAGTGTTACGGGTTCTGCTATATTGAAGAAGCGAACAAATATAGGTTCCTTCTCCTTCACAATCTGGTATACTACTTGAGGTAGAGTGTCACGTGCAACAGTTGTTAGGTCTTCGTAAGTTATTCTACCAAATATTTGGAGTATCTTATCACGTTTACCCTTACCTATGTATACTCTTTCACCAATCGATAAGTATTGGTCCGGGCGAGGATATACCTCTAGAAGTGTGAAGAACATGTCGCCTAGTACTTGCGCAAGAGCTCTAGTTCTATGCTGTGGATGTCTATCTAGAGGGTTGCCTTGAGGTAGGAAATCGAGTACATAGGCCCATTCGTCATGGAATATGGTTGGTGTATCTCTTCGAACTCTGCTACGTCGGGGAGTAAACCTTGGTGTATAGCTCACTACTCATCAAGCCTCTTATCTAAACTTAGGCGTGTAAGTATTAGTGTGTAGTCTAGGGATATTTAATGGTCTAGAACTATATTTTAACTAGTCCTCTAACCCAGCATTATTCTTACTTTTCACTAACTAGGTACTTCTTAACCTCGCTTACTACTTCCTCTAGTACACTTGTATCGTAACTTTTATCCTCAAATACTAGAAGTGTTCTCAATTCCTCTACTGTGGTAGGACAAATACTCAGTATCATAGCTATAGTCTTATCATTAAAACCTTTCTCCTTAAGAAACTTCTTTAACTTATTAACTCCCTCTTCACTACACTTAACAAACTTCCTAACGTACTCATACGTTCGTATAACTACGTCGCTTACTTCTCCTTCACTAAGCCTTTTTTCAAGTATCTGCTTAACCTCAGGTATTGATACGTCCTCAGATGATTTGATTTCAAACGCCAATATACCTCCCTATACGAGTTTATTCATACTTTTCCATAATTAAAATAGTGGTCGGGTAACAGTATGTTCTGGTAATACTTTTTATTTAGGCTTCCTCAATTCTTCTAGCTCCTTTTTAAGTTCTTCCTCTATTCTCTTCCTTGTTTCGGGCGTAGGTCTAAGATGTTCAGGTCTAATGTATAGCTTCTTTACCTTACCGCCAACCCTAACAAGAACTTCATAAGATTTACCACGTTTACCTGAAATAAGTCCTACTTTACCATGGTATCTTCTATGAGGCATACCTTTCATTACAGATGGGTTAATTACTATGTATACTCTATCTCCAGGCTTGTACTCATACATTAGTAAACTTAATGGCGGAACCGCTCCTTTCTCTCTTACATGTTTCCTTAACAGCTTCCTAGTTCTATGCCTAAAGCCTTTAGGTGCTTTAACCATTAGCTAATCCCTCATCTTACTAAGCTAACCCTATCTCGTTAAAACAGTGTATAGGCTATAAGGGTTTCTCCTCCAATTAATTCTAACTCTATGTACTAACATATACTACGTCTAATTCAACGCACTTAGCTTCAGCCTTTAAGTACTCGGAAAAGCTAGGCTTAGTCCGCCCATTATCACCGCTGACAAGCTCCTTAATGTATAGTCCTCCATCACATTTAATTAATGCCTCAAAAACATGTGATGATAAAAGTTTTGTTTTAATACTATGTACTCTTCTCAATCTAACTACATCAGGTCTTCTATGTAGTACTCTTCGAGGAGTTCTCTGACGCACTACTTTGTTCGTAAAATATTCCTCTAGACCACGTAGTTGTTCTTCAGAAACATTCTTATCTACAACTACTAATGCCTTGTATACCTTTATTTTTCTCGCATGCTCCATTTTTGCTAATCTTACCTCTTTTCGGGAAGCTTCTCCAAGAAATCTTACCTTTACGTATCTTGACTTTTCATTGACTTTTCTTTCAATATCCCTTATTGAGAAGGAGTACTTTTCAGGTTCTTTGACTTCTACAATAAATAGTCTACCGGATCCAAGCATGCGTACATCAACATCTTCTCTACCAGAAGCATGGAGTACTACCTCCTTGGCACCAATTAGTTCTTTTAATGTTTCTAGTGCTTCTTGAACTGAGTAAGGATACTTTTTTGATCCATCCCATAGTATCCATTTAGATTGAGAAATATTTCTTCCTAACTTCCAGTATAAGCCCTTGAGATATAATGGCATTCTCCTAATAGACACTATATCCTTGTCTAAGTCTATGACCACTACTATGTCTGGTTTACTGAAGTCTACTCTTACGTTCATATTAGACATCGACTGTACTGCTTTACCTACCTCTCTCTTTAACTCGTTTCTTACATTCTCATAGAATTTTAATCCATATTCACTAGCAATAGCTTCCTCCTTACGTTCTATTGAACTATTTTTCATAACGCCGACAAGAAATGTTCTTGCAGAGTATCTCCTAAGTAGCTCTAGTGCTTTCTTGGCGTATTCGTTGATCTTTAAGTCTAGTGATTGAAAACCACATATACTACATTTGCGGATTTCGCTAAGTTTTAGGTCTAGTCCTAGTTCTACTGCTGTATCATCGGCTATAGAGCCTATATTAGTAGCTATTTTCTCAAATTCCTCAACACTTAATAAGCCTTCAATTAATTTTCGGTGAGCCTCCATTAATGCTACTATCTTAAGTGTTTCACCTCTTTGCTTATTGGTTAAACCTCTTCCTAGTCTAGCAAATAGTCTACCTAAGCAGTTATCACATAAATAGTATTTTTTAAGCAAGGCCAATGTTTTGTCAAGAATATTTTCATCGACCATGCTCTTTAAGTACCTCATCACCTACTTCTCCTATCTAATACATAATTGAATAATAATATTATATGTGGTATAGCATAGTTTTCCTCAAAGTATACATACCTAGTATTTTTAGAAACAATATATTTAGATGCACTTTGAGTAGCTAAACCTATGAGTCTACTCTTACATTTAAGTGTCCCTTCCACTAAGTGTTCACCACGTCTACTAAGTATTAATAACTCGTCAACTATAATTGATGGCTTCGATTCATTGTAGCGTATACCATACCTTGTTTTACCCTTAATGGCTGCTTTGAAAAGCCCACACATTGACTCAAAATCTGGTCTAAGATTTCTAACACTTCCACCGTCAATGTATACGTAGCCTTTACTAAATATTATGTAGAGTTTAGTATCCCTCCTAATGTTATGAGACAATAGTAGTGATGCTGAAATAGTAGATGTTATATATCCTGTACACTTGGGTTCAGAGTCAACGTCTATTACTATGATTCTCTTCACCTAATATCCCCAATTCCCTTAAGAAGTCCTTTAAACTTCCTTCCACGCTTCAACTGCTTTAACATCTTCTTTAACATGAAGTAATGGTTTAATAGTTCTTTTACATCATCGACTTTTACGCCTGCACCTATAGCTATTCGCTTCATCCTGGACTTATCTATTATTTCTGGGTGATCTAGTTCTTCGTATGTCATTGAGTTTATTATGGCTAGCCATTTATTCATCTTTTCTTCACTTAATTTTAACTGTTCTTCACCAATATTATACAATGCAAGCCCTGGAATCATTTCTAGTATTTTCCTAAGTGGTCCAAGCTTCTTCATACCAATTATTTGGTGATATAGGTCTCTAAGAGTAAGCCTACCTGAGAGAATTGCTTCAACACGTTTCTGAGCTTCAACTAGTTCTTCAACGCGTTTAACTCTCTCTAATAATCCCTCTATATCTCCTAAGCCAAGTAGCCTAGCCACAAATCTACGTGGATTAAATACCTCTAGTTCATCAACTTTTTCTCCTGTTCCAACAAACTTTATGGTAGCTCCTGTAGCAGCTATAGCTGATAGGGCTCCTCCACCCTTAGCTGATCCATCAAGTTTTGTTACAACTATGGAGCCTATGGGTGTAGCTTCATGAAATCTCTTTGCTAAATCATATGCTTTTTGCCCCATGACAGCATCTATGACTAGCACTACTTCGTTTGGTTTAATTGCCCTAGCTATCGCCTTCATCTCATCAAGTAATGCTTGTTCCTCGCCATAACCATGTCTACCGGCTGTATCGACGATTACGATATCGTAGCCTCTACTCGTGAAATACTTTACACCTTCCTTAGCAATCTTTACAGCATCACGTTCACCAGGCAAACCGTAGACTGGTACTCTTATTTTCTCGCCAAGCTGTTTCAATTGATCATAAGCTGCAGGTCTATAAACATCTGCAGCAACTAAGCCAACTCTATATCCATGCTCCTTGTAATATAATGCCAACTTAGCAGCAGTAGTAGTCTTACCGCTACCTTGTACGCCTACCAAGAGCATAATCCAAGGTGTTCTTGTAGGAGTAACTCTAGGCTCTTTATCACCGCCAAAGAATTCTGAAAGTACGTCATATACTATTTTAACAAACCAGTCTCTACGACTAACACCTGGAGGAGGCTGCTCCTCTAAAGCTTTCTTCTTAATTCTCTGCGATAACTCGAAGACTAATCGTACGTTGACATCAGCTTTAATGAGTGTACGTTGAAGATCACGTATGAATTCGTTAACAGCTTTTTCGTAGCTAGCGCTACTCCTAAGGAACTTTCTTAAGCCTTCTCTAATACCCTCTAAGCCTAGTACCAAGTCCTATAACACCACTTATACGGCATTAGCTAGCTTAACCTTAAATTTACAGCATTAATAAATAGTACTATTCAACGATGGCTAGGTGTACTGGAGGAAAAACTTAGAAAACGCTAAACCCTCTATCTAGGAGTTACCTCTTTTAGCCTCCACGTACACGTACAATCATTCTACGGCCCATTACAACCCAGTATTCTACCTCAACGCCAGGTTTAAGCTTCTCAGCAAGTTCTGGATCATTGGGCTTCTCAACTTCAAATGTATCATAAGTCTCCATATCCATTATTTGAACACTATCACCCATATCAGCTATTACTTGACCTGTTCTCTTATCGATGATAGGAACTTCTACACGGGTATCGACTGGAGCAACCATTGTCTTCTTGGCGCCCGTAAACAAGCTAATAGCGACAACATGGGCTTTAGCGCTACCATGTTTACCCGTTTTAGCCTTACTCATCTCAACTATCTTGCAGGGCTCACCATCAATGATAATATAGTTGCCAGGCTTTAGTTCACCTAAAGTAGCATACGTCTTACTCATAACACTTACCCCATACACAAAAATGCAACAACTACGTTAAAAACCCTACCCAGAAAAATAAGACGAGAAGGGAAATAAGCCATGAACGAAAACTATGACATTAAAACATTAGGAGAAGAAACAATATATCATGGGAAACGTGTAACACTGAAAAAGCTATACATAGAAGTAAACGGTAAGAAAACCTTTAAAGAGATAGTAGATTTTGGCGAAGCAGTAGCAATATTACCAATATTAAACGAACACCAAAACCCAGAGCATACTGAGATAATACTAATCAAACAGTATAGACCAGCTATAGGTAAATGGATTATAGAAATACCAGCAGGAATTGTAGAACGTGGAGAAAAACTAGAGGAAACAGCTATAAGAGAACTAATAGAGGAAACAGGCTATAGGCCTGGTAAGCTGGAAAAACTAGCAAGTATTCATCCAACACCAGGATATAGTAACGAAATCATACATATATTTGTAGCAAAAGACCTGCAACCTGGAAAACCCCGACCAGAACCATATGAAGCCATAAGAATAGAGAAGACCACAATTAAGCAAGCACTAAGACTACTATTAGAGAGACAACCCGCTGATGCAAAAACGTTAACAGCATTACTACTCTATCTACATCTAAGAATTAAGATCTAGAAGAACCATAATTACTCGAAAAACTATGTTTATATATCGTTTATCTTAAAACATTATATTGGTGATCGAGATTATCAAACCTAAATAAACTCTATGATATATTTCCATGGCCTGAAGACCCAAGTGATTCTAACTTCTCTGAAAGGCTAAGAATAAGCCTAGACCTTGCCAAAAGAGTGCTGGAACACAAGTTCTTAGCCAAAATCCTTGAAGGCAAAGACCTTATCAGAATAATTGACGTATGTAGTGGTACTGGTATCGGAGGCTACGTGTTCGCTAAACTACTATTAGAGAAAGGCTATAGGGTAACACTAACACTCGTAGACATCAGATCAAACGCTCTCCTAAAAGGAGTTGAATGGATAACTAGGGAATTAGGCATAGAACCAGAAACCCACGCCATAGACGTAACCATGCTATACACCTTAAACAAGACATTTGACCTAGCAGTAATGTGGGGTTCGTCAACACCACACTTCAATCCATGGGCCATGAACAAGCTCTTAGCCTCAATAGCCGGTATCCTAGTAGGGGATGGTGTACTAGTTCTAGAGGAATCAGATAGATTCTACCACATAGTCCATGGAGGCTACCGTCACATAAACGTCGTAGAAGGCAAGAATAGAACCGTACTAGACATATACGTAGACTACAACCCATTGAAAGGAACATGTAAGAGAATAGTAATAGACCTAGGAGACCCAAGGAGAAACACATACATGGAACTATACTATTGGAGTATAGCAGCCCTTGGAGCACTGCTGTGGCTATTCTTCAAAGACGTAGACATCCTGGAAACAGGGATAAGATCAATATACGTACTAGTAGCCACAAAGCCACGTGGAACAATAACACTAGAACAATTAAGAAAACAACCAACAATACTAGAAAAGATTAAGGAGAGAAAGACTCCCTTATAGCCTACCATATTCACCATAGTCCAGGTGACAAAAAGACAAAAAGAACAAATACCATGCTTTATCCTTAAACCCTTCCCTACGACGACACACTTATTTAAACCAGACCACCCACATATAAGTGGGATAATACGTAGAGTGGGAAAGTAAAGGAGTACATGGGTGAATACATTGGAGGCCATCATAGTGAAAGTAGATGGAAAGGGGCGGATAGTCATCCCCAAAAACATACGTAGACAACTAAACATAGGGCGGCACGTAATACTTAGAATAGAAGACAACAAGATAGTATTAGAGCCAATAAGAGACCCCCTAGATGAGCTAGCAGAACTAGTAGTAGAATCAAAGATAATTGCAAGCAAAGAACCAGAAAAGATATCACAAATAGCAGAGCAAGAACTGAGGAAACTAGAGAAAGGATAGAGAAAATGACATGGCTAGTGGAAACAGACATGGTACTAGCAGCAATAAATCCTAAAGACCCAAAGCACGGAGAAGCAAGACAGATAATAAACCAGTTAACAGGGATATACCTATCGCCATACACACTAATAGAAATAGACCTACTAATAAGGTCAGAAAACCTTAAAATCTCGGACCAAGAAAAATTCTGGCAAAAACTAGCACAAGCACTTCAATACCACGAAATAAGAACACTATCACTAAAACCAGAATACCATAAAACAGCACATAAGCTCAGAGAGAAACACGGGCTAACATACTTTGATAGCCTCCACGCAGCAACAGCAATAACAGAAAAACTAACACTCATAAGCTACGACGAAAAAGCATACCAAAAACTACCAGAACTAAAATACAAGCACCCTACAACAATAAGTAAAGGCTAACGCCCCCTCATAGCCCGCCGACAACACAGCGGTCTCAGGGGCGCCTAGGGCGGCACCAACAATTAACTAGAACAATACGTAGTATTAAACCTACATACATCAATAGGTAAACCTGCAACCTTCTGTAAGTCAACCCTCTAAACAACTAACACGCGACTACCAATACATACCATAACATAAACACTTATAAACCAACCCCAGGAAAACAAACACAACACGGTGCCGCGGTAGTATAGCCCGGCCTAGTATGCGGGCCTGTCGAGCCCGTGACCCGGGTTCAAATCCCGGCCGCGGCGCCACTTATTAAATAAATAATGACATATTGTCCACAATCAAGTTACAAATTACTACCACTATATGATACCCTATATGTTATTTATTGATTTGTTTGCTGAAATTTAGACTTAATAGTGGTCTTCTGTTAAGTTGATTATGTCCTTTTATAAGATGCCATGATCTAAATGTAGTTGGTTGCCGGGATCTAAGTGAAGGGTGTAGGTGATGGAGTTTGGTGGAAGAGGTGTCGTGGTTTCACTTGTTTATGTTTCGGTGCTTAGAGGTGTTTGTACTACGATTTTAATGACGTTTTTACCTGTGTATGCTGTTTCTGTAGGATTAGAATTACCCGATATTGCTAATATTATTGCTATAGCATCTGCTATTGGTGTTGCTTCTACTCCTTTATTCGGTTTCATTGCTGATGTTATAGGTAGAAAGTTTTGCTTACTCGTCTCCTCAATCTTGCTGTCTTTAGCTAACATAGTTGCTTTCTCGGTAAATGGTTATCTTGGTATTCTATTAGCTTACATATTATTTAATCTCGCAATTAATTCATGGATTCCTGCTAGAGCTGCTAGTATAGCTAGTTCTGTTGGAGAAGAAAGCATGGGTACGTCATTCGCTTTATTATCATTATCATTTCAACTGTCACGTATGATTACTCCTTTTGTTAGTGGATTACTCATAATGCTATATGGTTACCCAATAGTCTTTACATTAGCTTCAGCCATAGCCGTATTAGCTGCTGTTACTACTTTGGTCTTGGTTCCAGAAACCACGAATAACACCGATAGGGTATTCAATCTCAGAGAATTCTATAGAACACTTGTACCGAGTAAACGTGAATTCTGGTTCTTAGTATTCTTAAGCATTGATAGGGCGGGCTGGAGGCTTTGGATACCTATACTTAACTCTTACATGAAGGCTGTACTAGGTTTTACTGAAGATATTATAGGATTCGTGAACACGTTTAGGGGCATATCGTCTGTTGTAGGAGTTTTACCATTAGGCAAACTAGTTGACAGACATGGATGGTTCCCAGCTATAGTATTATCTGAAGTTTTAGCTATAGTAGCTGTGATATTAATACCTATGACGAGTAGTGCAATTATTATGACGTTATCTATGTTTTTCATAGGATTATCTATAGCATCATGGGTTCCAAGCTACAATGTAGCCGTATCCACAATAGCACCTAATAGAAGTGAACTTGCTAGAACCTATGCTAGAGCTAATTTTTACCGTTCACTAATAGCCATACCTTCACCATGGATAGGAGGTATACTGTACTCTATAGCTACAACACTACCATTTATCGTAAGCACAATATTGTTTACAGTAAACACAATAATACTAGTCTTAGGTCGAACACTGAATAGAATAAAATGATTCGACAACTGACTAATCCGAGTACACCTAACATATAAATATCTAGTCTAGGTAACACTTAATCCATATACAAGTATAGGTGTTAACATGGGGAAAAAGAAGAAGGAAACTCCAAGGAAACGAGCAAAAATAGCCAAAGCCTATGATAAAATACTATTAATGTACCCATAAACTTCTCATACCGTTAACACATGTCATAACTATGCGAGTAAGACTTATACCAGACCTAGCCATTATGCGGTACACGGTCACAGCTCAGAGAGGGCCCGTAGCTCAGCCAGGAAAGAGCGCCGGCCTCCTAAAGGGAAAAGTACAGCTATCCGCTGAAGGCACCCTCCCGGGGAAGCCGGTGGTCGGGGGTTCAAATCCCCCCGGGCCCGCTACCTTTTAAATAACTAATTAAGACATTAACTAAGTAATCCATATAAGATTTCAAAAGATCAGTCTAAAAGACGGACATGTCTACGTAAAATCATTCCTACTATAAATACAGAATTACTATTTTGCAAAAATTAAGGACTATGTCTGCATGGATAACTTGTACTATAACTTATACTCAGTGTATTCTAAAAATTAATGTGCTACCGAATTATACCATTAACAAATGTTTTCACAACATTTAGAATTCAGATAGAATACCTCGCACTAGTAAGAAAGGAGTTATTTCTTCTTTATTTTGACTATTTTAGGGGGTTTCTTTAAGTATTTTGATAAGTTCCATATTTGGATTCCCAGGATGTGGCCTTTCTTGTCTACTAGTATGTCTACACCGTTACCACCATCTATTATATCGTATACTATCTTAGTAGGCCTTAACTCTATCTCCAGTAAATCACCTACTGGATCATAGCTTACCTTAACCTTCCTCGTCATAACCTCCTCCACCCACCACTCCTAATTCTCCTTCTAACAAGACTCCTAATATTACTAATCCTTTAGTAGTGGAATATGTATTAGAATTACTTATGAGGACTAACAAGAAAATATTAATAACTTTTATTAATAATTTTCGGAGTTGCAACTCCAAGCACCAACAAGAAAGCAAACCAGAGGGAAGCCGTAGATGGCTAAGAAGAAGAGTAAAAGTCCGAAGAAAAAGGTAGAGTACGTGTTAGTGCCTATCAAGTATACCATACGTGATATAGAGGAAGCGTTCTCCGAGATAAAGCCTGCCCTTGACAAGCTTAGAGAATACGACCTAAAACAAGAAAAAGAATATTGAAACACTTCAGCTTATTTCTTCACTTTTCAGCTATACTTCCAATATCATCCAAAACATGCTAAGACATTAAACAGTATTTGTAATGATACTGTAATGTCTTTCTTGCCTACACATATAGGTTACTTAGAAACCTTCATATCCATGCCTACTAATCAAGTAGGAGACCTTAAAAGTTGAGACTAAGTTAAATACATAACATCATGAGTAGAGAAAGAAAAAGGTTAATTGATAAGGCATAATCTTGTGCCAATCATAATCATAGACTAAAGAGCAGCAGTTAGCTGAAGGAATTGCTACGGAGTACAGAGAAGTTAGGCTTCTGCTTCTCTAAGAGAATATTTATAAAATCCTTGAAGTAAGTTAAGATCTATTCTTCTATGTGTATTCCTGCTAGTTTTTCTAGCTTTTTCTTTGCTTCACGGTAGCTTATCTTATACTTTAACCACTTATTGTAGATGCTCCAAGCCTGTTTAGAGAAACCAGCCTTACCTACAAGGTAGAGTAGGATTCCAGCTCTATCCCTATCCCTACGCCATTCCCTAACAACACTCAACCAGGACACCCAGAGACATAGTGTTTGAGTATGAAAAAATACTGTTATAGCTCACGTAACGGTTATTTCTTTCTTACTAGTTTCTTTAGCTTTTCTAAGGCCTCCTTGTATGATAGCTTACCGTTAAGCCATTGATGGAATATTTTCTTCGCCTCTTCTCCTCTACCCTTTTCCCCAGCCTCATGAACAAGAGCCCACAGAGTACCAATCTGCCTCCTACGCCTACGAAGATCCCTAAGAGTCATCAAACACCAGGACACCTTGTCTTAAGGTTCTGACTAATTTGTTACTAAAGCTGTAATCTTTGTATTGCTAGTATATAAGTACAAAGTCACAATCTCGACACTATAGGAAGGAATAGTGATCTTTCACTGCAAGTTTGTGAAACCATGATATCATGTGAGGAAGCTTAACATATTTATCTGAAGAATTGAAAGTATAAACATTGACGCGAGGAAAGAGCCTTCTTGAACCTTTAGATGATGTAGCATTAATTGGTGGAGAACTTCCACAATTATTGAGAAATCATTGGTGCGGGGGGTGGGATTTGAACCCACGCAGGCCTACGCCAGCGGATCTTAAGTCCGCCCCCTTTGTCCAGGCTCGGGCACCCCCGCACCGTGTAATAGTTGTTTTATTTCGGTGGCTTTAAATCTTGTTTGGTGCTGTGAATTGAGTGTTTGTGTTAGTGGTAGACTTTACTATGACGAAAAACTTGTTTCGTCGTTATCGCGTGTTGTTGATTTGGGCAGATTAGCTGATAGTATTGGTAGGCCTAGTTCTCGTTACTATATTAGGGTTAATACTATGGTTATTGAGCCTGGCGTGCTATATGATTTGCTTAGATCTCGTGGTCTACGTGTCTTCTTTGATGAATTACTAGGTGAGGCTTTATGGTTTCCAGTAGAGGGTCCATTTAGGGTAAGAGATGTTGGTAAATATGTTTTTGTTGATAAGGCTACAGCTGAGAGTGTTATGGTTGGTGCTAATGTTTATGCTCCAGGCGTTACTGGGTTTAGTGATGACGTTAGACGTGGTGATATTGTAAGCATTGTTGGTCCTAGGGGTGTTATTGTTGGTGAAGGCGAGGTAGTTGTTGATCCAAGGGAGGTTGGTGGTAGAGGACTTGTTGTAGAAGTGTATAGGAGTTGTTATAAGTTACCAAAGCTTAGGGAGCTTAAGGAGTATCATAGCGGGTATTTTTATGAGCAGAGCTTACCCGCTATTATCACTACGCATGTACTTGACCCTAAGCCTAGTGAGGTTATAGTGGATATGTGTGCTGCACCAGGTGGGAAAACCAGTCATATAGTTGAGTATACTAGGGGTAAGGCCATTGTCTATGCATTTGATCATTCTGCTAGAAAGGTTAGGAGACTTAAGGAGACTCTTAAAAGATTAGGCCACTTGGATAAAGTTAGAGTTTACCGTGCTGATTCAAGGTATCTAGACAAAGATTTCCCCTTCATTAGAGCTGATAAAGTGCTACTTGACCCTCCCTGTACTAGTATTGGTGTTAGACCTAAAATTTACGATGAGAAGAAATATTGGGATGTAATCAATAGTTCAAGATACCAGAAACAATTCATTAAAACAGCTTATAGAATTCTAAAGCCTGGAGGAGTCTTAGTTTACTCTACATGTACTCTTACAATTGAAGAAAATGAGGAAAATATAGCTTTTGCTGAATCCATAGGCTTTAAGGTTGTAGAGATCCAGCACGTTTACGGTAGTAGGGGTAGTAGTGGCTACTGGTTTAGTGACATGGTTTTAAGATATATTCCATACATACATGACACTACCGGGTACTTTATAGCTAAGTTGATTAAAGTTTGACTCGTTTCTTTAATGGGCTACCGCATTGAGGGCATTTCTTTAAACTAGTTATGCCTTGCCAACCACAGGTTGGGCAGTATACATGGTATTTTACTAGTCTTCTTATACCAGTAGTTTTAACTGAGATGAAGTCTAGCCCCAAGTATAGGGCTGTATTTTGAACTGCATAATCATCTGTTACGATAACTACCTCATATCCTTTCCTCTTTAGTTCTAATGCTAGAGCTAACACGGTTAGATCAGGATGCGATAATGATACATGTTCGCCTAGTTCTATTGCAGCGCGTTTGACTTCTCTTAGTAACGCATCATTAGGTGTTAATACTTCAAGTTTATTTGAGGATAAAGCTAGGTCTAATAGGAATTTACTATGTTGATCCTTTATTTCCTCTATTATGGCTGGAGTTGTATAATGCTTACCATGTATTCTTAGGGGTACTCCTGCAAAGATGCCGGAGGCGTCATGAACAAAGACTGTTTTCTTAAGTTTATCTACGCTCGAAGACTCTTTCATATATTGGTACCCTTTGAAACCTTATTATTCTAGCTGGTGTTGGCGCGCGAGTAATGTTTACTGTTTCACCTGGTTCAACTCTTATACTATATTGTCCATCAACAAGTAGTAGTGACGTAGGACTATCACTCCTTACACTAATGCTTATCTTAGAATATGGTGGTACTACTATTGATCTAAGATATAATTGAAGAGGGTTAATTGGGGTTATTACTATTACCTCTACTTCTGGATCTACAATTGGGCCTCCAGCTGAGAGAGAATAAGCTGTTGAACCTACTGGTGTAGCTACTATAATACCGTCACCATCCATAGAGTATACTGGATCATCGTCTTTGAATAAATGTAATCTTACAACTTTAAATTCGGGTTGAACCATTGCTACTTCGTTTAATGCGTATGGAGTTCTTATTCCTCTATCAACTATTTCTGCTTGTAATCTCATGTATCTTACTACAAAGAATTTACCCTCTATGAGGTCCTTAATGCGCTCTCTAATTTCATATGGACTTACGTCTAACAAGAAGCCTCTTCTACCATATCTTATAGTCATTATAGCTGGTTGTCTATCACCAAGTAATTGGATAGTGCGTAGAAGTGTGCCATCACCACCAATAACTATTATTATGTCTGGTGTATCTCTATGAATATCAAGTAATCCTATTCCATTACCAGTTGATCCTACGTAGCTTGAAGCTATAGGGTCTAATAGAACTTCTACACCATGTTCTAATAGAGACGATACAACGATTTGAAGTATCTTAGTAATAGACTTATCACCAGGCTTTGCTACAATTCCTATTCTCAACACTTTTCCCCACACATGTTTCCTTTCAAACTAGCCTAAGTATTATGTTAAGCCTCAGAACATACTATTAGCCCTGGAATAAAAATAGTTCTAGGCGAAAGTTAAAAGAGCGGACTAGGAGGTATGGATGACCAAGAAGTGCTTAGTGATTAATGCAGAATACCTATATAAGGTGTTACCGAATATTGCTGAATACATAGACTTATTGTATGAACCTATAATAAATAACCATTTGATACTAGTACCATTAGAAGATAACAGCCCGTTGGAGAAGCTGAAAGCTTTAGGGAATATAACTTCATGTACTCCAAGGAAAAGGTATTTGAAAAAGCTAAAAGCAAGGGATATTGTCAAGCCTTATGTTAAGAACTCAGACTTAACACATATACCTTCATCCTACGAGATAATTGGCGATGTAATACTTTTACCCCCATTAAGTAATAGCATACTCCGTTTATATGGAGTGCTTTTGGCTAAGACCCTAAAAATGCTTCATCCGAGAATTAAAGCCGTCTACGTTAGAATGGGAACTGAAGGTGAATATAGGATCAGGGAATTAAGACTTGTATGGGGTGAGCCTAAGCAATATACCCTATATAGAGAGCATGGTATAACGTTCTATGTTCTACTTGGAAAAGTATATGTGAATCCCAGTCTTAGTACAGAACATGTAAGAATAACTGAACTAGTAAATGATGGTGATAGAGTTCTGGATATGTTTGCAGGAATTGGTGGTTTTAGCCTCAACATAGCTACACGTAAGAAGGCCCTAGTAGTAGCTGTTGACATAAATCCCTGGGCTACAGCATGCTTACTTAGGAGTATATATATGAATAGGCGACGACTAAAAGCTGAGATCATAGCATTGAATTGCGACGCTAAAATACTACCATTAATACTGAAGCATAAGTCATTTAATCATATAATAATGAACTTACCGCATAAGTCACTAGGATTTATTAGAGAGGCACTAGAACTCTTATCTGAGAATGGCTACTTACACATATACTTAATAGCTAGAGATATGGAAGAAGCTCTAGGTAAAGTTGAAGAGAAATTAACGAGTTTAGGATATATCTGCAATAATTCTAACATAGTTAAGGTATTGGATTATGCTCCCTATAAATATGTGTTCAGAGTAACCTGTAATGTTAAAGCTTTATAGCAATTAAAACTATTGTTAGAGGAGACCCGTTAACTAGGTCTTGTATTAGTTTGCGGCTTAGTTCTACTGCTGCCTTATTTGAATTAATGGCTATTGTGGCTTCGTCTATGTAGCTTGACTTCCTAAATATAATCTTCTTAGTATTTGTTAATAATAGCTTACTTGAACCTTTAGATACGATGTAGTCATAGGAATTATTAGTTATGAATACTGATATTAATGTTGTTTTGTCGTCTAACATTATGTTCTTAAACTTATCTGATAATTCAGCTACAGATTTATCAGCCATCACACCTATTATGCAGTTGCCTAGAGGTGTTAAATAATCATCTTTCGTTACCTCAATTGTGGTTTTATGTGTAGCTGTTATGTTTGCATGGCCTTTAGCTCTAATTACCTCTATGGCTAAATCCAATTACACCACCACAAATATAGTGCCATAATAGTTGAATTCGCACATAGTGCCAGCAATTCTTTTCTACTCTAGACGAGGCTTATATAATGATGACTTGTAACGGTAAGGTAGGTTAATTTGACTGACTATTATATGGCTAGGAAGAGGCTTGTTGAAAGACTTAAGATGGAGGGTATTATAAGGAGTAAAGAAGTAGAACGAGCTATGCTTACAGTGCCTCGTGAACTATTTGTACCAGATCACTATCGAGACTACGCTTACATAGATTCCCCTCTACCCATAGGCCATGGGCAAACCATTAGTGCTCCCCATATGGTTGCATTGATGACCGAGTTATTGAATCTCAAGGAGGGTATGAAGGTGTTAGAAGTGGGAACAGGATCTGGATACCAAGCTGCTATTATAGCTGAGATAGTTGCTCCTAAGAACTCAAGAAATCCTGGTAAAGTTATTACCATTGAAAGAATACCTGAATTAGCTGAGTTTGCTAAAAGGAATTTAACTAGAGCAGGATATATAGATAGAGTTAAGATCATAGTAGGTGATGGAACACTAGGTTATCCTCCAGAAGCTCCATATGATAGAATTATTGTTACGGCTGCTGCACCCGATATACCTAAACCCTTGCTTGAACAGCTTAAGCCGGGTGGACGTATGGTTATACCTGTTGGCAGCAAGTACATGCAATACATTTATGTTGTTGATAAAACACCTAGTGGAAAAATAATTATTACCAAAGATATACCTTGTCTATTCGTACCATTAATAGGTAAGTATGGTTGGAAGGAGCACTCTTAAATTACTTTCTAAACCAAATATCTAGTCCGAGTTGTCTTGTCTTGAGTTCCCTATAGGCTTTCTTTAACCTTTCAAGAGCATTTTTAACCCTCTCTAATGAGAAATCGTGTTGATGTACAAGTATTTCTATTACCTGTTTTTCATCGGGTTCGCGCCATTCTAATTCATAATTGTCTGTTACTGGAGGGTTCATGAAGTACTTCTTTATTTCTAAGGGATTGGTAGGGAACTCATGTCTAGGTATTGCTTTTAGGATTTTCTCTATTGATCCGTGTGTTTTAATTAGCCTTAAAGCTGTTTTTGGGCCTATTCCTCTTACTCCGTCAGGATTATAATCTGTGCCTAGTAGAATAGCTATATCAATTAATTGCTCTCTGGTTATACCTAGGTTCTTAAGAACTTTATCTAGTTCTATTAGTTCAGGTTTTACCTCGATATAAACATTTTTTCTAGGGAGCTTTCTCTTTCCAGTAATGGCAAGGTTTCTAATTAGTCTGGGTGCACCAAATAATAGTGAATCGTAGTCTTGACTTGCTGCTGCATAAGCATCGCCTTTTTTAGCTAGATAAGCTGCTTGAGCTTCACCTTCTGCTGGTGCTTGAACCCATGGGATGCCCATGGCTGTTAACAGTTTCTTAGCCTCTTTAACCATGATTTCTGTTAGCTTTGATGACATTTGAGCATATCTTTTAGCTGATTCTATATCTCCCTTCCTTAGTGCTTCTTCATACTTTTTTACAGCTTCTTCTTTAACCTTCTTTCTACGTTCAATTTCCATCTTTTTTATTTCCGGGGGTTTACCGTCAAATACGTATACGGGTTTTATACCGTTCTCTACTAGATTTATTGTTCTATAAAATAAACCGCTTAAGTGGCTTGTTATTCTACCATGTCTATCCATTAGTGGCATGCCATCTGGTTGGCGTATAGCTGTTAAGAATTGGTATAAGGCGTTGTATGCGTCTATTGCTATTACCTTATTTTTCAACTCCTTTAACTCTATTTCTCTACGAGCCTCATTAGGGATTAGATCTCTTAGGTTAACACCCATTACCTGCCCCTCTCTCAATGTATTCCCGTATTCATGCTTTATATTTGCATTCTTCTACCTAAAGGCGTTAATTCTACTATCCTAACATTCTCTTTTTGTTGTCTTACAGTAATTAAGCCTCTAAGCTCTAATGCTAGAAGTCTTTTTAGGAAACTAGTATATGATATGTCATAGTATTTTCTTAGAATTTCGTATATATCCTTATCTTTTGCAATACCACCTTTAAGTACAAGTATTCTAAGAATTTCTATGTGAATGGGCTTATAATACCATGTAGACTGCATACTTGTTACCTATGCCGACTTTTCTGAATATTCGTTTGAGGAAAAACGTTTATGTTTCCCGTTTAATTAGGCATATATATTGGGTCTTATATAGTTTCTAGGTATTTGTTGTCGAGCCCTCTCTTCCCAACTCTTGTAGAATCTTACCATATCCGGAGTTATTGAAGGTTTTACTCTCTTAAGGGCTTGCTCGAAGTGTTTTTGTTTAACTGTTTTAGCACTAATATCTTCTCTAAGAGCTGCTAGTGCTGCCTCTCTAACTAATGACTCTAGATCAGCACCACTATATCCTTCGGTTCTACGTGCTATATCCTCTAGGTCTACATCTTCATGTAAGGGTATGTTTCTTGTATGTATCTTTAGTATCTCAAGACGAGCCCTGACATCTGGTGGTGGTACGTAGATTAATTTATCGAATCTTCCTGGTCTTAGTAGTGCTGGGTCTAGTATATCTGGTCTATTAGTAGCAGCAATAACAACAACATTGTCTAGTCTAGTTATGCCATCTATTTCTGTTAGTAGCTGGCTTACAACTCTCTCCGTGACGTGAGAGTCTGCTGATAGGCCTCTCATTGGTGCTATTGAGTCTATTTCGTCGAAGAATATTATTGCTGGTGCTACTTGTCTTGCTCTCCGGAATATTTGTCTTATTGCTTTCTCGGATTCACCTACCCATTTACTCAGTATTTCTGGTCCACGAACAGCAATAAAGTTAGCACCACTCTCAGTAGCAACAGCCTTAGCAAGCAAAGTCTTACCAGTACCAGGAGGACCAAACAATAGAATGCCTTTTGGAGGACGTATACCTATTCGTTTGAATGCTTCTGGGTGTTTGAGTGGCCACTCAACAGCCTCCCTCAACTGCTGCTTAACATCCTCTAAACCACCAACATCACCCCAACGAACCTCAGGAACCTCAACATAAATCTCTCTCATACCGCTTGGCACTATCTCCTTGTATGCTGCTATAAAGTCTTCCATGCGTACTTCCATTTTCTCTAGTACTTCTGATGGTATTCTATCTGTTGATAAATCAATTTCTGGTAAGTATCTTCTTAAGGCATGCATAGCTGCTTCTCTTACAAGAGCTGCTAGATCTGCACCTGTATAGCCGTGAGTTATTTCAGCTAGTTTAAGTAGATCTACATCTTCTGCTAGAGGCATGTTGCGTGTATGTATTTGCAGTATTTCGAGTCTGCCTTGTTTGTCGGGTAGTGGTATTTCTATTTCTCTATCGAATCTACCAGGTCTACGAAGAGCTGGATCAAGTGCTTCAGGCCTGTTAGTAGCAGCTATTACTATAACATTACCTCTACTCTCTAATCCATCCATTAGAGCTAGCAATTGTGCTACAACTCTTCGCTCAACTTCACCTACAACTTCATCTCTTTTAGGTGCTATGGCATCTATTTCGTCAATGAATATTATGCTTGGTGCATGCTTTTTAGCCTCCTCAAATATTTCACGTAGCCTCTGCTCGCTTTCACCATAGAATTTACTCATTATTTCTGGACCATTAATTGCGATGAAGTATGCATCGGTTTCATTTGCAACTGCTTTAGCTAGTAGTGTTTTACCTACTCCTGGTGGCCCATAGAGTAAAACTCCTTTAGGCGGATCTATACCTAAATGTTTGAATAGTTCTGGATGCTTTAATGGTAATTCTACTAATTCCCTGATTCTCTGTATTATGTGCTTCATACCACCTATGTCATCATACGTTACCCTGGGTGTACGTGGCTCTTCTACTGGTTTTTCTAGTATAGTTATAGTAGTATTAGATGAAATTATGACTGGCCCTTGAGGCTTTGTCTGTACCACTGTGAATGGTATAGCCTTGCCTAAGACAGGTATTAGGACTATGTTTCCCTCAATTACCGGCCTATTCATAAGTTTTCTCTTCACGTAACTTATAAAGCCAGCATCAGTTGTAAGGGCAAAACTTGAAGGTGCTAGTTTAACTGTAGAGGCTTGACGAGCCTCTACTTCCCTAACTACTACTTTTTCACCTATACTTACACCAGCATTTCTACGTAGTAAACCATCCATTCTTATTACGCCCATACCTTCATCTTCAGGATAACCGGGCCATGCTCTAGCTACAGCCTTCTTTTTACCTTCAATAACAACCACAGTACCTGGCTCAAATCCAGCTTTACGAAACGCTATAGGATCTATTCTAACCCAGCCAGTACCTACATCGCGTTGCTTGGCTTCAATAACTCTAAGTACTATTATACTCCCTCCTTTCTCGCCTGTAGATTTAGACATCACCTATTTACCCTTAAACATTAAGTTTACCTTCAGTACCACTAAGGGTTAATTCTAGGTATGCAGTTATAAAACTCTAACCAAGTATTAAGTTATTAAAATCACAGATAGTAGTAGCAGAAGCATTGTGTTTTGCTTAAAAACTCATTCTATGTAACATTTCGACTTCTACTTCACTTACACCTTCAACCTTCTTAATAGTTTCTTCTAATTTTTCTGTTCCACCCTCCTCTTCTTCAGGCATTAACACGTATAGTCTAAGTGCATTAAGGCCAAAGGCTATGGGTAAGACGTCGTGTTTCATTAACTCATATCCTTCCGGTAAACTCTCTCTAATCTTGGATACCAGGTTATTCAAATCTATGTTTATGTCTGTTGGTAGTATTTTTAACACGACTAGTAACTTAGCCACTACTCACACCTGTTTAGGGTCCTTCAAAACCACAATTAGGGCACTTGTATTTTAGTGTAAGTTTTCTACATTTCCTACATCTCCATATTAGTATTCTTCCACAATTAGGACAATAAAACGCTACACCTCTTTCCTTAGGAGGTATAAGTCTTCCACAGCTAGAGCAAACTGGCGGTGTAATTGTTTCGACTATAGCTGCTAACTTTATTCTCTCCGCCACAGCCATTTTTAATTCACCGTCTCCAAATAATTGGCTTCTGAGGATTTATAAGTAGTAATGCTATTCACACTAAGGTAGTGTAGAGAGCATGAGTCAAGAGTATAAGCAGGTAATAGTAGTTAGAACTGACTTGAAAATAAGTAAAGGAAAACTAGCAGCACAAGTAGCACATGCAGCCGTTTCATGTGTGCTTAAGGCATTAGAGCAGAAAAGAGAATGGGTTATGGAATGGCTTAAACAGGGTCAGAAAAAAGTTGTTTTAAGGGTGGATAACCTAGACGACTTGTTGAAGATATATGATCAAGCTAAAGCGCAAGGCTTACCAGTAGCAATCATAGAGGATGCTGGACGTACGCAACTGGAGCCTGGAACAATTACATGTGTAGGTATAGGGCCTGCACCAGCTAGTAAAATAGATAAAATTACTGGTAGGCTGAAACTCTTATGATTAAAACTAAAACCAAATCACTAATAGATCAGATACTAGGCTTAGACTACTATGTAACACCAGGAACAACTATAGATAGAGAGAAAATAGTTTTTAGGAAAAGCTATGAGGACTTTACTGTCATAGAGTTAGTAGACAACAAAATAAGCGTCAATAGCGAACTATTGATGGATAAGATTAGTAAGGGTAAAGGAAAATACCTAGCTATTGTTTTAACCAAAAGGGGTTTATCTACTCATGAAGCAATAGGGATATTATCAAGAAGTCTAGGTGTAAAGTCTAATAAAATATTGTATTTAGGATTAAAAGATGCTAACGCTGTTACAACGCAACTACTGTTTATAAAAGACGCGTATATTAATTCAATTAATACTAATAATGTTAAAAACCCTAACATTGAAATAAAGATTCTTGGCTATATTAATAAATTGCCAAAACTATGGGGAAACAACTTCAAAATAAAGTTCAAAGTTACAAAAGATGTAGAAGAAAGTATAGAAGAAGTATTATTCTACCTTAGGCAAAACCCTTATCTCCCAGCATATTATGGTTATCAGCGCTTCGGTACTCGTAGGCCTATAACTCATGTTATTGGTGAGTTAATGTTAAGAGAGGAGTGGTGTACAGCCTTAGAATACGTAGTAAAATATCCATTCTTGACCGAACATAGTAAATCTATAATTACAAGACTAAATGGTTTTAAGCTACACGATCATTATCGAAGACTGGGCTTATACTATGAATACAAGGTCATTAAATATCTTAGGGAAGGAGGAAACTGCTTACATGTGTTAAGGACTCTTGGTTTACGTATGCTTTCATTGTTTATTTCAGCTTATCAATCCTATATTTTCAATAAGAAGCTTAGCCTTATGTTAGAGAGAGTTAGTAGTCTAAAGGATCTGAATGGAAAGTATATAATTGTAAAACCCTGCATTTATAATCCTCTGGATTTCAATGATTGCATACGTAGACCTAGGAATACACTATACGCTGTAACGAAGCTTAAAAGACCTGCATTAATGAAAATTTACGATTTAACTTGGCTTAAACGTAGAGTTAATGATTTTGTAGAATACAATGTTACGTTTTCGTTGAGAAAAGGTATGTATGCTACGGTAGTTCTAAGAGAGATCTTTAAAACCAGTGCTGAAATACTTAGTGGTTAGATGCAAAAATGACTGGACATCTATGTGTATTCACTTATTCTTATTTCTACTTCTTGACCTATTATTTGTGATAGTATTCTTTCATAGATTTCTTTGTTATTTTGAAGAATTCTTTGATCAGAGCGAGGAACTCTTATGACATAGTGTGTTGAGCCGTCAGGTAACCATACTGTATTTATTCCAAGGATTCTAGCTGGATATAGAAGTAGTGCTGCCATTTGACGTAAGTCATTGGACTTATTTATTACTTTAACACGTAAGCCTAGTTTAGAAGCCAGTGCTCTAGATATTTTCATTAATTCGTGATGCGATATCTTCTCTCTAAACTCCATCACTACAACTAATAGGTCATCCTCTTTGAATGATTTATGGTATATAGCATTTCTAAGATGTCTGGACCCAGATTCTTCCAATTCTATCAGTGCCCTCATGACTTCTACTTCAAATTTTTTAACTTTGCCCGTATCAACTAGTAATTGACAGCGAGGACATAATACTCCGCTTTTAACACATACATAGTCTAATGGTATCTTCACCATACTATTAGCATCACCTCGTTTTTCACTATTCTTGTGCCTCCTATTGCTTATGTATTTGTAGCTAAAATTCTTACCTTCCCTTGAATACGGGAAACATATTTAACCGCACAAATAATTAAGGCTACCGTAAGATCCAGAAGGGGCTGGAGTCCATGCCTGTAAGGGATCCAGTAAAGGTTCAAATCGTAATTAATAGAGCTCTTAGAAAACTTGTATGCAGGAACTGTGGTGCCCTAAACCCGCCTGGTGCTACTAAGTGTAGGAGATGTAGGAGTAGAAATCTAAGACCCAAGAGAATAGAAAAAGGCATAAAGAAGGGCTAAACACTATATTCTAATACCCAAGGACTTAATCCTAGATGCTATAAGGTTCTGTTCTTCTCTAGGAAAGTAATCTAAGTGAGCTTTCAATAATCTCTGATTTATCCTATAATTCTTACTGTTTAATAACTCTAGTATTTTAGCAAGTTTTTCTAAGTCTTCGGGACCACCTGCTCTAGCCTTTAGAAGTATATAGTCTTCAACATGCAGAATATTTACTTCTGTATTCTTCAACTTTATCTTCTTTGAAGACGTTAATATTTCCTCTGGGATATAAAAGTCGTGAATGTTTTCATATAGTTCAACAACTATATCTCCTTCACCAGAACCTATAATTATCCTTGGTGTTCCTATATCTGTATAACTAAACCCCCAACCACGTTCTTCTGCTATACTTCTAATATTCTCCTCTTCAACGAAAGGACTCATATTGGTAACAAAGAGGTCTATATCACCTTCAAACTTCTTATACCTTAATTCAAGGAATACTACAGTATCGCCTATTACTACAAAATCTATGCCCGAATCCTTTATTTCCTTAAGAATGCCTGCAAGCATATTAACACTATATGGCAACCACACTCACCATAATTAGCTCCTTAACTACTCGTTATTATAATAATATACGAGCTAATAAGGTATTAGTGAATAAAGGTAAACCAAATAAGCCCCAGTACTACTAAAATAGCATGAGCGCCGGGGTGGCCGAGCGGTCAAAGGCGGCGGGCTGCAGTGGCAACCCTTTAACCGCCCGTCAGAAACCCGTTTAATCCCGGGTTCGAATCCCGGCCCCGGCTCCATTCTCTTCTCTCCTTCTAATTAGACCAGCCTTCTCAATATATTTATGGGATTCTAAAACATACAACTCTTGTAATATTTAAGATAAAAGGAGGCCAACTAATTCTTAATAAGACAGGTTTTGGTGGGCCCGCGGGGATTTGAACCCCGGACCTCCGCCGTGTGAGGGCGGCGTCCTAACCAGGCTAGACGACGGGCCCTTTTCATTCTGGTTAGGGAAAACCTCGTGTATATATAAGGTTTAACTACTTTTGGTTTTGGAAAATAACTACACCGTTAAGTAATGCGGCCGCTCGTAGGGGGCGAGAGGTCCTCACCCCTCTTTCGGTCTCGGCTGGAATAGGTCATAGCGGCCTTTCATGATTTCTACCTTACTGTAGGTTATTAAACGTTTTTAGATCTGAGTACTATTGTTCAGTTGAACCGGGGTCCCCAGAGCGACAGAGCCGTATCGGCTCTCTAGGATGAGCTCTGGGATCCGGTCTCCCGGCTTCCATCATAGAATGGATATGTGAGAATGTTGGACTAAGAATTAAGTTAGAATTTTATTTCAAGGACTAATATACCCTCTTCAACTAAAGCATTTACGTTAGTATTGTATTGTTTTCCTAATTCAATTAGTAATGTTGCTATTGATTCAAACAGTTTTTTGCTAGCTTTTGCTGAAACACAAGTTATCTTATATGTGCTTTTTGATTTTTCTATTGTTATCTCACCAATACTTGATAATATGTTTAAGGCTGTATTTATTAGCGCTACTTCTTTATCTATTTCCTTTATCCTTAATATTACACCTAACTTACGCCCTATATTCCTCCATTCATCAATTGATATCGAATCGAAAAGATTTGATATTGGTGAAAGACCTAAGCCTACGTGATAAGCGTATTTTAGTATTATATTATTTAGTAAAGCTTGTTCGGGATTTACGCCATGTTTTTCAGCTTTTATGGTTGCTAAAAGAAGGCGTCTTAAGTAGTTTGATATACTCATACCTTTGGTTTTAGCTATTCGGCTTATCTCGTTTACTAAGTCTTCGTCTAGAGCAATGGTTTTACGCTTTTTAACCATGTTCTTTCCTCGTATATTCTATTGTACATATCCCTTCATCTATTTCTTCTTTTTCTACATGGAATCCTAAACCTGTGAGAACTCCTTTAACTAGTTCCGATAATGCCTTAATACCATTTTTATTCCTACTGAGAGCTACTATCGTTATTTTACTAGTATCATTT
>WANQ01000004.1 GCA_015521735.1 Pyrodictiaceae archaeon | reverse complement strand
TAACACTGTATTAGTACGGCTAAGAAATAATTTCTTTTCTATACATAGTTCATTATACTTGTTGTTTGAATTTATTTCTAATTTGTATTAATTGTTTGTTTGAATAGTGTTCTAGGGGGTAAGGCTTAAATTTTGTGCAATAGCACAGAATTCTAGGGTGTAATTGGATGTGGGGTTTCGGGTTTAGGTATGGTTGGGGTCGTGGATGGCGTGGAGGTTGGAGTGGTAGATGGGGTTGGCAGAGTCCTTGGCCTGGTAGGGGACCCTACAGCTATTTACCGCCATGGATGAGGCCTGGCTGGTATCTGGGACGTGGGGCTTGTAGATGGCTATGGGGTTGGTGGTATTGGCCCTGGTACTATAGTTGGAGTTACTGGTGGCCTGGACCACAGTACCCGTACCCATGGACTTGGTGGTAGGGAGGTGACTGGCTCCTATGTACTATCCGTATCCTAGCCCACTATATCCTATGGTGCCACCCTGGTATCCACCGCCACTACCACTATGGGATCCAGCATATCTAACAGGACTCATGATGCAATCAGTGATCTACCCATACTACTACATGCTCATACTAGAGATGTATAGAGCTACAATAGACGTGTGGAGGAAGACCATAGAGTCGATGTTAACCCGTGTTGAACGATCTATGAGTGGTGCGGAGAGAACAAGTTGACGTGAGGGTTTGATGCCTATGTGGTGGTATAGGTATTGGCGTAGAGCAATGTACATTCCCCCTCCACCACCATGGTACTATCCTCCTCCACCACAACAGCAATACCAGCAACCTCAGCAAACAAGTCAACAGCATGTTCAGCAACCACAGTATCAGCAACCATACCCATACCCATACTATGTTCCTCCACCACCTATGCCGCCCTATCCTCAAACACCTGAAGAAGAACTAGCATTCCTAGAAGAGTATAAGAGAGCATTAGAAGAAGACCTTAGGGATCTCCAAGAAGAACTTAGAAGTGTTGAGGAGAGGATTAAAGAGCTTAGACGTATGCTTAAAGAGAAACAGTAGAATAGTATAACGGTATCTCAATTCTTTTTACGTAACATCTAGTCTATTGGCGAGTAACCTGTTTTAAGTATTCTACGGTATTCTAGATCGGTTTGCTTCATCTTTATTATTCTTGCTTTATAATAATTGTTTTCTATGGGAGTTACCTGTACTAATGCTATGTTTACTCCAAGCTTATCCATATACTCCATGAACTCGTCAAGTACTTTTATGCTAGGCACTCTTAACGTGTATTCTTCGTATACAGCTTTTCCTTCTTCAACTCTCTTTATACTCTCTATTGCTGGTTTAAGTATAGCTAACCCGATTCTCTTTGCACGTTCCTCTAATTCTTTACCTGATATTTTCTCCTCATAGATTTTCCAGATCTCTCTAAGTATTCTTGAAAATAGGAATCCTCTTCCTTCATCAAATGGATACTTCATTCCTAGTTCTAGGTCGTTGATATGTATGTATGTTGTTGTGTATTTTAAGGGCTTAACTCTATGCATAGGGTCCTTTAATACTACTCCTTCCCTACCAGCTCTCTCTAACTTATTTACGATTTCCATTAAGCTATTAACATCATCTTTTTGTAGTATTCCTAGCTTTCTAACTTGCCTAAGCCCATATTTTGATACTATTTCATCTCTTCTACTAATTGGCATAAAGTTTTCGCCTACCATTACATCAAATATGAAGTAGTCAAATAATGGAGCTTCTGGGTAATAGTGCTGTACATAGGGGTTTTCTTCTCCTACTACTTCACCGCAAAGTACTATGTCTTCTCCTTCATTTTTAAATAATCTTGCTAGTGCTTCCCCATAGAGATCTATTATTCTAGCAGTTGTATAGGGACATATGTATCCTCCACGAGTTAATGCTAGTATTCTTCCATTAAATGATACAACTCTAACATTATATCCATCCATTTTCTCCTCAACAACTACTTTGTCAATGAAATGTGTTTGCATAGCCTTTAGCAATAGTATTCTCTGGATACTAGGATAGCCATGGACAACCTTAACATTACCTGAATCTACGAGTATACTTGTCCCCTCCCTAAATCCCCGCCACTCTCTCCTAAATACTAGGTATCCTATATCCCTATACTCCATGTATCTAAGTACACGTCTATTCAATAAGTCCTTCATAAGATCTTTCTCTAAGCCCAGAGTTTTCGAGACACTCTCTAATACTTCATCTATTCTACTCAATACTAGTCCACCTACTAGTAGAGAACTTCTTTATGTGAGGGTCAGCCGAGGGTACTTTAATCACCGTTCATTCCTAAAGCGTTTCATCACTCCTAAGACTATGTTTAATGCCATAAATGTTTTCTACTCCTATGTATTTTAGTTTAACTAGACAATATAGTGTAGAGTAGGCTCTAAGAGTATACTAGTAATAGTTTACAGTGGTGGATTCCATGAATAGTGTCGGCTAGGTGGTTGCTTTGATGGTGTTTGTTATTGATACTAGTGGTATAACGGATCCAAGGCTAAGGGAGCTACTTGGAGCTAGTAGTTTAGAGGAAGTTGTTGACAAGTTAGCTGACCTAATGGCTATTGCGAGGATTAGGCTTGGAATGAACTTCTATATGCCCCCATCAATGTTTAGTGAGCTTAAAAGATTCTTGGAGGGAAACAATGTTAGTAGTAGAACTATTAATAAGCTTGCAGCAATGGTTACAGTTAAAGCTCCTGATAAGGTTAAAACACAGATACCAGCAATAGTTATGTCTAAGTATGTTGAGGAGATAGCGAGGAGATTGTTTAAGGGGTTAAGAGTTGCTGAGGAAAGTGTTAGGAGGACTGCAAGAGAGGTATCTTCTGCTACAACTAGTACTAGTAGAGATAGACTCGTTGGCAAAATCATCCATGATTTAAGGCAGAAGTATAGAGAAGCTACACGTAGAGGTATAGTTGACACAGTAGTAGACTTTGATGTAGTAATGCTCGCAGTTGAGCTTAAAGCAATAGTAGTTACAAATGATGAAGGCATTAAAAGACTTTGCGAAGACTTAGGCATAATAGTTGTTGACCCAGTAACGTTTATTGAAATGCTTAAGAGGTATCAGGAACTAGCTGAGAAGATTAATACGGCTTCCTAAGACTTAACTATAGCTTCCCTACCATACTTCTTAACTATTAAGTCAACAACGTAATCGAGTAATTCCTTAACATTTAATCCTTTAAGTGCACTTATGAAAAATATTCTATTAAAGCCTTTCAGCTTAGCATATCTTTCTATTTCCTCAATTTTATTCTTATCAGCTTCATCTACTTTGTTAACTGCTAAAACTAGTGGTTTATCCTTGAAACGCGATAATATATCTTCTAGAACACGTACTTGTTCTTCTACTGTGTAGTAGCTATTCCTTGATGCATCGAATAAGTAGACTATTACCCCCTTTACGTGTTTTAAAGCCATTATAGCTTGTAGTTCTATAGGATTACGTTCCTCTAAAGGCCTATCAAGTAATCCTGGAGTATCTATAGCTTGTAACTCGTAGGCTACACCTATTCTTACATGGCCTAGAACTAGGTTTTTAGTAGTAAAAGGATAGGGAGCTATCTCGGGTTCAGCTGTAGAAATCTTTTTAACAAGAGTTGACTTACCTACTTGAGGCATACCTGCTACTATTATTGTAGGTTTCTCTGGATCAATACTAGGTATTCTTTTTAGTCTAGGTATATTCTCTGATAGAAAGTCTATGAACTTTCTGTTACGTTTAAGAACACTCATTATTCTACCAATTCCTTCTTTCCTAAACCTTCTGGCATCTCTTAGTCTTGGAGCAGTTTTTACTAAGACTACGTATTCGCCATAGATTTTCTCAATTAGTTTCAAAGCTCTAGCAAGTCTTACAACAGCTCTCTTATACTCATCATAACCTACCAGGACGTCAAGTAAATCCTTATAGAATGGGTGTACTCGATCAATAAATGGTAGTCCATACACAATTTTTTCTAACTCGCTATAAACAGTCTCGTAAACTAATTGTAGCTTCCTTATCTCTAGTTCACGAGCTTTTCTAGCACTTCTTATTCTCCCTCTACTACCTTCAACTAGTTTACGATACTTATTGGTAATCTTAGCTACAATCTCCTTATACCTTGGTATTCTAGGTATTCTCTCAAAAGGTGAAGCCATGTTATCAGTCCATTAGTGTAGATTATACTTGTTGTTTAGGGGGAATGTATACTACTGGTATTATGGCGAGACCTGCAGCGTGGTCTAGGCTTAATTCGTTAGGCTTAATAGTACCGTTTATGATGCCTTCTACTATGTTTTTCAAGGGATCGATGTAGTAGAGGAATGGTTTTCCTTCACTACACTTTATTCTCCAGTATCGCTTAGTATCCTTCTTTACCCTGTCTAGTCTTTTATCTAGTATATCCTTAACCTTTTTAGAGTCTATGTTGCCTTTAGCCACGTATTCGAGTATTTTCATGCTTTCCTCTACACTTTTATTGTAAAAGTCTAGTATGGTGTAGTCAGCTATTCTTAAGTGAAGCTTCCATTGTTTAACATCCATTTTCTTATCCTTGCAAATCCTCACTACTTCAATAGCATTATCCTCTACTCCAGCTCTATAAGTATCGCCTACAAGTAGTAATGGTGAAATGTAAACAGATGCTAGTACAAGGCCTTCAGCTAGCTTGTCTGGTATATGGTATAGTTTAATGAATATTTTCGTTAGGTTTTCAAGTTCTTTTACAGGATATACTAGTCCTATAAACGGGTTACCGTTTAAGTAGCTCTTGAGAATCCCATAGTACTGGTTTACTATTTTGGGTGGAATACCTAGATTACGGTACTTGAATCGTTGTACAAGCCAAGCAATACTATCCCAAACGCCCTCTTCATCTAGGTTAAATACTACAACTCCTCTAAGATTCTTGACAACTGCTGCATAACGTGCAAACATTGTTTGATTCCTCTACTTCTAAGCTAGGCTAGCCTATTTATAGGGTAATGTAGTATGTAGTAAGTGTATACTAGTTAATGCATGGTAGGATAATATTGTTGTCGTAGAGGTTAGAGAATGATATGGGGCTTTGACCCATATAAAGAGTTGGTTAAAGCTAGTGATAGAGTTGAGCGAGCCTACAATCTGCTTATAGGTGCATTGATGATAGAAGCTCCAGATAGTGTTAGCTTTGAGGTTAGGGCACTTATAGGCCCTATGCTAAGGACTATGTCTCGTAGACGTGATAAAGCCAAGTTGGTCTTCGGTTTAAGAGTTAGAGCTTTTAGAGAGCTCTCTAAGGGTGTTAAGTCTATAGAGAAGATACTTAGGAAAGGTGGTGAAGAAATAGGTGATGTTAGGAACGTTTTAGAGGAGATTTTGAATGAACTAAGAGGTATTGTTGATAAGGGATACTTTGATGGTGTTGAGGAGAAGTTGAGGAGCATAGCAGATAAAATGCATCGTGTGGAAGATGTTTTGTGGAGGAAGGGTAAGTAATGGTTTTGGGTAAAAAGGAATCTGATATTGAGAAAAAGATTAGTAGTTGGTTAATAGAGGAAGGGTTCCGTGTATCTAAGCTTGAGAAACTACCTGGTGTTGAAGTTCTTTGGGGCTATAATGTGTTTACTCCACCACCAACTGAGGTTAATATTAAGGTTTTTCAGCCAAAGAACTTTCCCTCACAACTAGTATTGTTAATGGGTGTTTCTTTTTCGAAGCCTCATCAGGAAGCTATTGCTAAGCTTGGAGTTGATGAAAGAGTAAAGTTTATGTCATCAATGCTCATAGACTTAACCAAGATATGTCCTACTTGCCGTATAGGAGTTCAACCCAATATGGTTACTCCTCAAGCAATAATAGTTAGTAGAGTATTAATGGTTGATGAGGTTACTAAGAGCCAGGTATTAGACGAGATTGTACGCCTAGTTAACTGCTTCCTAGTAGTAAATGCTAAGCTATGGAACAAGTTCCCACGTATAGAAGGCGGTGAACGTAGAGGTCAAGTATCAACTACTGTGATGTAATCTTCAACTCCAGTAACTTCTTCATACGTCTAGCATTTTCAAGCATATCGTGGTCGTTATTGAAGAAAACATATACTGACTCACCTCCTATGCTTAACAGCTTTTCAGCAACTTCTTTTAACTCGTTATCAGTATAGTAGTGGGAATACCATAGAGTTCTTCCATGCATTCTAACGTATACGTAGCTACTACTACGTGAGTAAAATATTATCTCAGGTGAATCAACTGAGACAATCGTTATGCCTAGATCTTTAGCCCATTCAACCCATTCTCTCCTAAACCACTCATTATTGCGCCACTCTAATGCAAACCTAGTACCTAGCCTTGTGTATTCTATGAATTCCTCTAGACGTTTAACCATGACTTTAGTAGGCTTAATTCTAGGTGGTAGTTGAAATAAGTAGAAGTCAATGTAAGGGTCTAGGATCTTGAATAACCTGTAAAACTTATCCCAAGCCTCTTTACCGCGTTCATTGAACATATATACATGAGTAATAAGCCTGTTAACCTTAATACTCCATCTTATAGGCTTAGCCTTAGTCTTCCTAGCCCAAGACCTCACTTGATTAGGGAAGGGAAATCTATAGAAGCTTGCGTTTAGTTCAACAGCATTTAGTCCACTATGCTTTAAGTACCAGTCAAAGCCGTCGGGATTCCAATCGTACATCCATCCACTTGTACCAACATATATCTTCAAGTAAAACACCGTAAGCTAGAAGTATTTAAAACCATATTCGCCTACAAGGTATTAATGGGGCTACTTATTTATAACCTTGTAGTTGACGTGAAACTCATAGGTGTTTAAGTCTTGTGTAGACTCGTAGGCTTTAGAATAAACGATTATAGCCTACTACGCGTGTTCTCAACAATACTTGCAAGCATATCAAGGTATGACCCCTTGCTTCCAACTACTAGTCCTGGAGGACACGACGATGGTTGGGGGATGGCAGTTCACGATAGAGGCTCCAATAATGTACTATTCTATAAGACAAGTGAACCATTCTATGCTAATACGTTATTCTATGAAAGTATTGTTAAAAACCTTAAATGTACATGTAAAGGAGTAATTCATATAAGGAAAGCAAGTCCAGGTGAACCCCTAGGTCTAGTTTACGCGCATCCCTTTGTAGCAGAGGTTAAGGGTTTTATAGCGTTAGCACACAATGGTGGTGTCGATAAGAATGCGTTAGCTGATCTATTGGGATTGAATACTAGTATTGTGGAGGAATTCTCAGATACGTATTTATACTTTCAATTATTTCTAAGAAAACTCAGTAATAAGAGTATAGTAGATGCTATCACTAATACTATAAGAGAACTATTAGAGTTAAATGCGGTTAGAACTAGCATTAACTCAATAATACTTTATGTTGACCAAGAGGGTAGGAGTAGAGTGTATGTTATTGAAGACTGGTATCACTTTGATGGCAGTAAACGAGAGTATTATAGGATAGGTTATACTATTAAAGACGATAACATTGTAGCAGCTAGTAGTACTGTATATTACAGGCTCTTGGATCTAGGTTTTAAGGAATACAGACCTAAGCCCATATACGAGTTTGAGGTTAAAGAGCATAGGGTAAAAATAATTGAGTTATAGTTTAAGTATCAGTCGGTGGATGTTTTCGTCATCCACATGTGTTACTTAGTATTAGGTTAGGTGTAAGTCCCCGCTGGGGTCATCATCTACTCTTAGGACTCCTTCTATGTTCTTGTACTCTATCTAGTTCTATTATATGTACTACCCTATAACCTAAGTCTACTAGTGTATCAGCTATAAATTTTCTATGACACTTAAACCATAGCTTCTCACTACACATTAATGCTACATTACCATTGCCTGATTCTAATAGTTCTAATAGTTTCTGTATACCTTTGAGGTAGTCTTTGGTCTTCATGTATTCTTGGTATCCTCCTTTCCTATATCCTCCAAGTTCTTCTCCAAGCCAATAGTATTTTATGCCATGCCTTTTTAGCTGTTTTTCTAGTTCCTCCTTATTGAATTGTGGGTTTTTAGTGGATTTAGGAAATCTCCTTACATCAACTACGGTCTTAATGTTATAGCTCTTTAGTATTAGTAGTAGCTCATTTATGGTTCTATTGCTATGTCCTATTGTGTAGATTCTTTTGGCATTGGCCACTTTCTTCTTCTCCTCAAGAACAGTGATATTCTACTATAGTCTTCTCCTCCGAATCCGTATAGTGATGCTATTCTGTATGTAGTAGCAGCTGTTGAGATTATGGGTGTTGGCTGATATTTTTCTTCAGCTGTTCTCCTAGCATATTCTAGGTCTTTTGCAGCTAGCATTAACTTGAAGCTTACCGGGTATTCTTCTGATAATAGCCGTGTATAGTATTTGTCTATTAGTGGTTTGAATATTGTTTTATCTAGTACTTGCTTAAGAATATTAGTGTCTATGTCCCAGGATTCAACTAGTCCTAGTATTTCTGATAGTAGTTGTAGATTTGATATAAGTAGTGCGTTGAAGGCTAACTTAACAACCATTGCATCACCTATTCTCTCAGATACGTAGACTTGTTCTCCTAAAGCCTTGAATACTTCATTGAGTTTTAATGCAATTCTCTTAGGCCCACCAACTAGTATTACTAGTTCTCCTTTTCTTGCTGCATTTGGGCCTCCTAGAACAGGTGCTTCAATAAGATATGCTTTACGGCTTCTAAGCTTCTCCCATAGCTCTATGCTTAGCATAGGTGTTGTAGTCGACGAGTTTACGACTATGTATTCCTCTTTAATTGACTCAAGTATGCCTTGAGGAGCATAGAATATTTCCCTAAAAGCTTTATCATCGCTAACCATTACTATTGCAGCTTCGGTATCCTCTATTAGTTTTTTGATAGTTTCTTCAACAACTATTTTTCTTCCTCTTGCTATTTGGTCTGCTTTACTCTTAGTACGGTTCCATACGTATACGTTAAAGCCTTGATCATGTAGTCTTAGTGCTATTGCTGAGCCCATATTGCCTAATCCTATTACTCCTATCTTCATAGCTATTTCCTCTTACTTCCTCTTACACTGTACCTATACCTTGTCGTCGTAAACAAAGTTTTATTCCTAGAACCCTGTATAAACCCTATTGTTGGAGTACATGTCCTCGCTGGCTGGTGAAGAGATTATGCTTTCACAACTACTACGTGCTGAAAGTATTGCTGTTGTAGGAGCTACTCCTAAAGAGGGTAAGATAGGTAGAATGGTTTTAGAGAATCTTATCAGAGCGGGTTTTAAGGGTAGAATTTATCCTGTTAACCCACGTTATAGTGAAATACTTGGATTGAAGTCTTATCCTAGTTTAACAAGTATACCTGGTAAAGTAGATATAGCTGTTGTCGCAATACCAGCAGATATGGTGCCATCGGTTATAGATGATGCTGTAGCTAAAGATGTAGGTGTAGTTGTAGTTTTGTCAGCTGGTTTTTCTGAAGCTGGTAGAGCAGACCTAGAGGAAGAGATAGTTAGGCGTGCTAGGAAAGGTAATGTGAGAATTATTGGACCTAACTGCGCGGGTATTAGTGTACCAGGTATAGGATTACATGCTAGCTTTGAGGAATTATTTAAGCCTGGTAGTGTAGCGTTGATTGGTCAGAGTGGTGCTTATCTTACTGCTTTAGCTGAACTATTGTCTAGTAGAGGTGTAGGTGTAAGCTTCTATGCTAGCCTAGGTAATAGAGCTGATGTTGGGGAAGAAGAGCTAGTAGAGATTCTAGTAGACCATGACGATACCAGGGTCATAGCATTATATGTAGAAGGCTTACGTGAAGGACAGGGTGCTAAGTTGTTGAAAGTGGCTAAGAAGGTTGTAGTCTCTAAGCCTATAGTAGTCCATAAAGCTGGGTGGAGTAGTGCTGGTGCACGTGCTGCTCTATCACATACAGGTAGCTTAGCTGGATCATACGAGGTATATAAGGCGGCATTTAAGCAGGCTGGACTAATACTGGTAGATGACATGGACTTAATGGCTGATGTAGTAGAGTTTTTAGCATGGAATAACACGCTACCTAGAGGTATACCCGTAATCCTAACTAATAGTGGTGGGCATGGTGTAACAATAGCTGATCACCTTGAATCACTTGGTGTTAAGGTTCCTCCTATTCCAAAGGAATTAAGAGATAAAGTATCAAAACTACTACCACCGCATGCAGGTTTATCTAATCCTATAGATATGTTAGCTGAAGGTACGCCGGAGAAGTATGGTGAGATACTGAGATTATTGCTGGAGGACGCTAATGTAGGCTCAATAATAGTAATACATAATCCTCCACCAATGATTAACGCTTTAGAAGTAGCTAAAGTCATTGTTAATGTATGGGATGAGTATAATAGATCTAAGCCATTAATATCATTCTTTACAGGTTTTAATGTAGGTGAAGCAGTAAGGTATCTTAGAGATAATAATGTCCCTGTAGCTTTAACTCATAGAGGATGTGCTAAAGCAGTTGCTAGTATATATGAGTATGCTGAAGTTATTGGGAGAAAAACATTAACTTTGTAAGCCCGTATGATACTAGATCTACTACATGGTGAGGAAACCGCCAGTGTCTGAGCCAAGATTATAGGCTATGAAGATGCTTCGCCTACTGATTGCTTGCTTCGCCTGCCTTCATGGATAACATTTTTGCGAACTCTTCAATTAAGTCTATAGCACTTTGTGTGCATTGTTGTATGTCTTTTTGTATTCTTTCAGCTAGTTCTCTAGGAGCTATGGCTACGTAAACATATTTTGGTCTACCTGCTCCACTTGGAGGAAGCTTTCTACGTATAATGAATCCTAAGTCGACTAGTTTTGATAGACTTCTACTAATTGATGCACGGCTTAGCTTTAGAGACTTAACCAGGTTATCAACTGTTGTTCCTTCCTCGCCATACTCAGCTACTTGTCTTAGAACTTCTATATCTGTTTCACTTAAACCATAGCAGAACGTGAGTATGTCATGTATACCTATCTCCTTACCCGTAGGTAGTCTTACTTTCCTTTCGAATACTGACACGTACTCCACCTTTCAAGCTTAGATACTTGTCAGCAATACTAGTGAATACTATGTTATGTTAAAATAAAAATATTTCGTTACTTCAAAAACATTTTATGCAAGCATATTATTCTATATAAATATGGTTATAGGCCCTAGCAAACTTAAACCCACTAGAGAAGTAGCTTGTATTATTGGTGTAGTATTAGTGATATTGTTTCCTAAAAGGAGGCAGAAAAGAGATGTAAAGAGGATACTATTGTCGTCTGCTAGTAGTGCTAGGACAGCAGCTCTTAGAATAGATAGTATGATAGAGAAGTTGAAGCTTAGACGTGAGAAGTTATTTAGCATGGCTACAGAGTACTTGTCTAAGGGTTATAAAGACATAGCAGCTTTCTATAGTCGTGAAATAGCGCAGATAGATAGAATGATTAATGAGTTGACAAAGATACAAGTAGCTCTTGAAAGAATAGCTATTAGGGCTGAGACCATAGCTACTACGGGAGTTGCTGTAGGCTATGTTAGGGAGTTAAAAGATATTGTTAAGGAGTTAAAGAAGGGTGTTGGAGGCCTAGTTCCAGAAGTTTCTGTAGCGCTAAGTGAGGTTGAAGAAAAACTTGAGTCAGCTGTAGTTGAGTTAAACATACCATTACCTGAGTCTCCTACAAGTCAGGTAGTTATTAGTAATGATGCTAAGCAAATCTTGAGAGAAGCTGAGGAAATAGCTAGACTACGCGTAGAAAACTCAATGCCTAAGCCGATGACGTCTAATAAGAAATAGTTGAGTATTATCTGGCAGGCTACTTATACTGCAATGGCCTAGTTATGGTATATTATGTAGGAAGTTAAATATACCGAGTAGTCTATTACTGTTGTAGGACGCTAGCTTCTTATTGCATGGTGGTTGTCTGTGAAGACTAAGCTAGTTGTTACTAAAAGGAATGGTAGTCAAGAAGAATTTATTTACGAGAAGCTAGTTGTTAGTTTACTTAAAGTAGGGATACCGTTAGAGCATGCTAGAATGGTTGCTAGGTTAATTGAGTGTAGGATTATTGAGAATGGTGGTAAAGCTAGTACATCTGATATAGCTAGATGGGTTCTTAGCCTACTGAAAAATATTGATGAAGAGTTTTACAAGAAGTGGATTGAGGCTTATAAACGTGATAAAGGTGTTGACTTGGAGAAGGAGCTTGAAGCAAAGCTCTACTACTATACTGAGCCAATGATAACACCTTAAAAACTCTGATTAATCGTAGTTTCTGCGGTGCTAGAATAGTGGTAATGGTTTCACCGTACCTGGTTAACAAGTTTCTAGAAAGGTATCCATTGCTAGAGAAGGCTTGGATGCTTCTTGAGGAAGATGTTGAGGTTCAACAACTACTGCGTATGAGTAATATTATGGCTGTTACAAGACTTAAATACAATGATCACGGACCTGTTCATGCTAGAATTGTGGCTGGCTCCGCTCTTGAAATACTTGATTTACTTGTTAAGGGTGGTGTTGAGCCTACTACTATAAGAGATAATGTTGCTTCAAGTTTAGAAGAGTCTATGCTCGTTGTTCTACTTGCATCTTATCTCCACGATATAGGTAACTCTATTCATAGAGATAACCATGAATTCCATGGATACATACTGGCTAAGGACATACTTGATAGAATACTACCAGACATAATTGATAGTAAGCATAAGGTTTATGCTCTAAGACAAGAAATACTACATGCCATTTATTCAACAGATTACGATGTCAGATGCCTTACCGTTGAGGCAGGAGTAGTTAAGATAGCTGATGGTACTGATATGGCTGAAGGTAGAGCTAGAGTACCCTATCGTTTAGGTAAGATAGATATGCACTCTGTATCTGCTTTAAGTATTAAGAGAGTTGACATTGAAAAAGGTGCTTCAAGACCTGTTAGAATAAATGTGTATATGACTGATAAGGCAGGGTTATTTCAGGTACTTGAGGTTCTTATGCCTAAGGTTAATACTAGTGGTATTGGAAGATACCTAGAGATTTCAGTATATGTTAACGGCTCTGAACTCGTAACATATATTCCAGAGTAACGTTATAGTTAAGGTGTAGGTAACTGCTTAGAACACATGGTGTGGAGATTGTCGTCTCAAGTTAGAGTTAACTTTACTGATATAGTTGAAGCTCTTAAACCCTTGAATGGCTTAAAGGTTACTGGAGTACTTGATGGTCCTCCAACAAGGTATTTTCCCTTTAAAGAATTTGTAGGGTTTCTTAGAGATAAAGGTTTATTGTCCATAGAGAGTTATCGCGATATTCTTGTGGGTGCTCTAAGAATTGAAGAGTATGGTTGGATTGTATTTCACTGCAAGTACGGGGATATTCCCGACGATTTCGCCATATCATTTATGGGTTATGATTCATGGGAACGACTTATTAGTGCTACAAGTAATCTTTCAAAGCTTACTAAAATCACTTTTACTGAAGCCTTATCAGCAATACTACACGGTATCCAGGGGGTATATTTAGATAAAGGAGTTGAAGTCTATGAGGTAGTAGTTGAAGAGGTTGCTGATGAAACTGTTAATTGGCTTCCAGAATTCTTTGAGGTTAGCTAGTCTTACTCTTCTTCCCCACTAGCTTCTTCTGACTGCATTATCTCTAATGCTATCTCGTACCATTCCTCTCTTTCTTGTTCATACTCTTCTTTTCTTCTTAGCCTTCTCTTAGGAGGCTCACTTATAAGGCTAGTTGTTAAAACCTTTGCTTCAGCACTTACACCTGTTTTCAACTGGTATTCTTTTGCTACACTAATTGTTGTCTCCATTTCATATCCACACTTAGTGCATTTTAAGAAGGCTTTCCCCTGCTTCTTATGGGGTACCATTAATCCGCCACAGCGAGGACAAAACTTCATGTGGAGTAACCTCTAGTTATGCTACGCGTCTTTGGTTCTAGCACACTAACGCCTATATTAATCTTCCGGTGTATTACCTTAATTGTACTAGTTATTTCGCAGAAGCTATTCTATCCTTAATATCATTTAATGTATCAAATAGTTGGTCAATCTTTGACTCTATAATCCTTACACGTATTTTCAAGTCCTCTATTTCGTGTTCAAGTACGTGTAGTGATGTAGCCATAGCTGACAATAACTCCTCAACACCATATTCATGTTCATGTGCATGTACGTGGTGTTCGTGTGCATGCTCGCTTGCTGTTACCTCTTCAACTACTCTATTAAGGTCAGCTTCATCCTTTGGATGACGCATTCTAAACTTACGTTTCTTTGAGCTCATGCTAAGTCACCTATGGTTACATCATTAGCTGATTACTAACTTAGTGTAAAGGGAGTATAAAAGAGTGTATGGTTATTGTCTACTCGGTAAACTATACTAAATAAACTTAGTTACAATAAGATTGCACTATTTCTTAATCCTTTACGACCTTGTAAACACCGTTTCCCCTCCTTTTAACATAACCTAGTTTCTCTAATTCGACAAGGATTCTTCCAGCAGTCTTAGTTGATACACCCATTTCCAATGCAAGATCCTTAACCCTAATCCAATGCTTTCTACGCTTAATAGCTAATCCAAGTTTATGTAAATTAACGGTTATGCTAAGCTTATTACGATGTCTCCTCATAACTCCCCCAATAAATACAGTAGTTTAAAATACGTGTATACTTTTCAGCTGATTGGGGTAAATCATCCCCTAAGGTCATAG
>WANQ01000003.1 GCA_015521735.1 Pyrodictiaceae archaeon | reverse complement strand
TGCTATTACTATGAATGGTTTTGGTAGTTTGTATGTTATTCCGTCTACTGTTACTTGTTTTTCCTGCATAGCTTCTAGTAACGCTGCCTGAGTACGAGGAGGAGTACGATTCAACTCATCAGCAAGCAAAACATTAGTAAAAACAGGGCCTGGCTTAAACTCAAAGTCCATTTTCTTGTAATTGTATACTTTAGCGCCAATAATATCGCTTGGAAGTAGGTCCGGAGTCAACTGTACACGTTTGAATTCTAAGCCAAGTGCTTGTGCAAATGATCGTGCAAGATATGTTTTAGCAACACCAGGTACGCCTTCAAGAAGTACGTGGCCTTCCACGAGTAGTGCTACGAATAATAGGTCTACTACATGATCCTTACCTACAACTACTCTTGAAACCTGACTCTTCAACTCCTCAGCTATAGTGTACACATCACGTGGCTCCACAACCATTACCCCCTATACCGCTGCACTACTAGTTTTTCAAGCAACCTTAACTCTCTATACAGCTTATTCGCTAAAACCCTGAACTTAACAACGTTATGTCTACGTAACCTGTAAAGCATCATCCTATACACTTTAATCTTAATACACGTTTTAATAAATAATAGCGTTTTCCCAAAACCATTAGAGTCCATATAGTACTTCAGCAATTTTAAAACGGCTTTAACTCTTTGAGGTACTCCAAGAGATCCTTCAAAAGGATTTACCCCATAATTCAATGCAAGTTTCTCTCCTATAGCTCTGATAATATCTGATACAAACAACAATACTTCATCATCAATATAAGCTATCCTTGAAGCTAGAACACTACTCCATTTCGGAGGCCGGAAAACCTCACTTATACTCAATGACTGTGATCTACCATACTTGTGGTCAATACAACAGTAGTCTAAGAGCCTTATACCATACCTATACAGTACTATAATTGACACAATGAATACTATTATGAGTAAGGCTAAGGGCTCAATCATTTATCTTCTCCTCGATTCTTCTAGCTACACTAAGAGCATCACTTAGGCTAAGCCAGTTGGGACTCCTACCACCGTATCTAAGCTCCTCAATAGCAGCCTCAATAACCCATACATCGTCTCCTAGCCCAGTCTCATCTAGTTTTAAGGCTAGTTCACGTGGAGTAACTGATTCATTTAATCCAAGCCTGTTTTTCCCATACTCAACTAGTCTCTTGAATACTCTTAGTAGTAGTTCCTCTAAGCTATTAGCCTTAATGGACTGTTTACTAGTACTTCTATCCTTAGGAGTTACCGTTACAGTGGACTTCCTGTATAAGGGGGTTAACGGGTAAGTTAATCTATGCTTTCTCTTATAGACTAAGTAGGCTACTATGGTGATAACTGTAACAATAGCTCCTATGACTACTATAGAGTAGATTAAAGATCCTACACCTACCCTTACACTAACGTTAGCTTCCTCGTAAACTCCTATCTTAGGCATAGGTATCTTAATGACTGTTAAATTGAACAAGTATTCTATTATGCTAGCTATAGCTGAAACTATTAGCGCTAAAACCCTACCTATGATCTTCAACCAGTTATTAATCCTAGGCCTAGGAGCTACTTCTCCAAAAGTAGTTGTCACGGTATTAGTAGTGTCTTCAACATTACTAGTTCTAGCTACAATTGTTTTACTTGATGGCATAGTAATAGCGGGTTTCGGCTTATAGAGTGTTATGGGCGGTGATTTCTCTACCACATATTCTATGTTACTAAACCCGTATAGTTGAACAACATAGTATACCATACTAAGTAATACTACTAGTACAATAATGTAGGCTACAATCCCTAACTGCACTCTTCTTCACTCAGATATAAAACTAGTTTAACTAAGATAATTAAGGCTTCATAGAATTCATGTATAAGCCTAGTGTTTATTTGGTGTAGACGTTTTAAGGGCCTCAATAAGTGAACCTAGACTGTATGGGTGTTAAGTTCATGTCAGTGGATAAGAGTACAGAGTTTTATCAAGAAGATAAACGAGACGAGTCAAGTGATGACATTGTAAAGACTATAAGGGATCTCTCACAAGCCGTAGCTAATCTTTCACAAGCAATACCGAAACTCCTAGAAAAAGTCCTAGATAACTACATACCACTACTACTAATTGATGAAGTTGAACGATTACTTAACCGTAAGCTAGGTGTAGATGAAAGGTCTAAGGTTGTTGAACTAGTTAATAGTGGCTTGGGATTAGATGAAATAGTTGCACAGCTTAAAGCAAGTGAACGAACAGCACAGTATACTTAAAGCCTAGGCTATTAATGATAGTATTAGTGCTGATAGAACTCCACTACCTATACCAATAATATTTACCACATGGTTGTCGATAACCTTAAACCCCCTAACAAGTATTGCTCTTCTACCACAGTGTATGGGCTTTTCAGTAAGCTTACCACATACAGTACAACGATACTGTGCTTGTATTGTAGCACCTAGTATACTATCAACTGTTACGCCTACAAGTGTTGAAGTAGTAACTATGAATACCGTGGTTAATACGTCTTGGTTATTCTCATAAGGTACTACTCCTAGTAGGTATCCTGAAAACCCTACTATGAGTCCTGCTAGAATAGTTGCAAGATACCCTAGTAAACTGACTCCACCAGAAGTACCAGGTTCTACTCTTATCCAAGGCCTAGTTATGAGTCTAGGCTTACTTGGGCTAAGTAGTCCTAGTTCTGTAGCAAGAGTATCACCCATAGCAGTAGAAACTGATGCAAGATAAGCGTAAGCCCATACCTGTCCACCAAAGATTTTTTCAAGAGACACAGTGATTGATGCTAAAAGCCCATTAGCTAGAACATTACGCCAACCCCTAGCACCACCCTTCTCCTCAGCTACACCTAGCCTACGCTTATACTCGTACTTCCACTTAGTAGCAACTCCTGCTACCAAATGAAATAATAGTAGCACGATAAACCAGTTCCACCCACCAAGAAAGATAACACTTAACCCTACAACAAGTCCTGCCATAAACCCCGTTAAGTCCACAAGCTTTTTCCTCAACGATACTATACCGAACACCAGTACTACTAGCACTCTTAATGCATAGTCTACTAGTACTGGAAACGTCACGTAACATACCTCTATTCAAATATGGGTCTCTAGCTAAACTCCTTCTCCACCAAACTAGTTCGGAGTCCTTATTTAAGGTATCTGAGGAACCAGTATTAAGGTTTCCATGAGGTAATATTACTGGATAAAACCAAGCACCTTCTCCAAGAAATAGATTATAATAGCTGAAGCAAAAGGCACAGTAAAGTTATCAAAACCAGCGAGCACACCTACACTTAATAGCTCTACTAATCCAGCAACAACACATGCCACCAATAATACTGGCATGAAGCCTAGAATACTTACTCTTAGCCCTGCTATGATATTGCTTAGCCATAAACCTAGAATCGACCCTATAAACCCGAACACTATCATAGCCGTAAAGCCCTCAATGCTTTTACGATACCTAGGCCCCTTATCAAAAACCATGTGTGGTCTACTAACAAGTTTAGGTATAAGTGACGCGAAGCCATCACCCCAAGCCATTATCATTGTTGACGCTATAACTATTTCAGGCTTACCATAGAATACTATGACAAGCACCATGATAGCTAATATGTAGTATAATGGCCCGTAAACATGTATTTTATCATACTCGGATATAACCATGGTTCTAGAAAACGGGTTATTAGGCCTACTAAGCCCTACTACAACCATTAATGCAAGGATTACTGTTAGCATTATAGGGTATACTGGTGAATCAAAGAGAGGTAGAACTACTATTGAGTCACCAGCTAAGAGGTGTATTATTCTTCTCGTAAAATACGGTGATAATTTTAGCCTAGACCTAGTGTACTCTGAAGCCATAATCAACGCTAAAACATAGACTAGTACCACAATTACAAGTAGTATTGACATTAGCGAGTACAACGTTTTACCCAGTACCACACATAGTAGACTATACTTATTTATTTGATGCTGTATTAAGGGAGGTTTTATATTATACGATGTGTAGAGGATGGGTTAAGAGTATAGTGGAAGATATCATGTGGGGGTTGCCATGAATAAAGTCTTAGCATTCATAGTACTATTTCTCACAATACTACCTAGTACTAGTATACTAGCCCTAACTCAAGTAACAACATCGTATATATGGGTTAAAACTACTCATATTAGAGTACCAGCTGTAACAACTATTGGTGGAGAAGAAGCAGGTGGTGTTGTAGCAGACGTCTACGTCTCAATAGCTTATCCTGGTACTGGTACTGTGTACTTTAGTGCTGAACCATTAACTCAACTGGATACCCAAGCTACTGCTAGGATAGCTGCTTTAATAGCAGCTACTATTGCTGGTAAGAACTTTAACAGCTATGACTACTTTGTTAAAATGATGAGCCGTAGTCTAATAATTGGTGGGCCTAGTGCTGGAGGCGCTATAACTGTTGCATTTCTAAGCTTATTCCTAAATCAATCACTTAAACCAGATGTAATGATGACTGGAATGATATGCCCAGATGGAAGTATAGGTCCTGTAGGCGGTATACCAGCTAAGCTTAAAGCTGCTGCTGCTAATGGCATCAAGGTCTTCTTAATACCTATTGGTCAGAGAATAGTATATGTTAGAAAGATTGTAAAGGAGCCTATACCTGGAGGATACCTTGTTAGAACAGAATATGTACCAGTAGATATAGTTGAACTAGGTAAGCAGTTAAACGTAACTGTTATAGAAGTTGCAAGTGTACGTGAAGCATTCTATTATTTCACGGGAATGAATATTAGCTTACCAGCTAATATAACCCTTCCTGAGCTACCAAAAGAAGCAGTTAATATAGTTATCAGCTGGATTAGAGACTATCTCACCAAAAGTGATAACGTTAGAAAGGATGCATTAGAATTATCCGAGAAAATACCTTACCCTATAAAGTACATTATTGAAAAACATCTTAACAAATCTATAACGTACGCTAAGCTTGCTACTACAGCACAAATATCAGAAGCTTACTATGAGTCAGCTAGTTATGCTTTTACAAGCTATATTGAAGCTCTCGTAGCATACGAGTATGCTAGAGTGTATTTAGACAACTCGAGATTACCACAACTAGTCTCTGAGGTCAATAGTACTCTTAGAGCAGTTAGAACAGTAGTTATGGAGGGTGAAGCTAAAACATTCTCTGAATTAGAAGCATTAATAGCTGCTAGATACAGGTATTATTTAGCTCAAGCAGTATTTAATGAATCAATAGATCTTCTTAAAAAAGGTGTTACTAGTTGGAGCGATCTGGATAAATTAGTCTATATGCTGGTTTATGCTAAAGCTAGAGCTGATAGCGCTAAGCAATGGCTAATGATTTCTAGAATTGATACACCCGTAATTAATCCTAACGCAGTTTACAGTATAGCTGAAAGCCTACTAGCAATGGCTAAGAGTAGTTTTAGCTACCTAGACACCCTAGTAGGAGATGTAGGTGCTAAACCACCAAGCTATGATGAAGCAGTACTAAACGTAGAGCTTGCCATGAACGCTTACTCTAGCAACGATACTTATGGAACAATAGCTGCTTCAATACATGCTGTAGCTTCAAGTGTTGTAGCAATACATGAATTATTTAGGACAGGTATTGGTGGCGTAGTACAAGTAGTTGAAAGGGAGACTAAAGCATCTATAAGAGATGCCTATAATATAGGAGCACTACCGCTTATATCGTTGAATTATGTAGAATTAGCTGAAGAACGTAAGAATGTTGAAGAAGACTGGGCTACAACAATATATTACTACATGCTTGCTTCACTACACGCACAAGTACTTAAAGCGTTAATAGAGGCAAGTATTCCAAGACCAAACATTACTGCTACACTAACAGCATTACCGACAATAATCGTGACACATAGAGAAACAGTAACAACAACTACTACGACAACAGCTTATGTAAACGTAACACATACAGTTGAGAAGACAGTAACAACAACAGCTACAACAACAACGACGACTACAGCTATTACTACTACAACACATACAACAACAGCAACTATTGAGAAAACAGTAACAACAACAAAAACTCAAACCATAGTTAGAGTTGGATGGGTAACAATAACTCAGACAACCATGCCTGTATCGGATTACTTAGGATACCTTATACTAGAACTACTAGTTGGGCTAGCACTAGGTATAATAGTAGTAGGATTAGCACTAGAGATTAGGAAGAGGAGGATGAAGTAACTTCACCTTTTTCCTCCTTCATCTTCATAAGACTCCACAATTTTATCATCGTAGTACTAGTAGCTAGTAGAGCAAAGCCTATTAAAGCAGATAACAAGCCTGCTGCCACATCACCTGCTGATACAAGGAATACGCTATTGGAGAAAAAGTATAGTGAAACAATAACTAGGAATACACCTAAACCAAGCAATACCCTACTCGAAGACCTTAACGTCAAGGAGGCTAGCCCCATAAGAGCTCTACTATTGTTCTTAGAGAATTAATCTCCAAGTCTAAGACTCCTCTATACACCTTATTAAATAGCGTTGCCTCCCAAACACCAGTAACAGTAAACGAGTAGTAAGCTAAAACTAGTAGTAGCACTACAAACCATAGCCAAATAAGACTTCTTAACCCAACAAGCCTTAAAGGATCTAAGAGAATATACAATAGTTTTCTACTGAAAAACCATGCAATAAACGATACCACTATGCCAGCTATATACGTTATCTCTAAGGGTATTTTCAACTCTACTAATAAGTACACTATTACTGGATAGACTACGAGAGACTCTGTGAAAACAAGTATTTCAATACACACTGATTGCAAACCCATACCCTTAAGCTCATCTACAAGACTAGACTGTAAACCCGATAACATATTGTATGGCTTCTCTATTAGGCCTAAAACCGAGTTTAATACCACTATAACTGCTAAGCCCAATACTAATGATACTGCTAGGTACATTAACTTAGGCATTACTATAAGTGAAGTAAACATTCTCAATGGGTTAATGCCTGTTAACTCTGCAAGAAATACTATGAAGTCTAGCCTTAACACTACCACAGTTATAGAGGCATATAGTATTGTTAACACTATTAAGTGTATATTTGATTTAATAGACTTAGCTAAGCCATCAACATATATGTATGATAAGTCTACTAATGAGAGTATGAGAGCTAGTAGTAGTGTAAAGGTTATGTACCAGTCAAGAAGCCCTATAACACCTAGCATTACTATCACTAAAGCAATAATTGCTGGATCAACTAGACCAGTTTTCTCCCTTAACACAATCCTAATAGACAATGCTATGAGCGTGAAGCTGAGTACTAAGACTGCTACGAAATATAATGGTATTGGAGCTAGCCTATAGGAGCTTAAGACAATGTATGCACTAGATGATAATAGTAGTGGAGGTATAATCCTACTAGTTAAAGTAATCCTTTTATTCAAACTCCAAGCACACCCCTAACAATGCTTGTATAGTCTTTTAGGTCTTGGTAACTTGTTAAGGGTAACCTCTTACTAAGCACCTCTAATTCATCCATGCACTTAGTGGGTACTAGTATTCTTACTCTAGGTAACTCAAATAATGCTTTCTCAATGAACTCTACTAGCCTAGACACTATGTTGCATGTGTATGGAGTAAATATTAGGGTTAGTCTAGGCTTAGTACTTCCACCTAGAATGATTGCGTAGAGCTTGTTGAGGGCCTTATTTAAGGGTATACTACCTTTAGTCCATGGGACGTTGGCGAATAGGTCTAGTATTCTATGGAATTGTTTTAAGCCTTTAACATCCATGACGTAGTCTACGTGATTAGGGGAGGCTACTAGTAGTGATAGAGAAGCTCCGCGAAGAATTAGTGTATGGGATAGAGTTGATATTGTTCGAGCAATCATGCTATAGAAGCTTGTGTCAAAGTCTTTATCATCAATGAATAAAGCTATTGCTATTGATTGACCAGTTTCTACTGAGAACTCCTTAACTAGTAGTTTTCTTAGCCTTGCAGTACTTTTCCAGTCAACTAGTTTTACTGGATCACCGTAAACATACTCTCTTAGTCCCTGGAAATCGTAGCCTAGACCACGTAGTATGCTTCTAAACCCTGTACCTGGCTCATAGTATTCTGTAGATGCCTTCAAGCTTAATCTTACGAGATCTATACGTGGCCTAAACCTTACTTCAACTCCATTACTGGTAACCTTCTTGTACACTAAGCCTAACCCAGAAGCCACGTACAGTTTAAGTGGTGGTAGCTTATGCCTACCTACTGGCCCATAAACCCTATAGTATACATGCCTACTAGTCTTAGGCTCTACTACTATTTCAGCTTCCTTAGGCTTAAACTCCAAGTACTCGTGCCCATCTAACTTGGCTACTATTCTTACAGGTATAGTTGATTCATTAGCTAGCTTCATTATTAGCTGTGAACCTAGACCTTCAACGCCTATCCTAGACTCGATGAACACGCCTACATGTACTTTATCCACTACTACTTTAACGGCTAGAGGAGTTAATAGTACTAGTACTTGAGTTAAAGCTATGAATGGGTAAATACTCCTGTCAACTAGAATGATTGTTACAGGTATTGATGCTAAAACTACTGCTACTAGTAGTGCTAGTTTAGCATCTAACCTATACCTACTTAAACCTAGTAGTCTAGCAACAATTCTCTCCACAAGCCTTAAACTAGCTTTAAGCTCCATGCCAACCCCATAGTACTAGCACTATGATGGATTAAGGGTTAAGCTTACATATATGTTCAACACCTCTAGGACCCGGTGTACTAGATGGGTTTTCATGAACCAGTACATATTAAGGCTAGGAAAGGCGATATAGCTGAAAGAGTAGTAGTTGCAGGAGATCCTGCAAGAGTAAAACAGCTAGCAAGCCTACTAGACAATGCTAAGCTAGTTAACGAGAATAGAGGATTCCTAGTATTCACCGGAGAATACAAGGGAACTCCTATAACAGTTGCAACTCATGGTATAGGTGCTCCTTCTGCAGCAATAGTATTCGAAGAACTATACATGCTTGGAGCTAAGGCTATGATAAGACTTGGGACATGTGGTGCAATGGTTAAGGGGCTTAAGATAGGAGACTTCATCATAGCTACAGGAGCAGCGTATCCACATGGCGGAGCTAGTATAGGAATGTACGTACCCGATGGAAGTATGGCTGCTGTACCAGACTTTGAGCTAACAAGACTACTAGTAGACGAGGCTAAGAACGTAGGTGAGAAAGTAAGACTTGGACCAGTATTTAGTAGTGATGCATTCTATGCAGAGGATCCAGACTTCGCTAAGAGATGGGGTAGTAGAGGAGTAGTATGTGTTGAAATGGAGTGTGCTATTTTGTTCACTCTAGGACTTATGCGTGGATTCAAAACAGCTGCTATGCTAATTGTAAGTGATAGTCTTGTTGAGCCAAGTGGTTTTGCTGGAGCAAAAGAGCTAGCACCAAGAGTTGAGAAAGCTTCTAGGATAGTGTTTGAGGCTTTAAGAAAGCTTAAGGTCTAAGGAGATTATATAGTACTACTAATACTATTAGCGATGCTAATGCATAAGTCATAATCAACCATATATTTTCTATCCCTTTAGCTACCTCTTCTACATAGAGCATGTATGTTGACGCTAATTGTACTAGTATAAGTGGATGTAAAACTACATATGATTTCCCAGTTATCTCAGCTATCTTCTTAAGTGGTGGAGGATTATAGTGTGTTAAGTCAATTATTACAAGTGTCTTATTAGGAGGAGTACCACGTGATAAGTAGTTGAATAGTTCTAGTGCAAGCTTAGTATAGTTCATGTATATAGTAGACTTAGACATCATTAAGTTAATGAACAGGGAGCTATCGGATATAACAGCTATCATGTCATCGTCTTTCTTAGCAACTACTCCTACTATATCACCATCTATAGTCCTGGCTATCACCGCAACATTACCTGTATAACCTATACTTGAAGCATAGTTTAGTACGTATAATCCCTTAAACCCGTTAAACGAGAAGTAGGCTATTGGGTAAGGTGACCCATAGCTAGTATATATTATTCTACCAGATACGCTTAAACCATACCGTGATAATAGTCTATTAGAAGTGTTAGCTTCATCACATACTAGTAGGCTAACCCTATAGTTTTCCTCTAAGTACTCCATGGTTCTAACATCATCTATTCCAAGTGGTGTTCTAGGAGCTATGTAAACATATATTATTCTATCAGGATTATACATTGCAGCTAGAATTAATGGGTCTATACGTGTGTATGCTTCAACTACTCGATACCCCTCCTTACTTAATGCTTCTGCTAGAATAGATGTTCCATTCCATTCCACATTGTACATAGAAGGCATACCATAGTGTACTGTGTATTGTACTTCAACTAGCTTACCTGGAGATGAAAGTGATGCTATGAGCCCTATAACTAGTAGTATGGCTAGATAGTAGGCTAGCCGCATAGTTGAGCTACCTTCTTAGAAGCTTCTACTACTTTACGTATCAGCGGTTCATCTACTCTACGATTACCGTAAACTACTAGTTCATACACTTCTACTACATCCTTAAAATACCTATAACATGGCATATCCTTGAGTCTCTCCAGGTGTTCTCTAGGAGTTTCATGCCATTCTCTACCATAGCCTTTATCTTCAAGTATTCTTAAAACCTTAATGTACTCCTCAACAACTCTACGCATACCACCCTTCAATTCCACATATGGTGTATAGACATTTCTTACTAGTTCACGGGTTCTTAAGCCACTCATAGCTTCAGAAACTCCTAGGGCTAGAACTCCAAGTAATAGCATACTTGTAGCAAAGACGACTATGAATCCTACTACAGGGTTAGGTGATGCTAATTGAGCTTGTGTTTCTGGTTCTACCCGATCCATACTAAGTAGTGAACGCGGACTTAGGATACCTAGTGAAATGTTATAATTTGTCTGGCTTAAACCAGTTAGTTGCAGAAGTGTTGATGATAAATCTATGCTTGTAACTCCTAATTTTCTACTACTACTTCTATTCTCCTGCAATAATAGTTCAAGTGCTTTCCTCCTAACATTAATATCTCCTGTAGCTAGGACACTTGCTATAAACTCTATCTTACTAGTAGAACTTACTCCACTAACCTTTATGCTAACCTGCTTATATGTCATGCTAGCAACTGCTAGTATTACTGCAAGTTTACGTGCTAGTTCTGGTGTAAGAGTTATATTAAGGCTTAGTACTGCTTCTTGAAGTAACCTCATGCTATTCCAAGCACTGCCAATGTATCCCCTATATAATTGCTCAGCTATGGATTCTAGTAGAACTGCTAGTTCATGGTAACCACTACGTTTGAGCATAGCTGATGTATTGTTAACGTATTCTGCAAAAACTATTCTATCCACGGTAATATACTCGCCTAAGCCTTGGCCAACAATTTCTATGACTAAGGATATTATGTCTAGTCTACCTTTCTCAACGTAGGACTTAACTATTCGTTGTATCTTGGATAAAATCTCGTTAGCCTTGGATGTATTATTTAGTTCCATGTATTCAATGTATTTCTTGAGTAGGTCTGAAAGCTTCTTATCCAATTTTCCTATTTCTTCTACTAGGTATAGTGTTCTAGCATTATTGTATGCTTTAACTAGCTTCACGAATACAAGAGGGTCTAGTATAAACGTACCATTATAGTAGTCTACAATACTTAACACAAGTGCTAGCTTAATGAAATCGTACCTGCTTAGTTTAACCGGGGTATTATTTGCTACGATTTCTCGTAGAATAATAGTTTCGTTTATTATGGATTCCATGGTTTCTTCTCTACTGGACTCGTTGAACTCTATTGCTAGCATCCTCAGTTTCCCCAGACCTGGCTTAAGGTTTTTATCTACTAGTTTTACTAGTTGATTAAGTGTTTCAATATAGTCTTTAACTGGTACTACTAATGGTATGCTACCTATATCTTCTCCATGTCTTTGGAAGCCTAAGACCACTATGTTGGTGTTCGCTAAGATTATTAATAGAAAAATCGAGTACAGCATCTTTTTAATCCATGTCTTCTTAGGATGCCACACCTTTGCGCTTACCTTGCATTCTCCTCTATTTATCGTATAGTATAAGGTAGTCGGCGTGGCTCATAAGGTTTTATATTATACTATACCTCCACCTCCTGTAGGTGACACTAATATGCTACCCGTTATCTTAGCGAGGAGTAATGCTAGTGCAAAGCTTATTATAGCCGCCATTAATGGTATTAGTGCTAAGTATACTTCATGGTCTTTACCCTTGTATACTAGTATTGCTGTACCAGCTATACCTGCAAAAACCCCTATAATGTATAGTAGGCTTGCAATTGATATTGACGAATAAGTTGTCGCTGAAACATATACATAGCTACCCCTAAACGATGCAACTATTGCACCACTTCTAGGATTAACTAACTCGCCTGCTACAGTACTGGAAGTATTTGATGTATTTACCCTACCCCTAATATTGTATACGGGGTTCTTGTAGCCTGGTACATATATTGTTAAGTCTATGAGTCCTCTTACATGTATTAAGCTCTTATCTTCAGTGTACCTTCCAGTTTTAGCTAATGGTAGCTTGTACTCATAGGTTCCTTGAACAAGTATTATTGTAGCTACTGTAACAAGTATCATTGGCACTAGTATTGATGCAAGTACAAGTACCTTATGTTTGTCCAAGACTAAGCCACCACTAATACTCTTCGACTCCGGGTAAGTTAGGCTACATTAAGGTATTTTAGTTGTTTTACCTGGAACTGTATAGGTAAGATTCTGATCTTAAACTACTTCCTCTAAGCTAACCCTAACTCTTTCCTCGCCAAGAGCATTAAGTACTTTTACAAGCATTTTTCTATCAAGTTTAAGCATTAAACATAGCTTACATAGATAACTTGAAGGATCACCTTTATCCTCCATTAATTCTTTAGCCATGTCTTTAGCTAAACGATTTATTTCATCAATAGATTCTAGTTCTGACAACAATTTCTGTCCACGTTTACCTGTAAGATAATAGTTTATTGACGCTTGTGTTACTCCTAGAACCTTTGATGCTTCTAGCTGAGTTAAACCATAGTCTCTGACAAGCACTTTAGCTACTAATGCCCTCATAGCAGGTAGGATTTTCCTAACAAATACTTCGCAGAAAAGCTTGGTAGTCAAGGCGTATGTCATCTCCAAGTTCTAATGTCTAGTATATTCTACGCTGTATCAAGCTATAAAGGTTAATAAGCCTATAAGTATATGTTGATACTAGCCCCCGCTGGTCTCACACCACCTGAAACCCCAACACGGGGGATGAAGATGATGGTGGTCGGTCAAGCGGGGGACATCTTATAGTGGACATTAATGCATTCTCGTTAACTCTTTTAAGTAAGCTTACACAAGCAAAGTGTTATAGGAGATGAGCGAGCCCCCTCGCTAAAACACTAGGAGCCGTTGAGAAGGCGATGAAGGTGTCGGGCCGGGAGCGATCCGCCTATTAGGCTGTGATGATGCTTTCCCTCACCGAAGAAGGCTATGTGGATCACTGCCCTTCGCTGAGTCTCCTCTATTAGAAGGCTTAGGCTATGATTGTTGTCTTAGCCTTATAGTATATTGTTAGAGCTATAGCTGCAAGTATTCCGGATACAATGAATGATATAGTATAACCTAGTTCGCCGATAAGGCCTGCTAGCATGGAGCCTAGTATTATACCAGTACTTATCATGGTATTCAACTGTCCTAGTCTTTCATCACGCTTATTTATTTCTGATAAACTTATAACTAACGTGTTAAGCGATAATGCTATCATAGACCATGTTATACCGAATAAGGCGAAGAGCATGGATAAACTTGCATAAACTACTACATCCATATCGGTTATAGCCATATAGGTTACTGGTGCTGTAAACAATAGTGTTCTCAATGCTACAGCAGATAACAACATGTTCCATACCTTATCATTTACTTCAGCTACCCTAGACACATAGGTAAACGCAACTGTTGATACTAGAGCTGCTATAGCATTTAATGCAAAAACACTACTATCACTTAAACCCATATAGCTTCTAAGGTATACAGGTATTACTGTGAAGAACAAGCCTATACTAGTAAACAATACTATTGTTCCAAGGTTTAGAAGTGGGAGTGTCCTACTAAGCCTAATCTTCAATGACTTGTAAACATCCATTAATAGGGCTACAAGTCTACTAAGTCTAGGATACTGGAACAATATTATTGGTAGTTGTCTAGCTCTATCACTAATCCACGGTATAAGTGATAGTACTGCTATCTTCCTAGTCTCAAGAATACCAAGTGGTTCTGGTAGGAGTAGAGCTGATTTAATAGCAGCTACTAACCCTATAGCTGAAGCTATGAATAATAGGTCCTTTAACTCTATCATGGGGTAGGAGCCAATTAATAGTCCTATGAGCCACCCTACACCACTAACTTGGTTTAGGAACCCAATTACTCTTGCTCTAGGTTTTTCAATGAACTCTATGAATATTACTGTTAAAGCTGGAGGTATCATTGATGCACCTAAACCGTAGACTATGTTCAACAACACTATGTGCAAAGGCTGACTTGCTGGTACACTCAAGGTAAATGCAATGGATGTGAGTAGTGCTCCTAGGCTAACAGTCTTCCTTCTACCAATACGTGGAGCAAGTAGTACTGGCCATATGGGGCTTGTTAGAGCAAAGAATAAGTTGTATAGTAGTGCTGCAAGTCCTACATCACTAACACTACCACCTAGCTCTACTATGCGGAGCGTCATTGCAAGATTGCCTACACCTATAGCTACGTTATATGCTAGTACTGGTGCTACTAGCCTAGCTGTAACCAAATACCTCATACCCTACCATTACCCCACCATTGTACTCTAACTACTTACACCTACCATTACTTAACTTTAAGGGGGAAGGAAAAGCAGGTTTATAACCTTTACTATATGCCCTAGCATATGGGATGAACTAGTAATGGATACATTGACTAGACTAGAAGAATGGATTAGTAGAAATAAGGGTAAACTAGTAGTAGCATGTGTAGGAACAGAGCTTAGATGTGATGACGTAGCTGGACTATTAGTATGCAACTACATAAAACAGTACTGTAACGGTATAGTGGGAACCATAGAGTGTCCAGGAGGACTAGAATTGTGTAGCCATAAACTATTCGAACACAATGTAGAGAACCTGCTAGTAGTTGATGGTGTTTTAGCAGGATTAAAGCCAGGACAACTATACTTCACATGTAATGTAGAGAACTTGGAAGCAGACGTTGAGCCTATAACTACGCATAGCTTACCATTGAGTACTGTAGCTAAGTACATTAAGGCCGTGCATGAGGGAATTAAGGATATATGTTTACTTGGTATACAGGTAGGGTGCTTAGAGCTAGGAGCTAAGCCGTTAAGAGAGGTAGTAGAGTCAGCTAAGATAGTGGCTTTAAAGATATGTAGTGCTATTAGGAGTTTATCAGAGTATTCCTAGGCTTTTAATTATTCCTAGTATTCTTGATAAAACATCTCTTGCTAGAGCCTGTATCTCTTCCTCATCTTCATAGCCCTCGTTTACTGCAATGTATAGTGCTTCTGCTCTCAACACTGTTTCGTACAGGTTATCTAGCCCTACTATTCTTTCTAAGTCTCGTGCACGAGGTCTAAGGTGTCTATGGCTTCTTGGAACTATTATCGTGTCTATTATTTCTTCTACTGGTAAGCTTATGTCTCTAGCCTTAAGCCACTCTTCTATCCTGTTATGAGTTAACCTATATAGTTCTTCTATGTGCTTTGATGCTAGGTACTGTATTAGGTATACTATGGAGTTCCAAGTACTCTCTACTAGTCCTCTAACATCTCCTTGCATTGATTTACGTATAGCTGTATCTATAGAGTCTATTAGTAGTCTAAGATATATCTTCGAGTTCGACTTTACTCTCCTAAATACTCTACCTAGGTTTTCCTTGACCTGATTCACCAAGTTCTTGTCCTCTCTTCATCATAGGGAATAGTATTACTTCTTTTATTGAAGTTGACCCCGTAAATATCATGATCAACCTATCTATTCCTACACCTAGTCCTCCTGTAGGAGGCATACCGTACTCTAGTGCTTCAACGAAATCCCAGTCATAGGGATGTGCTTCTACATCGCCTTTCTTCTTTCTCTCCTCCTCCATTCTAAAATACTCTGCCTGTAGTACTGGGTCATTTAACTCCGTGTAGGCGTTGGCCAGCTCTAAGCCGGCTATGTATGCTTCAAATCTTTCAGCGTATTCAGGGTTTTCTCTATGTGGTTTTGTTAGAGGTGATGATGATGCTGGAAAGTCTATTACAAATGTGGGTTGAACTAGTTTTCTACCAACTAAGCGGTCAAAGAGCTTTACGATAGCTCTACCTCTATCATAGCCTCCTGGTATCTTTAACTGGTATTTCCTTAGAAGCTCCTTTACCTCGTCATCGCTTAGCTTCTCTGGATCTAGTCCAGCATATTCTCTCAAGGCGTCTACAAGTCTAATCCTCTTCCATGGTGGGGAAAGGTTTATTTCAACTTCTTCTACTTTACCCTCTTCTACTTCTACTGGGTATGTTACCTTAGTTGTACCTAGGACTTTCTGAGCAACAGTTGATACTAAGTCCTCGGTAAGCCTCATCATGTCATGGTAGTCTGCGTATGCTTGGTAAGCTTCCATCATAGTAAACTCTGGGTTATGGTGGACATCGATGTCTTCGTTACGGAAGTTCTTGCCTATCTCGAATACCTTGTTGAACCCAGCAACTATTAACCTCTTAAGATATAGTTCTGGACTTATACGTAGATACCATTCCTCTCCTAAAGCCCACACATATGTTTTAAATGGCCTTGCAGCTGCTCCACCATATACTGGTTGTAGTATCGGGGTTTCAACTTCTATGAAGCCACGGCTCCACATAAACTTCCTTATCTCCTCTATAGCCTTAAACCTTACCTCAAAGATACGTCTAATCTTGGGTGTCAACATTATGTCGAGGTGTCTTTTACGATACCTTACTTCTGGATCTATTATGCGGTGCCCGTACTTTACTGGCGGACTTCTAAGAGCCTTGGATATTAACTGGTAATCCTCTATTTTTACAGACAACTCCCCCCTCTTAGTATAGAATAGTTCTCCGTGAACGTTTATGAAGTCTCCCAGGTCTACGTGGTCTAGGAACCACTTGAATCCTTCTTCACCGGTAGTGCTTGGTGTAAGGAATAATTGTATTCTTACTCCATCATCTACTAGGTCTACGAAGACTAGTTTTCCATGCCTTCTAATAGCTACTACTCTACCAGCAATACTAACCTTTGAACCTACGTGAGGATTACTTACTACTTCTTTAACAGGTATAGGCGTATATTTCAACTGGTGGGGATAGGGGTTTACTCCTTCCTTTAACAGTTTCTCCCTAATCATTCGACGTTGTTCTACTTCTATTGTAGACAAGGCTTATCACACTTCCTTAATGAACAACTAGTATTCCTTGATAACTGGGTTCTTTGAAAAACGTTTCCCCTTATAAGCTACACGTTAACGTAGTAGGCTTCTAAGTATAATAATCCTGGATAGAATGAACTCATATGCGTTAACGGGTTCTACTTCTACTTCATCATCAACACTGTAGAGGTCGACTAATCCACTTCTCCAGAGAATAGTGAGCATTCTCATATACCAGTATCTCCAGTTTTCTGCTTCAAGAGCACTAGAGTACTCTAAAGGAAAAACCTTCTTTATTCCATAGGCTTTAACAGCCTCCTCTATCTGCTTGGAAAACTTCTTGACGAATAAGCATGCAGTTGAAATACCGTAGACTGATCTATGAATTATTGTCCTAGTACTACGGTCTACGTAGTAGTGTATTTCCTTTGGAACATAGGGGAAGCTCTTACACGTAGAAGGCTTAGCTCTTCCATGAAGTAAGCACTTATTATTACTTGTAAGGAAGGGGCACTTACCACTACTGTCTAGTTCCAAGTGGTAGGATAATACTATGAGTCTACGAGATAATGCATCATATACCTTGTAGCCAGGCTTAATGCTAACTTCTAAGCCAAGTCTACGTGCTTCACGTTTAACAATGTATACTTCGTGGGGTAGGAGTGTTATAGGTGATAGCCTACAACATACACCACAGCCCATACACTTAAATACAACCATACTTGTAACGCCTACGAATTCATTAGGCCTACTCCATTAACTCAGAGACTCTCAACTACTACGTTCATAATTGTATGGTTTAAGGGTTTATAGTAATTTACGCTAAAGCAAGACCATGTAAAACTACAACCTATATATAGCTGAACACCATAATCGTATAGTACATGTTTTAGGTTGAGAACACATGGTTATAGTCCGACAAGCCAGTAGCAGAGAAATTGCATTGATAGAAGACCATGCTAGACGACATCCTGAGCTAAATGTACTAGTTCTCCACGATATTAGACACGAGCGTAGTAGGACGGATTTCTACGTAGCATTGAATCAAGGGCTTGAAGGCTATATGGCTGTATACCGTGGATTCAGGGACTTTTACTCAACGATAGTAGAGGCAAGTAGTAGTGAAGTGTTTAGGAGTCTTATGGAAACCTACGCTAAAATATACCGTGATACACCATCAATAATACATGTATGGGAAAGGTATGCTGATATAGTCTTTGAAGTATTGAAGCCTACTTCAACGTATAAGTACTATGTAATGAGCTTGTCTAAGAATATGTGTAGGAGAGTTTACAGTGCACCTAAAGGAGTAGTAGTAGAGCTTGAGTCACTTAAGGGACTAGTCTTTAGTAAGGATGTTGAAGAGAGGTTTAGGAGACTACTACGTCCTCATGCAATACTAGTAGATAATAGAGTAGTAGCTATAGGAGGGTATTGTGCTACTGAGCCAGAAGCCTACATGATATGTGGCGTATACGTTGAACCAGATTATCGTGGAAGAGGGTTTGGTAAAGCGATTTCATCAATACTAGTTGAGGAAGCATTTAAACACACAGATATTGCTACATTATGGGTTAGAGAAGACAATTACCCAGCAATACATGTCTACCTAGAATTAGGGTTTAAGGTTACTCGTAGGAATACATGGATAAATATAGGAGTAGATAAGCGTCCATAGACGCCTTAGTGGAATACGCCTTTTAGCTTAACACGAGTCTTCGTCTTAAGACGGATACTGTGAAGTGCTTTAGTATGGTCTTCAACTTATTATCCTTTAACCTAAGCCCCTTAATCTTAACAGTACTATCGTTTACTTCAACTGAATTCACTGATCCATTAAAGTAGTCTATTAGATCTATTATCCACTTCTCCTTTACTAGTGGAGGTCTACCGAAACCACATGGTCCTAGCCTACAAGCATAACATGATAGTTTATGTGCTTCTATGTTGGCTGCACAAGCTGAGGGGTAGACTTTAACGCCTAGTTTTACAGCGTATTCTTCTATTCTTCTTTTGAGGTCACTTGACTTTATAGTAACTTGATCTCTATTATTTCTAGGCTTTCTTGGTAATCTCTTAGTGACTTCGACTACATTGTATCCTTTGAGGCTAAGCCTCTTTAGTATACCTGGTGTAACTCTTAGTGATCCTAGAACTACACCATTAACCTTGTTTTCAACTGCTATGGCTAGTATTTTCTCGGCTTCACGATCAGTTATACCAGGTATTATTGGCCTCATAAACAATGATACGTGTAAACCATGTTCTCTTAGAACTCTTATTGACTCTAATCTCTCTAAGGGACTTGGCGCATTTGGTTCTAGTATGTGTGAGTGATTAAGCGTGATAACAGTTACAAGTACGCTTAGACTAGGCTCAGCTTTCTTTAACGCTAAAGCATCTTCATCCGTCAACGGGATCTTAGTTGATACCTGACTTGGTAGTTTAAGGTACTTGTATACTGTAGCAATGTATTCTATGGCTCTAATCTTCGTTTCCTTTAAGAAGGGCTCAGTAACACTACCATATGCTGCAAGAGTGTGTCCCGGGAAAACGTATGGGTTTAATGCTAACGCGTATGTAAGCTCTAATGGGCTGAGAGGGTAGGGTTTAGGCTTCATGGGAAAACCCATATCCGGTACATAGCAGTATACGCATCCAAGACTACAGCCTATACCAGTATGTATAGTCATACCACATGGCCTAGGCTCTCTCCAAGAATGATGATCTCTTCTAGCTCTACTTATAGACTCCCTGCTAAGAATAGATTCTAACTCCTCCTTAACCCTCTTCTTCTCCTCAAATACTCTTATCAACGGGTTCATGAATACACCACTAGCGTTTACTTCGACTACTATAACATAGTAGTCTCTAGAGGGGTGTTAAAAGATAGCTGGTGTTCTTGGTGGGAACTGCGTAGGTGTTTACTATTTTAAGTAATTGGAGGCTAAACTCTTTTATTTCTCTCCTACTATTAGGCTCATAGCACCTAGCATGTTATGGGTGTTTGAAGGGATTCAGTATGATGGATTTAAGGGCTTTCACTTACTCAGCAATTGCTTCTGCTATAATAGTTGCTGTACTAGCTAGTATTAGTGAAGTATTTGCATACATAGCAGTACTGGTTGCAAGTATTGTTTCTGGGGTAATGGCTGCTTACATGTATAGTGGAGAATACCTTAAAGCACACGATGTTGTGCCCATAACCTCGGTTATAGGATTCGGTATAGGGTATCTTATAGGTATAAGTATCGCAGCAATAGTCTACACGGTTAGAGGTAGAATAGTAGAGTTTGCTGGATTAAGCCTTAATCCAGGGTACATAGCCCTACTACTGTTAACGTTGTTCTTATCGTATGTTACTGGACTACTAGTTTACTCAAGGACTTGGAGGAGTAGAAGAGTTAGAGCTAGGAAGCGTTGAGCAACACGTAATCATACATTATAGACTACGTGTACTCTTACATTACCTATGGTGTTCTTCCATTCTTCTCCAACAGCTATTACTGCAAATACTCCTACTAACTCTACTCCAGCACTTCTAGCAATTTCTATTAAGGCTTTACACGTACGCCCACTTCTTAGTAAATCATCTACTATTAAGACTCTATCATCTTTACTAAACAGTTCTCGTGGAGCGTAAAGTGTTGTTAGTACTGGTAGGTCTCTTGAAACCATAGTGTATTCTATGTAGTCTTTGAATCCTGCTTCTCTACGCCTTTTAACAATAACTATTTTTGAGTCAAAGTACTCTGCTGTAGCTATAGCTAAAGGTATGCCATCTACTTCAACACTCATAATAAGTGTTGGCTCGTACTCCTTGAAGGCCATGTATGCTTCATATCCTAGTAGCTTAAGTATACTTGCATCATATATTACGTTGTAAGTGTTAAGTATTCCTCCCTCTACTACCCTTATCTTTGAAGCTATTATCTTTGATAACAGCCTACTCTCATATATCTTGGCTAGTATCTCTCTAGCCTTATCTATGGTTGGTAGAATCTTAGCATTAACGTATCTCCAAATACCTGGTCCAGGTATCCCGAGAACTTCTTCTAGCTCATTATACGTAAAGTGTTTTTTAAGTGCTTTGAGGAGTTCTATTGCAAGGTATCTTTCATCTACTATCAAGGCGTGTCAACTCCTAATAACTAGTCCCCTACTATCTATTCCAGCAACTATTACACGCTTAGACTTCTCTCTTAGTGCTCCTGCTATTCTACTACTATTAGCTGAGTATGCTAAAGCAATTATTGATCCACCCATACCAGCACCCGTAATCTTTGCTCCTAATGCGCCAGCTCTCCTAGCAGTAAATACTAGTTCTTCTAGTTCAAGAGTTGATACACCTATAGTTGAAAGTAAGCCATGGTTTAAGTTCATAAGCTCGCCTACTATAGGCCATGAACCATTCTCTAGCGCTCCTAGTGCTCTTACTACTATTCTTTCTGCTGCATCATATATTAGTGATAGTATTTCGGGATACTTATTGTAGAGTTCTAGTACTCTTAGTACTGCTTTACGAGTAGACCTTGTAATACCTGTATCAGCTATTATAAGTGAAACTGATTGTATGTCGCTTAGCTTGATTCTAGAGAACTCGCCTGCTTTGTAGAGTATTGCTCCACCATACGTTGCTATTGTATTATCTATTCCACTAGGCTTACCGTGAACTATTTTCTCAGCTTCAAATGCTATACGTGATATTTCCTCTCTAGTTAATTCTAAGCCTATGAACTTAGAGTATGCTGCAGTAAAAGCTACTGCAAGTGATGCACTAGAACCTAGGCCAGCTGCTATTGGTATATTAGAGTTTATTTCTATGTATGCTGGTTTTAGTTTAGCTTTACTCGACAACACCTCTACTATTTTATGGAGTTGTACTAGGTTTTCTGAACCACTTGTCTTCAAGCTACCTAATTCTATTTCCAGTTTACTGTTAGTGTTGTGGGAGTATATGGTTATAGTGTTAGTGTTAGAGCTGTCTACTCTAACATTGACCCTTAAATCTAGTGCTAAGGCTATAGCAGGCTTACCTTTAACTACAAAATGTTCTCCAAAGAGTATGACTTTTCCAGGAGCACTAGCCTCAATAACCATTAAGAGTCTTCCTCAATTCTGAAAGGTGTTGTTAAACCCGAGATTTATAAGAGTAGTCCTTAGAATACCATAAATAGCTGTGATGACTACGCCAGCATACGAGCTATTAGCTTAGACTGACAGCTAGCATTAAATGAAGATAGTCCGCCCCGACTGAGCATTAACCGCTTCTATTTTAGTTTTCATAACGGGATTACTGGGGTATTATTGGGCGCCCAGTATTTATACCGTTACATGGCTTCTAGGTGTTATGCGGTGGTGGAGTAAGCGTGAATGCTTCAGACACATTTATGGCTAATAGTATTAGTGGAGTTCAAGAATTTACTCGTTTAGAGCCCCAAAAGCCTACTACGCTATTAGAGTATGGTGCTAGGACATGGGATGTAGACTTCATAGAGGATATAGTTCACGCCATGTCTATTACAAGTATTCTTGAAGGATTAGGCGAGGATAGTGGCGATGTAAGAGCACTATTAGAGGGATTGGTCAACGAGTACATATACTTGCTCCACCCGTTACCCTATTACCCAGACCTAATTAAATGGCATGGCAGTATTAAGCCTAGGGATATGGGTAGTATTATAGAGCGTATGGGTGAGGATGGGTTATTTGAAGTACTTGGCAAAGTGCTACTATATAAAGAGGAATTCGATGAAGGATACATTGACTTTATCGGAGTAATGGATGTATGTAGTGCTTTTGAAAAGTTTGCCCATGCTAGTGGTGTACCATTACCTGACCTTGGTGATGGTAGGGATAAGGGGTATAGGTGTATAGTTGCATCAGCACTACTATTGTCAAAGATTGTTTTCGGCTAACCAGTAGCCTTTTCAGCTAGTAGACGTGTTACATGGTCTATTATTCTACGTGTAGCTATTGGTAGGCCTGGTACATCTACTCGTAGAAAGCCTCTAAGTATTAATGCTCTTGCTTCTTCCTCAGTAAAGCCCTTAGACATCAAGTACTCTATTTCCTCTTCAGCTATTTTACCAATAGCTGCTTCATGTGTAAGCTCTGCTCCTTCTACACGACTCTCTAGTTCTGGTAGTGCTTTTATAGTAGCATTCTTAGATAATGGTAGTCCAAGACACTCTATGTGTCCTCTAGTATCCCTATGGTAAGCTACTATGCGTGCTCTAGCAGCAATCCATGAGTTATCTCGTGCTATTACTCTTGAAACTATTTCTGCTGTAGCCCCATCCTCCTCTAGTACTGCTTCAGTACCCGTATCATATACTGAGTTGCCAATGCCCATTACTATTGTAGCTGAGTGTAGTCTAGCACTACGTTTAAGTTTTATTGATGGATATTGTTGGAGGCTAGCAACATTGCTGTAGACTAAGTAGTAGCTAACATAGCTTCCACCCTCTTCAACAACAACGCTTGTTCTAGGCCTTACATGAATTCCTTCACCCCATGCATGTATCATCGCGAAGGATAGCTTAGCGTTACGTTTAACATAGAATTCTGATACACCAATATGTAGTGCTGACTTAACCCTATGCGATGTAGCACATCCTGTAATCAAGTTTAACTCTGCTCCTTCATCAACAACTACTATGTTGTGTACTAGTTGTGCTTGCCTATCATTCATTATTAGTAGGCAGGTGTATAAGGGATACTTCACCTTTACTCCTGGAGGAACATAGATAAAGTATCCCTGACCACCACCATATAATTCTACTGCAGCTGTATACTTGTCCTTGTCTACGGGTATGCTTTTCCAATAATACTTCTTAGCCCACGGTATTTTCTCTAATGCTTCACGTGTGCTCAATACTATTACTCCCTGCTTTCTAAGTCCTTCCAATACTATATTGTAGAATGCTTTCTCGTTGACTTGAACATAGCTTAACTGCTTAACCTCTCTATCACTTAAACCTAATCGTTGAGCGGGTTCTTTTGCAAGGGATAATGCTTCCTCATACTCTATTCTACTAAATTCCCTAGTGCTGGTGATGTATTTATCTAAGTCTATGTCTGGTCCATAAGGTGCCTTCTTGTTTAGAGCACTTAATGCCTTCTTTTTAAGCTCATCCACGAGTATTCACCTTAGTAGCTTCTTTACAGCACCATTGTAGCCGTACTTAAATACTAGTGCTATTACTTCATCTGGTATACCTGAGTACACTATACGGCCATTAACCATTAAGTGTACTACATCTATTCTATGCCTAGTCTTAAGCTTCGATAATATATGCCCAGTATGTGTTACAAGAAGTATTGATGCACCCTTATCAGATAGCATCTTTATTGCCGAAACAATCTTATCTACACTATCAATGTCTACTCCACTATCAGGTTCGTCTAGTAATGCTATTTTTGGTCTCTGAAGCATTGATATGTATAGTTCTAGTCTCTTACGCTCACCACCACTAAATCCTACGAATAGGTATCTATCCATTAGGTAGTCTACTGAGAGTATTTTTGCTAGTAAGGCTTCATCACTACAATGATACTTGGATAACATAGCTGATACTAGGTCTTTAACCCTTAAACCCTTAACGCTAGGTGGTATTTGATGACTCAATGCTATACCCATTAAAGCTCTCTCATAAGAAGGCTTATTGGTTATATCCATGCCCTTGAAGATTATTTTCCCTTTAACAACCCTATACTTTCTAAGACCCATAATACTAGCTAAAAGCGATGACTTACCTGCAGCATTAGGGCCCATGATAACATGTACTTCGCCTTCATTAATTCTTAGATTAGCTCCCCTTACAATCCTCCTACCCGATACCTCGACTTCAAGATCCCTAACTTCTAGTAGTACCATCACCTATTGCCTCGCTTGTCTATGAAGCAAAGACATTCTAATAAACCCTAACATAGTAGACGTGGCTGAGGCGTATAGGTGTGAGTAACGAGAGATCTAGGCTTCTACGAGAACCAGTTGAGGACGTGAAGCTAGATAAATCATACACGGTTAATGAGTTAATTAGTGTTTACGATAAGATACATGGCTTTATGGCAGGACATCTTGTAAGAGCTGTCAGGATAATAGAGGAAGGATTGAATAGTAGTTTAAGGTTTATAGCGTTTACAGGTAATCTTGTTGCTACAGGTTTACGTGGAGTATTTGCACAAGCAATACGTAATAGGCTATTTAATGTTGTAGTAACTACTTGTGGAGCAATAGATCACGATATAGCTAGGGGATTTAAGGCTAAATACTATAAAGGCTTCTTTGAAGCAGATGACAAGTATCTTAGAGAACTCGAAATACATAGACTAGGTAATGTATACGTACCATTGGAGAGTTATGGCCCTGTTATTGAGAGAGCTGTGCATAGTATACTTGAAGAGATTACTCGTTCTAGAGTAGAATGGAGCATCTATGAGTTATTGTGGGAGATAGGTAAGAGGATAGAGGACGAGAACTCTATACTTAGAGCAGCATATGAGCACAGAGTACCAATAATAGTACCTGGATGGCCTGATGGAGCATTTGGTACAGCATTATTTACTTATAGCCAAGTTAAAGAGCTTAAAATCAATTATTTTAAAGATATGGCGAAGATAGCTGAACTAGTCTTTACTAATAAGGGTAAGAGCCTAGCACTAATAATAGGTGGTGGTATAAGCAAACACCATGTAATATGGTGGAGCCAATTCATGGAAGGATTAGACTACGTAGTATATGTTACAACAGCAGTAGAATACGATGGAAGTCTTAGTGGTGCTCACCCTAGAGAAGCTATTAGCTGGGGTAAGATTAAACCTACTGGCAAACACGTAGTAGTTTATGGTGATGCCACAATAATAGTGCCACTACTTCTAGCAAAGTTTCTCAGGAAGAACTAGTACCACACCTATACTCAACTATTTTCTCAATTATCTTACTAGTACTACAAAGTGGGCAATCCACTTTACTCTTCATCCTTAAAACCCTAGCATTAACACCTCTCTCCTTCAACTTCTCTTCAAGCCGTTTCTCATTAACTTTTTGGTCAGGGCCTAAGACCACTATGTCTGGTTTTATCTCTTCTAAAGGCTTTAAGTAGTCCCTCATATCTCCTAGAATAGCCTTGTAAACATAGCGTATAGCTGATACAACCTTTAAACGCTGTTCCTCGGGGACAATAATCTTCCTACCCTTATCTCTTTCAGCATTAACATCTCTTGCTATTATCACGTACACTCTCCCCTTCTCCCAAGCATACTTGAATAACTCTATGTGGCCTGGATGTAGTAGCTCGAATGTTCCAGCTACAACAACCTTAGGTCTACTTAGTAGCTCGCTTAAAGGCTTCCATGAAGCCTTGACTAGCCCTAACCTTATTAATGAGTCTAGTAGGCCTTCAGCATACGCTATACATGCTAAAGCTGTAAATACATCATCTTTACCTAGATAGTATTTAGCGTCTTCTACATAGTCTTTTACTAAGCTAACAAGCTCCTTCACCTTAGCTTCACTAGACCTTAACTCCATTTTCTCTAATGCTTGTTCTACATTCAATATATATGCTTCAACTCTACTCCTATCATTGAAGCTCATTTACACAGCCCTCACATCCCTACATAGATCTTAAGATAATACTATAAATACTAGCCCACATAAACCTAGGGCAACCCACTAGAGCTTATTAGTGGGGGCCTTGTATGCCGTTTACATTACTTCATTATCTTCAAGCCTATATTATATGGCTAATGCTTAGGCGAAAGTATCCATTACATATACTCGTATTATCGTCTATGTTACCTGATCTTGAAGTACCATTAGTCTATACTTTATCATCAGCTAAAATAATAGTTGTGTCTGGGTATAGTTATGTAGACAGATTGGTCTTACATAGTATTTTTGGTGGAATAGTTATTGTACCAATACTTACTGTTGTGTTGAGTCCAGTATACTTGAGAGTACTTAGATTACTGGGTATTGAGTGCTCATGCACTAGTATTAGGGTTAAATTAGGGTTAGGTGCTCTAGGTGGTGTAGGCCATGTATTAATTGATGCTACTCACCACGAATATAATCCATTATTGTATCCATTCACTACAAGGAGCATAGATGTGCTAGTACCTTGGGGTAATGCTTTAGAGGCTAGCATTATAGCACACTTAGTGTTCGCTACTGCGTGCCTAGTTATAGTATTGAAGTATTATGTTGAGAGTGGTGGATGTTTGAAGAAGACTATTGCTTTACTTCTTAACTGTTCTTCTAGATACTAATACTACGTGGCCTATAGGTGCTAGGGCCATTATCAACCCTATTCCTATAGTTACCTCCATACTCATAACTCCTATGGATACTGGGTAAAATTGTGCTTCAAGACTTAAACTAGTATTATTTTCTAACTCAATGAATACTGCAACAGTTTTTTCAAACTCTAGATACGTGGAATAACTCCAAGAACCCTTAAGCTCTATTACTCCAAGATACTCAGTACTAGTATTAAAATACTTAAACATCTCCTTTATACTATATGGAAATGATGCAGCAATTAATGTTGTACCTGAGAATGGGTCTGTGCTGGCCTCAATTCTTATTGGCTGGGCATAGGAAATGTTTATGATAAACCTTGCTGCATCCATGCGTTCAAATTCATATCTATATACGTGGATTACTCCATTACCATTTACTTGAACTTCTATCCTACCCTCACCACCCATTGCTGCAACTACTATACTACCATTACTCCATATATTCTCTCTGGATAGTTCTACACTTGTTGATTGTGAAGCTCTTATACTAGTTGAAAGTATGGATAGTATTATTAAGACCATGCCTATCCACATTACTGTTCTATGCATCCAGGTCATGTTTCTAAGCATTCCTCCTAGCTTCATGTTGGCTCAAACCTCTTCTCAACATACATGTATAGAAGAATTGTAAGCACTATTGATGCTACTGGTAGTGGTATCAGTGTCCAGTATGGTATGTTCAATCCTATTAGGTAGTTATTTAATGTGTCTGAGAATGAAAGACTTTGAGCTATTCTTAAAAATACTTCATTACCTAGTAGGAAGTATAGCATGTTTAGTATTCCATTAATGAAAATGTATGCAAAGAAGAAGACTATGGATAGAGCTCCTGCAAGCATAGCTCTCTTGGAAGCTAGTGCTATTAGTAGGAATACTATGCCTATGAAGTATAGGTAGATTATTCTTCCACTAAAAACTGCTAGAAACCTAGCTATATCACGTGAAACTACGTTAAACTGCATAATACTAGCTATAAGCATTGGTGCACCAACAATTACTATTGATGGAACAAGTATTCTGGTTAAGACAAGTATTGTTGCAATAGCTCTACGTGATATAGGATATGATAGGTATAGCTGGAATACACCATTAGCTATTAATGATGCTACTCCAGCCGCACCTCTTACAGCTAAGTATATTATTGCTATGATTAAGGGTATACTTGATACATCTACTGCTAACCTAACAGCTGTTGCTCTAGGCATTATTGAAGCATAGAGTCCACCTAAGATACCCGACACTATAACTAGTACATCATATACTGGTGGACGAGCAATATCCTCTAAATCCATAGAAGTTAACGCCTTAAGCCTACTCATGGAGTCTCCCTCAACGATACTTTCTTAATAATTCCTCTAACTGTACTTCAAGGCTCTCAACACCGTATACCACGACGTTACGCTTCACCATTAACTCACCTACAATCCTATAGACTTCACCTGGATTATCCGTGTAGACTAGTATGCTTGCCCCTCTTACCTCTACTCTATCAAAGTACTCTGATAGCATTTTTGCTAGGTCTTCTACGTCTTTTGCTCTAATCCTAACAATTTTCTCCTTCAATGCTTCTTCTACTTCACTAGGTGTTCCCTGGAAAACTATTTGTCCACGACTGATCAATGCTACACGGTTTACTATCCTAGCTAGCTCTGGTAATACATGTGAGGAAACGAATATAGTTATACCATAATCCTTATTCAATGTTGATAATAGGTCGAGTATCTCGCTTCTACCTATAGGGTCAAGATTGCTTGTAGGCTCATCTGCTATTAGTAGTAGTGGTTCATGTATAAGAGCGTGCGCTAAGGCAAGTCTCTGCTTCTGACCAGCACTAAGAGTTTTAATAAGTGCATTACGTTTCTCGTATAATCCAACGATTTTTAATACCTCTCTTACCCTATCAGCTTCTACTCCATAGATTCTAGCTGTATACGATAACATCTTCTCTACAGTTAATGCTTCAGGGAAGCGAGGATTCTCGAAAACTACTCCAACTTTTTCTCTCGATTTAGGCTCATAGAATGGGTCGTAGCCAAATAATCTTACTTCTCCTCTATCTCTTCTAAGTATTCCTAAGCATAACCTAATGGTTGTTGTCTTACCTGCACCATTAGGTCCTATAAGCCCTACAATGTCGCCTTCACTAACCGTTATGCTCAAGTTGTTTACAGCTACTATTCTACCAAACCGTTTAACTAGTCCCCTAGCTTCCAGTATAGGCAATACTCGTAGACGCCTCAATTACTAGGGAATAGCTTTCTTCATGGAGGGGTTTACGTTTATGTATAAAACGTTTTCGCATATAGCCTGCTTATCCTGTTATCCTAGGAACATGTATTCTGGATATGTAGTCTAATGGTGATGGTATACTGTATTCTCTTAGAAGACTCTCGTGTATTTTTGCTAATGCTCCACGTGCCGTAGGTGTTAATAGTTCTGCTAGTCCCAGTCTCTCAATCATAGTTATTAGTCCAGCAAATAATGCTAGTAGGCTATCACGGAATACTTGTTCGCTAAGCAAGCCTAATTCTATGTCTACTGCTACAGCTAAGGTATCATTAGGAGATATTACAACGTATTTTACGAGTTCTACTGTTGAGTTCAAGACTAGTAGTTCACGGTATATTAGTACACGTAGGTTTCTATCAATATTCTCTGTCTCAACACCACTAGAGACAGTCAACCTAACACACTTACCACTTGGGAGAACGAAAGCTGTTAGCTCAAATGGAAGCCTACTACTCTTAGCCTTAAGTACACGTACACCTGTCTTCTCGTCAACACCTATACTTGTACTCCAACCTTGATCAGCAGGATGCCACGAGGATTCTATGGGCTCTGGTTTTAACCATTTCTTAATTACTTCTAATGGATCCAAGACTATCTTACACCACTAAATTATAGATAGTATGCGTGGTATCAAAGTGTTGTGGACATAACCTCACTACCATATATTAGCTTAGGCTTTGCTTAATACTAAGGTGTAAGACTGTAAAGCTATGTCTCAGGCCCCGTGGTGTAGTTTATGGGTCTTGAGGAATTATATTCAAAGCTGTTATCCACATACAAGGATAAGACTGTTAAGAGTAGAGAGCTCTATGAGAAGGCGAAAACCAGGTTACCTATGGGTGTAACCTATCATATAAGATTCTTTGAACCCTATCCATTCTATGTAGTCGAAGCCAAGGGTTCACACGTAAAAGACGTTGACGGGAACGAGTATACTGATTACTGGATGGGGCATGGAGCATTAATACTAGGCCACGCGAATGAGAAGGTCTTGGAGAAGGTTAAAGAACTCATAGATAAGGGTACTCATTGGGGCTTTGAGCACGAGTATGCTTTAAAACTAGCTGAGAAGATCATAAAGCATGTACCATCTATTGAAATGATAAGATTCACTAATAGTGGCACTGAAGCAAACATGTATGCTATCAGACTTGCCCGTGCGTATACTGGTAGAAAGAAGATAGTGAAATTTGAAGGTGGATGGCATGGAGGCTACGACCAACTACACGTAGCTGTTAAGCCAGGTCAATGGTTAGGCTCAGCTGGACTACCCGAGGAAGCTGTAGCCCACACCATAATAGCAGAGTTCAACAACATAGACTCCATAGAGAAGGTGTTCAAGGAGTATGGGAGAGATATAGCTGCAGTCATAATGGAGCCTATTCAGGGAGCTGCAGGAGTAATACCTGCAACACAAGAGTTCATTGATAGGGTAAGAGAGCTATGCGATATACATGGCTCACTACTCATATTCGATGAAGTGATTACAGGGTTTAGGTTGGGACTAGGTGGTGCGCAGGAATACTATGGTGTAAGAGCAGACATAGTAGTATTCGGCAAGATTATTGGTGGAGGATTCCCTATAGGAGCTTTTGCTTCACGTAGAGAGGTTATGGAGCTATTAGACTACACTAAGACACCCGTGGAGAAGAGGAGCTTTCATGGAGGAACCTTTGCTGGAAACCCTGTATCAATGATTGCTGGATACACTACAATAGAGTTATTGGAGAAACCCGGATTCTACGAGTACCTTAACTGGCTTAGTGGTAAACTAGCTGTAAGATTAGAGGAGGTTGGCGAACAACTAGACTTCCCCGTTAACATCACTCATGCTGGCTCATTAATAGGAATACACTTTACTAAGAAGAAGCCAAGCAATATAAGAGAAGTATTTAGCGAGAGAATACACCCACTAATTAACAAGGTATTCCACAAGTACATGCTAGTTAACGGAATAGTATTCTTAACCGAAGATAATAGCCACTTAATGCTATCAGCTAGCCATACACTAAGCGACATAGACTACTTTGCCCACAAGTTTGAAGAATTCATTAGAACAGTTAAGAATTCCTTAAGCTGAGACTCTTTTAACCCTTACAAAACACAACCCTAGTATGTTAGAGATAATAGGCTTGGAGTGGACAAGGTATTGCCTAAGATAATAGAAGCATACACAGCCTACGGTACTAGTGGTGTAGTAGTTGCAACTAATCCTACAGCATCGTATATTGGGTTAAAGATACTAGAGAAGACAGGTAATGTAGTAGACGCTGGTATAGCTACTAGTCTAGCACTATGTGTTACTGAACCCCATGTAGCAGGTTTAGGTGGAGATCTAGTAGCACTAGTATTCAAGGACAATAACGTAAAGGTGTTCATGGGCGTAGGTAAGGCACCATCAAAGCTAACACTAGAAAACCTTTACTCTAAAGGCTTTACAAGTGTACCCAGGTATGGTCCCTTAAGTATACTTGTCCCTGGACTCGTAGACACTATAAGACTGCTACACAAATACTACTCTAAAACTAGCCTACAGGAAATAGTCTCGCCAATAATAGATATTGCTAAAAGAGGGCTACCAGCCGACAAGAAGCTTATCGAGCTAGTAAAGACTATGCATACACATATTTCACGTGATCCTCAAACCGTTAGAGCATACATGTATAGAGGCTCAATACCAAGTATAGGAGATAGACTTGAAATAGAGTTTCTAGATGAATCACTTAAGAAGATAGCTGAAGATCCAAGAAGCTTCTATGAGGGCGAAATAGCTGAACTTATAGTAAAGCATGTTAAGCGTAGAGGAGGTGTACTAGAACTAGAGGATCTTGCAAGCTATTATGCAAAAGTAGTTGAACCATTAAAGATAACCATAGATAACAAATACATATACGAAGCACCACCTCCAAGTAGAGGGGTACTGGTTTTAGCAGCAACCCAGGTATTATCCAAAACCCTTAGCAGATCTAAGACCGTAGAACCCTATACCCCCAGCTTTGTAGAACTCCTTGTAGAATCATATAGGAAAACCATAGCGATTAGAGAGAAAATACTTACAGATCCATCCAAGCTAGACGATAGTATTGAAGAAATCATTAGTAGTGGTAGTATAAGTAATTACCTCATAGATATGCATGAGAAAAGACATGGATCAGCAGGATTCATAGTAGCAACAGTTAATGGAGACCTCATGGTTGGAACACAAAGCCTCTACATGCCATTTGGTTCCGGTATTACTGTTAGGAGAACAGGTATTACATTGAATGCTGGTGTATCACTTTTCGATTCAACTGGTATAAATAGGCTTGAACCAGGTAAATCACCTATAACAGTTCTATCATCACCTATTATCGTCGACAAAAACCAAGTGGTAGGATTTAGTGGTAGAGGTGGTGGATTTAAACAACAATTCTACTATCAGGTTATAGTCAAGAACATATTCTTTGGCGAGGACTTGCCTATAGCTATTGGTTCTCCAAGGCTAAGATATAATTCTGGGCTGATAGTCGACGTAGAAGAAGGCTATATGGATGTAGTAAAACTTGATACGAGAAAATACCATATACACATATATCCTTATCCTTCGGCTGAGATGGGACTCGTTAATGCTTCAAGAATACTGTTAGGTAAAGGAGTTGTTGAAGCACTAGCTGATCCAAGAGACACTATTGGTGTAGCAGTAGTCTAGAGCCCAGTTAACAGTATAACAAGGTATTTATTTGGGAAACCATACTAGTTTACTAATGTAATAGCCTAGAATACCTTTCAAAAACGAGGTGTACCTAGAACTTGTCTCTAAGAACACTAATTTATGGTGTAGGCCCTATAGGAGCACTCATAGCAAAGTATGCTTTGAAGAAAGGATACGAGATTGTTGGTGCAATAGACATAGACCCTAATAAGGTTGGAAAAGATCTAGGAGATGTCATAGGGTTAGAGGAGAAGCTAGGAGTAATAGTAACATCTAAGCCTGAAGAAGCGTTTAAGCCTAGAAGACCCGACATAGTATTCCATGCAACAACTAGTTGGCTTGATAAAGCATTACCACAACTAGTGTTAGCTATCAAGAATAGGGTAAACGTTATATCTACATGTGAAACCCTAAGCTACCCATACTATAGGTATCCTCATATAGCTGAACTACTAGACAATTACGCTAAATCACATGGAGTAACAGTTCTTGGCACAGGCATTAATCCTGGCTTCCTACTGGATACACTACCAGCAATACTAACATTACCTCATATTAGAGTAGACAAGATAACAGCTATTAGAAGTATAGATGCAGGTAAACGTAGGAAAAGCTTTCAGAAAAAGATAGGCTTAGGACTAGAACCCAACACGTTCATGGAGAAGCTTAGTAGAGGTGAACTAACAGCTCACGTAGGCTATGCTGAATCAGTACTACTAATGGCCTCAATGCTCAACGTAGAGCTCACAAAAGTTGAGGAGAAGCAAGAGCCAGTTATAGCTGAAGAAGAAGCTAGAACAGAGTACTTTGAGATAAAGCAAGGCACTGTTAAGGGTATAAAAGGCTATGGTATAGGATATATTGGTGGTAAAGAGTTTATTAGAATAGAGTTCCATGCAATAGTAGGTGCTAATGAGTACGAGGAAATAAGAATAGAAGGTGAGCCAAGCATTACATGGAGGAGCACTGGTACCCAAGGAGACATGGGAACAGCTGCTGTAATAGTAAACCTTGCACCAAGAGTAGTTGAAGAAGAACCAGGACTAAAGACTATGGCAGACCTAGTTAAAGCATCCTATATACATGCCTAAAACTATTCTCTACCTTCAATCTCTGCGAAATCATTCTTTTGACTACTACCCTCCTCTTTAACACCTTCTACTTCTCTCTCAACAACACTCTCAGCTTTTCGTAGCCTACTAGTCTTCCTCTTAACATAGTACTCGTATAATAGAAAGAATGCTATTCCAAGCAGTATACTTAAACTTGATGCTCTACCTGCCAAGGTACTATATAACACGTAGGATAAAGCTTCTAGTACGAGAGACAATATTACTCCATAGATAAAGTACTTGTAGATTACCCTAGGATTCCACTTACCCCATGCCCCAGCTATAATTGAAGCAGGTATTACTAGCACTGGTATAGCTATTGCACCTAGTTCTTCACTTCTATAAACAAGTGATACAACAATAACTATGATACCTATTACTAGGAATAATAGAGTATAGGCTTTAACTTCACTTGGAGACACTATAACTCCCCTAAACACTAGATCAATAATTCATAGACCTCGTTCAACCTACTATTACTTAATATTAAAAACTTATTCCCTAAGACCACAACAAAATACCATTTGGGAAAGACTCTTAAACTCTAACTAAATCGTCTATAAAAGTATTCTGGTCTTAAACAAACACCTGGGTTATTGATATCATAGAAATACTGGATTTACTCTCAGTATGTCTTAGAGAGAAATCTGGTGCAATTGTATGGGTGTTAGATTAGATAATGGTGACGATAACATGTGGGTCTGGAATACCCTGGCCCGCATGCGCGAGAAGTATGAGAAAGCGGGCTATGATTACGATACTCTATCAAAGTACGTAGTATATCTTGAACCAGAGCTTCCAATTCCATATGAGGAAGCATACAATGACCTATTAGAGTGGAGTAAGGCATTAAAAGCGTTGAACAATATAGGTGCAAAAGCTTCAGCATAACTATTTAAACACAATATTGTTTTTCCTAATAATTTATTTTCTAGCCATATCTTCATGTAAGTACTGGGTATAGTACTTGAGCATTATCAAGGATCTTAAACCATTCTTTGAGCCAAAATCTATTGCTGTTATTGGTGCTAGTAATAGGCCTGGTAGTGTTGGCTATGTTATAGTTGAGCAGTTGAAGAAGAAGTTTCACGGCAAGATATATCCAGTTAACCCAAAGTATAGTGAAGTCTTAGGGCTAAAGGCTTACCCAAGTATACTAAGCATACCCGATGAAGTTGATTTAGCAGTAATTGCTCTTCGAGCACCATTGGTTCCAAAAGTAGTTGACGAAGCTGGTAGGAAGGGTGTAAAAGCAGTAATAGTTGTTAGTGGAGGATTCTCCGAGCTTGGAGAAGAAGGTGCTAAACTTGAAAGAGAATTAGCCGAGACGGCTAAGAAGTATGGTGTTAGGGTTATAGGTCCTAACTGTATTGGAATACTCGACAACTATAGTGGTGTAGATACATTCTTCTTACCCGAGGATAGGTTGAAGAGACCTCCTAAGGGCAGTATATCCATTATATCTCAGAGTGGAGCAATGCTTTCAATGTGGATTGACTGGATGGCTTTAAAGGGTTTAGGGTTATCGAAGGCTATAAGCTATGGTAATAAGGTTGACGTAGACGACGTAGAACTCCTAGAATACCTACGAAATGATCCTAACACAAAGATAATACTAATGTATATTGAGGCCTTTAAGCCTGGACGTGGATCAGAATTCATCAAAGTAGCTAGAAGAACTGTTCTAGAAGGAAAACCTGTAATTGTCTTGAAGGGTGGTAGGACTAGTAAGGGTGCTAGAGCTGCTGCTTCACATACTGGTGCTATGGCTGCAGGATACAATATCTATAGGGCGGCGTTTAAACAAGCTGGTATAGTTGAAGTAGATATGATGGACGAGATGTTCGACGTAGCTAAAGCATACCTAATGATAGGCCCTGTATATGGTAGAAGACTACTTATTCTAACAAATGCTGGTGGTGAAGGCGTTATAGCATCAGATTATGCTGAAAAATATGGATTAGATGTACCAGAGATACCAGAAGACATACAGGAGAAGCTTAGAAGAAAGCTACCACCACATGTTATTGTACGTAATCCAGTTGACTTAACAGGTGATACAGATGATGAACGCTATAGGATTGTCCTAGAAGAACTACTACCATTAAACCTATTTGATGCTGTAGTAGTTATAACACCACCACATCCACCATCAATTAAGGGTATAGTAGTAGAATACCTAGCAAATGCTTGGAGAAAGTATAAGGTGCCAATGGTAGCAGTTGTTACTGGTGGAGCTATATCTGAGGAGTTTGCTAAAAAGATAGAAGAGAAAGGTATACCAGCATACCAAACACCTGAAAGAGCTGTAAGAGTAATAGCAGCATTGGCAGAGTATGGCATGTACTTGAAGAGTAGAGGTAGAAGCGGGGCCCATGCCTAAGATAATAGTTGTTTCCGGAACACCTGGTACAGGTAAAACCGTTATAGCTAAGCTGTTAGCGGAGGAACTGGGAGCATGCTATGTTAACTTATCGGAAATGGTTTTAAAGGAGAAACTATATGTAGGATACGATGAATCTCGTGGAAGCTACATAGTAGATGAGGAACGTGTTCGCAGTAGACTTAGAGAGCTAGTAAAGGATTGTAACATACTAGTAGTTGATGGACACTATGGAGAAATCGCGCCTAGAGAATACGTTGACAAAGTAATAGTACTGAGAACTGATCCACTAGAACTAGAAGAGAGGTTGAGGAGGAAGAACTGGTCTTGGGAGAAAATTCGTGAAAACATTGCAGCCGAGATACTAGGGGTATGTACGGTTAACGCATTAGAGGAGCAAGGAGCCGACAAGGTATATGAGGTTGACACAACTAATCGTAGCCCTCAAGAAGTAGTAAAGGAGATAATAGAGGAGGTATTAACTGGCAAAAAACCTTCTGGGCCTAGAATAGACTGGCTTACACTAAAACCCTTAGAGGTAATTGAAAGGTATTTAAAGTAGCAATCCTCAACCCATAAGCCTAACTACTTAATTATGGTGTACTTAGAGATTAAGTATAACGTATTAGGGGATACATAGTTGGCTGGAAACCACTTGGAAGAACTAAAGGAATTCCTTAAAGAAAAGGTTAAGGAGCTTAAAAGAGAGTTGGAACTATATGAGCTACTACTTAGTATAATTGAAGGTGGTAAGCTTCCAGGATTCCGTGAACCACGTCCTGGTGAGAAAGTAGTTGAGGTAAAATCTAGTACAGGGGATGTAGTAGCCTACCTATATGTTGGTAGAAACTATGTGAGAATAATACCTTTACAGGAAGTTAGCGTTAATGACCCATACATTAAGGGCTTCCTACTAAGATTTCTTGAGGAAACAAAGACTAAGGAAGTAGAAGCTGCTAGGAAGGGGGATATCCCGGAAAACAAGGTGTTGGACTACGATATTAGATCTGAAGACGGTATTCTACGTGAAGTAGTTGTACGTAACATTAAGGGTGAGTTCTTCCTAGTAGAACTTAAGGCTGCAGTAGCTTATAGTCTTGAGAAAGCTAAGGCTATTACTGTTTAAGTCTACGTATTATTTCTAGAACCATCGACTTATCAAGGCGGAGTTCTTCAACTACTTCCACTATACTAGTAGGCTTAAGCCCGTATCCTACTAGCTTTGACTTAGAGAATAGTTCTACTGGCTTATGCTCAGATGCTATGCTACCGTTAACTAATACGTATATTTTGTCTGCTATTCTCAAGGTGAAGTCTAGGTCATGGCTTGCAATGATTACTGTCTTGCCCTTACTCTTAGCCTCAACTATAAGCTTCTCTATGAACACTGTAGTAGAGTAGTCTAGATTAGCTGTAGGCTCGTCAAGGAACAATATACTGGGATCATATACTAGTATTGATGCTAGTGCAACCTTCTTTTTCTCGCCAACACTAAGCCTATAGGGTTGACGTTTGAGAACACTAGTTAATCCTAGAGTTCTAGCAATACTATGTACTCGTTCACGTATTTTATCTTCCCCTAACCCAAGTGTTCTAAGAGAAAAAGCTATTTCATCATAAACACTAGGGTTAAATAACTGGTCATCGGGATCCTGGAATAAGAAGCCTATATAGCGTTTAATGCTTGGTAAAAGGCTTTGTAGAGGCTTTGAGTTATAGTATACTTCACCTTTACTAGGTTTTAATAGTCCTGCAAGAAGTAGGAGTAATGTTGTTTTACCACACCCCGTAGGCCCCATGACAACAACTACTTCTCCAGGCTTTACTTCAAGACTTACTCCACGTAGAACCCATGTCCTACCATCATAGCTAAACCATAGGTTTCTAGCACTAATACTCCACTTCAACTCCATACACGCTGTAAAACTTCTACCAGAACCACCAGTATTGCTACAATAATCAAAACTTTATCGTAAACACTCATCTCATCATATAAGCCACCGTGGCTTCCACTTACACCATTACCTAGACTACGAGCCTGAAATGCTAGTGTTAGTCTCCAAGCTCTATTAGTTGACCTAACTATAATATCCGAGACAGTTGAAGCTAAAAGACTCCACATACTACTCCTTCCACCTTGAACCAGTGTTCTCGCATCCCTAGCTATGAGCATTCTTAGTACTTCACCTATGAATATGGGTATGAACTTAACTGTAAGATAAATGTGTTCTAGGAGAATACTTGGTATTTTAAGTATTCTCAATCCTAAAATGATGTTAAGCCATCCAACCAACTGTATACCCGTAACGAATACTGTAGTAGCAGATATTACTCTTAAGATGAATACAGGTATTTCACCTACATCTACGTCTACAAAGCCGATTACTGCTGGAAAAGTTACTATCAATGCTAAAGCTAGTATGTATACAATAGGCTTAGCCAACACCCTAAGATTAACGTCGACATGCTCTAATAACCCTACAACAGCTGTTAAAGCTAGCATTAAGGCTAGAGCTAGTATAGGAGTTATAATGGCATTGCTCAACGATACTGTGAACACTATTATTAGTAGGGGTATTGTCGAATAGTGGGTTAGAAGACATGATCTGTCATGTGATAAATGAGTAAACACTTCTCTAAGTTCTTCTAGATACTTATAGGCTATGTTCATTTCCTTTTACCAGCAATTCTTAATAGAAGATAGCCTATTCCAAGTATTATGCCTACTCCTATGAACCCTGCTACAATGTATCCTATAGTATCTGGTAATCCTGGTACCGTGTAGTCGTAGAATGGTGTCCAATCAATTTCCTCAGATATATCCCTTAGCCCTAGTTTTTCAGCAGCTACATCTAGTGGTTCATGGTATCCAACGATATCGGCTAGTATTACGCCAAATAATGGACTTATCAATACTAAGACTATTATTGCTATTAAAGCCTTCTTTCCAATCACCTACCTACACCTCTTGTCATTGCTAACTGGATGTGTGGTAGACGTGGATATAGGTAGTCTACTGTGAGAGCTGTTATCAATCCCTCTATTACACCTAGAATTGCATGCCATATACCCATTACGGGTACTGTTATGGTTATTCCTAATGGGAAGGATGGAGAGAAGCCTATTTCTAGGCCACAGGCAATACCAGCTAGTGTTATTCCTAGCCATCCACCTAGGAATGCTCCTAGCATCCTAGTTTTCCTAGAATTACCTAGGCTTTTAACTACTAGCATGTACATGCCGTATCCTACTAGGACATCTATTATAGCCATGTTGAGTACATTAGCTCCTAAAGCAGTTATGCCTCCATCATGGAATACTAGGCATTGCACGAGTAGTACTAGGAACATTGTGAAAAAGCCTAAGTAGGGTCCAAGTAGTATACCTGCAAGTGCTCCACCAACAAAATGTAGGCTCGTACCTCCCGGGATAGGCCAGTTAAGCATTTGGGCTGCGAATATACCTGCCGCCAATACTGTTGACAATGATAATGCCTCTCTACTAGTATTACCCATTTTCCTTAGAGCTAACGCCATGAACACTACCATTACCGCATAAGTTATAGCAACAGTCGTAGCATCTAGAAAACCATCGGGTATGTGCATGGTCTATCCTACACCTTCCCTCCATAGTGCACTGTTAAGGATAACCGAGTACACCAGATATTAAGCGTTACGCTAAAACAACTACTTCCAGAAACCTATGAAGACAACATTATTTAAATCATGAATACTTGGAATTACGTGAAAGAAGACAGAAAAACCCTGGTCTAAAACTATGATAGAGGAATCCAAAATACTAGGATTAAGGAGAATCGCTGAAAAATGGCGTGTAAAGTACATTATATTATTTGGTAGCCGTATAAGAGGTAAAGAAACCCCTCTAAGTGACTGGGATATAGCTATAAAGTTTGGTAGGAAGATAACTGGAAGAGAATATATACGCGTAATAGGTGATCTAGTAGAAGTACTGGATACCGATAGAATAGACCTAGTCATATTAGACCTCGACATACCCGTAGAACTAGCATACAGTATATTATGGGAGGGGAAACCACTAGTAGTATTGGATAAAAACGAGCTAATAGACGATAGACTAAGAGTATTCAGGGACTTAAATGACCTTAGAATAAAGACATCCAATAGTTAAGGGAGCTACACATGGTTTCACCAAGACTTAGACGGAAAATCAGCATGTTCAATAACATTATGGTTAAACTTGCTAATTTCGCGCAACGAAGCTATGATGAGTTATCCGATATAGAGATGGATGCTATTGAAAGAAACATACACATAATGATCGAGATATTAGTGGATTTGGGAAACCACATTATAGCAGAGAAAGGGTTCTCGAAACCAAGTACTTATAGAGATGTAGCTAGGATACTAGGTAGACATGGTGTTATAACAAGTGATGAGCAAAAGGTGTTTGAGGGACTAGTAGGGCTAAGGAATATACTAGTACACATGTATGCTGATGTTGATAGAGAGTTATTGTTTAAGGCTATTAAAGATGAAATCCAGGTATGGAGGTCCTTGTTCAACAAGTTAGTTAACTATATGGTTAAGGAGGGTATTGATCCCTAGTATTCCTCTACGTGTTGTGCCTCAGCGTAACACTGATCAGTCACTCCCCTTTTAACGGTCCTACTTGCCGGGTAGTCTTCATCGGCCTAGACCCTCTACTTCTATTAAGGGTGTATGAGCAATATATTTCTATAGAGACTGGAGTGAGAGGTGTATTTAAGGCCTTGGAGTTTGAGCTAGTAGCTAATACGTTTGAGAAACTCGAGGCTGTTACCTCTAGGACTCAGATGACCCTATATCTTGTAGAGTTGTTTAAGAAGACTCCAGCTGACGTCATAGACAAGGTAGTGTACTTTATGCAGGGAAAACTCTGGCCTGATTGGAAGGGCTTACCTGAACTAGGTGTGGGGGAGAAGGGTATTATCCGTGCAATAGTTCTTGCAACTCATGCTAGGGAATCAGATGTTGAAAAGCTTAGAAGAAAGTATGGTGATCTTGGTACAGCTGCTGCTATGCTTAAGGAGGAGTTAGAGAAGAAGTCTAAGGGAGCAGTAGGTATTCTAGCATTCCTACCTAAGGCTCAGACAGCTAAGAAGAAGCTTACTGTACAGGAAGTATATGATACGTTAGCTAAGATAGCGTTGGCTCAGGGAGAGGGGAGCCGTGATCTTAAGATAAAGCTTCTTGCAAGGCTATTAACTGATGCTAGTCCTAGAGAAGCCAAGTATATTGTACGCTTTGTTGAGGGGAGGCTTAGGCTAGGTGTAGGAGATGCTACAATAATGGACGCGTTAGCAATAGTGTATGCTGGTAGCCAGGCATTTAGGCCAGTAATAGAGAGAGCCTATAATCTTAGAGCAGACCTTGGAATGATCGCGAAAATCCTAGCTACCAAGGGCTTAGAAGAATTGAAGAAAATTAAGCCACAGGTAGGAGTTCCAATTAGGCCTATGCTAGCTGAAAGACTAAGTAACCCCATTGAGATATTGAAACAAGTTGGAGGTAAGGCCATAGTAGAGTACAAGTATGATGGTGAAAGAGCACAAATACATAAGAAAGACGATCAGATATGGATTTTCTCACGCAGACTAGAAAACATTACACGACAATACCCAGACGTACAAGAATATGCTAAAAAGTACATTAAGGCACGTGAAGCAATAGTTGAAGGCGAAATAGTAGCAGTTGACCCTGAAACAGGAGAGCTTAGACCATTCCAGGAGCTTATGAGGAGGAAGAGGAAACATGACATACATATAGCTATGAAGGAGGTTCCAGTAAGAGTATACTTATTTGACGCACTATACGTTGATGGCGAAGACCTTACACAAAAAACCCTACCTGAGAGGAGAAGGAAGCTAGAAGAAATAATAGAGCAGACAGAAGACTTCCGCATAGCAGAATACATTATCACTGATAAACCAGAGGAACTAGAAGCATTCTTCCTAAAAGCAATAGAAGATGGAGCAGAAGGAGTAGTAGTAAAAGCCATACACGGTAAAGCAATATACCAAGCAGGTGCAAGAGGCTGGCTATGGATAAAGTATAAACGCGACTATAAGAGCGAAATGATTGAACCAGTAGACCTTGTAGCAGTTGGAGCATTCTATGGTAGAGGTAGACGTGGAGGAAAATATGGAGCACTACTAATGGCAGCCTATGACCCAGAAACAGACATGTTTAGAACAGTATGTAAGGTTGGAAGCGGCTTTACAGATGAAGATCTAGATAAGATGATGGAAATGTTCAAACCATACGTTATACCACATAAGCATCCAAGAGTAGACTCCAAGATGAAGCCAGATGTATGGTTCCAGCCAGCGATAGTAGCAGAAATCATAGGTGCAGAACTAACCCTATCACCACTCCACACATGCTGCTATAACTGGGCTAAGCAAGGAGTAGGAATATCTATTAGATTCCCAAGATTCATAAGATGGAGACCTGATAAAGGACCACAAGACGCTACTACAACAAAAGAACTCTACGAAATGTATAAGAGACAGCTAAGGAAGATAGTAGAACAAGCTACTCCTGCTTAGGCGGTATAAGCCTAAACTCCTCGCCAATAGCTTGGCCTGGTAGGTTTGGCTTAAACACTATCCTCACAACACCTTTTCTACCATGAACTCCTACAACCCTACCATTATAGCGGTTACCATAGCGATCAACATATACTGCTTTCCAGCCAATAAACCTTGAGGCTTGCCTCTTATCCTCAACACCATATATCTTCGCCAAAACCTCACTAGGATACTGTGTATTCGTACCCCTCCTATACCCTATAATTAAACCAGATAACTCGCCGCTCACATTAAACCCCTCCTCAAACTACTAGCCACTACCCACACAAAACAATAACACCTTATATAAAACTAACCACTACGCAAAATAACATAGCAAGACAAAAAGGATCACACCACGGCATGTATGTGTGAGTGCTACCACGATTTCACATAGAATGCTACTGGTACTTGGAATTCACAGTAACCATACCATGTATATGCACGATACTTCAGCTTACTAATCCTCATATACAATTCCTCATATACGTTGTATCCTCCAATAGGTGGTAAACCACAATAACTTCCATCACCACAGTTTGAGAGCAAGCCACCAACAGTTACCGATGCTGCACTAGGATTAAGCTCTAATGATATTGATATCGCTGAGAGCAGTAACGCGAAAGGTGAACAAGTACCAAGTGATGCAGCTGTACATATACTACCTGCAATTAAGCCTATGGGTACTGATGCTTCGAAATCTACTCCGCATACATCATAGTAGTTGAATACGTGCTTAAACAATATGCTTTCACCAGGATCAAGGTCTCCATCACTAGTAGGTGTTTGGTCTATTCTAATTATTTGCTCAATACTAGCATTGTCGTTAAACAATAAATCATATAACACGTATGGTGGACTACCATTCTTCATTCCGCCTATAGCGTAAACACCATTAACAGCTATCTCGCTTATATACAATCTTAACCTCTCATTACCTGTATAGTAGCCTACTGGGTCACCATAGTAGTAACATTTCTCTTTCTCAAACACTACATATGGTCGCGTGTAAATGTATATGTAGTTCTCAGCATTAGGGAGTGTGTCTATGCTGTATCCGAACGCTATTTCCTTTTCAATAGAGTACCCCGACTTATATAACGTTACACCTAGGTTTACTATATCATAACTTTCACTACCCACCTTAGCTGATATCTTGTAGCCTACCCCTATGCCTACAGCTACCCCGGTATTGTATTCCGTTGACAACTCTAAGCTAGTCCTAAGGATTCCTAAGTATGCTCCATAGTTATATACTATTACTAGTGGTGTTTCCACAAATGTTTGCCCATTGTATTGTATGCTTGATACTCCGTTGCTTGCCAGGTCTTCTGGTGTAATCGTCCATTGTGTTATCCAGAAGCAGTACTGAGTAGTTGTAGGTGCTATACTTGTTTCTGCTTACATATTTTCTATGGTTTGATTATTTTTACCAATTATTCCAAGCTTATAAATTAATATCGGTATCTGTTGTGTACTTTTCAATGTTTTTAGCTGTATATGAATAATGTCTCAGAGAGAAGAGAATAAATGTCCCACTTAAGGGAGGTGTTCGCTAAGAAATCGAAGAGAAACTACTAAGTATTTAGTTAGGACTATATACAGAGTATGAGAACTCACATGCTAAAAAGACATTACCCAGTATAGAAAATTGTAATCTAACCATATCATAGGCAATAGCATCTACTCATTGTTTTCCATATCTACTTATCCATATTCTTAGTAGTTTCTTGACGACCTCTTCCGTTGATGGCCTTTGTAGCGGGTTAGGGTTTAGCGCTTCCCTAATTACCTCCCTTAGTTCGGGATCCTCTATTGCTTCGGTTGCTTTTTCGACTTCATTACTACCTACAGCCTCCTCACCATCCACTGATCTTCTAGTTAGTAGGTACAGGAGGAGATTACCTAAGAGGTACGTGTCTATCCTCGACTCAAGCCCTAACTCCCTTACTCTCCTTCTCAGATCAGCAAATACTTGCTCAGGTGATCTGAAACCTGGTGTATAAGACAGCCTCGATAACCTGGAGCTCATCGTCACTAACCTAACAATTGAGGAGAAGTCTCCTACCTTAGCAACACCGTTCTTGATGAAGATGTTACCAGGCTTAATATCTCCATGAATAAGACCTCTTGAGTGAATATATCGTAGAGCATCACCAACCTGAATACCTATTAGGAGAACATCTCTTAAGCTTGGGGACCATCCATGGGAGAGTTGCCAGTCGAGTGATCCGCCCTCAGCAAACTCGTAAGCAAGGACGGGTGCAGACTTGGCTACACCGAGTAATCTAAGAATGCAGGGATGTTTTAGCCCCCTCAGAACCTCCGCTTCATTTCTAATTCTCTCAAGCAGTCCCACGTCAACAGTAGGTACGAAACCATCCTCAAAAATTGATTCGAAACCTCTAGGCACCTTGAAGACAACTTCTCTGTTATCCTGGCTACATAAGTACGCGCAACCCCAACCACCGCAACCAAGTAAGCAACACTTCCACAAGCCCTCGAAGCCGTTAGGGGCAATTCCTGGTCTCAACACAACCTCCCTAGGAGTGTGGCCTTCAATACAACCATAACCGCTTATTAACCCATTAAGACTCATACTAAGAACAGATTCAACAACATCATAAGAAACATCGCTCATTTTACTGAAATTACCTCCTCTGAAACTTCCGCTAAACCTGCCTCTTGGATGAGCTACTTCTCCAGTAACACTAGATTCCTCACTAATTGCTTTGCTAGGAATACTGCGTCTTCTGATGCGAACAGTAAACAGAATAGCGGTAACAATACTCCCGATACCAACGACTAAGATTGCCGGGAACCAGTTAAAGCCAACAACACTTGATGAGGAGTTAACAATAGTGGAAGCTGTTGTACGCAAACTCCAAGTAGGTTCAAGAGTTACATAGTTGACCGTCGATGTAGTTGGTGAAGTTAGAGGTAAACCAGCCCAGGTAAACACTATGACTTTACCAAAGTCTCCTCCAACAGCTAGTTTACTACCATCAGGTGACCAAGCAACACACCGTACATGATCACCTAAGTCATCACTTTTCCATAATAACTTGCCCGACGAAGAGAAGATAAGGATCTCACCATGATAATAGTACTTATCTCCTATCTTTTCACGCCACCCTATACCTACTGCTATTTTTGTGCCATCTGGTGACCAAGCAATACTCTTCACCCATCCTCCTAGTTCTTCGCTCTCCCAGAGCTTTTGTATTGGTGGTTGTGCGCGTATTGTTGCATGCGTGATTTGTGGTACTAAGATGACAAGTGTCATTAGTATTAATAGGGCTGGGATCATTTTATTCATTACCTAGTAGCCCCCTTAATGTTATGTTCATTACAGATATTTCTAGGTTTCCCGAATATTGTTGACAACCCTATCTTCTGACTACTTGGAAAAGATTCGTTTCTTAGTTACAGATTAACCTAATGTTTTGATATTTTGCTTACTAAAGTTATTAGAGTATTTATGCTTTTTAGTTATTTATTTTGTACGTGTTATGTACGTTTCTTATGTAGCTACTTGAACATTCTTTGATTGGTCAACTAACCGTGACACCTCTTAAAACCTTTGATAGATTTTCTTTGCCTTATATGCTTTTACTCTGTTAAGCTTTCCTTATTTGTCCATGCTTCTTAAAAGCTTTAAGCCTTGTCCTTATGTTGTAGCATTTTGTTGTAGTATTTCCTAAAGACCATATAGACTCCATTTCCTTTATTTGATGAGTTTTATCGTTGCATTAATGTTAGAAGGACTTAATGTCTTAAAATTCCTTAAAGCACACATCTCAATTATTAACTCTTATCTCTTATATTATTTAGCTTGAAAGATATTGCTGAAAGTAGAAGGTGGTATAGCTATCCCTTCCTTTATGTATTTTCCACGGGCTATGGGTTACGTAGTATGTGTAGCTTTGGATAATGTTGTTCTCTGATATCATCCATAAGTCTACTCTTAGACCATATTTTGATGTTTCACGGACGCTGTTTGTTATTGGTGCTTTGCTAAGCCACTTATAGTATTTGTCTACTATTTCCTTGAACTTACCAGAATACGGTATGAATATTCTAGGCGATTTTAGTGTTCCATTGAATATCTTGACTTCGGGTTCACTATATCCTGGTGGAGCTATGGCGTATACTTCAACGTATACTCTGCCTTTAGGGAGACTAGGAATGCCTAGCCATGATTTAACGAGTATGCCTTTATCATAGAACTCTAGTGATATCTCTACTCCTGGCGTAGGCTTTATCAGTGATAGTGTTATAATTGATAGTAATGCTACTGACGATAGCAATATAAGTATCAAACCTGGTTTCTTTCTTCTACCTGAACTAAACATCTTTACCCTTAAGAGAGTATACTATTATTGATTGCTAAAAATATCTAGACAGTAATCTTGATAGAGGTGATGTACAGAAGGTTTTTATACATGCTGTAAGTTCGCGTTCTATTCGTTGTGCTTCTTATTTACTTGTACTCTTCCATAGTTCTTCTAGTTCTTTGGTCATGTCTCTTTCTTCTATTTCTCCTTTTGGCTCTTTTTCTCGCCATAGTCTTGCTTCGTATACGTAGATGCGTGTTTTTTCGTCAAGCCAGCAGTCTGGGCTAAGGCCTGCTTTTAGGCATGTTTCTGCTAGGAATGTTTCAGAGTCCCAGCCATACTCTACTGGTACTTGTGGTAGTAGTGTTCCCTTGTATATTCTCCTCTCTACTATTAGTCCGTGCTTACCTACTATGACGTGTTTGGGTAGTTCCCAGCGGTTTTCTACTTTTAGTAGTTTTGGTGTTGAGAGTACTGAGACTTCAAAGGTTACGTAGTCTAGTTCTCCTGCATGCATTGGTGGGAATCGGGGGTCTTCTACTGCTGCTTGTATTGCCGTATCTATTACTGATTGGACGAGGCTTGTAATGGGTTGAAGATAACCTATACATCCTCTTAGGCTACGTCTATGGTAGTCATGGAATACTTCTATGGTTGTAAAAGTCATACCTGGTCTTAGTAGTTTTGGTGGAGTGTTTTCAGATGGCTTAATCTTAACTCCATTCTTTAGGAACTCTTCTACTGCTCGTCTAGCTAGTTTTACGAGGAATACTCCTTCTTCAAAGCTTAACTCTCTTGGATGTACGGGCTCGCTTCCACTCATTAATCATCCCCCTTACCTGGCTTAGTATTTCCTCTATTTTAATCCAGTGGCTTCCACGCCAGTAAACCTTACCGCATCTAGGACATATCCAGAAGTCATGGTATTTCTCATATACTGGTCTAGGTACATTGTCCTTTACTTCCTCCTTATTGACCTTGATTAACGGTGTATTACAGATACTACACCTAGTTAACGTGAAGTCAACGTAGAGTCTTATAGGGTATTTCTTGGAGACCTCGTAGAGTCTTCCAGCAATATCATCACTTGTCACTAGGACTGCTTGTAAACCCTTTCTCCTAGCTCTCCAGTACAATCCTCTATCCCTAGTTAATAACACCCTATTCTCGTTCTCGGCTATCCTTAGTAATTGCCAGTCCTCGTAGCTTCTAGAATACTTTGTATCATAGCCTAGTATTCGTAGCCATCGGGCAAGGTCTCCGAGCATAGTGTCAACTACGAACTTTAGTTCTACGGATTCCCTATTCATCTTAGCATCTTCCTTCAATACACTATATCCTAGGATACAATATTTCAGTATATAGGGGTATAAAAGCAATAAAACATGGTTGACTACAATCTAGAAGACTAATACTATTGTCCTCCTAGGCCAGCTAATTCACTAGAGTTGGTATCTTTAAGGCCTCTACGTGGTTTATTGTATGAAGTATTCTATGCCTAGTAGTTGTATCTTAAAAACTGTTTAGTTAACAGGTGTAATGTTTATGCTAGTGTTGCCATGTATTCTGTTATGTCTGTTAAAGTTACTACTCCTATAGGTCTACCCTCATCGTCAACTATTATTGCTCCACGATATCTTCTCTTCAACATGTCCTTTATTACTTCTCCTAGTGGATCAGTTGCACTAGCTTTTGGTGGTCTTAGCCTCATTACATCTGATACTAGTAGGTGTTGTATTCTCTCCTTTCTATGTTTTTCTGGTACTATGTCGTGGAATGCGAATAGGGCATCAGCTACTTCGTCTATTGATATTGATCCTAGGACTCTTCCCTCCTCGTCTATTACTGGTATAAATGTTAATCCTTCGTTTAGTATTAATTGTCTAACATGTAGTACTCTATCGGTTAACTTAACTGCTATAGGGCTAGTAGTCATTACCTCTCTTACTGGTACATCTAGGTCTACTAATAGTTTTGCTATAGTAGTCTTGGTTACTAGTCCTACTAGTTCATTGCCTTCTACTACGGGTAGGCTACTAATTTCCCTAGACACCATTGTTTTAGCTGCTTCTCCAATTGTTTTTTCAGGTGTTATTGTTATAGGGTTTGGTGTCATGAAGCTTGATATATGCATTCTACTAGGTGTTGTTCTTCTAGTACGTTCTGTTCCAAGCTTCATTAGTATATCCTTTTTTGTAGCAACACCTACAAGTCTTCCTTCTTCAACAACAACTACTCTATCATAACCGTATTTCTCCATAACCTTTACTGCATGGTAGAGTGTTTCATCTTTATCTACTATGGGGAATTCTTTCTCCATAACATCTCCTATCCTAGTCTTAGCCTTATCCGAGACACTCATAGCCCATCATCTCCTAGTATACCGTTTTAGAGTCTTGTAATAGCTTTAGCTATTTCAATCTTAGTTACAATACCCATTAAGTTATCTTCTTCGTCTACTACTGGTAGTATACTGATATTATTCTTTATCATCGTGTCAGCTGCTAATGCTAAGTCTTCGAGAGGCTTAGCTGTTAGGGGGTTAGGTGTCATTATGTCTGCTGCTATGGGCATAGCGTATACTCTTATAGTTGTTGCTCTACCCTTAGCTGTACTAACACGTTTAATGTACTTTACATCTCTTGGGAGAGCTAGCGTGTTAATAAATGCTATATCGCTTTCAGCTATAATGCCTATAGGCTTACCACCTTCTACTACAACGACTTTACCTGCAGGATCCTTAGATAATAGGTCTACTACGTAGAATAGGCTATGGCTTCTAGAAACTACTGAGGGGTTCCTTCTCATTACATCTGCTACTCTTAGCTTACCCTGATATCTTTCAGCATAAGCTCTTGTAAGATCTGTTAAAGTTATTATACCTACCAGCATACCCTCTCTTGACACAACTGGTAAACCACTAATACTGTATCTTAACATGAGCTTAGCTGCATTCTTAATACTCTTATTCTCCTCTATAACAACTATGTTTCTAGTCATTATTTCCTCTGCTTTTATTTCCTCTAAAGGCTTAGTGTATCTTCTTCTAGAGAACAAGGCTCTTATGAAGTCGTTCTTTGTTATTATCCCTACAGGTTTATTGTCTTCTACTATGACTATTCTACCTACGTGATGCCTTATCATTAGGTTACGTATGTGGGCTAGGTTATCGTATGGTGAGGCTGCTATTACTGGTGAAGACATATATGATGAAACCTTTACTGGCACTCTTAGCCTACCTCTTACCTGTTTTCACGAGAATACCGTATAGAATGTCTCTTTCAGTAACAATTCCTAGGAGTCTCTCGTCTTCAACAACTAGTAGGCTACTTACACCTTTCTCCATCATCTGTTTAGCTGCTTCACCAATATCTGTTGTAGGTGGTATTGTGTAAACGAACTTGTTCATAACCTCTACTATAGGTGTTGATAAGGCCTCCTCGATATTCCCTGTAGTCGTCTTCTTGAATACTTCGTGGCTACCAATAAATCTTACAATATCTTTAGCAGTCACCATGCCAGCTATTTTCTCCTCCTCAACTACTGGTAATCGCCGAAAACCTAGCTTAATCATAGTCTCTGCTGCCTTCTTAACCGTTGCTTCACGGTTTATTGTTATTACTTCCTTAGACATAACTTCTGAAACACTAACCCCTACTTCCTCTTTCTCGGCGAAGTATTCTACTAGGTCTCTCTCGGTAATTATACCGTATATCTTGTCCTCTTCGTCTAGTACTGGTACTACACCTATACCTTCAAGTATCATTTTCTCTAATACCTTGGTTATCTTATCAGTTATCTTAGCTACTATGGGGTTCCTTATCATTATTGTTGATGCAGGCTCTCTTAAAGCACTGTAAATGTTTTTACCATGTCTTTCAACTACTATGTTGTATAGTTCTCCTCCACCAATGTAGTTAACTATACTTGTTGCAAGTACTAGTCCCTCTAACTCGAGCTTACTATTAACTATTGGTATACTTCTAATGTTATTGTATGTCATAGACTCTGCTAGTTCTAGGATAGGTGTTGTAGGTGATGCTGTTTTTAGATCAGTTTTAGCTATACGGGCTACTTCTCCTTCACGTCTATATACGTGGTCTGAGAAGTTAGGAGTACCATCACTTCTAAGCCAACGATATCCTTCAACTCTTCGAGGCTTAGGGGCTGGTCTATACAAGATGTATCCTCCTCATAGACTAGTAATATATGTTTAATGGATAATAAGGATTACCATGTTAGGTTTTACCCATAATAGCTTTAACTACATCCTCTCTATCAACTATTCCTACAAGGTGTCCTATATCGTCTACGACTACTACTCTACCTATACCACGTGTAATCATTGTCTCGGCCACTTTAAGTAATTGGTCCTTAGGCTTAACTGTTATTGGTGGAGTAGACATTATCTCTCTTACACGTGGGCCTTTTCTAGGAGGACTCTCAGATTCAAGATCTATCCTAGTAAACCCGTACCTTAGTAAGTCGTATTGGGTTACAACACCTATTACCCTATCCTTATCGTCTAGAACAGGGTAGCCAGCATATCTATACTTCAACATCTTCTTCCATAAACGTGATACGTGGTCGTCTATTTTAACGAATTCTACTTCACGTGTCATGTATTGTTCTACTGGGTTAAATAGTGCTTTAGGTTTATCTTCTTTAGATATGAAATAGGATATTATGTGTTCTAGGCCTAGAACTCCTAGGTACTCGTTTCTTTCATTTACTACTGGTGCATACCATTCATCAACTCTAAGCATTCTATCTACTACACTATTAAGCTCGTCTTGAGGGTTAACTACTACTAATGGTTCTTCTGCTATGTCAATTGCTCTTAGATTAGACCTAGAAGATGTTATGCTAAGTACACCTAACCTACTAATAATTCCTTTTAGAGAACGTGATTCTACTATAGGTATTATTCTTACACCAGTATCCCTCATAACCTTTCTAGCACGTAAGGCTGGATCGTCTGGTTTAAGTACTGGATGATTTCTCGAGAAGAATTCTAGAATACGTAGAGCGAAGGCTAGTACACCCAGTTTTATCTAGGTGCTTCCAGGTTAAATATAGGTTAAGGTATAAGACTCTAGGTGGAGCTATGAACAAGAATTAAAACGAGAGATAGTAGAAAGTTATTCTACTTCAACACCACTAGTAGACTTAAACTTCCCCTTAACATATAGTAGTTCTATTAGTTCTGGTGTAAGTCTTACTATATCGTACTCAGCTATTATACCTACAACTCTATTACCTTCAACTACTGGTAAATGCCCTATACCTAGTCTTGCCATTAATAGTGCTGCTTCCTTAAGCTCTGTATCAGGAGATACGTATACTACGGGTCTTGTCATGACGTCTGCTGCCTTAGTTCTTACAGGATCTCTTCCTTCAGCTAGAACTCTTCTTATCAAGTCTTCTTCAGTTACTATTCCAACTAGTCTACCATCCTCTACTACTATTACGCTACCAATATTCTTTTCTTTCATTATCTTAGCTATTTCCACTACATTTGTATCAGGAGTAACCATGACTGGATCATAGACCATTATGTCTCTTACAAGGAGTGGTCTTTCCTCTCCCACAATTCCACGCCTCCACTCAAGGTTTAACTACTAGTACCCGGCTTTTCCCGGGTAAGCGTTCACGTATATCATCTACCGTTAAAGCCTCTATTATAGGCTTCTCCTCCTTGGGTGCCTTCTTGACCCAGTGTTCTCTTAGCTTTTTAGCAGTTTTTGATGGATCTTGATCTCCTGGTACAAGTATTGCGTAGTATCTGGTTTTACTGGATATCTTGTCGGGTGGTGATATTATTATTCTAGGTGATTTATCTATTACTTCTATGCCTATACCTAATCTGAGCTCTACTCTAATATAGTTACGTTTACCGTAGACCATGAATGAGCCCTTGGGCAAATATTCCCCGCTTGGAGGTGACTTAGAGACTTGGCTACCTTTAACCCAGTATACGTCTACGTAGCCTAGTCCCTGTTTCCAAGCCTTACTATAACATGCTGCTAGTAGTGCTGCTTCACGTAGATCTTCGCTTGATGGTGTTTTACCCTGGGTTTTCACTACTACAACGGGTGCTCCATGTATGTCTGCGTGCATGAATATATCGTTTGGTTCTAAGAGTTTTCTTACAATTGATTCATTCTGGTCAATGTTTCTTCCACCTATTACTAGGTATCCTCCACTAGTTATCATCCAATGATATCTTTCATACCATTCCCTACGCCTTATCTTAGCCTTAGTTTTCTCAGCAATTCTACGGGCTTTCTCTACTAGCTCGTTTAGCTTAACTTCAAGATTCCTTAATGCTTCTTCTGCTTTCTCAGCCTTCCTCCTATAACTCTTAGCCTCCTCATATAGCTCTCTTAGTATGTCATAGGGCTTAGAGCCTACCTTGAACTCTACTTCAACTCCACTAATACGTGCCTTAACTACTCCCCTACTCTTATCATAGCCTACTATACTGGGACATTCTTTTACTCCATTCCATCCCTTAGAATCAAATACTTTGTTAACACAGTTTGCTACTTCTTCTAAGGCAACATAGTTTGTAGATAACATGTCAGCTTTTTCTTTAAGTTCCTTAGCCTTACTCTGATATTCTTCTATTAGCTTCTTCTGCTTCTCTATACTCGATAATAGCTTCTCCTTCAACTCTTCTACTTCCTTCTTCTCCTTAAGCGCTTTTTCTTCTCTCTCAATTCTCGTAAAATACTCGTCTAATGCTTTATTGAAGGAGCTATACTCTATGAGCTTGGCATTAGCATATGCTATTGGCTTAAATGGTAGTACTGTTTCAGCTACTCCATTTACCTCAACAATGCATGGCTCTATTCTTCCCTCTTCAACACTCTTAATGATTCCTCTTACTTCATCTAATATTTTCTTCAATGTATTTCTATCTATGTCTTTAACCTTAGTCTTCTTGTCAACTCCTAGTCGTGCTAGAGCTTCTTCTGCTAATTCACCTGGAATACCTAGTCCTCTAACAAGTCCTCTAACAATATCTTTCCCTTTTCCTATCAGTTTTAGTGCTTCATCAACGCCTATCTCTATTATATTTGGTGGTGGAGGTGGTGGCTTATACTCTTCTCCTCTCCTAATAACTCTATCACGCATTTCCTTGTACTCTGAAGAATAGATTATTTTTCCCTTATCGTCTACTAATGCTATTATTCCTCGTGGTACTAGCTCTACTATTAGCTTGTAGACGCTATTAGAGGATCTAATAATTAATGCTATTATTCTATCACTTCCAACTTGTACTATGTCTTCTATTACTCCTCCACGAAGATACTTACGTAGTCCTTGGATTAGGGGTGGAGGTGTTTTAGCCTCGTGTACTTTGTGTTCATATTCTGTTAGGTGTATTCTTCTGCCGGGTTCAATTAGTAGTATGGGTTTAACATTACTGGTTTTAGCCCACAGTTTTACTAGGTAGATGTTTTCTTCACCATAGATGTTTACTATTCTAGCATTTCTTAGAATACTCTTAGTCTCCGTTATCCATGCTTTTACGTCTAGTATTGTCATAGACTTCTTAGACATAGCTTTATACCACTCACTACACATCTTAGCGTAGACGGAGGGATAAGTAGTATTGGCTAGGCTTAAAGGAGCCGTGGGTAGTCTTAGTGTTGAGGGCAAGGTAATGGTTCTTAGACTATTATGGGGTGTGGTTGTCGGTGTAGTTTTCTGGCTAATAGATGGTAGGCTGGTTAGCCTTAGTGGTGGGTGGATGGAGAGTGGTATTGGATGGTTTCTAGCAACAATACTATACTTTGCCACCATACCCATAGTATCCCGTATGTTTAAGGGATTGAAGAAGACGCACATACTTGGTAAGGGTGTAACATTGTATTATAGTGCTTGGATACTAACCTGGTTTACTTTATACAACCTGAATCTACCTGAAGAACTAGTAACTGCTAAGAACGTGACTGGGGGGCCTTGACTGGACGCTTCATCCAGCCCGAGGAACTCCTCGGGAGTCAGCGTCCAGAGAACTATGTTTAGGGTAACAGGCTTATAGGCTCACATGGCTACTTGCCTATTAGTTCTTCCTCCTCTAATTGTACACTGTATTTAAGGTAGTCTAGTAGTCCTGGTGCAAGTAAGGGTTTCCCATTGACTACTGGGTAAGCGTATGGTAGTTTTATGCTATGTGTTATCCCCTTAATAGGTGATGGTACTTCAACTTCAATACCGTATACTACTTCTACTTCACTTAACCTCTTACCCAATACTACCTGGTAGGCCATGTAGATGGCTCCATCAATACTAAACTGGTAGGGGCCTAGGCTACGTGGTTCAGCTCTTCCAAGTAGTTTACTTGTTAATAGAGTCCAGGTTCTACCCTTAGGTGGGTGATCGCCCATTATTCCTCCAACTATTATTACTGTGCCATCAACTATATCGTTTGGTTCAAGTAGTTTTCCGGCTTTAGGGTCGAGTACTATAGCTTTCCTATATTTTATCTTCGATCCTAGTATATCGGTAATACTCTCACCATAGACTGTGCCTAGATCCTTTAGTTCATCCTTGAATTCTAGTGCATTAGTTATTACCAGTCTACTTCTACCAACTATCTTTGAAGCATGCTTGTATTCTAGTAGCATCCACTTAGATAGTCTTGGCTCAAGATGCTCTATTACAAATAATACGTTCTTAGCCTTCACCCTCCCTACCCCATAGCTCTTTCCTCCTAGCTTCGAGTTGGCTGACTTCTAAGCCCATGTACTCTGCTGCACTTAGAACTCTTACTCCTACAGCTTTTGAAAGCCTTACCAGTTCATCTATTTTCTCCATGTAGTCTATGTCCCTTAACAAGTGGTGGTCTACTATAAGTGTTTCAAGACTTTTTATACTTAACAGTTTAACCATGTTCTCTAGACCCCTCCTTACCCATTCAATTGGTACCTTGTATCCTTCAAAGTATGTTGGTGGCCCACATAGTATTATCTTGTTAGGACTCCATTCTAGTATTAGTTCTAGAGACTTATCATGCATAGGTCCTTGTACATCACTTGTGTGAAGTATCCTGTACCCTTCTTCTTCAACCATTACCATTAGTACATAGCCTAGGGGTGTACCTTCTACTCCATGGGGTAAGGGTTGTGAGAATTTTATAATAGTAGAGTCAACCCTGTATTCTATGCCATCGGCTACGATTATTTTTCTAGCTATTTCTTCTACACGGTTTTTCTTGAATAACCTGTGAGCTCTAATCTTCTGACTAGTATTTATTGACACCATTGGATTCTTTACAAGTAATATCTTGCCCCTGTAGAGTTCAGCGTCTTCTGGATCTCTTAGATAGTGGTCGTAGTGGTAGTGGGATATAATTACTATGTCTGTGTCCTCAAGTTCCTTCCTTATATTGCCTAGTAGCTCGTTTAGCCTCTCATATTCTAGTGGGTGAGGAGGTAGACCATATCTACGTGGAGCTAATGCTGCTCCAGGGTCAATGAATATCTTGGCATCATTTGTCTCAACTACTGTAGCCATAGATCTAACTCCCATACTATCAAATGCTATGAGCTTTAGCTTCAACTCTACTCATCTCTAAAGTTATAAGGGGTATACTATGTCTGCTACTTCTACCCATTTACCTAGTCTACACTAGTCTTTTAAGATCTACTTACGTGACATTATTATCGTGGAGTAAGTGGTAGACGAGTATAATGTAGTGGTGGAATCCAGGTAGGAGGTTATACTGCTTTGGATGTTAGAGTTTACCAAGGTCTTAGCTTAGAAGAATATGCTGATATTATAAGGAAGGCTATAGCCCAGCATAAGGTTGTCTTAATCTATGCTTCATGTACTGTAGACTATGAGGGGCGAGGAGCAAGTACGCTTGGTGAAGGAGAGAGAATTATTATCGTGAAAAGCGACTGGGCATTCCTAGTCCATAGACCTAATGGCTACTCCCCTGTAAACTGGCAACCCCAATCCAGTATTATAGACGTATACGTTGAAGGTGGACTCCTTGTATTAAAAGCTGTTAGGACGAGGCCACATGAGGTAGTAACTGTTCGTATGAGCGAGGTTTCCCTAGTAGTTATTTCCAGTCTATCTGATAAAGCAGAATTCATAGAATACATGAGCGAGCACGACATACGTGATCTACTAGCATCTAAACCTGAACTAGTAGAAGAAGGCTTGTCTATAACTAGTATTGAGAAACCAGTAGAACCAGGCTTTGTAGACCTCTACGGTATTGATAGGAATGGTAGAATAGTTGTGATAGAGTTGAAGAGAGTTACTGCTACTAAGGAAGCAGTAAACCAGCTCTACAGGTATGTTCAAGCTGTACGTAAGTCTATAGGTAGAGATGTTAGAGGAATACTTGTTGCACCAAGTATTACTAAGTCAGCATTAGAACTAGTTGAGCGTTTAGGACTAGAATATAAGCAATTGAATCTTAGGAAGCTTAGAGGTATAATTGAGAAGGAGAAACAGAAGACTAGTAAGAGTGGTGTTAGCTTACTTGAATTCCTCAGTAGACGTTAAGGTAAAGTATGATTCAACAGCAGATAGCTACGATGAACTATATAGAGATGAACAGTACGCTAAGTACAATGTCATAGAATTAAACGAGTTAATGCCTAGTAAAGGAGATAGGGTACTTGATGCTGGTTGTGGTACATGTCTTTTCTACGAGTACTTAGCTGAAGACAAGGTGCAAGGAGACTATGTTTACGTTGGAGTAGATATAAGTATTAACATGCTACTAAAATGCATTAACAAGGACTTGTATATAAGCCCTAAAGTTGACCTAGTACAAGCTGATATACTCAATATTCCATTCAGAGCAAACTCGTTTAACAAAATATACTTGATAACGGTTTTAGACCTACTAGATAGGAGTGTAAGCGAAGTAATAGATGTGGTTAGACAAGTAGCTAAAAAGAATAGCTTAATAGTCTATACATTGCTGAAAAAGAAGGGGTGTACTGAGGGAATAGAAGGGTCTCTCAACGTAAAGGATTGCATATACTATGTAAGAGTTTAACGTAAGTTAATGCCCTATGGTATTGGAAGTACGGGTTGCCATAGGAAAACTTCTTACCAAAAAAGCCTCAAGACTTAAATACTGGTAGTTACCCTAGCATGAATGACGAATAACTAGGCATGGCTAACCAAGACTTTGTCGTGGAGAGGTGTATCCATGAGCTCTACACCGAGGCTTGAGAGCCCACTAAAATATCTTAGAAGTGCTGTTAATAGAGTAGTACTAGTTAAGTTAAAGGATGGAAGTGAGTACATAGGTAAGCTTAGGCTCAGCGATAACACCATGAACTTAATACTAGATGATTGTATTGAGGTAAAAGAAGGTACTGAGGAACCAATAGCTAATTATGGTACTGCATTAATAAGAGGAAGCAATATATTATTCGTTAGCTTAGACTACCATCAAGCAAAGCTTAAGGACTTCTACAACCCATAACACTGCCTAGTAGATAAAAATAAATACTTTGCCAATAACCTAGTATAACACTGACTCTATCATGAGGGTATCTTATACTAGTAGGCTAGGTTAATTATACTTCTGTAGCCTAATTTTGGAAAAAACTACTGATTACTCCCAGGAATCACTCTCTAATAACGGGTGCACGAAAGAGTTATAGTTTCTGGTAGCTAGGCTAATAGCGGGTGACATGTAATGGCAAGGAACATAGTAGTAGAGGAGGTAAAGTGGCAACCAGTTGAAACACTTACAGTAGAACTTGTTGAGAGAAAGGGTATAGGCCACCCAGACTATATTGCTGACTCTGTAGCTGAAGCTGCTAGTAGAGCTTTATCAAAATATTACATTGAGAGATATGGCACCATACTACACCATAACTTAGATAAAGTTCTACTAGTAGGTGGTCAAGCTAATCCGAGATTTGGTGGTGGAGAGGTACTTCAGCCGATATACATTATAATTGCTGGGAGAGCTACTACAGAGGTTAAGACAAGTGATGGTGTAGAACCAGTACCTGTTGGAACACTACTCATTAGTGCTGCTAAGGAGTGGATTAAGAGGAATATGAGGTTCCTTGACCCCGAAGAACATGTTGTGGTAGACTATAAGATAGGTAAGGGTAGTGTAGATCTCGTAGGAGTATATGAGCTTGGCAAGAAAATGCCTCTTGCTAATGATACTAGTTTTGGAGTAGGCTATGCCCCAATGACTACTCTTGAAAAAATAGTATTTGAAGTTGAAAGATACTTGAATTCACCTAAAGTTAAGAAAGAATTACCTGAAGTAGGAGAAGATGTTAAGGTTATGGGTTTAAGAAGAGATAAGACCATAGAGATTACTGTTGCTGCAGCCATAGTCTCAAAGCTTACACCAGATCTAGACCACTACATAGCTGTTAAGGAGGAGATAGCTAATAGAGTTCTAAGCCTAGCATCAAGTATTGCACCAGACTATGACGTTAAAGTCTACGTTAACGTTGCTGATAGACCAGATAAAGGCATAGTATACTTAACTGTAACTGGTACATCAGCTGAGCATGGAGATGATGGTGCAACTGGTAGAGGTAACCGTGTAAACGGGTTAATAACGCCTATGAGGCCTATGAGCCTTGAAGCTACTGCTGGTAAGAATCCTGTAAGCCATGTAGGTAAGATATACAATGTTGTAGCTAAGATTACTGCTGAGAAGATATATGAGCAAGTTAAAGGTGTTAGAGAAGTTTACGTGAAGATTCTAAGTCAAATAGGTAGACCTATAGATGACCCCCTAATAGCTAATGTCAAGGTACTACCAGAGGAAAAGCTTACAAATGACATGATCCATGAGATACAAGGTATTGTTGACGAAGAACTTTCACGTATAAAGAACGTGACTAAGTTGATCTTGGATGACAAAGTAATATTGTTCTAGTAGACCATGGTGGAATAGTTAATGGAATCCTAATTCAACTTTTCTTGAAGACCTATACTCTTCTAATAGCTTTAACAGCTTTGACCTCTCAATAACACGTTGTTGTTCCTCAAGCTTCTTCCTTAATTCATCAGCTTTCCTGGTAATCTCGGATTTAACTAGTATTACGTCAAAGAATTCTCCTACGAAATAGTCTTCTAGTTTAAGTACTGGAATAATCCTATTTGTTAACGCGTCTACTAGCCCCTTACCCTCAACATCATCTAGTAATACTGCCTTAACGTTACATTTAACTAGTTTTTCTAAAGCCTTAGACTCGTAGAATCCTGGATTCTCTATATAGACTATTTCACCTTCCCTGAACGTACCTAGTATTTTCTCAGACTTAGATATAGCGTCAAGTGTTAGCATGTGCAGTTTTCTTACAGGTATCACCTTGTTTTTCATTAGCTGTAGGAATAGTTCTCTATACCTAGTTAGCTCATCTCTTACTCTAGCTAACTCTTCTTCGAGTTCTCGTGAGTATTCCTTGAGAGCTTTAACCTCGTTTTTAAGCATTTCTATTGTTCTAGCTGCTTCCTCTTCAGGGCTATGTGGTATACGCTTAGTGTATTCTAGCTCAAATTCTAATTGCCTAATCCTTCTCTCAAGCTCACGGACTCTTTCCCTAAGGTGTTCGCGCTCCATCTTTACTTCTCTAAGTTCTTCTCTAAGCTTCTCCTCTATCATACTCTCCTGTTTCTCCTGCTTTTCGTAGTGTCTATGTTTTTCCTCTACATCTTCCTCTTCTTCCTCATATAGTTTTGCTATTTCCTCTTCAATTGCTTCAGCTATGGTCTTACCCTTAACTACTGCAGCCTTAATATTGTCTACTGATACCTCGAGCCCAATTCTTGATAAATAGCTTCCTACCTGCCTTAGCTTTGACTCAATGCTATGGTATGCTCTTAATGCTGCTGCTAGAGCATCTCTTTGATGAGAGTCTTCTATTTTAATCCACTTATACTTGCTTATGTAGTCTTCTACTAGTTGTCGTTTCTCCTCACTTGTTAGGCTTTGTGGTGGTGTGTAGAGTACTGCGTTGAACATTGATGCTAGCTTCTTTACTGTATCTGGTGGTGGGTTTACATCTGTTGCTATTACTAATGGTATACCGTAGGATAGTATGTTGTTTACTATGTCTACTCTATCTAGGCCTCTACCACTAAGTACGGTTAACGGTACCCCGTCTATGTCTATTATGGCTACACCAGTAGATATTCCTGGGTCAACTCCTACTATTAGGTATCTTTGCCCTCCTACTCCTTCTTCACGGTTGAGGAAGCTTAGTTTAGGCTTGTATACTGGTCTTATCTCTACTCTTACATCACTGGTACGTAGGGGTTTTACTATGCCATAGAGTTTTTCTCTAGGAGCGTATACTGTGAAAATACTACTCTCTAAGCCTCCACCTGATTTACGGAATGTTAGGTCGTAGTCTAGTCCATGCTTATCTAGTGCTTCCTTAATCTTCCTTGTAAGGCTTAGCACTATACCTCTAAGTCTACGCTTATACCTATTCTGGCTCATACCCCCAGGACCAATGCTTGCTGTTCTTGAAACTATTATCTTTGTTTTCTCCTCATACAGTTTTACTTCAACACCATAACCTTTTGAGGCGATTAATGCTACTATGTAGGCTGTTCTAAGAGGCATGGGCTTGCCTTGAATAAAGCCTAGCCCCGAACGTATAGCTGCTTCTTTTAGGTTTACGAATTCGTCTTTCCACCTGGTAACCTGGACTACCTTAACTGTTGGAGGTATAATGTTGAAGAACTTTACTAGTTTACGTTCACTATCACCTAGTTCGAATACGTTGTCTACTGCTAGTACATCTGGCCTATACTCCCATAGAAGTCTTATTAGCCTATGTAGGCTTACCTCGCTACTCTCGAATACAACTTCTCCACTACTCTTCAATAATACAAGTGCATACTTGGGTGCTCTACCCTTACCACCATGTGAGACTAGGTCAACGCCCATTATGAGTAACTGCTTCCCAGTATCCTTGCTAGAATGGTTCATCTACTTCTCCCCGAACGTAGCGAAGCGCCCTTTCTAAATCTACTTCTAACCGGTATTTACGTTTAAAGAATTTTACAATGTATTCTACATCTCTTTTAAGCAAGTACTCTGACTGAGGGTCTTCCCTATAAACATATTGAGGCCAATCTATTATATATGGATCCTCTAATCCTTCATCGCTTATCACTACTAGTACATTGTATTCACTTAAGTCGCCGTGAACTATTCCTACATCCAAGTACGCTTTACGGAGAGTGTCTAGTATAGTCTTCAACATATGGTGTGGATTCCTTGGATTATCGTAGCGGTATAGTTCAACGCCTTCAACATATGATGTTACTACTACATGTCTACTCCTACCATAGGGTTTAGGGACTTTAGCTTTAACCTTGTACAATAGCTCTAATGCCTTATACTCTCTTTCAGCTGCAACTCTTGACTGCATAAGCCAGCCGTACTCTGGTTTTCCTTCAGCCCAAGACCTTACTCTTCTTGTTTGCCTAAAACTAGTTCTACCTATCCTAAGGAACTTGACTATAACTTTCTCCTCAGTAGGAGTTAAACCCACATATACGTCACTCTCCTTTCCAACACCCATTCTATCTCCTAAAGCCGCTAATACCCCTCTTTGAACAAGGCTTCTAATAGCTAAGCAGTCGTAGCCAAGATACGTTATACGGTACCCCGTTAGCGATCCAAGTCTTCTCTGTATTAGTTTTAGTTTACTAAGCTTTGATAGACTAAGAGCTAGGTGTTGTGGTGGTAGTCTTGCCTCCTTCTCTATAATTTCAACGGGAACATACTCGTACTTAGTTAAATACTTCTCTAACACTAGTAATACCTTAAAGTCCCTATTATTTAGTTGCTTGTAAATATATGCTAGTTTCACCAATACTGCTACTCCTAGGGTACTAAGGTTCTGTGAAACCTAATATTTATTTGTGAGACTATTACTGTTTAAAGAAAAGCTCTTATAAGTTCTGTGGTGAACAGTCAGCGGGGGTGTAGATTTGTCTACTGAGGGGTCTAGCGAATATAGGTGGAATAAACCTGGAATATATGAGGAAAACGGTACACTAATCGTAATAGGAGACGAGTACATACAAAGAGTAGTACAAGCACTAGCATCACCAACTAGGCTAAAAATACTAAGATACCTACTTGAAAATGAAGCAGATGTAGGAGAAGTAGCAAGGATCATTGGCCAAAGCAAGGCAAATGCTAGTGCACAGATAAGGAAACTAGAAGAAGCAGGTTTAATCAAGGTCTCATATAGGCCTGGCCAGCGTGGTGTAAAGAAGGTTTGCTCAACTAACATTAAGGAAATACGAATACTATTCATACCCTAAACACGATACAACCTACCTCGTGTCCCCTTAGCCAACTAATTTTATGCCACGGTAAACTAGTTCCATGTTCCCAGCTTTTCCAGTACAAGTAGATGCCGTTATTCTTACTACATTATAGGTTCAACGACTTTATTTCGTGGTATGGTTTTAGAGATGATTACGTATGGGTGCACCTTTCTCTGATTGGAGTACTTTTAGAGTATTCCTTGTCATGCTCTATATGATACTGTTTTTAGGAAGGCATGGTATATTGGTGCTGGTCTTAGAGGTCTACTCTTGAATTCCGGATGTGGTTGTGAGCCGAAGAAGAATGGATGGTTCCTTAGCTCTATGAATTCTACTAGTTCTGGGTTATCTAGGCTTACACCACTTACTCTTAAGCCAGCTTTCTCTAGGATGTCTATGTATTTCGGGTTTACCTCATATCTATGCCTATGTCTCTCGTACACTATTTTTTCGCCATCATATATTTTGAATGCCATGGTACCCTCTATTACTTTTATTGGCTGTGCTCCTAGCCTCATAGTACCTCCAAGTCTATCTAGTCTTTGACCCTTGAGTAGTGTAATTACTGGGTGTGGTGTATGGGGGTCTACTTCAGTTGTATGTGCTCTTTCTAGTCCAGCTAGGTTTCTAGCAATTTCAACTACTGATAACTGCATACCAAAGCATATTCCTAGTAAGGGTATTTTGTTTTCACGTGCATACCTTATTGCTTTTATCTTACCCTCAACACCACGTTTACCGAATCCTGGAAGAATTATTATTCCGTTAACATCACTTAATGCTTCCTCTAAACTAGTCTTCCCCTGCTCTATGTCTGTTGCCTCAATCCATTTAAGAACCGGCTTTACTCTAAGCTTGGCAGCTGAATGCTTTAATGCTTCAATTATACTTAGATAGCTATCTTTTAGTTTAGTGTACTTGCCTACCATGCCTATTTTCACGTGTTTTTTAGGTTCTTTAAGCATTTCCACGAACTCTCTCCATTCATCTAGTTTAGGCTCAACGTATTTTAAGCCAAGTCTCTTGGCAATATATTTATCTATTCCTTGCTCTTTAAGAATTAATGGTACCTCGTATATTGTTTCAACATCATAGCTTGTAAAGACAGCTTCTTCTGGAACATTACCATATAATGCTATTTTACGGCGTGCTTCTGGTTCAAGCATGCGTTGGCATCTAGCAACTATTGCGTCTGGCTGAATACCTATTCTACGTAGCTCTTGTACGCTGTGCTGTACTGGTTTTGTTTTTTGTTCACCTGTAGCTGATAGTATTGGTACTAGGGCTACGTGTATGAATAATGTATTCTCTAAGCCGTGTTCAAGCCTCATTTGCCTTATTGCTTCAAGGAATGGTAGCCCCTCGATATCTCCTACTGTACCGCCTACTTCAACTAACGTTATATCCGCGTGGTATAGTCTTGAGATCTCCTTGATTCTCTCCTTAATCTCGTTTGTTATGTGAGGGATTACTTGTACTGTTTGTCCAAGGTATTCTCCTTTCCTCTCCTTCTCTATAACGCTAAGGTATATCTGACCTGTTGTTATATTGTTTTTCTTGGATAGGTTTACGTCTAGGAATCTCTCATAGTGTCCTAGGTCTAGGTCTGTTTCACCTCCATCCTCAGTTACATATACTTCACCGTGCATGAACGGGTTCATAGTGCCAGCATCAACGTTTATATATGGGTCTATCTTGATTGCTGTAACACTATAGCCCATTGACTTTAATATTAAGCCTATACTAGCTGTAACCGTACCCTTACCTACACTTGATAGTACACCTCCTGTAACGAATATGTATTTCTCCAAGACCAAGGGCACCTGCTCTGCATCCTCTACTAACTGTTTAAGGTCTAGTTGAGTGGAAAGATATAATAGTTCTCGGCTGAATAAAGCAATTGCACGGGCATAGGAGTTGCCTAGACCCGATTTATCTAGACCAAACCTACAAGTAGCACTTGATTTAACGAGTATAGATAAGGCGTTGAGAATAGCTGAAGAAGCTGTAAATGGTGGGGCAGACATAGTTGAAGCAGGTACACCTTTAATTAAGTCTGAAGGACTTAGAGCAATACGTTTACTTAGAAGTAGGTTTCCGGATAAGGTAATAGTAGCTGATATGAAGGCTGTAGATGTTGGTGGATTGGAAGTAGAGTTAGCTGCTTCAGCTGGAGCAGATATTGTGACCGTTATGGGTTTTGCATGGAATTCTATGATAGCATCGGCCGTGGAAGCTGCAAGAAGACTGGGCGTACTTGTTGAAGCAGACCTAATGTATGTTAAAGACCCTGTTAAGAGGGCTAGGGAGTTGAAGAATCTTGGAGTAGATATAGTTGGAGTACATGTTGGAATTGACGTGCAGAGAGAGCGTGGTATAGATGCTTCAGTACTTGTAGAAGAAATAAAGGAGTTGACAAGGATATATGGATCCTATATTAGTGTTGCTGGTGGATTAAAAGAGGATACTGTTGCCCCAGTTGTCAAGGCTGGTGCAAGGATAATAGTTGTTGGCTCAGCAATAACTAAGGCTAAGGATCCTCGTGAAGCAACTAGGAGGATAAAGGAGGCAATGCTAAGAGTATTACTAGAGGGTTAACCGAAACTATTCAATAATACCCGGGTATTATTCCCGTATATACGCTGTACTAACACTGATTATACGATGCAATGAACTATTATCTTAGACTCCGATTTTAAAACTACATGATTATGTACCGTAAGTATTCGGAGAAAACCTGAGAGGAGGTGGTGCAACAGTGGAGGCCAACATTCTTCTAGGGCTAAGCATCTACACGCTAATAGGGCTTGCGCCATTGCTTTACAATTACTACGTAGTTACTCGTAGACATGAAGAGGCTAAGAGGAAACAAGGTATAGGTAAGGATGGTGAAGGTAAAGTTGACTCTACTTCAAGTATTGGGACCACTGTTCAAATTAAGTCCTCGTATCCTCAAATACCTCAATTCAATAGCTTAGTTGAAGGTAAAGTTGGTGATAAGGCTATCCCGCTTATAATACTGGTTGTAAATCCTAATGATCTTAAATCTGATATTGGTAGATTAGTAGTAAGGTATTTAACTAGTAAGGAGAAGTTAGAGAAGTCTTCTACTATGGATGTATCTGGTAATGATGCTGGCGTTAACCATGAGGTTATAGGTATTGCCTCACCTGTTATTGCGGAAGCAGAAGCTTAGCAAGCTTATAGGTTTAGGCTTTATTTCAACTTGTAGTGGCTTAGAGATTACTAATATAGGCGTATTCACGTACATAGGCTCTGCTTATGGGTTTAAGTTGTTTTGGACAATTCTTTTATCTGCTACAATTCTAGCTTTCTTCCAACAGCTAGCATACATAGTTAACGTTGAGGTAGGAGGACTACCTGGCTTTAAGAAGAACAGGATGCTATACAATATCATGTTACTTGGATTATACTTAGCGAATATTGCGACAATGACAGCAAATATTGTTGGGGTATCAGTAATTTTTTCAAGTATACTTGGAGTAAACTATGCCTATATTGCAGTGCTTATAGGCATAATAGCGTATGCTATAGTTGTTGGTGCTAAAGGGTTATCGGAAATTCAGAGAATACTAACTATTCTAACACTTGCTCTAGCATCATACATATACTTAGCAGTAATGTACATGATACAAAACCCTAAGGTAATCTTAGACGTAGTCTATGGCTTATTTAGCTTTGACGTAAAACTATTATCAAGTAGTGGTCTCGACATAATAGCTGTGTTTGGTGCAGCTGCTGCACCATATGCTCTAATATTAGAGCTTGTACCTTTAGAAAAAGCTAGCTATGAGGAAGAATTTGCTAGCATAGGTTTAGGTCTATTCTTTACTAGCCTTGCAGGAATCTCAATAAGCTTTCTTTCAGCCATAACACTATACAGCAACAATGTTGTTGCTACTACTCCTCAAGACCTACTAGTTGTACTAGGAGATCTAGGACCATTAGCTAAACCCTTATTCGTTATAGGTGTAACAGCATCTTCACTACTAGCAATTATAGCTATAATGATAGTTAATGCATACGTAATATACGAGTATAGGCGTAAGCCTTCGTGGCCTAGAGGCCTAGAACCAGCAATACATAGTCCTATTAGTAGAGACGTAAATCTTCAAGCCATTATAGCCTCACTACTAGGTGTTGGAGTTCTACTCTACTTTATAGGATCTAACCCGAACTGGTTTGTTGAGTCAATAAAGTTGTTGTCGATAATAATAAGTCTTGCAGGATGGACTCCACTCCTAGCTATAATATACTATTACCGTGAAACACGTATGAGGGATCGCATAGTAGAGTACGTAGCATACGTATTCTTTACCCTAGTAATGGTAGTTAACATAATGGGCTTAATATACTATTGACGTTAGGAGAAGCCTAATGGCTGAAAAACAAGTACTCGTATTAGGCGACATCAACTTAGACATAATAGTCATGGTTGACAAGTTACCTAAGCTAGGGGAAGATGTTGAAGTTAAAGATGTGATCGAATACATTGGCGGTTCAGCTACAACGACTTCTATATACCTGTCACTACTTGGCGTAAAGACCATACTTGTCGGTAGCGTAGGTAATGATGTTGTAGGTGATAGACTCCTAGGAGAACTTAAAGAATATGGTATAGATACAAGCTGTATTATCAGAGTAAGCTATCCTACTGGAAGAGTCTTTGTCGTCGATTTAGGTTATGATAGAGCTATGATGTCTTATAGAGGTGCCAATATCTACTTAAACAAGAACTACGTTAACTGTAACCTTGAAGAAGAGTTGAAGAAGAGTAATCTCATACATATTAGTGGCTACACACTACTAAAAGATCCTCAGAAAACTACTACTATTAACATAGCAGATCTTGCTAAGAGTAATGGTGTACAAGTAAGCTTTGATCCTGGACCCATACTTGCTAGGAGAGATAGAGAAAACACTCTAAGATTCATAGAAGAGTATGTGGATCTTCTATTACTCAATGAACTGGAATTTAAGTCTATATTCAACTATAGGGTTATTGATAAGTGGTCTCTAGAAGAAGTAATAGATAATTATGACTTAGAGGTATTAGTAGTTAAACGTGGCTCTAAGGGGTCAATAGCTATAGACTCTAGTAGTATTATAGAGTGTTCTCCGAAAACTATTGATATAGCTAAGGTAAGTGTTGGAGCTGGTGATGCTTTTAATGCTGGTTTCATAACAGCACATATCGACGGCTATGACCTACGTGGAAGTATTTGTATTGCAAGTAATCTAGCTTTACTTAGAGTTAAGAGGTTAAAGTCAATGAGGACTAAAAGTATTGATTTAAAAGAACTCTTTGATTGTGGTAGGTTTACTTTAAGAACATTTCCTCGTAGCGCTTAACGTGTTGTATAGACTGTTTTACGTCTACGAATAGCTTCTTAGCTTCTTCTATATCCTCAGCTCTTACCTCCTCTCTACCCTTCCTCCTAGCAATAATTCTAGCTGGCTCCATTAACTGTACAGCGTATCTAAGACTTGTTTCACTGCCAATCTTAGTTAGTAGTTCTAGTGCTTCATCTGTTAATTCTACGTCTTCTTCAGCAGCACGTATTTTAATTATTTCTCTTATCTCGTCAGCTGTGTAGGGTCTTGTAGGTATTATTAGTAGTCTATCTAGTAGGTCTAGTGGTATACCGTGTGGTGACTCAATGTCTGTTCCACGAATTCTTGTTAATCCTCTATTGGTTGCCAATATTATTATGGGTGCTAGCTCACTCTCCATAGCTCTTGAGAGGAAGCTGAATGCTTCTATATCTAGCATGTGTGCGTCATCTATGAATAATACTCCTGGAACTATTTCACCACGACCCTCAGATACCCATTTCCTAACCTGTTCGTCTACTGCTTTTCTTATCTCAGGGCTTATTTCCCTTTCCATTTCAAAGCCGAATAGTGCTGTTATTGCTACTCTCTGAGCTGCAAAGTATACGTCTAGGTCGTGTAGTGTTAGTGTATGTACTATTTCCTTATCTTTCTTCACAGGCCCCTTGGGTATCTCTACGTATCTAGTTGCCTCTATGTCATAGTATCGTGCTTTCTCGAATCCCTTAGCTTTACCTGTTTTATAGACCTTACCTGTTTCAGCATCAATCCATATAACATCTCCACGTCTTACGCCAAGTTGTAATAGTTGTACGGTTATGTCTTCTGAAACTGTTAGGGTTAACTCGTCGTCACGTGTAGCTAGGGTTAATCTAGCCTCCTTAGGTATCCATGCATAGGGGTTGAATGGATGTCTTACTCTTCTAATCTTTAACTCCTTGACAACGCCTTCATAGACTTTTCTTTTCTCTCTAATCCTAACACCTAGGGCTTTACGTAGTGCTTGCATTAGTACTTCTGTTTTCTTCATCTCTGTTGAATAGATTTCGGAAGCACTCATAGCTACAAAGGGGGTGTCCTCACCTAGCTCTCTTGCTATTGCCACGGCTATAGCGGTTTTACCTGTACCAGGAGGACCTACTAGTAGTACTCCTCTACCAGCCATTTTCCCTTCACGTATCATTTGCACTACTATTCCAGCAGCTTCTCTAGCTTCTAGTTGGCCTACTAGTCCATCAGCTACCTTCTTAGGCTTGCCTTCAGGTGTTAGTCCTAGGCCACGTATATGGCTATGAGCTCCTATTCTCCTAAACTCTGTTACCCTGGGAATCTCCTTAATTTCTACCATCCCATGACCCCAAAAGTCTAAGGATTATAAGGGAAGGATAAAAACTTTACCTAAAACCACGTATACTCGTGTAGTAATTATACTTGTATGGGGGTGATGTAAACCTTGGTTACCGAGCCCTTAGGGGTTGGGGGTCTATGAGGTCTTCAGCGGCGACTGACCCTCCTTCTCTATTATAGCTAGGACTTATTAGGCGTTCTAGTCTTAGCTTTGAACTAGAGTGGTGGACTTGGCAAGTAGTGATACAGCGAGAACTCTCTGGGATACTATTAGGGACATGATACATAGGTTGTCTAGAGCTAAGCTGGGAGATGAGCAAGTAGTCGAGTCGGTTATAAGGAACTTGAAGAATACTGCTTCACTTATATCACGTGTCCATGACCCACCACTTATAACGAAAGACTATATGTATAGTATAGTTGAGCTTGCGAAAAGTGTTAGTATTGTGAAATGGTATATTGACAATGTTGTTGAGGGTAGAAGCGAGCTACTTGAAAGACTAAGGGATGAAACAAATAGAATGTTCAGTATTGCAAGAAGAGTATATTCATCGTATCGTAACCGTTTAAGAGCACTAGCATTTAATGTCTTAACACCAATACTAATAGCTAGCTTAGATCTAGTGATAATAGGTTTCAGCAACATAGTTTACCCATTAATAATATTGCTTCTAGCATCCCTAACCATAATACTATTACCACTTAATACTCGTATGCATGGAATATTCCTAGTACTATTATCTTTTACAAGCATGTTCATGGTATTAAGGCTTATAAGAGATCCTACTACGTGGATAGTAGTATTTCTCTACTCGATAATAGGTGTTATATCAGGTTTTACAGCCTACTATGCATCAGCTGTTAAAGAGAACTTGTCTAGACTAGTACAGGATATTCTGGGTAGTAGACCCACTATTCCCCTAGAAGAGTATGCTCCTAGTAGACAAGCTGAGAAACCAGCAGAGAAGATCAGCAACCTATATAAGCTGTTGTTGGAAAAGTATGAGGAACTATATGGTTTTAGAGGACGTGAAATTCTCGAATACCGTATAGCTATGATGGAGCGAGCAGGTTATAGTAGGAGTCGTGCACTAGAAGAACTTGCAAGAGAATTAGGTTTAAAGACAGATAGAAATAAGACCTAGCTTTTTATCCAAGGAAGTAAGGGGTGTAAACTAAGTGTCTAAGTCAGCTTCAACTAAGTCAAAGGAGCTAAAGATTATAACAAGACATGTTGTTACTGCAGACGATGTATTAAAGGATCCAAGGAAACTAAAACTACTATACCTGATAAAAGGTTTCGACGAGATATCAGAGAAAGCGTTACAGTACTTAGTATACTGGCTTAAATCTGAGAAAGAAGTTGACCTAGGATACGATTTCCTCGTAATAGGTAATGTTCCTTCAAGTAAAGATCTTAAAATGGATCTAGTAGCACTACTATATGTTGGTGCAATAGAGACTAATCCTAGAAATAAGAAGTTAAGGGTTACAGGTGTAGGAGAGGAACTTTTAGAAAAAAGCAAGCTAGATAAAGGTGAGCTAGAGAAGATTCTATCTGCAGCGAAGGAGTATGAGGCTAAGGTTAAAAGTATTGATGCTGAAGTAGAGTTAACTATTAAGATGCTTTCAAGTACTAGGAGGAGGCGTAGAAGAAGATTTATTTAAGAAGACTATTGCTTGTATTGTCTAAAGCTATATTATTGTCCCTATCCTACGCCTACGAGCAATTTCTTCTTCGCTCTCACTAGGCTTAGCCCATAGTAGTGGATTGACTTTTCCTTCCCTTATAAGCTTCTCCATATGATTTCTGAACTTACTAGTATGCATTATGTCTAGTTTTAGGAGTTCTTCTAGTATTCTCCAAACTCTTTCCTGAACCTCTAATAGGTATTCTCTAGGCATGTGGGCTATTATGATTGGGTCTTGTAGCCATTGGTCAAAGGCTTTTATAGTCTTCATCATATGCTGGAATGCTGTTCTTGTAGCAACTATTAGGTCTAGTCTATCAGAGTTCTTTAATTCCTCTTCTACTTTCTTTATGGTCTCTAACATGCGTTTCTGCATTTTAACCCATTCATCAAGGTTTCCTAGAAATGATTCTGTGTAGGACATGGTTTGAGTACACCACTTTAGGGATTTTTCCTGGAGATAAGATAGGGTTTTTTAGGGTAAAAAGGACTCCGCTTTAATAAAGGTTATCTACTCTGATAGATTGAATGGCTTACCCTCATATACTATTTCTCTTGGTAGCTTGTCTTTATATTTCTCTAGGAATGCTATATCCTCTTTTCTTTTCCTATGCTTATCTGGTAGCATTCTAGGTATAGTATTTATTATAGGATACCATCTACCACACTTAGTACAGTAGATTACACCAGTAACTATCTCATACCTTATACACTTATCGCATGGAGCCTTATCTCCTACGTCTTTAACATTCTTGTCTAGGAATGAACAATATAGTTCACAGAAAGGCTTCTTTAACTCTAGTTTTCTATCATATTCTTCTCTTTCAAGTACTATTAGTTTTAGTGGAAAATTCCTACACTCGGGACATGCTAGTATGTCCATTAACCTATACTTCATTTAGTTGATGCCACCTCCCTAGCTATTCTTACTAGGTTGTTGGCTATTTCTTCTGCTTTGCTTTTATCCTTAGCTTCAACCATTATTCTTAGTAGTGGTTCTGTTCCACTAGGTCTAACTAGGAACCAGTAGTCTTCGCCAAAGACCTTTACTCCATCTATTGTAACCATTCTATTACTACTATAGATCTCCTTGACTTTTTCAACTACCTGTAATGCTTTCTCTCTAGGCATTGGTACTTTGGTTTTAACGGGGTAGTATTTTGGTAACCTATCAAATATTTCTGAGAGCCTAGTATTCTCGTATGCTAGTAGCTCCATGATTAAAGCAGTCTTCATAGCACCATCTCTTACTGGCAGTAACTTAGGGTACATGAAGCCTCCGTTCTCCTCAAAACCTGCTAGACCACCACCCCTAACTACTTCTCTTGCTATTATTGGGCTTCCAACCTTAGTCCATACTACTTCTACTCCATGTTTCCTCAAGTACTCTTCTACTAGTATACTTGATGATACAGCTGTGTATACTCTACGTGGTAGTTCAGGGTGTTTTCCAACTAGGTGTTCTACTAGTATTGTTGCACTACGATCACCCCAGTGGATACGGCCTAAGTCATCTATTATTATTGCTCTATCACCATCAGCGTCGTGGCCTACAGCAAAATCTACACCTAAAGCCTTGGCTACAAGTGCTGTTTCTCTAAGAGATTCTACTGTTGGCTCAGGGTGTCTTCCTGGAAAGAATGGGTCTAAGTGTCCGTTAATAGTGTACACTTTACCTCCAAGTTCTCTTACAACTCTTGTTGTAGTTAGTGCTCCAACACTATTAGCTGGGTCAACTAGTACTTTAAGCTTCCTAGCTTTAATTCTCTCCCTATCAACTAAGCCTACAATAGCTTTAACGTAGTCATCTATAACTCCTGGAGCACGCTCAACACTACTTGTAAGCAACGTTATGTTTCCAGGCCTAAATCTTTGCTCAAAGAATATACTTTCTATTTCCTCTTCAGCTTCCCTAGGTATTTCTATCCCATCAGATGCTATAACCTTTATACCATTATATTCAGGTGGGTTATGGCTAGCAGTCACCATTACTCCGCCATCAAATCCTTTATAGCCTACATTGTATTGGAGCCCAGGTGTCGTGATTAAGTCTGCTTCATAGACCTTACAACCAGCACTTACAAGTCCTGCTTCAACAGCCTTCATGAACACCTCTCCACCAATACGTACATCTCTTCCAACAAGTATACGGCTTCCCTCACCAAAGAACGTGCCTATAGCATATGCTAGTCTTACAACAAAGTCTATGGTCAACTCCCTATTCACTACACCCCTAACACCATCAGTACCAAATAATCTACCCATAAAGATCCTCCTCATCAACTAGGATTAGAGTGATACAAAAATAACCTTACCCACGTAAAATTAAACAGAGAAGGATGAAGCCATGACAATCATAGACTACACAATAATAACATTACTTGCCTTAACAACAATACTCCTCATAGCAGGGCTTATCTCAAAATCTAACTGGTGGAGACGACCCCTACTATACCTTTCCTTACTAACAAGTACAGCAATAATAGTTAAAGTAATACTTATAGCCCTAGCCAGACTAAAAGTAATATAGTTGATGAAGGCTAGATTAACTGAAAAAGTGATGAAGGTTTCTGGTGCTGAAGTTAGCTACATATGTGGGCTAAGGCATGGTTTCTGGTATGACTCTTACACCTAGTCTTTTAGCTTGACTACGTAGCTTCTTATCAAAAGTTGCAATAGGTGTCTTTTCTTCAATAGCTGTTGTGAGTATCAGCTTATCATTATATTTAGATAATGAGGTGTTCTCTACAAGAATCGTGTTCAGGGCTTCTCTTATATGGTAGCTGGATATAGGTTTTATTATTGATTTCTCATTATTAATGTACTGTAGTATTATCTCATAAGACTCTTTAATTCCTAAGCCTAAACCTTTAAGGAACCATATGAATTCATGGATAACTATGGTGGGTATTATCCATATCTCTAGGAGATTTAGTATACTAGAGGCCTCTTTATGGTATAATGAGTCTTCAAATACATCGTAGATTATGACGTTTGTATCTATAACCGCCTTCTCTACTTCATGCATTTAGCTATGCCTCGCTCTATAATTTCATCTATTTCGCTTGGATCAAGTTTTCTGCCAAGTCTTAACCTCTTCCTCTCTGTAACTGCTTTCTCAATATACACTCTTCCCATACTTGGATCAATTACGAACCTTATATACGAGCCAACCCTAATTCCTAGAAACTCTCTAACCTCTACTGGAATAGTTACCTGGTAATTCCTTGTTACCTTAACCTTAACCTCCATTAACACACCTATTGGTACTAGAATAAACTACTAGTATATAAACATTCCTACTAGGTTTAAGATCCCATTAACTAGGCATCAACTAATATGAAGACTTTGGATAAGATGTATGTATAGATGATGCTAGAATAGCCGATGAGAGCAATGTCAAAGCTACTAATACCCCCAAGTAGCCAAGATTCATAGTAGTATGAATATGGGATCCACAATACCTCAAACTAAGTGTTGTAATGAACCATAGTATTTCGTAGACTATAAACCAAGTATACAGCCCCCCAATATTTGAAGCACTAAAGCGTTACTGTATTCTTTTTCATGTATTTCCAAATGACTAGTCCCGTGATGTTAAAGATTAAGCGTATAGCTACTTATGTCTGAACCTGAACTCTGACATATGGAATAGCATAGATTCGGATATCCCGATATTTGTTGATAAGACCAATTCATTAATAGAGCTAAATATTTTACCGAACAACTATTTCTATGAGGGCTTAGCCTATGATATCTCCTCTTTACACTGAGTATGCTAGGTACTATGATGTAATCTACCATGAGTACTTGGTGGAGAGAGTACCTAGGATCATAGATTTTGTAGAAGAAGTCTTCAAACGTGATGCAGAGAGGGATGTTAGGGATGTACTGGATATTGCATGTGGGACAGGTGGGCCTACAATAGAGCTTGCACGGAGAGGGTATAGGGTTTTAGGCTTGGATATAAGTAGTGAGATGATCAAGATAGCACGAGAAAAGGCTAGGAAAAACGGGGTTCAAGTAGACTTTAAGCTTGGTGATATGAGGAGGCTTAACTTCAATGAGGAGTTTGATGCTGTAACATGCTTTTTCTCAAGCCTAGGCTATAATCTAAGCGACGAGGATATATCGAATACTCTCAGAGGAGTATACAATAGCTTAAGGAAAGGTGGTGTATTCATAGCTGATGTACCTAACCCACTCCATAGATTTGATAGATGGGTAAAGGGAACACCAGTTATATGGCGAGTACAAAGCGATAATATAAGCATACTAGTCATAGACGTCAAGTGGTTAACAAACACAGTAACACCTATACTAGAATGGGAGCGAACACTAATAGTGAAACACAATGATAAAATAGACATGCTCTTCGACAAACATAAGCTAAGATTATATACTGCTAGTGAACTGAAACTGTACTCTAGGATAACAGGGTTTAAGAAGACGAAAATATATGGGGACTATAATCTCATAGAAGACCCTAAACAAGCTGGGAGGCTTATACTCGTAGCAGTAAAATAAATTACTCAGTGAGCATAGTGGTTAAAGACTGTATAAAGGATGCATAGCAGAGTGCAGAGAAGTAGCGTGAAATAGTATTTTAGCTGTTGATAAGAGCATCAACACTCTACGTACTTAATACACTTGATAATGTTGTCATAGGTGAACTGGGAGAGCATACAATTGTATATAAGATTGACAATAATAAACACGTCTAGTATGGTATTTGCCAGCGATAGGACTTGAAGTTAATGAAAAATAATTCTTTACATACGTTTTCTACGTGCTTTAATAATCTACATAAACATTCCCTACCATTTAATGCTTCTTCAGCTCTAACATATAATTCTGCTAACATGTTTTCAGATAAGTTCAAGTTGCTTAATGGTTTGTAGAGTTTTAGCTCGTACACGTGTTCTTCAATGCTATGAACATATCCTCCTATTTTTCTTGAAACATATGTTTCTAGTAGCCGTGATGTTATTTCATCTATGCATGTAGCGAGTTCTTCGTTCTTCTCGTATAAACTCTCTATTTCGGGATAAACAGCTCTGATAACTGCATGGCAGAGCTCGTGTATAGCAATATGTTCTACTTCATCAAGTATGTGTTCTAGTATATCGTGAGGGATGTCTTCACCTATGATGTCTTCTAAGATCTTATGCGCTACTATAATGTTTTCCAAGGTACTTCTCAATTTTTTAGCTATATAGTCGTTTTGGATGACAATATCGCCTCCACGATTTTATTCTTCGCTTTCCTCTAATGCATCCATTATATCTAGTTCAGATTCCCTTATTTTATTTACTACTTTGATGCCTCTACTTGTAATTTCTGATATTATGTATCTAGCAATATTCTTAAGATCATCCAGGTACTCTATGATTATATTCTTGTAGTCTTCTCCAGAGTCTTTTAGATCTTCTATATAGTCTTCAAGGTCTTCTACAGCTATTTTAAGTTCAAGTTCTTGGTCTCTCAATGTTGCTACAAGTTTTATTGGTACGTTTTCTTCGCCTACCCCTATCTCTACTCTATTATCTTTTACTTCTACTGAGAAGCCCTTACTTTTAGCAATATTTGTTATAACTTCTAAAACATCCATGGCTTTACCCTACATTATTATTCATGGTGTACAGATATTAGTGTTTATGGTTTATTTTTCTTTAAGTTATAGTAGTCTTAGCGACTGTGCTTGGGTGTAATTGTTGGCTCGGATTTGGCTTGATGCTCTTACACCTAAGCAAGCTTTACTTGCAACAAGTTTAGCTAAAGTCTTACAAAGTAGGGGTCATGAAGTATTACTGACTGTTAGGGACTATGACTATACTGTTCGTGTAGCTGAAATACATGGATACAAACCTGTTATAGTTGGAGGTTATGGTGGTGAAAGACTTCTTGGTAAACTTGTAGCTGATGTTAAGCGTATGGAGAAGCTAGTTGAACTAGTAGAGGATGAGGATATTGATGTGTTAATAGCTTATCCTAATCCTAGTGCAAGTAGAGTAGCCTATGGTTTAAGAATTCCCTATATAGCGTTAACGGATTCACCGCATAGCGTCATTGCTAGTAGGCTTAGCTTACCACTAGCTAGCTATGTTGTTTTCTCAATGTGTATTCCTAGAAGTACTATTGAAGTTTACACGCATCCAAGTACAGTACTTGTACAATACAATGGTTTCGATGAATTAGAGTGGATTAAACGTGAAAAGCCGCGTAGAGAAGTATTAGAGGAGCTTGGATTGAGAGAAAAAGAGTATGTTGTGGTGAGACTTGAAGAGCGCTATGCGGCCTATTATCCGAGAAGTAAGGGTTTACAGTTATCAAAGCTAGTAGAGAGATTATCTAGGTATACGAGAGTAGTAGCATTACCGAGATATAATGAGCAGTGGAGAGAGCTAGAAGAATTACGTAACGTTATTGTACTTCAAGAACCAGTTCACGGTATTAGCCTAGAATACTATGCAGTAGCTGTTGTAACAGGTGGTGGGACTATGGCTAGAGAAGCAGCATTACTAGGGGTTCCGGGTATAAACCTGTTTCCAGGTAAACTGTATGTTGATGAATGTGTTAGGAGACTTGGACTTCCATTATTTAAGGCTTATAGTATTGATGATGCTGAGAAGCTATTAGTTGAGATACTAAGGGATCCAGACAAGTATAGAGTTGACGCTGAGAAACTGGTTTGTGGTTTAGAGAAGCCTTCTGACAAGATACTATTACTGCTTAAAGAGATTTTAGAAAAGACCTAGGGTTCTCCAGGTTTAGGTCACTAGGTTTTATTAAGCCAAATACTCTAAGACGCTTCTCGTAGTAGAAGCTGTAATGAGGGATTAGCGACGTTTAAGAGAATAGCTGTTGTAGCTGGTAGCGTAGTAGGTGGATGGACCAGTGATCTCAGAGCATTAGTTTCCATTACTGCTAGGCTAGGAAAAGTATTTGTCTTAACTGAGAAGTACTTTGCAGGTAAAGTAGCTAGAGCTCTAGGAGAATTATTGAGTTTAGAAAACGTTTTCTTAAGAGTACTAGGCTTTAGAGATAATGTTGAAGAAAGACTTCTAGGACTATACATTGATGTACGTCCGCAAATACTATTCTACTTATATAGACCATTAATACTAAGTAATGGTGAAGTATACGACTATGAATGCATTGAAGCTCCAAGTAAGTACTATAGACTTGAAGGACTAATACCATTAGCTAAGGCATCCGGAATACCTGTTATAAGCATTATACGTGGTTGCGGAAACATAGGGTGCAGTGAGGCTGGATTAGACTGTAAGTGTCTTGATGGATACGAGCCAATGTATAATGTTGATGTAGCACTACGTGGTCTAAATGACCTTGAACTCCTACTTAAGCCCTAAAGGTGTAGGGCTTGGTTCTAATAGGATACCCTGTATGGTATGGTGATAAGAACTTAGAACATACAATAGCTAGTGTTGCTAGAGCTGGGTTTAACTACATAGAGTTAAGCTTAGACTATCCATGGCCTTTTAAGCAAGTTGATAAGCTAAAACAAATACGTAGGTACACTCAAGAGTATTCTTTAAGGATAGGGCTACATGGTCCTTGGAGAGATATAGCGTTAGCGTCACCTATAGAGAGTGTAAGGAAGGCTGGACTAGAAGTATATAGAAGGGTTATCGAGGTAGCAGTAGACCTTGAAGCAAACTACTTAAACCTACACTTAGCAACAGCTCAGGCAATAGACGTAGACAGTGTTATTGAGAAAGACTCTATAGAAGCAGCAATACATAGCGCTATGGAGCTATGTGATCTAGCATGTGAGCACGCTTTATACTTAGTAGTTGAAAACGATCCTGGGAAATGCTGTGGCCTACTAGGCCAGTTAGCACCTATAGCTGATAAAGAAAAGAGAATAAAATTCTGCTTCGATGTAGGACATGCTGTTATAGCTTATACTCGTAAGGCTAAGAAGAATAAAGAGAATACAGGTCAACAGATTAACTACTTGGAGCTGGCATCACAGTGGGCTACGACGTTTAAGGATAGACTAATACTACTACATCTACATGACTATAGAGTTAAAAATGGTCATGTAGAGGATCACCTACCTCCAGGAGTAGCCAATGTAAGTGTAAAGCAGTTATTGAAAACCCTTAGGGGAACAGGAGTATACTATATCCTACTAGAGGTGTTCTACGAGGAAGGAGGAAAACATGCTTCACCTGAAAAACTATCCAATACTGTAAGAGAGGTTAGGACTTGGAGTACAGCACTACTATATCCCTAAGGAATAGGAGAATACTGTTAGGCATAGATGAAGCTGGTAGAGGTAGCTTAGTAGGAGACATGTTCGTTGTAGGAGTATGTGTTGATGAGTCTAAGTTAGGGTTATTGGAAAAGCTAGGTGTAAGAGATAGCAAGTTATTGACACCGGATATGCGTGAGAAACTCTATGACAAGATAGTTGACGTAGTAGACGAGGTCTTAGTGAAGAGGATTCCGCCAAACAGAATTGACGAGGAGAACTTGAATAAGCTATTCATTGAAGCTGTAGCCGAAATAGTTAGAGAAGCACTACTCAAATGTAAAGATATTGTCAAAGTATACGTAGACTTAACTGGTTCAAGAAATAAACTCGTTAACGCTATTAGGAAAACAGGATTTAATGGTGATATAGTAGCTGAGCACTACGCTGATAAAAACTATGTAGTTGTATCAACTGCTAGTATAGTAGCTAAAGTACTAAGAGATAGACATATAAAGGAGTTATCAAAAACCCATGGCGATATAGGTAGTGGTTACCCATCAGATCCTAAAACAATTAATTGGCTTAAGAGAATAGTAGTTGAGAAAGGCGAGCTCCCAAGCATTGTTAGGAGAAGCTGGAGTACTATTAGAAAGTATTTCCCACAAAGCTATGTCAGGAAGGATAAGAAAAGCAAGCATGCACTTAAAACCCTATATGACTATATTAAGTAGATGGTGTAATGACGCTTACTAGCTAAAGCAACATTCTAGAAGCAAGACGTGGTGTTAAAGCAATGCCTGCTAATCTTCCACCAGAAGCTAAGGAGAAATGGCTTAAGGTTATGGAGGCTAAGACTGTAGAAGAGAAAATTAGGGCTTTAGAGGAGTTCATATCAGCTGTTCCTAAACATAAGGGTACGGAAAACCTATTGTACTGGGCTCGTCGTAGGCTTCGTGAACTTAGAGAAGAACTTGAAGAAAGGAGACGTAGGAGAAGTAGTGGTAAAGGCCCTACATTCTTTATTGAGAAGGAGGGGGCTGCACAAATAGTATTACTTGGTATGGCTAACTCCGGTAAGAGTTTGCTGTTAAGGAGGCTTACTAATGCTGAGGTAGAAGTAGCAGACTATCCTTATACAACACGTAGACCTATTCCAGGAATGCTTAGATTCGAAGACATACAATTCCAGTTGGTTGAAGCACCAGCTATAATGCCTGGTGCAGCTGATGGAGTTGCTTGGGGTACTAAGGTTTTAGGCTTAGCACGCAATGCAGATGGTCTAGCAATAGTTCTTGATGCCTCCAATAAACCCTTATACCAGTTAAAGACCATAGTAGGAGAGTTAAGGAAGGCTCACATACATGTTGTAAAGCCTAGGGGTAGAGTTGTAATAGAAAAGGGTAGAGGTGGAAGTGGTATAAGAGTTGCATTATCTGGTAGGTTAATTGGCTGCACTGTTAATGATGTCATGAACTTGCTGAAAAGCTATAGAATATATAACGCGTTGGTTAAAATCTATGGTGAGGTAACAATAGATGATGTAGAGAAAGCAGTGTTTGGAAACATAGCCTATAAGCCAACAATAATACTAGTAAACAAGGTAGACTTAACTGGGATAAGTATTGTTGAGAAAATAAGGAAGATTGTGCCAAGAGAAATACCAGTTTTAGGGGTTTCAGCTAAAACCGGTTATGGTTTAAATGAGATAGGTAAAACATTATTCGATGTCCTTGAGATAATAAGAGTGTACACTAAGCAACCAAACCATGATAAGCCTTCAGATCAACCACTAATTCTTAGGAAAGGAGCAACAGTATATGATGTTGCTAAGGCTATTCATTCAAGCTTTGTAGAAAACTTTAGGTACGCTAAGATTTGGGGTCCTTCAGCAAAATATCCTGGTGAACGTGTAGGATTAGATCACGTAGTAATGGATAAAGATATTGTTGAAATACATGTAAAGTAGTCTTCATAACTCTAGAATTCTAGTTTCCTACCAACAACTATTACTACCATAGTACCCTTACGTTCTACATTAAACTTTGACAAGTCTACGTCTTGGGGTAGATCTATTGCTCTCATGTATTCACGGAATCTTATTTCACGTTGAATGGTACCCCATCGACTAAAGACTACTTCCTCCTTAAGCCTACACCTAACTACTAGTCTTCTACCCTTAACGTCAACACTAAGTGTTGAGAAGTCTGCACCAGGTAAGTCAACTACTATAACGTAGTGGTCAGGGTATTCGTAGATAGAGAACAATGGTTCAAGCACTCCATCACTAGTCCACATAGGTGCGACTTCACGCCAAGACTCATCTAGTACGGGCTCATATTCGCCTAGTAGCTCCCTAATTCTTCTCCTAAGCCTTGAGAGCTCGTCAAAGCTCATCCCAGTAAACACCTCCACTCATTATGCATAGAGTAGAGGCATCTGGTACTCGTAGCCCTTACCCATTCTAGCAAGACTCTGAGTTGTATGCTTCATTAACTCTCTTGTCTTTATCTTAATTAGCTCTGCTTCCTCTAAGAGTTTTGCGACATCAACTTTTACTCCAATAACCTTTGAGAGAACCTCTAATACTTTTGCAGCTGCCTCCGGGTCCGGGAACTCCATAAACGTCTCAGCTAGTAATAGTAGATTACTCACTCTCCTCTTAACAGATTCCTTGAATATAATAGCGTATGGCCCCACCAGTAAGCCCTCCTTGAACTGGTCTATCTTAAGCTCTGATACTAGTTTAGCTGCTCTATCATTACTTGCCAGCCAGTATATCCTAGGTTTATCAAGGTTCATTCTATTAGGAACTGGTGCTCCAGTAATAGATATTATGTAGTCAAAGCCTCTCTTCTGAGCATAGTCTAGGATTGCTAGACTCAACGGGTATATTGCTTGTGGAGGTATAGCTATTTCAGGTACAACGACAACTACGTTATCCTTGTAAAAGAACCTTATTGGCGCATGAGGTTTACCTTCATGTATTACTGCTACTGGTGGGAAGAAGCGATAGCTCTCTATACCACCAAACTCTTCCATTTTAAGTGTTCGCACCATATGGCTAACACTAATAGAGCCTACAAGTCCTGCATCCGGTAAGCCTAGTACCATGTATGATGGTTTAGGTATTTCTACTATCTTTGTTTCAAATATGGTTATGCCATCAAAAACTTCCTCATAGTAGTAGGGATAGGACATGCCTTAGAGCACCTTAGCTTTTCTCTCGCTCCTCTATCTTTTTAGCATACTCCTCCGGTGTTAATAGCTTCTCTACCTCGCTTGGATCATCAGGTTTTATCTTTACAAGCCAGCCCTCGCCATAGGGGTCGGAGTTCACGAGATCTGGTTCTTCTTCAAGTCTGGTATTAACTTCTACTATTTCACCTGAAACTGGAGCATATACCTCTCCACGACTCTTAATTGACTCTAACTCAGCTACTACATCGCCCTTGTTAACTTTCTTACCGGGTTCTTCAAAGACTACTCCTACTATGTCCTTTAGCTTCTTTTGCGCATAGTCTGTTACTCCTATAACAGCTACTTCTCCTTCAAGTTTAACCCATTCATCTGTTTCTGTATATCTTCTATCCTTTAACACTATGTATTCTAAAACCTTTATCTCAGACATGGAGTTTACTCACCCCTTCTTGTATAGTGGGAAATCTGACAATTTACCAGGGTGTAGGCGACCTCTTATATCTACTTCTATGTTTAAGCCTATTAGAGCGTGTCTTGAACTCACGTATCCCATAGCTATACCTCTCTTCATTGTTGGCGAGTAGTTTCCACTAGTTATCCTACCCACCTCTACTCCTTCAACTACTATCCTATCTCCTTCACGTGGTATAGCCTTTACTTTCTTCTTCATTTTTACTCCAACACGTATTTTATCAACACCTTTCCTTAGCTTCTCCATTAATGCTTCATAGCCTATGTAGCCTTTCTTTCCTGGAGTCCAAACCCAGTAACGTGCTTCAACTGGTGTTATATCCTCATCTATATCATGGCCGTAGAGGACGAAGCCCATTTCAAGTCTAAGAGTATCTCTAGCTGCAAGTCCAGCAGGTTTTACACCCCTTTCTACTAGTTCTCTTAGGAGTTTTTCAACTACTTCGGGTTTACCTAGTATTTCGAATCCATCTTCACCAGTCCAGCCACTACGGCTTACAAGGAATAGCTTGCCATACCTTGTCTCAATGTCTGTTTTAAACTGTAGCATTTTTAGATCTAGGACTTGCTTTAACCCTACTTTCTCCATGTATTCTGCTGATTTCGGTCCCTGTAGAGCAAGCATAGCTATATTCATCGTCTCATCTATTATTTCTATACTCATACCCCACTTAGCTTTCCAGTTTCTTAGCCAATCAATTATCTTCTCCCTGTTAACAGCATTACATACTATAAGCCATTTATTACCGCCTAAGTTGTAGAGCATTACATCATCTTTAAAGCCAGCTTTCTCGTTTAGGAATGCTGTAGGCCCACTCATGTATCCTGGTGGTGTTTCGGATAAATCCTTGGGTACAAGTTTTTGAAGAAACGTGAATGCTTCATCTCCTTTAACTATAATTCTACCCATATGTGATATATCGAAGACTCCTGCACTTGTCCTTACAGCTAAGTGTTCTTTTACTCCACTTTCATATGTTAAAGGCATTTCCCATCCAGCAAATTCGCCAAAGCTAGCTTTTAGTTCAATGTGGACGTTATGTAGAGGAGATTTTAGAAGAGCCAAGACTTCTAGACACCAAGTGCTCAAACTAGTATTTGAGGTAGATAACTCTTTTCTTTTAGGACTACTAGATGTGATCATTACCATAGCCTTATTTTCCTAGGGTTATCTTAGATTTACTGGGCTGAGATCTTTTGACAGTTCACCCATGGCTTCCTAATTCTCCTGAGAATATTAAGAAGGAGATGTTGGAGAAAATAGGGGTAGGAAGCGTTGATGAACTATACCGTGACATACCTCGTAGTGTAATACTTGGTAGAGAGCTTAAGGTGGGGTTAGGTAGACCTCTTAGTGAAGTAGAAGTTAAACGTATAGTACAGGAGAAGCTTTCAAGGAATAGAATATATGTTAATCCACCACCATTCATGGGCGGAGGTGTATGCTATCATCATGTACCGAGTACTGTTAAATGGATTATTACTCGTGGAGGATTCCTTACAGCTTATACACCATATCAAGCAGAAATAGCTCAAGGTCTTCTACAAGCATTATTTGAGTACCAGAGCCTCATAGCCGATCTAGTTGAACTAGAAGTCGTAAACGCCTCCATGTATGATGGTAGTACTGCTGTAGCAGAAGCATTCCTAATGGCTTCAAGAGTTACACGTAAAAATAAAATCCTAGTGCCAAGTACTATGAATCCTCAACACTTAGAAGTTGCTAGAACATGGACTTATGGTAAAAAGATAACTATAGAGAAAGTAGGATTTAACGAGAAAACAGGGTTCATGGACTTAGCTGATTTGGAGGATAAGTTAAGGGATAGGAAAACTGCTGCAGTATACGTAGAATATCCATCATACCTAGGCTTCATAGACGAGAATATTAAGAAGATAGGTGAACTAGCCCACAGCTACGATTCCTTATTCATTATAGGCTTCGAGCCCATTAGCCTAGGAATACTAGAGCCTCCAGGAAAGCTTGGAGCCGATATAGCTATTGCTGAAGGACAGCCTCTAGGACTAGGATTAAACTATGGTGGACCCTACCTAGGAGTCTTCGCTGTTCGCTGGGATAGGAAACTGGTTAGACAAATGCCTGGGAGACTAATAGGCTTAACAGAAGACTCTGAGGGCAATAGAGCTTTTACAATGATACTGCAAACACGTGAACAACATATACGTAGGGAGCATGCAACAAGTAATATCACAACCAATGAAGCATTAATGGCTATTGCTGCTGCAGTATACTTATCATTACTTGGCAGGAAGGGTATAAGGAGTCTTGCTGAGCATATAGCATTGAAGGCTGCATATACTGCTAGTAAGCTATCAGAAATACCTGGTGTAAGAGCACCAGCATTAAGCTCAAAACACTTCAAGGAGTTTACAGTATCCTTTAGCATAGGCTACAGGGATTTGTATAGATACCTTAAGTCTAAGGGAATACTTGGAGGATACTATGTAGGCGATAAGTATCCATGGCTTGGAGAATGTGCTTTATTCTGTGTAACCGAGGCCCATAGCCTAAGTGATATCAAGTTACTTGTAGATACCATAAAAGAATACATTGAGAAAAAGGTGGATAAGCCTTGAGTAAGTGGAGGCAGAGTAGGTGGAATGAGCCATTAATATATGAGCTAGGTAGAGAAGGACGTATAGGATACCTTGTACCAGAACTAGAAGAGGAGATCAAGAATAATGTTAAGTTAAGTGAAGTATTACCCGAAGACCTACTGCGAAGTAGTGCTCCAGAGTTGCCAGAGGTCTCAGAGGTAGAAGTTCTAAGACACTATACTAGGCTTGCAGAAACATCTTATGGAGTAGACCACGGGCCTGTACCCTTAGGATCATGTACTATGAAGTATAATCCACGCATTGCCGAAGAACTAGTACTAGATGAACGCCTCGTAATGCTACATCCACTCCAAGACGATGAAGATGTCCAGGGCCTCCTAGAAATACTATATGAGCTTGAGAAATGGCTTGCAGAAATAACTGGTATGGATAGATGTAGCCTACAACCACCTGCAGGTGCTGCTGGTGAACTAGTTGGCGCTCTCATGATAAGAAAATACCATGAGCTAAGAGGAGAGGATAGAGACGAGATGCTTATACCAGATAATGCCCACGGAACAAATCCTGCAAGTGCTGCAATGGCTGGTTTTAAGGTTGTAAGACTATTAACCGATGAGCGAGGCAACCTTGACTTAGAGGCATTGAAAGCTGTTGTAGGAGATAAGACAGCAGGCATAATGTTAACTAACCCTAATACCCTTGGATTATTCGAAGAACATATAATGGAGATAGCAGACATAGTACATGGTGTAGGAGGACTACTATACTATGATGGAGCTAATCTTAACGGTATACTAGGCATAGTTAGACCAGGTGATATGGGATTCGATATAGTACACTTAAACCTACATAAAACATTTGGAACACCACATGGCGGTGGTGGCCCTGGAGCAGGACCCGTATGTGCTAAAGGCGAACTAGTAGACCTATTACCTAGACCATTAATAGAATATGATGGTAGAAAATACTACTTAGACTATAGATGTGATAGGTGCATTGGCCGTATTAGAGCATTTAATGGAAACATCATACCATTAGTTAAAGCATACATATACATACTCAGCCTTGGACCACAAGGGCTAAGAGAAGTAGCTGAGCAATCAGTACTAAACACCAACTACTTTATATCACTAATGAAAGACGTCGAAGGCTACGATTTACCGTATGATCCAAGTAGGCCTAGAAAACACGAAGTAGTATACAGCGCTAAACCCCTAACAAGAGATTATGGTGTTACAGCAGAAGATGTCGCAAAGAACCTATTAGACCACGGACTCTATGCTCCAACCATATACTTCCCACTAATAGTGGAAGAAGCATTAATGATAGAGTTCACAGATACCGAGACAAAGGAGAACATAGAATACTATGCAAGAGTATTAAAAGAGATAGCAGAGCAAGCTAAGGAGAATCCAAGTAAGCTTAGAGAAGCACCAGTAAACACTAGCGTTAAACGAGTAAATGCTGTAAAAGCAAACCATCCCAAGTACGTTACACCAACATACCGTGTGCTAAGACTTAGACGTGAAGGCAGAATAAAGGTATTATAGCCTTAACCTAAACTTATACCAGGGGCTGAAGAAAGTCATGCCAGCTGAAAGATGATGTTAGGTAACCCCTGGGGTAGCTGACCCTTCACCAAATAAGTGAAATGAACTGTAATCAAGCATCTTTATAACCCCATATCCCCCTTGTAAGCTTTATTCAATGAGTTTCCTTATCATTGTCTTGAAAGCTTGTACAATTATAACTGCTATATAGTTAAATTAGCTAAGAATTACCTTTTAAGGGCAATTGTAGAGTACAAAGTAGTTGCTAGCTTGGCTATTATAGTGCTTTGAATCTTTCATACCATTTAAGGTATGCATCGACCATTGATTTGTCTATGCTTGGTTTTCTAACTTTTAGTACTTCCATGAAGTCCTCCATTGTTACGGGTCTAGGTTCTCCTATTCCATTGTTTTTCTCAAAGAATTCACGTATTGTTCTTAGATGTGCTGCTTGCACTATGTCTTTGATGTCACTTGCACTGTATCCCTCTGTCATTCTAGCTAGTTCTACTATGTCTACTGTTTCATCTAGTTTTATCTTAGATGTATAGTACTTGAATAATTCTATGCGGGCTTCAAAGTTTGGTGGTGGAACATAGATTCTCTTCTGGAATCTCCTAATAAATGCATCATCTAGTCTCCAAGGCTTATTTGTAGCTCCTATAACGTACACGTGGTAATTGAATGACTTGTCTAGTAAACCGTCCATTTCCTTGAGGAACTGGTTTCTAACTCTAACTTCTCCTCCAACTTCTGTCTGGTATACGCCTAGTAGTGCATCTACTTCGTCTATGAATATTATTGCTGGCTTACCCTCATTTACTGCTACTTCACGTGCTTTCTTAAACACCTTAGATACGTTCTTCTCTGCTTCACCAAGCCATTTAGACATTATTACTGCTGCATCAACCATGAAGAATACTCCATCTATCTCATTAGCTACTGCTGCTGCAATCATGGTCTTCCCGCATCCAGGGGGGCCAAACAATAGTATTCCTCTAGGCCATCCTAGAGGGAAGAGGTCTGGCCTCCTCACCGGGTATACTATTGCTTCACGTATCGCTTGTTTAACTTCTTCTAAGTCAACTATATCATTGAATGTTATACTAGGTTTCTGGGCAAGCACTATTTCATCTAAGTCTATGTCTTCTTCCTCATCCCCCGATGCTACGGCCTTAACTTTTCGTTTAGCTAATTCCCTTAAGTGCTTACTACGCCTCCTATACTCTCTAATCATCCTAATATATGCCTCCTTGAATGGTATATCAGGATATAGTTTAACAAGTCTCTCTAGTATCTCAGCAGCCTTTTCATAGAATTTTGCTGCTACCTCATATTCTCCATTCTGGTCAGCTTTAACTGCCTTCAGAGCATATTGCCTAGCGGCTTCCTCAAGATATACTGCTGTGCTCAAGCCTATAATTCACCCATCACATCATGTATTGGAGCTAGAATACCCCATAAATGATACTCCCATGTTGTTGTAGGACTAAAAACAGTTTGGCCCATTCATACATAAAGACAGGGTTTATCTATAGCTGTACTATTAACTAGATGAGAAGGCTAAGCATACTATCTATTCAGAGTATGCCTACCTGCTTGGATTAAACATGTGTATAGGTAATGCTTTAATTACTACTTGATTACCCTTATCTTTCCCTCCTTTATCAACTCTTCTAGTGCTTTACGTATAGTGCTTGGCTCTACACCTAGCTTTTTAGCGCAATCAGCTACGTCGAGGAATCCTCTATGGCTACGTATGTAGTCTAATACACCCTTCTTAACCTCCTCAAATGAAGGTCTACGTGGAATCATAGGTACTGATACTGGTTGTTTAGGTTCTTCTTCACGTAGCTTCTCCATAATCTTAGCATTGATTTTATCAACTAGGTTCCTCATTTGTGGAACAGAGGGTAGTTCAGGTAACCCAGTTATGATACTAGTTTCCTTTTCTGCGTATCGTCTGGCTTCTTGCAGTATGTTTTCTGCTTCACGTGTAGTATGGGGTATTATGACTTTTTCAGGCATACTTGATGTAACTGATACTACTTCCTGCATACTTTGAAGTGCTTCATCAAGATTTGAGGTTACGTCGGGTATTAGTGTAACCAGTTGATCTCTTATGTTTCTTAGAACTGGTATTAGTGGTGCAATGGATATACCTATGTCTTCTACTGTCTCCATTGTTTCAAGTCTAAGTGATACCTGCTCTATTGCATATCTAACTGTTGTCAGCGTCTTCATTATCTTCCTTATTTCAGCTACTTCACCTGCATAAATTGAGGCTTTTATCTCATCACCACTTGCTAGTGCTTTAACCGCACTCGTAAATAATTGTGCATCACGGTGTTTAAGCTTATTTAATGCTTCATCTATTTTACTTATAGTTTCCTGAAGCTTAACCTTTGCCTCAATAAGTTTCTTCTTAAAATCCCCTATACCTGGTTCATGTCCTCGTGCTCCAAATAATCCTCTAAGTATTCTCAACCAGCTACTCGCCCCACTTACCTGCTGTGCTATTACCTCCACAATTCTTCACCGATTATTGGGTTGAAATAGGTTTTGGGTCTAAGAGTAATAGATGAAAACAAATCATTGTTTTAAGAAAAGACTTAGCCTTCAACGACTTGGACTAGTATTGGTGCTTCAGATGATTCTGGTGCTTCTACTTTAGGTGCATGTGTTCCTGTTTTCTGAGTTGAGGGAAGCTTTATTTCAACGGGTTCGCGTTCTAGCTTCTCTATCTTGTTAAGTATCTTTTTAATGTCCTCTTTCTCCTCCACGGCTTTATCTTTAGCTTGTCTTAGTGCTTCAACTGCTGCTTTATAGCCTTTCTCAGATAGTTCTCCAGCTAGATAGCTCATCTTGAGGGCTGTCATTGCCTTCTCTATTTGTATTATAGTGTCTTCTAGTGCGTGTGTTCTCTTCTTTAGCATTTGTTTTACATCTCTTGCTTTTACTTTAAGAGCTGATAGGCTTTTCTCAACTCTTTTCCTAAATTCTTCGTAGGCGTGTCTTGGTATTTCATTCTTAGAGTATAGGTCGTCTAATGCCTTAATTCTCCTCTTGGCCTTATCTAATTGTTTAATTAGGCTTAGTGCTTCTACTTTCCATTCAGGGATTATCTGTAATTCACCATCCTCTGTTATCTTTATTCTATCAGCTTTTACTGTTGTGAAAGTATCCTCATTTACTTCTAGCTCAATGCCAGTTACAGTGCCGTCTACTTCACTGTATAGTGCAACTATTCTACCAATTTTTCTACCATAAGGGTCTTTTACTTCTAATCCTACATATCGTTCTACTTCATCCACCATGAGTACCATGACATATACACCTAGGCTAGGATTCAAAAGAGATTCTTACATCATGTAAGGATTTATAAAATCTGGGGGTCTAGGTGGTACAAATTAGTTGATGTGGAGTATAGGTCTTATACTATTCCATGATGTTAATCTTAGTTTACTAGAGGATGCATGACTTGGCGGAGGAAATACGTATAGACTACTATGGAATTAGTGATAGGATTAGAGATGTAATACGTATGCCTAAACCTCTTCGCGTACTTGTTGCTGAAGCAATTTACCTTGCACTTAAGCTTAAGAACTTATTTGACTTAAAAGCCAATGCGTTGAATAAACTCGAGCATGACCCTGCTGAATTGCACTCGCTTAGATATGCGTCTAAGCTCATGGATAAAATTGTTGAAATCCTACTTAGCTCTCACAGCATTAATGTTTTCGCATTGAACGCTAGTATTAGTATTAGGCTTGTTGAAAAACTCTTAGAAGAATACTATGATAACCCATTAATAGCACTATACATTGAAGAGTTACGTGAAGCATTGTCTAGATCTATTGATGAGTGTTCAACATATACTAATATTCCTCCTAAACGCTTAGTAGACTACTACGCTAATATGATTGAAGAAGAAGTTCTAAGAAATATTTAGGCGTAAGCGTATATCGTATTACCTTCAGCAGCCTGGCTTTCTTCACAGCCTATTGGGCTCTGCGCTTTTAACCTTCATCACATGGCATGAATGCTACGCGTAGCTTCTACGTGGGAATACTTTTGTACCGGGGTATATTGCTTCTTCTCCAAGGTATTCTTCTATGCGTAGGAGTTCGTTGTACTTTGCTGTTCTTTCACCTCTAGCTGGTGCTCCTGTCTTTATGAGTCCCGTATTTAGTGCAACAGCTATGTGTGATATACTTGTATCCTCTGTTTCACCACTACGATGACTTATTATAGCTTTGTATCCATTTCTATGTGCTTCTCTTACAACATCTAGTGTCTCAGTTAATGTACCTACCTGGTTTACCTTTACTAGTATAGCATTAGCTGCTCCCATCTCTATTCCTTTTCTAAGCCTCTTAATATTTGTTACGAATAAGTCATCTCCTACTACTAGTATTCTTGATCCTAGCTTATCTGTGAGTTCTTTAAAGCCTTCAAAGTCTTCTTCGTGGAACGGGTCTTCAATACTTGCTATAGGGTATTCTTCTACTAGTCTTTCATAAAATTCTATCAACTCAGACCTACTATACTTTCTACCGTCTATTATGTATACGTTTTCTGATTCATTAAATACTTGTGATGCTGCTACATCTAGTGCTAGTAGAACGTCTTTTCCAGGAACATATCCTACCCTCCTTACCGCTTCTACTAGGGCATTCAATGCTTCTCTAGTATTCTTCATTGGTGGGGCAAAGCCTCCTTCATCTCCAACATTTATTGCTATAGGCCCATAGTTTTCCTTTAATAGCTTCTTAAGCTCCATGTATACTTCTACTGCTATTCTAAGTGCTTCACTAAATTTATCAGCTCCTACGGGAGCTATCATGAACTCTTGTATACTTAGCTCATTACCTGCATGTACTCCACCATTTATTATATTCATTAATGGTACTGGGAGTGTACGAGCTTCTATTCCACCAATGTACTTAAATAATGGTTGACCATAGGTGTCTGCTGCTGCCTTGGCTACAGCTAGGCTTGTTGCTACAATAGCGTTTCCTCCAAGTTTACTCTTATTGGGTGTACCATCTAATTCTATCATCTTATAGTCTATATCCCTTTGCCTACGCGAGTCCATGCCTATTATTGCTGGAGCTATTATCTTATTCACATTTTCTACGGCCTTTAATACCCCATAGCCCTTGAATGCTTTGCCTCCATCTCTTACTTCTACGGCTTCATGCTTACCTCTTGATGCTCCTGCTGGTGCTGCTGCACGTCCATATCCTCCTCCACGTGTAATTACGTCTACTTCTACTGTAGGTCTTGCTCTTGAATCTATAATCCACCTAGCCTTTACTTTCTCGATCTTGAATAGTTCTTCTACTTCGTAGACAAGCATTTTAATACCCCTACCCTATGCTTAAGATAAGTGATTATGTGAAGGTTTTTATTTATTAAAGGACGTGGGGTGTAGGTTGTTATTGACTGATACGTATGTTGCCGACATGTTTGGAACTGTAATGCTTCTAACATTCTTTACAACTGTGACTCCTCCTCTTCTTAGACAAGTACTTTACGGTAAGCTTTCTAGTGAGAAAGGATTCTTAATTGTACTTGTAACTGCTAGTATTATACCAGCAATAACCTACTCTACTATATCAGTGCTTAAGGGCCTTAATGGTGGTATAATATTGTTTGCCGTTACATTGGGGGTATACTTGCTTGGATTACTACTTGTCTTCTCCAAGTTCTACTATGTCCTATGGTATGGTGTCTCCGGGTTTATTGAATTAGTTGTCCTCATGGTTTGGAGGCAGATATGTTATGGTTAGGGGTAATAGGTTAGCATACTATGCTACTATGCTATACCATACTGGTAGTATAATCCTAGTTAACTCTCTATTCCTGCTAATACCTGGTCTATACGGCTACATTATAGGTGAGAGTAGAGTAGCCTCCTACTTCATGTTATTTGGAGTACTATTGCTTGGTATAGGCTATATTATTAGGACTATTCTTAGTGCTACAGTCCCCTTAACTCTTGGTGATGCTGTAGTACTCACTGTAATCGCGTGGATAATTATACCAGTTATTGGGGGAATAACACTTCACTTAAGCACCAATATGCCTTTGCTGGATTCATTATTTGAGGGTGTTAGCGGGTTTACGGGTACAGGGCTAACTATGGTGACTAACCCTGAAGCTATGCCGAGAACAGTACTTTTATGGAGGAGTTTAATGCAGTGGGTTGGAGGTTTAGGAGTTGTTGTAATATCTCTCGCGTTATTTGCTAGAGGAGTAACAGTTGCTAGGCTAGCTCTAGCTGAGGGGCGTGAGGAGAGAATAGAGCCTAGTATTAAGCGTACTGTTATCGCAATGCTTAAGATATACGTGTACATAACTATTATAGCTACTCTAGCATTGTATTTTGCTGGAATGAGCTTCTTTGACGCACTAAACCATGCTATGACAGGTGTTGGTACTGGAGGATTCTCTACACATGCTAGAAGTGTCGGGTACTATAACTCATTATTTGTATGGTACGCGGCTATATTATCAATGATTATGGGTGCAATTAACTTTGTAGACTACTCACGTCTACGTAGAGAGGGGTTTAAACACTTTATTACGAGTGTGGAAGTGAAAACACTGTTAATAATAGCCTTTACTGGTGGAGCAATAGTCTACATAATACTATCACGTAATCTTAGCGTACTGGATTTTAGACTCTATACATCATCATTATTCCATGCAGTATCTGCTTTAACTAATACAGGCTTCCAAGTCACTAGCATAACTGATTACCCTGAACTAGTTAAAGTAATACTAGTTACACTAATGGTTATAGGTGGTTCTACCTCATCTACTTCTGCTGGAATTAAGATCTATAGACTCGTTGTATTCCTTAAAGCTGTTGGATGGGAGGTTAAACGTATACTACTACCTCCTAAAACCTATTTTGCACCTAAGATTGGTGCACGCATTGTTTCCGACGAAGTTATACGCAAGGTAGCCGTATTCATAGTATTATACATTGCTACATTACTTGTAGGCTCTCTTATAACAGCATACATATACTATTCCGAAGGCATAAACGTAGGCTTTGTAGACGTATTATTTGAGACAGCTAGTGCACAAACATGTACTGGTCTCAGTGTTGGCCTGGCTGGACCCCACATGCCCGACCCAGCTAAAGCTGTATACATAGTAATAATGTTGTTAGGGCGCCTTGAAATATACCCATTTATAGTTGTTATTGCTAAAGCCCTAGGTAGGGGAGGTTAGCGGGGACTTGAGGATACTAATTGTAGGAGCAGGTCAGGTAGGAAAAGAACTTGCTAGAGAACTATCTGGTAGAGGTAATGAAATAATAGTAGTAGACAAGGACAAAGATAAATGCGATGCAGTTACAAGAGAAGCAGACGTAATGGCCATACACATGGATGCAACCAATCCCAGACTATACGAAGAAGTAGACTTACATAGATTTGATGCTGTTATAGCTGTTACTGATAAAGATGAAGTGAACTTATTCGTAGCACTTATGGCGAAGGTATACAATGTAACTCATAGAATAGCTAGGGTAAAAGATGAAAGAGTTGCAAGGCTTATGGAGGATGCTGAAGTAGCAGAACCAGTAAATGAGGCATACATTACTGCTAAACTAATACAATCATTACTTGAAGGAAAATACATTGCTTCAACACTTATACCAGCATTCACGGGTAACTATGTACTAATATCGTTTACAATAACTGAAATGGATCGAAGCTATGGCAAACCCTTAAGCGAAATCAAGTATCCTAAGAATGCTGGTAAAATACTGGCAATATATGATGGAGAAAAATTTATTGACCCAGAGGAAGCTTTAGAACTACAAGCAGGTTATGAAATTATAGCCTTGGTTAGAAGAGATAAAGTTGACTCTTTCATAGAAGCATTTAGGTGATTAACCCTTGGAGAATACCACAAGTCCTCAAATATTATCTGGAGTCGTTTCATTAATAGATAACATTTATAAGCACTTATTAATTCTTCTGCAAAATCCCTTAATAGTAGCATTACTCAAAATAGTAATAATACTAATAGTCGCATTAATTATTACACGCATAGTAAGCCTAGTTGTAAGTAGACTTGAATATAGAGGGATAATAGCTAAACCCGTTGGAATGAAAATTAGAAGTATAACAGATACTGTTACCTACATAATAGCCATAATAGCAATAGCTTACACATTAACGGGTGTGGAAACCCTATTAATACCCTTATTCATAATCTTAGCAGCAATACTATTTTCGATGTGGGAGTTTTTTGCTAACATAATAGGCTATTATACTATTCTCGCTGGTAGATTAATCATACAAGACGCATATATTAAAATAGATGGTTACGAGGGTAAGGTTAAAGACATAACTCCTATGTCAATAATACTAGAATTACCTGATGGATCAATCGTAAGAGTACCAAATAGGAGAGTATTCATAAGCCCCATTAAAACACCTTCACGTAAAGTTTCAGTAAAGTTGAATGTAAGAGTTAGTGGTATACCCCTAGGTCATACAATAAAGATTGCTGAAGAATTGAAAGAAGCTATTAGAACGAAGACTAAGCGTGGAAGTGTACCAGGAATGAATGTTGATGTAATAGTAGTTAAAGTTGAAGGTAATACAACTAATTATGAGGTAAGAATAAATGTTCCTAGAAACTTATACAACTCAATAAAAGATGACTTATTAAATGAAAGCACAATGATAATATTGTCTGAGTTAGAGGAATACGATGTAGCTGTTGAATTCAAAGGTGTAGAGGATTAAAAATTATATAATCTAGTAACTAGTAGGTTTGGACGTAGGTGAAAGATTGCCTAGAAGAAGGCGTGAACCCAATATTTGTCCACGGTGTGGAACCAAGGTTGATAAACCGTATAAGACTTGGCAACTAGTAGCTCCAATGCCTGATGCCTATGGTAGGATAACCATAACGATAATGGGCATGTATGAATGCCCTAACTGTGGACATAAATGGAGAGCTGTTGTAAGTAAGATTAAGACTGGTGGAGGAGAAGTTGAAGTTGAAACAAGTAAGGGTAAAAGAAAATTAGGAGCTACTCAGCAACCAGTTAAGAGGGAAGGACCTATAATTGAAATAGATATTGACGAGGAAGAGGAAGAAGAGTAATACGGTAAAGAGTCTTGGAGAAGAGTAAGGTATTAGAATACGTTGGAATAACTATAGCAATACTAGTAATAGTTGTGTTAAATCTCTTTACACCTTATATTACTGGTGCTGAAGCACCTATGGCTGTTGTTAGTGGTACAAGTATGTTGCCTTTATTCCGTGAAGGAGACATAGTCTTATTGTATAAGCCACCACCAAATGAGATAAGGGTTGGAGATGTAGTTGTGTATAAGAGATGTGGTGGGGGATACATTATACATAGGGTTATTGACGTGGTAAGAATTGATGATAGATACTATTATCGCACTAAGGGTGATAATAATCCATACGATGATTCTAGGCTAAGACAATTCTATGAATACAGCCCCATTAGAATTTGTAGCGATATTAGAACCCCTGGAATACCCTATGAGAGAATTGTTGGTGTTGCTGTAGAGGTTAACGGGTTTACGTTTAAGATACCCTATCTAGGGTACTTATCATTAATGTTTACTGGTATACTTGGTTCAAGGTAATCGTATTACTTAGTAATGCCTTTACTGTATCCTTTACCCATTCACCTGTACCTTTAAGTTTCAGTAGTTTTACCAGGTATTCGCTCCATGTTATTCCTAGTATTTTATGCCATGTATTATAAGATTCTATTACTTGGTTAAGTGCTTGTAAGTGATATGTACATAGATTCTTACTTATGGCTTCCCTACTGCATAGTAAACATTTCTTCTTAGGCTGTAGTAGTCCTAGGCTAATGCCTAGTTTTAATCCTACTTCCTCTATTCTATTATTGTACTCAGTAAACAGTTTTAGTAGTGTTTTCTTAGCTTCATTTACTACTTGGCTACGGCTTCTTCTACCTAATCTTATCTCCTCCATGAACTGTTCAAATTTCCTTGTAAGTTCAATGCTTGTTAGATCTTTAAAGTATTCTTCTAGTACTTCTGCTACTGCAAAACCTAATGGTGTAACAGTTACCTTACCCGACTTTACCTCCAAGTATTTTCTTTCAAATAGTGTTTCAGCAATACGTGCCCTTGTCCCCTCAGTCCCTATGTTTACTGTTTCCATCCATTTAACTATCTTAGCCCTAGTATAGGGTTCTGGAGGCGACGAGTATGTTACTTTAACTGCTACTCTACTTATCTTTAGCCTCATACCTTTCGTTATTTTAGGTATTGTTCTTGCTTCTATTGGTGTATAGGGATAATATGTTATCCAGCCCGGGTATCTTAGGGACTTAATGGTTAGCTTAAATAATGTCTTCTTAGGGCCTAATAAGAGTGCACGTATTCCTTCAATTACTGCTGGTTTAGCAAAGCATGCCAAGTATCTCCTTACTATCAAGTCATATATTCTCCATTGACGTATACTAAGTTTAGCGGGTTTAACACCAGTAGGATATATTGCTGGATGCGCTGGGTCATCTTTAACTCCCTGCCTAGGCCTTAGTACTCCTTTGGTTTCAGCTATTAGTTTCCTTATCAGTGTACCATATTTTCCTATACTACTTATCTTTTCTAGTATTTTTAGGTGATTTAGTGTTGGCGGTAACTTCTGGCTATTGGTTCGAGGATAACTTATTAGTGCATCTAGGTATAATTGCTCTGCTATTCTCTGCGTGGTTAACGGACTGTACCCGTGTATTCTTGCTGCTTCTGACTGTAGATCACCTAGATTAAATGGTGGAGGTGGTTGAAGCTTCTCAACACTATAACTTACTGATGAAACGTAGAGAAATCCTTGTTGTTTAAGAGCTTTAGCTAGCTCTCTAGCCTCTATGAGTGTCTCAGGCTTAGGTTCAACTAGTTCTACTGGTACCTTCTCAGAGCCTATTAGTACTGTAACGCTAACAACTGGTTTAGGCTTCGGTACATGTAGTTTGCGTTCACGTTCTCTACGTACAACTTCTATTAGTGTAGGGGATTGTACTCTACCAGCACTAAGGCTTATTCTCCTACCAGTTGTCTTCTGTAATGCTCTCATTAATGCTCTACTAACATTGATACCCCATATCCAGTCTAGTTCATGCCTACATAGACCTGCCTCTATCATAGGAGTGTCTAAAGGACCTAGCTGGTTGAAGGATCTTCTAAGCTCTGTATCTGTTAGGCTAGAGAACTTCATTCTCTTAGCTCTTCTAACATCGCCTAGACTCCTTATTATCATGTAGCCTATAACTGAGCCCTCTATATCGTAGTCGCATGCATTAATGTATTCTATGGCATATTTTGCTAGGATTGCAAGTAGCTCATAGTACTTTTTAGCATAACTAGCCTTGTCCTCGACTTCCCATATAGGTGCCCAATAATATTCAAATACAGGGAAGCCTTCTAGGCTGGTTGTAAGTGTAAATAAGTGTCCAACAGCTGAAGCTACAACATATTTAGAGTAACCTAGAGTAAAGTACCAGTATGGAACACCTTTATAGTAGTACTTACGGGCTTTACCATAAGATAATGCTTCAGCTATTCTCTTAGCTGCCTTAGGCTTCTCAGCTATTATTAACCTATACCCCTTACCAACTAATCCTATTGGAGATAAGTACCTAGTTGTAGGCATTGCCTTAATTTACCTTATGGGAAGCCATTGTTAACATTATGGTTTGTAGCGTCCTAGGGAATTTCCTAGTTAAGGGTTTTTATGCTTCTACTACTAACATGTAGCACCTCCTCGTGATATATTTTGGTAGTCATTAAGAGGTTTTCGAGGAAGAGTGTTAACTGGAAACTTATGTTAACGGTGAAGAACCGTATATCAATAATAGCCGCATTAACAGACTCCGACTTACCATGAAGATATACTGATACCCTACACTACTCTTTAACAACCTATTATTAAACGTAGACATGGTAGTTGAAGAACCAGGTATAGGTATAAAATATAAGGAGGTTGTATGAGGTATAAAAAATAGAGTTGTGTCCTATCTTTGTTTAAGGCTTCCTACGAAATATTATGTAGCCTATGCCTAGCCCTACTACTAGTAATAGTATTGCTATGCCTGCTGTAGCACCCCAGTTTATCTCTGATATTGTTGTAGTAACTGTTTCTGTTGTTGTTTGTGTTTGAGTGACAGTTGTTGTGGTGGCCTGCGTTATTGTCTGTGTTTCTGTTGTCGTGGTAGTCTTTGTTTCTGTAATGGTCTTTTCAACAGTCTTAGTCGTGGTTTCAGTCTTAGTTAATGTTACTGTCTTGTATGCTATCTCTGTTAAGGTCTCAGTTGTGGTCTCGGTGACAACTTCTGTCTTGGTAGTAGTTACTGTTTTTGTTATTGTTACTGTTATTGGCTGTGCTGTTACCGTTTCTGTTACAGTCTCAGTCTTAACCCATACTACTGGCTCAGTTATTGGTAATGGTGTTCCAATTGAATTAGCTGGAGGATCTATTCCTAGTAGCATTGCTATTGTTGGAGCAATGCTTGTTGCATGTATGTAACCTAGTTTACCATGCTTTATATGGGCTCCTATTGCACCGAATATTGCTAGTAGGTTCTCATAGTATGGTAGGTCGCCATGCCATCCAGTAACGTCTTTTAGTGGTTCTACTTCCTTGAATACTATTCCGGTACCGTTCTCAATTCTTATTCCACCCCATGCTGCATAGCCGGGTCTTAAACTGAAGATTACATCTCCTGCACGTTCACCACATATACCTAGTACGCATGCTTCGTCACGACTCATTACTAATGAGAATATTGGTTCACCTGTATCTGGATCAACGGTGCTCTCTAATGCTACTTTGATCTGTTTTACAACGGTATCGTATTCTTCTGGGTCAACTATGCCTCCATCTTCACGACCCTTTAAGTTTACGAATATCTGGTTATATCCTACATAGTATGCTTTTGTCTCATTCCATAATATCTTTCCTTGGTCGTCGGTCTTTATCAGACCTGCATTGTATAATATGCTGTTAATGTATACTAGTTTGGCAACACTCCACTGCCCGTGATCTGATACCACTATTACTACGGTGTTGTTTAAGTCGACGTTGTCTAGTACTGTTTGTACTAGTTCGTCAGCCCATATATGGGCTTGCTTAATGTACTCCCATACTTTCTCGGCCATTGCTTCATCGTAATAGGGCATTGATGGATCAGTTAATCCTAGTAATTGATGATATACGTTGTCTACGACTGGCGTGTAGGTCATTAATAGATCCCAATCGGTATGAGTTAATAGGTACTTGGTGAATTCTTTGAAGAACTCGTTTGCTAAGTAGACAGTCTCCATGAAGGTCTCTAGGTCTATCCAGTCATGAGTTAGAGCCCACCAGTCTCCGCCAAGTATCATACCAGTCTTTAATACAACGTTTTCCCATATCTCTTTAGCTAATGTCTCATTATTATACCATATGGTGTTAAGGGGTCTCATCTGTGAGCGGTAGAGCTTAAAGTTCTCTTCACTAGCATTCAATAGCTTGAACATTGGAGCTACAACATATGTTACGTTCTTATAGGTTATCGTTGTGTTTATTGGCTGACTCCACTCTCCTTCAGCTAATACTGCTACAGCCTTAGAAGCATCTTTCTCATGTGGAACTATTGCTACATGGTCTAGCTTCAGATCATTGTCTGAGTCATAGACTAGTAGCCACCAAGTATCATCTCCAAGCTTTATTTCCGCCTCAAATGCACGGTATACGTTTCCTAGGACTTCTAAGTTAGTCCAATTGGTAGCCGACGTTAGGTTTATGTATGTTGCAGCAGGTATACTTGTATTAGTTGTGTACAATGTTGAATAGCTTATAGGCCATACAAAGGCATCATAGGGATTGAATAGTATTGAATAGTTAACTCTACCTTCCCATGCCTTGGGAGTACTTTGTGGAAATGCTGCTACAACAGCTCTTAATCCCTGGCGATCAAGGGTAACCCATAACGGCTCTGCTAATAGATTTGAACCATCGAATCCACTAACAGTCTTGTATACTGGTGTCCCCAGCATATGTATGCGGTTACCAGTTATACCAGTTATCCTAGGTGTAGCGCCAGTAGAAAACACAGCGTGAGACGTAGCTGTTACTGATGGATAACTTACTATCATGCCCTCAGCGTAGATTCCTTTATCCATTATCTTCTTGAAACCCGGTAAGAGTCCTTCCTCAGCGAGTTTGTACGTTATATCTGGTCTTGCAGCATCAATGCTTATCAATACAACTTTCTCCGCGTATTTTACCTTCTCACCGATAGATACTTGGTATAATGCTGATACTACGATACTTGTAGCAATTATTAATACTAGTAAAATTGAAATAGTCCTCAAGGATTTCATGGGCTTCTCACCCAGTATAACTACTATATCACTATGTACAGAACCTCTAGAATATAAAGACTAGTGTAAAAACATATTGTGGAGAATAGTTATCTAATACTTTCCAGAAATATATAGAGCAATTATCTTGATCCTAGATACACTGAAACTATCTTTGTACTCAGTACACCATTGTCAAAGTCTCAAAATAAGAATTATTGAACGAATAGAATTGCCCCCTTATGAGAGCTAATGGTAACAATATGGTAGTAGAATTATTTCGTTAAACTCAATGGTAAACTGGTTATGCTAGTAGCTCTTGAAATTACCCACGTATTAGGAGCAACAATAACATATTCAACTTGTATGACGCTAATATTCCTACTAGGATTAAACCTACATGTATTAATGTTCGTTAGGAATAATATTAGGCTTTCTAACAAACTATTTGTTAAGCTAAATAATATGGAGATAACATGTGATACTATCTTAAAAATAAGTACTACAAGAAGCTATGATACACTGTCGTAGCCCTATCATTGCATGTACCATATTTATCGAAGACATTATGACGATAACTCATATTCCAAGACTTCCCTCTTAAGACGAGATGTTTAACGTAGCTACATGCTTATAGTTTTCTTGACTATTAGGATAGATGCTGGACAATGGATCATATATTTCATGCTACTATTATCGCTTGGTACTGATTAGGTTGCTAAGGTAGTTGCCAGTAGGTTAAAGGCTGAATGAACTGGGAAAATCATTAATGTATTCGTTAGATCATCACATACTCTATTCTTCTCCACAGTAGTCTTAACGTATTTGTAAAAGGAGGAAACCTAGCTAACGCTTCTGCAGTTATTTTAGTATTATCTTTGTATAACATTTCTCCTTACTCTATATCGTTATCAGGGCTAAAATCTGGGCTTAATATGGCGGGATTTAACTATGCTATCCTGGTACGGGTGCTGTGAGTATTAACAATATAACGTATATTACTGGTATTATTCTGTAGTATCCTGTAAGCTTTGATAGAGGATTGAGTACACCTACGTGTACTCTTCTACCAGTAAGTATTAGTGCTAGTATTGAAAAGAATACTAATACCATGTATATAGCATCTACTGTATAAGATAGTGTCAGGCCTATGATTAACAGGAATGCTGAAGTACTAATGCTTATTATCCTGTGGGTTTCTGGTTGAACTAATGCTCTTACAATGTGTCCTCCATCCAGCTGGCCTATAGGTAGTAGGTTTAGGAACGTGATTAGGAATAGAAAGTATGATGCAAGTAGTACTGGATGGGATAATACTGTTACATTACCTCCTACAATAGTGTCTAGTATAGCTCTTAGTATTAGCGGTACAGCCCTAATCTCTATTATTTCGCTTGGGAGAACATGCACTTCTTCAACAGGTATTTTTGCGGATAAACTTATACCTGCTATGGCTACTGGTATTGCTGCTATAAAACCTGTCAATGGCCCCATTATCCCTACTAGTGCTAGCTTATTAATAGTTCTTGGAGGAAGTTTCATGTTTATGACTGCTCCAAAAGTTCCAAGCATACCTATGCTTGCTGGTGGTGCTGGTATAAAGTATGGTAGTGATACGGGTATACCACTTAACTTAGCAGTAACGTAGTGGCCTAGTTCATGGACTAATAGTACTCCCATTAATGATAGAGTATAAAATACTGCATCTAATTCTATGTTTTCTGTAGAGCCTACTAGTTCTCTAAAGCCTTGAGCAAGGTATAGCCCGGACAAGTATACTGTTATAATAGTTACTGCGAATAATATGAATGGAAGGTAGCGTCGTATTAGGCTTTTACGTGTAAATACTTCAGGTTTCTCTATAACCCTTAAGACAAGTAGTCCTTGAGTATGGTCTAGTACTGGTATTATGTGATGCCTTGTTAGCTCATCGTATAATTTATTGAAAGCCTCGTCTAGATTATTTGCTAGTGGTTCTACTACGATTTCTTTTACTTTAAGATCTCCCACTAAGCTTCCTAAAGGTTCTCTAAAAGCTATTACTCTGAAATACTTAGATACAATTGTTGTTAGCTTATCTACATCCATTACTCTTCCTCGCCTTTTAAGAGTTCAGATAATGGTACTAGCTCATATGTTCCATCGGGTAGTCTTCTACGTATAGTTACTGGGAGTACTCCCTGCTTTAGTTCTTCTTCAGCAATGGTTACTGGATCCTTGTTTTTAAGTTTTGATACATCTATTAGTACTGGAGCACCTAATGCTATTTGTAGTGCTCTTGCCCCTACTATCCTGGCCATTTCGTATCTTGTTAGCTTAGGTATCGTTATACCTTTCTTTCTACGCCATAGAACCATCAATTCTCAGAGAACACCTCTTCAATGCCTAGAATTTTAGGGTATAAATAGTATTCTGGTCAAACCTAAAATAAGTTTGATATTAAGCAAAAATCTTGGTTAAAACAGTTTATGGTTACCTAGATAATGTTATAGTGCTTAGAACTCGAACTTGCCCTTACCTTCCTCTTCTTCCTTCTTCTTTTCTTTCTTAGGTGGTGCTGCAGCAATTATGTCGTCTATCTTTAGTATCATTGATGCTGCCTCAGTTGCGCTCTTGATTATTTGTTCTTTCACTATTGCTGGCTCTATTACTCCTAGCTTTGTCATGTCGTCTACTACTTTACCGTTTATCACGTCGATTCCTGAGTAGAGTTTACCTTCTTCTTTATGTTTCTTTACTAGTTCAGCTATTGTGTCTAGGGCGTCTAGTCCTGCTGTTTCAGCTAGTATCATTGGTATTTCTTCTAGTGCTTCAGCAAATGCTTGTACTGCTAATTGTTCTTTACCGCTAATGGTTTCAGCCCACTCTCTAAGCCTAATTGCTAGCTCTATTTCTACTGCTCCACCACCTGGAACTATTGCTGGCTTCCTTAACACGTTTCTGAGTGTGTGTAGTGAGTCCTGGATACTTCTCTCAACTTCGTCTAATAACATGTCGTTTGCTCCACGTAGTAGTATTGTTACTGCTCTTGGGTTCTTGCATCCTTCTATGAATACCATTTTGTCGTTTCCTACTTTTCTCTCCTCCACTAATTCTGCGTAGCCTAGATCTTTTTCTGTTAGGTCACGTATGCTTGTTACTATTCTTGCTCCTGTTGCTCTTGCTAGTTTTTCCATGTCGCTTCTTTTTACTCTTCTAACTGCTAGTATTTGCTTCTTTGCTAAGAAGTGTTGTGCAACATCATCAATACCCTTCTGACAAATAACAACATTAGCGCCAATGTTTGCTATGTGGTCTACCATTTCCTTGAGTATCTTTGCTTCTTCATCTAGGAATGCTTTGATTAGCTCAGGGCTTGTGATGTTTATCTTAGCTGTTATCTCTGGTTTTTCTACTTCTAGTGGTGTGTCTAGTAGTGCTATTCTTGCTTTCTCAACTCTCCTAGGCATACCAGGATGAACAACCTCCTTATCCAACACAATACCATAAACAAGCTGACTGTCTAGTAAGCTTCCGCCTTTCTTCTTCTCTATCTTTACGTTGTCTAGTCTTGCCTCATATCTGTTCTCTCCACGTTTCTCAGCTATTGTTAGTATTGCATCAATAACCATGTCAGTTATCTTGCCTAGTGTTGGCCCTGTTCCAACGTATTTGCTTGAAATTGTTGTTTCTACTAGTTGCTTGAATATGGGTTTAACTTTTTCACGGTCTTCGGGTTTGTCTAGGTCTCCAAGGTTTAGCTTTATAGCAATCTTATCTAGTTCTTCTAAGGCTTTCTTCATAGCCATTTTATATCCTTCAATTATTATAGTTGGGTGAATTCCTTGGTCCAGTAGGTTCTCTGCTTTTTCGAGCAGTGTTCCAGCTAGTACTACTGCTGTAGTAGTGCCATCGCCTACTTCGGCATCCTGTGCCTTAGCTACCTCTACTAGGAGCTTAGCTGCTGGGTGTTGAACCTCCATTTCCTTTACTATGGTTGCACCATCATTCGTAACAGTTACATCGCCGAAGCTGTCTACGAGCATCTTGTCTAGTCCACGTGGACCAAGACTTGTCTTTAATACCTCTGCTAAGACCCTAGCCGCGAGAATGTTTGTTCTTAATGCATCTCTTCCAGTAGTTCTCTTTGTACCCTCTTTTAGTATTAGTACGGGAACCCCATATAATGCCATGAGTTTTCACCTTAGCTTATTTGCGTGGATAAGTTACAGACCCCTTCTATATAAGTCTTTCGTAGATAAGTTTGAAATACCCGGCTCCTTGAAATTAACGTGCATAGACTAGGAGTTAATCAAGGAGGTGCATAGCTTGATAGATGTAATGAAGAGGGTTAACGAAATAGTTGAAGTATTCTCCAAATTCATTGAAAGAGATGACCTGGAAAACGGTAATAGATACTTACTAGCAGCTATTGAAACACTAATATATGAGCACTTAGCTGGATTCATTGAAGCTGATAAGTTAATGGAGGCTGCACGAAGTCTACGAGATAAAATAGTTGAAGGACCTGCATATGCTAATCCATTTATAATGGAGGTTTTAGGAATACTAGAGGAGAAAGTAGATGAGGAAAACATCTCTGAAGCATTAGAGAAAATTAGGAGGCTACACTTGGAGGAGAGACTTGACAGAATTGAAGTCTAATATACCTAAGTGCAATTACTGTGGTAGACCCGCAACTTATAGACGTAGGACTTCAGGAGAACTCTTCTGTCCTAGATGTTTTATTCAAGGTTTCCTTAGACGCCTACATAAAACTATAGCTAAATACTCAATGCTTTCACCTCACTCAACCATACTAGTACCAATATTACCTGACAAGCCCTATACCTCACTAGCATTATCAATAGCTATCACTATGCTTGAAGAAAAATATCCATCGAGTATAGGCTTCGTTATTCCACTAGATACTCAATGGAGCCTCAATGTCCTTAAATTTATTAACAGTAAAGCTAGCGAAAAAGCATTATACTATGGATTATCCTATGCTAAATACTATGCTAGAGCAAGTAGTTTTTCATCTAGGTATTGTTTATCAAGAGCTATCGCGGTAGTCCTAGCTGAAAAGACTGGTTACAATAATGTACTATTACCTTACAGTCTCGACGACTTAGCAGTACTGTACCTATCTTCCATGCTTAAAGGCGACTTAAATTTGGGGATAGACATAGTAGCTGTTAAGGTATTTGGTAAAGTTATTATGGGATACCCATTATATAATACTCCTTGGGAAGATATAGTATACTTCAACTACATAAGCAATGTTTATGATCTAAACCTAGACTATAAGGAGTACCATAGAATGAGTACTCATGAACGCTATGCACTAGAAATGTATCTTGACCTAATAAGAGATAGTAGAGAGTTGGGGTATAACATACTCAAGAATCCTAGACTTCTAACACCAATAATTAAAGCAAATGAATGTCCAGATACTCCTTGCACTAGGAGTAATAGTTTTGATTACTGTAGGCTAGCTAGCACTGTAATTGAGGAGATTAGGGGCATTAAATTAGAAATCTTATCCCCCTAGATTTTAGAACAGATTTCACACCTTCCTTTAAGGCGTAGAGATTGCTATTATAGGAGTCGAAAACCCCGTATTGCTCAAGCACTATGTTGCCATCAACATATAGTCTTATGGTTGGTATATCCTTAACTCCTAGCTCTGATAGTACTCTATCTCTATTACTATCCGTTATAGTAAAAATTATTGAGTAGATACTCGGTTCTCTTATTCTCTCGAAAAACCTTAGTACACGAGCTATGTTGTAATAATCTGATTTCTTGTCAATGAATGCTACTAGTACTATTCTGAACCTACTAATTACTTCTCTTAACTCGTCAATACTACTTGTATTGATCATGTAGTTTTCTCCTTACCTAGTTTCTCTAGTCTTTTCTCAAGTAGCTTCTTCCTTAAATAATCTCTTTCATCTCTTGACAAGAATATTTCGATATCCCATGGATCTCTATTAGCTGTAGGGGCTTTAACATATTCTCCTAGGAGAACATATCCACGTTCAACTGCTTCTCTAATCTCATCTATACTAGCTGTTTCAGCAAATTCTTTAAGAAGAGCTTCAAAGTCAACTGCTTTCTTAACCTCCTTCTCAGACAGTACAGCACCACATACAAAACATGTTAAGTCTGGTAGAACAGCTCTAAAACCACATTTAGGGCAGGGTATGGGTGTAGGCCTTCCATATTCATGCCATACTTGTCTAAGCTGTGATACTAGGTCTTCTCTACCCATTTTTACTGCTTCCTTATAGAGTTTTTGAACTGCTCCAGCAGCAACACGTCTACCATATGATATAATGAATTCTAGTTGTTCTGGTGTAAAGTTATCCTTTAACCTAACTAGGTTTGCTGAAATTACTTCTGCTACGTTATCGTAGTGTCTTTGAAGCCTACTTACTATTTGATCTACCTTAGGCTTATAGGTTGCTTCACCTAGCACCATCTCAATTGCTGGGCCTAGAACTTCATAGTATTCTTCCTCCTTTAATCCTAGAAGATCTAGTCCAAGTCTTTCTGCTACATCTTTGACAATGCTTCTAACATATTCTTCTACATTTATAGTTTTCTTACGCCTTGTACGCCTAGTTCTCCTAGTCTTAGTGGCTTGTTGTGTACTTGAAGTTGCTTCTTTACTTGATCTACGTCTTCTACGTGGCAATGAATGTATCCTCTTCTAACACTTTTATAGAGTAGATTTAAAGTAGAGTTTAATTGATGTAGTACACCTTGCTCGTAGACTACTATTACTATAAACTACCTTTATAAAAGTGTAAGAAGCAGTCATACCCCTACTCCAGTAGAGTAGAGGCAACATGTTAATATGATTTGAAACTACTATCTTAAATCATCTCTTCTTTGTAAGCCGTAAACATATCTATTACGTGCTCTAATATACCTTGACACGAGGTAGCTTAATAGAATATTTAGCCTCCTAGGATACTTTCTCCTAATATACCTTAGCTTAGCTTCTAGTTCACTTGCATCAGGCTTCCTACCATTAAACCATGCCTTAACAAGCTTCTTAGTAATGTATGTGAGGAGTTCGTAGTATTCCTCAGCTAGGTCAACGTCATAGCCATACTTTGTTACTACTCTTTCAATCATCTCGCCAATATAGCTATCTACTATATCAACAAGTTCATCTTCATCATACATTAGTAGCATTCACCTACAATCATAAGGTGTTACTAGCAGGTTATAAGCTCTCCCCCCTAAATGGAGCGAACACTAGTAGCTTAGCTACTTGCTAGCTCATTAAACGTTTTAACTATAGTGGTGTATCCAAAGTAATACTGTGTATTACCCTAGAGTTCTAGGCATAGGGTATGGCTTTAAACAATTGGTTAAGCTATTTAGACTTGATTAATACTTTCGCTAAACACTCTCCAGGTACTAGTTATCCGAATAACCTAATAACTAGTGTTCATGAAGTCAAGAATCTTAGCGTAAACCTATCTAGTTGATAGTAACTGGGCCATGTATCTGATACAGGATAATACTCGTATTGAGCTGTGAGGGGTCTTACCCTATGAGCAATATAGGATTGGCTTACTAATCTCCTCAGTAATAGTCGTTTATTAGCGCTGGTGAGTAGAGTATGTCTTATGAGAGAGAGCGTACACAAGTAATAGCAGTTAAGGGTACCATGGTGTCTAAGAGGCTAAGTGGTAGAAGAGTAAAATTCAATGTAGAGAAACTCAGACTTAGTGTATCAAAGGCTGTTCTAGGTGCTGGTCTTAGTAATGAAGATGTTGAAGACATTGTTGTAGAAGTATTAAAATCTATTGAGGATCGTGGAGAAGTTTCTACACGCGAGATTAGTGATCTAGTAGAAAAGGCCATGATTTCTAGAATTATACGTAATCCTAAATGGGAGGAAGCTGCTAAGCGTTACCTGCTTGCTAGAATATATAATCAAGTTTATGGTAAGGGTAAGTGGAAGGATTTTGACCCTAAGGACTTGGAGCTAACATATAATGCCCTCAAGTTGCTAGAGATAAGGTATTTGCTTAAGGATCCAGAGACTGGTAGGATTAAGGAGACTCCACAGATGTTGTTCCGTCGTGTAGCAAGGCATCTTGCTAGAGTAGAGTATCTTTACGGTAAGAGTGAAGAAGAGGTTAAGAAGATAGAAGACGAGTTCTACCGTATCCTTAGTGAGCTAAGATTTATACCGAACTCGCCTACACTTATGAATGCTGAGACAAGGCTAGGTATTCTATCTGCTTGCTTCGTTATACCTGTAAGAGATGCTTTGACAACACCTGATGGAGAAGGAATTATGGATGCTGTACGTGCTACAGCACTAATACAGCAACAGGGTGGTGGAACAGGGTTTGACTTCAGTGAGCTAAGACCTAAAGGAGACATGGTTGCAAGTACAGCTGGTGTAGCAAGTGGCCCGTTAAGCTTTATGAAGTTGTTTGATACTGTAACCGATGTTATTAAGCAGGGTGGTCGTAGACGTGGAGCTAATATGGGTGTAATGCATGTATGGCACCCGGATATAGAGGAGTTCATTAAGGCTAAGACAGGTGAGGCTAAGGAGAGGTTTCTACAGAACTTTAACATAAGCGTAGGAGTCTACGATAAGTTCATGGAGGCTGTACTAGAGGGTAGGGAGTGGAGGCTAGTAAACCCTAGGAAAACCTTCCTAAGACCAGGCGAACACTATGATTCAAGATACTATGCTATAGTTAGAGCTAGGCATAGCATAGACGAGGAATGGGTACAGGAAATCATACTAGACGAACTAGAAGAACACGACTGGACTATACCACTAGACGAATCCCTCATCATAACACTTGATGAAGCATACGCTATAGCTGAAAACGAGAACGCTATAACCAAGACCGTGAACGCTAGACAACTATTCTACGAAATAGTTAAGGGCGCATGGGAGGGCGGAGACCCTGGAATGCTATTCATGGATGAAATAAACCGTAGACACCCGGTATGGTACCTAGGCAAAATAACAGCAACCAACCCCTGTGTAAGCGGTGATACAAGAATACTAACACCACAAGGATGGAAAACAGCTAAAGAAGTATACGAGGAAGCAAAAAGGAATAGTAGACCAGTAGCTGTAGCAACTAGTAAGGACGTGTTAGGTGAGGGGGGAGAACCCTACGCCTACCCTACTAGGATAGTTGTTCCAGGAGGAATAGTAGCTAAGGCATGGGTATGGCGTATTGGACGTAAACCAGGTATTCGTGTTAGAACAGAGACTGGGAGAGAGATAACTGTTACACATGACCACAAGTTCTCAGTAAAAAGACTTGTTAGAGGAGAAGCTGTTACTGAGTGGGTTGAGGCGAAGAATATAAGAGTAGGAGACCTAGTAGAAGTAGTAGACGATAATGGACGTATAGTATTTGAGAAAATAGTATTAGTTGAAGACGCTGGTATAAGAGAGTTCTACGACTTCACAGTTCCAGTATATCATAAATACATAGCTAATGGCTTCGTAAACCATAATTGTGGAGAGGAGCCTTTACTCCCATGGGAGAACTGTAATCTTGGTAGCCTTAATCTTGAAAAATACGTTGTCTACGGCAAGGATGGAGAGCCTCATGTTGACTGGGAAGGCTTAGCTAGAGATATTAGAGTTGCAGTAAGATTCCTTGACAACGTTATAGACGCTAATAAGCACCCATTAAAGCAGATTGAGGAAGCGAATAAGCGTACAAGGAAGATAGGACTAGGCGTCATGGGGTGGGCGCACATGCTAGTCAAGCTGGGGATAAGATATGATAGCGTTGACGCAGTATACCTTGCATACCATCTAGCAGAATGGATAGCTTATAACGCCTATCTAGCAAGCATAGAGCTTGCAATGGAGAAGGGAGTATTCCCTGCATGGAACCCTAGACTTTACCGTCCAATGTGGTGGACTGCTCGTAGCTTAACAGAGCTCTTAGAGACTGCTGGAATAGAGGATAAGCCCTCCGAGAAAGCTGTAAGACTTGTAGCTGAGAGACCTGAAGTAAACTGGGGTTTAGTTGAGAAGTTAATGTACGAGCACGGGCTAAGAAACGCTGCATTGCTAAGTATTGCTCCTACTGGTAGTATTAGTATTATTGCTGGTACAACAAGTAGTATTGAGCCAATATTCGCATTAGCCTTCATGAGACATGTTAGTGTTGGAACATTCCTAGAAGTAGACCGCTTATTCCTAGAATACCTTAGACGCTACGAAATGGATGAACCAGAACTAATAGAAGAAATAGCTAAAACAGGTAGTATAGCTCACCTACCATTCATACCACGTACACTTAAGAAACTATTCCGCACAGCCCACGACATAGAACCAGTATGGCATATACTACACCAAGCAGCATGGCAGCAATGGATTGATGCCGCCGTATCTAAGACCATTAATATGAGGTATGAGGCTAGTGTAGAAGATGTGTGGAATGCCTACATACTTGCATGGAAACTTGGATGTAAGGGTATAACAGTATACCGTGATAAGTCTAGGAGAGAACAAGTAATATACTTCGGGTTAAAGACACAGGAAAAGGAAAGGGAGAAGAAGGAGAAAGCAGAAGTCGAGAAACCTGTTATCGTAAAAGACATGAGAACTAGAGCTAAGAGAGAACAAGTAGTTGAAACAAGAATAACTCCAAAACGTTTTAGAATAGGCAAGAAAGAATACATAGCTGTATCGGAAGAATATGCTGGTGGATGCCCAACCTGTGATATATGACTATTCTACGAGTTTTCACATAGTTTCTTATAAAAACAGTCTTAGCTTATTGAGCCTAGTGTTTTAGCCTTTATCTTTTGTATTTTATCCTCGACATGGATAATATTCTTTCTATGAAGTCTTCTTCGTGTGGTACCCCTATATATGTTACTATACCGTTGATTGCTATCGTGGGTACGCTCATGACCTGGTATTTGTAGGCTATATCCATGTTCTCGTATGCTTCAACGGTATCAGCTGTTACTAATGGCTTACCAGCCTTCCATGCCTCATATGCTATCATGTTAGCAAGTAGTGCCGCATAGGGGCAATAAGGACATGAGGGTGTAACTATTACTTCTATGTAGACCTCGTTGTTTAGTTTCTCTCTAATTTTTCTCTTAGTTGATTCCTCTAGCTGTGACTCGCCTTCACTAATCCTTATAATTGTTTCAACAAGTGCTCTAATCTCTTCACCGCTAGGTGTTCCAGTCCATCTCACATAGCCATCTACTAATGCTACTGTTGGAACTCTATTAACCTTGAACTTGTTGAAGAATTCCGAGTGCTCGTCTCTATCATATACGTGTAGTCTTAGTAGCTTGCCCTTACCTGGGCGTTCAGGTGCTTCTTCCACTATAGTGCTTACTAGTTTTAATGCTTCACCGCATGTAGGGCACTTGGATGCTTTGAATACGTAGATGTCTACTGGTTCAACCATATCCTCTAATGCTTCCCTCAATGCTTCTCTATCTTCTTCCGTAAACTCTACTCTAACTTGCTCTACAGCTGAAAGGTCTACTGGTGTAACTTCCTCATCACTTACGTTACTGCTTCTTGAAGCCATAGTTATCCTACCCTCCCCCATTTTCACAGCGTTAAAGTTTATATATTTAACTTACATAACCTTCTAAGTAGGAGGAATAGGGAATGCAGTTACCATGTGAAGTAGCTGTTAGGAAAATATTGCCGACTATTAGGGCTCTCACAGCATATATCCTTGTAAAGGAGTACAAGTTAAGCATATATGCTACAGCTAAGCTAATGGGTATAACACCTGCAGCTGTTTCAAACTACGTTAGTGGTAGAAGAGGTAGGAAGTACCTGGAAATGATAGAGAGAAACCAGCAAGTTAAGGCTCTAATTAAAAAGATTGCCGAGAAGCTAGTGAAAGGTGCTCCACCTAACGAGGTCTCTAAAGAGATATGTAATGCATGTGCTACACTTAGAGGATACGAGGAGACTTGTCCGCCAATAGATAGAGCTTAGAACTTTAATGTATCAGTACAACGAGGTTTCATCACACTCTACTCACTATCCTTCAGCTAACTTCGGGTTCCTCATCTACGCTTATCTTTCTAATCCACTCTGTTAAGTCTACCTCCCATGACGGAACTCTTGTATCTACAACCATATATGCTGCCTTCTCGTTAAAATATGGTTCTCCTAGCCTTGAGAATAATGTGAGAACTCTTCCATCGTGGTTAAGTTTATAGCCTTCCATAGCTGGTTCATGTCCTCTTACAATCGCCTTAACACCTAGTAATCCAAGTACTTTACGCGTAACTTTAGGGCCGAATACTACACCAGCACCTCTAGGCGATGGAGCCGTATAGTCTATATACTCTACGGGATCATTCCATAGAACTTCCTCTAATATGCTAATGCTTGGAGGATATGATTCTAGGCCTAAACAATCCTCTAGACCATTACACTCATCTAAAACTCTTGTTGGTGGACCTCCGTGGAGGAATAATATTTCGTTCTTAGCTATAGCAACATATGGTAGCTCGTTGAACCATTCCTTAAACCTGTTATATATCTCTATGCCTAGGCTACCATAATATGCTTGTAGAACATACGGGAAGTCGTGAGGATATGGTGGTAGTTCAGGTGGTGGTTCATGATTACCTCTTAGAACTACTACTCTATCCGGATAATGCTTCTTCAATAAGAGTACTAGGGAGACGGACTCTACCTGGCTTCTACCTCTATCAACGTAGTCGCCTAGGAATACCAGGTAGCCACGTTTATCTTCTAGGAATCTTATAGCATCTGTTTTAGACAATATCTTCACTAGTGTATCAAAGTCTCCGTGAATATCACCTATTACTATAAACCTGGTGTTGGATGGAAGTATTACACCACCATTAACTCTATTATTAGAGTTACTTCTTTCATCCCTTAGTATGGATATAGATTCCTCTACTAGCTCACTTAGTAGTTTAGGCTGAGTCCTCATAGATTGTGCTTGCCTAACTATTTCTGATAGAGTAGGCATATTTTCATCCTCAGCTACATAGCTGTCTTGACCTAAGAAGTAATAGTTGCTAGGGAGTAGTATAAGTTGATATGGAGGGTCTTTTGCTAAGTTCTTTTAGGAATAGTAGTGGAAGCTTCTTTAGGGATAAGTCTATTCTGTATAGTGAGTACTTGTCCATGTGGAATATGAGTGAGTTATAGTCTACTTCAACTTCGTCTACAATGTTTTCTCCAAGCTTAACTATGCTTGCTTTAACTATTCTTGCAGGTAATGTTACTTCTACCTGAGCTACTCTATCAGTAGTATTAAGTATGTATAGGCTTAGTACTCCTATATTCTCCTTGACGTTGAATGATGTTTTAAGTAATAGAGCTGTGTATGGTGTAATTCTTAGATAACCATACCTTAATATGCCATTAATGCTTACTAATCCGTTTAATTGAAACAGAGTTTGTCTGAGAGAATTAATTGCTGTATACATGCTTCTACCATAACTTATCCTTGTGGTTGAGTTTACCTTGTTTATGGTTAGTGTTCCTGGTGCTATGGTTGCTTTAAGTGTACTAGTAGAATGTATGCATGTCTCCTTAACGCCATCTACTATGCATATAATCTTGGAGCTAACTATACTAGTATGTTTCCTTGTTTCCGCAAATGCTAGTGGCTGGAGTACTTTAAGTAATGGATTGTATAAGCCGTGGCTTATTCTTAGTGTTAGCCTATGTGAAGGCTTAATAACTACTTCATCTTTACCTAGGATTAATACATCGTTATTAGTGGAGTACACTACTATCCTACTACGATTACCGGGATAGAGTTCGCTAACAACCTTAGCTAGCTTAAAAGGACTTAATACTACGGCGATATCATCTATCTCTACTAGAATATTATCTCCTCTCCACTCTACTTTGCCATAGACTTTAACGGTATTGGCACTCGACTCTACAATACGCTTAACAGGGTGTATTATCCTGATTTCACCACCTTCAAGACCATGAATTAAGCCTTCAATATCTTCAATTACTAACTCGTAGGGTAGAGGATTCACTAAGCTAGTTCCACCTGCTTTGACTAGTCCAAGGAAGCTGATAAGCTCTTTAATAGAGTCTAAGCTAATTAGTGGAATATCCCAGTCAACAATGGTGGAAGCTTCGTTGATTGGAGTATGAGCTCTAAGCCTTTCTCCAACACTACTAGTAATAGGGTATAAGTCTATACTAGTACCATCAACACCTACAAGTCTAAGTTCTCTACTAACATCACCTAGGAGCCTAACGCAGCCTTGCAAACAAGCTATCAAGGGTAGTTGTAGAAGTCCAAGGGCACTGGAATCATCAATGAAGCATACCTTGCCACCGCCTAGTGGGGGGAGAGGAGTCTGAGTAACCAGTAATTTCTCTAGAGCCAAGTATAGTTCTCCCTTCCCTAACCAATACCATGAACTATGTCAACTATTTCCTTGAGCTTATCGACTCCATTACCTTTAACCTTAATCTTACCATAGACAGTGTCATCTACAACTTCTACGATAACACCCTTAGACTCTAATTCCTCAGCAACATCTCCGCCTCCATAAATACTAATATTAATTTCACATCTATTAAGCCTAGGCCAATACCTCCATGAAATCCTAATCTTTCCTTCAACAACACCAATAACTCTTTCAAAAAGAACAACGTCGCCAAGCAAGCTACGAACACGAACAGTATCAACACTAACCCTAAAGCCCCTAGATTCAAGCAAATCCCTTACATGACCAGTAGCATTAGCCAATTAGACCACCTAGCCACAAAGCATAGTTATACCTCAATTCCTTATAACTCTTCTAGTCTCAGCACCACCCTATAGAGAACATATGGTTGGAGAAGAGAGGGGTCTGACCACGGTAATTTCTTCACCAATCTTTGGGGGGCAAGTGTCTTCATCCCCCGAGTCTATCTGTGGCTACCTTTCTCTTCATACCTTGACTTTATCTGTAGCGGTCAAGTTCTTCATCTATTATTCTTTTCCGGCTTGGAGGATTTTATTTCTATAGTGTTTTGCTATTTTCCTCCAAATATATAGCCATATTAGTGCTGGTATGGTGAAGGCTATGAATACTATTGTTGACCTTATTATTGGGTTAGAGTGTAATGGTGTTTCTACTAGTATTTTAGCCCATACGCCTAGTAGTATTATTCCTATCCATCCATAGATTAACAATACTATTGGGAGTTTTAAAGCTCTTAATAGTTTCCTAGAATCTAGTTCGCTATCTACTTTGCTCATTTCTTTTTCCTTTCAGCTAGTATTATTCTTGATGGTGTTGTAAAAGCTCTTCCTACTGCATGTAATAGTATTTGTATTTTTCTTAGATCCCAGCCATATTTCTCATTATAGTATTCTGGTTTTACTCTTACTGATACAACATCTGCTATGTATAGTCTTACTTCACCTACATCTAGTGAGTTCCATACCCTAGCTTCTATTATCCCTACTGCTTCCTCTATACCTGGTGTTTCTATTTTTAGGGAGGGTGTTGTGTGTAGTCCTAGGTAGCTTATCTTGTTCTTGACTTTTCTACCACTTATTGTTCCAGCTAAGTATACCTTGTCTACTAGTTTAGCGTCAACCACGTTTACAGTGAATTCTCTGTATTTTTCTATTAGCTCAAACGTGTATGTTTCGCGGTCCAATGCTAACGCTATTCTTAATGGTTCCTCGCTTACAGGCATTACCCATGAAGCAGCCATAACGTTTACTTCATTGCCTTTACCAGATACTATTAGGTATGCTGGTCTTGGATGTAGTGGAAGATATGTTGGCTCTACTTCCTTGAACAAGGCTTAACTTTACCTCCACTTTGATGGATCGTATTCTTCTACCATTGTTGTACCGTAGCCTACGTATATAATCTTGTTTGGTGCAAGTGCTCTTATTATTTCTGGACGATTTGTTGCTACTATTAATGTTATACCTGCTTTTCTTACTAGTTCTCCTAGTTTTCTAGCTACCCTTTGAGCTGTAAGTGTATCTAGGTGTGCTGTAAACTCATCTATAACTAGTAGGTTGGGCTTATTAGCTAGTAAGCTTGCTAGTTTTGCTCTTTCTTTTTGACCCGTTGACAACTCATTGAATCTTGCACGATAGAATACTGCATCCGATAATCCCACCATGTTTAGTATTTCTACTGCTGTTGCAGCATCTCCTACTTTTCTAGTTATGTGTTCTAATAGTGTTTCATTACCGAATACTGGCTCATGTTCACCTGGTAGCATGTACTCTATCTTAGTGTTTTCTGGTACTTTTACCTCACCTGTTGTAGGCTTATAGTTTTCATCTTCTATTCCTCGTGCTGCCCCTATTATCATTCTTAGTAAGGTGGTTTTACCTGCACCTGATGCTCCTACAACTACTACTATTTCTCCAGGGTTTATGGTTATGTCTACGTCTTTGAGAACATATCTTTCTATTAGTCTTCTCTCTACGCCAAAGGCTATTAGTACTTGTCTAAGCTCTTCCGGCAACCTCATTACATCTAGTTCGCTTGAGTATCTCTTAGTTAGCTTCGTTATCCTTATTGGTTCTTTTAGTTTTTCTACTACACCATATCTACTACGATATAGTTTTCCGCCATGTTTTCTCGCATATGGGTCTTTTCGTAGAAACTCCTCTATTCTCTCCTTGGCTTCAGAGGTTAATGGGTACATTAGTACTGGTCTTCCACTTGCTGTTTCCCACATGTAGTAGAATCCTGCTTTCTCGAAAAACGGGTTGTATCGAGCCATTTGAGCTATTGTTTCTACTACATGTTTGCGTTTCTTCATTTCTGGTACTCTTCTTTCCTTTATCCATTCAAGAGCCATCTTCACCGCTAATACTCCTAGTCCATCACCACGGTAGTCTGGATGTACTACAACTCTAGCAATACGTGCTGCTGCTGTGTTTGCTATTCTTAGTGCTTCCTGTGATACTTCCTCGCCTACTATTGCTCTAGCTAGTCTACGAGACTTGTATAAACTTATGAGCTCTCTATACCTTGCTATTATCTCTTTTCTCTTAGCTAGAGCTGTTGGCCAAAATGTTGGGTGGAACCAGTCTTTGGGAAATACTTTTTCACGTATCATTTTCTCTAGTACAGTCTTGCCGTTTACTTCTACTCGTCTACTCATTAGTGGTATAGGTGTGTCTACTCTAACGTATGCTACAACTCTTGGCTCAAAGGGTTTACGGCTAGCTAGCTCTAGCATTAGGAATCTACTTGAGGGTAAACTACCCCTTATCTCCTGTAATTTCATTGTAACTTTGCATTTATCGCATATTGGCTGAACATTTGATTCCTTATATGCACCACAAATAGGGCATCTCCATACAGCTACAATTTCTTCCTTAGAAGCGTAATGGTATTGCTCTAAACCTACTATTTCCATGTAGTCTTGCTCACTTACCGCTTCTCTTGCAATAACCTTGTATTCATAGATTATGTCTGCTCTAACAGGGTCTCTTCTATGAAGTGTTACTTCACGGTAGAATGGAGGCCAAATCTTTACTTCATCCCCACTCCATATGCGGTATAATTCGTAGTCGTTAAAGCCTAGTATTCTTACTCCATCAACTATTTTGGGTTCATCAAGTAGCACTAGTTTTACCTTATCACCCTTGTAGAGCCATTGAGCAATACTACCAGTCATAAGCAGTGAAATGGTTTCTCCATCAACCTTAACTTTAACTACACCAAACCATCTATAACCTCGACGTGGTACTTCTACGTCTACGACATGAGTATACTTTACAAATCCCTTAGTATAAGACAAGACCTTTTCATCCCATTAGAGAAGAATATGTAGTGGGGATAAAATATGTAGCTTTAAACTATGGTGGGGCTCAGAGGCCACGGCATACTTCATCAATGCATCATTGTCTAAGGCTTCCTCATAGCCCCCTAGGGAGAACTTATTCTTGACTAGCTATAGCTTTAGCTATCTTCGATAATACTTGATCTAGTCTAACATCGTAGATTCTTACACGTTTAACTTTATCCCTTACACCATGTACTATGTCAATCCTACTTATGGGTAATCCAAGTACTCTTGATAGAAAATGTACTAGGCTTGCATTAGCTCTACCTTTTTCTGCGGGTTCACGAGTGTAGAATACGAGTTCACCGCCTTCCACTGTTAGCATTGTTCTATTGCTTTCCGGCTTAACATATACTATTACGTCAACGTAGTTTTCTCCTTCAATAATGTATTTTGCTAATACCTCCTCATATTCTTCAGCCAAGGTCGTCGCCTGGAAGTATTACCATGAGAGGAAAATATAAGCATTATCATACCACGTTCATGGTTAAATGCATCATGTGAAGTAATCATTGGATTACGTAATTTAAATAAATTAGTAGGATTGAAGAGCAAATGTTTTAAGTAATTACATCGTATGTATAGAAATGGGATATGATCTGGAGTTTATAGTACAAAAGCAATTAGTACAAAATGGGCGATAGACATGAGTAAAAATATGAGTAAGGAAAAATATGCGAACTATTTAGTTGAGGTAATAGAACTCTTAAATCAAGTATCGATTAAGCGTTTATGGTACGCATTATCATGGATAATGTTCTTGTTTAGCATACAACTATTCCTTACTCTATTAATGATTAATATATGGTATAATCTTGAACACAAATACCCTTCTTTTGATATAGGCATAGTGTTTCTTATAGACATAGCAATATTTATTACATCAATAGTGTTGATAATATATAATTATGCTAAGGCAAGGTCTCTTGAAGAAAGAATAAAGGAGAATATTCATATCATCCGCACAATAATATTGATAAAGGAGTCAAAGGAATGAAACAAAAGGACATAGGGTTAACTTTTTACTTAACTATACTATTAAATTAATATATAGTGGATAGTAGTCAGCCAAATGCCTTCTCGTCATATTTTCTGTGTCGGGAGTACTCATCATCCAAGTGTATGTTTGGTTGTATTTGGTTTTTATTGTTTGTTGTTTTCCTTGGACTCTACTAGTTCTTTTATCTTCTTTGACACTATTTGTGCTACTACTCTTCCCTCTACTTTGCCTCTTAGTTTTGACATCACTTTACCCATTATTGGCCCCATAGCTCTTTCTCTTCTTTGCAGTATTAGTTGTTTCATTTCCTTGACTATCTCTTCTACTATTCGTTCTACTTCTTCTAAGCTTACTGTCTTTATTCCTAGTTCTTTTACTGCTTGCTCAGCTGTTTTGTCGGGGTTTTTTGCTAGGTATGCGAGTATTTCTGGTATTGCTTCCTTGGATGCTTTGCCTTCTGCTACTACTCGTATAGTGTCTTCGATATGGTGTTCTTCTATGTTTTCTACTGGTACTCCTTCTCCCCTCAAAGCCTTTAACGTTGATACTATGGTGTTTGCTATTACTGTTGCTGGTATTCTGTCTCCGTATTTCTCTACTAGTTCTTCATAGAGGGCTAAATGTATGCTTCTTAGAACTTGTTGTGCCAACTCCTTACTTAGTCCATGATGTTCTACTAGTTTCTTTAGCTTTTGCTGTGGTGGTTCTGGTACAAGTTTTTCTGCTTCTCTTAGAAGTTCTTGTGTTATCTCTACTGGTGGTATATCTGTTTCTGGATACATTCTTGCTGCTCCTGGCTGAGGTCTCATGTACCTAGTCGTGCCATCGGGGTTAGCGGCTCTAGTCTCCTTAGGTATTCCTTTAAGTGCTTCACGTGCACGATCTACTACTGCTTTAAGTGCTTCTCTAGCTTTATCTTCCTTATCTGCTATTATTACGAATGCATCTTTACTTGGATCTGCTTTTAACTTCTCATATACTTTTTCTACTTCTTCCCTGCTTATACCGTATTTAGGTAGTTCATCGCTATGGAATAATCCTCCTACTCCTCCCCAAAACCTAGCGTAATCTGCTAGTTCTGTACCAAATCTGCGATTAGGTTGAAGCTCTACTCCTAGTAATCCCTTAAATCCTGGAAGTCTTACTGCTAATACCTTACCTCCTGATGCTATTGTTCTACGTATTAGTTTGCTCTTAGTTTTCTTGAACACGTCCGTTACGTCTATGAAATCGTATGTGAGGTCTTCTTCTCTTACACCACGTCTTCTCAGCTCATCCCTTATTTCTAGTAGTTTTAGCTGTCTCTGCACCTCATATTCTATTACCTTAGGTAGTAGGTCTAGTCTCTGTACTCCCTTGATTTCTGTTTTTACTCCTCCTTCTATTGATATATTTAGGTCTTGTCTAATTGTACCTATTCCTCTCTTAACCTTACCTGTAAGTCTAAGTAGTTGCCCTATTGCTAGTGCTACCTTTTCTGCTTCTTCAGGTGTGTGTATGTCTGGTGCTGTTGCTATTTCTACTAATGGTATTCCTAGTCTATCTAGCCTATACCTTACCTTCTTGCCCTCCTCACCTGTTTTTCTAGCAGCATCTTCTTCTAAACATATTGTTTGTATTCCATAGCGTTTGCCATCTACTTCTATGTATCCTCCTAGGGAGATTATTGCTGTTCTCTGGAAACCAGTAGTGTTTGAGCCATCTATTACTATTTTTCTCATAACATGTATTTCGTCGACTATGTTTGAGTGTAATGCCTTTGCTATAGCCAATGCTATGGTTAATGCTTCACGGTTAAGTTCATGTGGTGGTTCTTCGTCTGTTTCTACGAGACATGAACTTGTTCTTGGCGACTCGTAGTGATATATTCTTCCACGCTTCCATTCAAAGTAGGCTGCTATGTCTACTTCTCCTAACTCGCTTTGAGTAGGCCTTAGCCTTCGCTCAAACTCGTCTTGTAGGTCCTTGTCGACTAGTCTTGTAGGGCAATCGCAGAATAGTTTATGCTTTGTATCTAGTTGTTGGTGTATTTCTAATCCTACCTTTAATCCTAGTTTCTCGTAGTCTAGTTTACTCGCCATGGTACCACCTTGGGTAGAGGTTTACTGTGTGACGTGGGTTTATTTCACCTGCAATATTGGTTAGCATTAGCTTTCTCACTTCCTTTAAGTCTCTTGTACGTGCTAGTATCCAGCTAAGTTTTACGTAAGCTACTTCTGGTAGCATGTCTTCTCCTGGGATAACGCCTGCTTCAAGGTACATTCTACCCGTACTGTATACGTGCATGTTAACTCTACCAAAAAGGCATTGACTTGTCATGACGACTGCCACTCCTTCTTCTACAGCTCTACGTATAGAGTACACTAATCTATTGGGGAAGTGTCCTAAACCAGTACCTTCAAGTACTATTCCGTGATACCCCTTATCTACGTAGAAGTCTATTATCTCGTGTGTTATGCTTGGATAGAATTTAATTAAAGCTACCTTGGGGTCAAAGCCGTTCTCAACTACTATTTCTTTATCTTCACCTCTTTTACGGTAATTACTGGTTAGCATTACTATTTTCTTATCGTATGGATAGATTTTTGCTAAGGGGATATCGTTTATTGACTGGAACGCATCTCTCCTACTTGTATGCATTTTCCTAACCTTAGTACCTCTATGCGCTAATGCATAGGAGTCACCAGTTTCCCCATGCATTACTATGGTTACCTCAGCAAAGGGAGCCTTTGCTGCTACTAGTACAGCTGATATAAGGTTAAATGCTGCATCACTACTAGGTCTATCACTACTACGTTGTGATCCAACAAGTACTACTGGAACTGGTAGTTTACGAATAGCAAATGATAGTGCTGCTGAGGTAAAATACATAGTATCTGTTCCATGAGTTAACACTACTCCATCGTAGCCTTTCTCTATGAGTCTCCTAACCTCGTCTACTATTATTTCCCAATGCCTTGGCTCTAAGTCTTCGCTGAACACATTGAATAATATGTTTGTGTCAATGTTTGCTACATCAAATATTTCGGGGACGAGTACTGCTAGATCCCTACTCGTTAATGCTGGCTTAACAGCACCTGTTTCATAGTCTACTCTACTAGCTATTGTGCCACCAGTACTGGTAATGTTTATTCTAGGTAGCCCACTGTGCTCTACAACTTCTCCTAGTGTTGGCGTAGGCCTTGGCTTGAGTACGCCAATTTTTTCGACAACAGTGTCTTCAGTAACTCTTACACCTATATTATATCCATTGTCTAGCTTTAACACTATTATTGGCTTCTCATATAGTTTTTCTCTAGGCATGAGTATGCCTTCATATACTTGACCTCTACTACGAATCCTTATCCTATCACCTATTCTTACATTAGCTTCTTCAAGAACCCTCCTAGCTATCCCAGTATAACCTGGTAAAGCTTCTTGGGACAAAAACAACACCTAGAGATGTCTAGGTTTACTAGAACGTAGTTCTAGGATAAAAGACTACCATGCAGTTAATTATCTTATAAATCCCTACAATATCTATGCCACAGCCTTGAATTAAAAATACTTAAAGTATACTTCACCTTCTAATCATTGCTCCTTGTTGTAGTTTCTGTAGATATCTCAGATACTCCTTTCTATTACGTATTCTTGGAGCTAAGTTCTTCTTGGGTTTTGCTGGTATTTTAGGTGTTTGACTACGTACTTTACCAGCTTTTGTAAGCGATCCGTGTGATGGCATGTTGACCCACCTATTTTCCGGGCATAATATTATTCTGGTTAGGTGTTATAAGTATTGTTGTATCTAGTTTATAACCCTTTATATATTTCTACGTGGTTAGCTTAGCTAGGTTAGAGTGGTGTGAGAAGTATAGGCTTACCAGGTGTAATGCGTTGAAGGTTTACATTGTAGAACACATTATTGGAGCACTAGCTGTAGATGAGAAAGGCGAGCCAATAGTATTCAAGCCTGCACCTAAGAGCCTTGATGATGCTGTTGAGGAGGCATTAAAGCTTGAGCGAGGAGAAGTACCATACACTATCCAGCAACTAGCCGAAGAGTTGAAGAAAAAGGAGGGGATAGAGAAAGTTATAGTAGAAGACGAGCCTATTGCCAAGTATTTTAGTTCTCAGGGATTCGATGTAGAGTTGAAACCTGGTAACCCAATAGCTGTTTCAGTAAGAGAACGCATGGGCGAGCTTGCAGTTAAGCTAGGTTACGTTGACTCTATTGAAACTTATGAGAAATTCATTAGAGAAGCTGGAATAGAGCTTACTAGACGTAAGCTTAGACGTGCAGCTGAGAAGAGAGATCAACTAGCAATACAAGCTATTAGAGCAGTAGATGACATTGACAAAACTGTTAACTTGTTCTCAGCAAGACTACGTGAATGGTATAGTCTCCACTTCCCAGAACTAGATGAACTAGTTAGAGAACACGAAGACTTCGTTAGAATAGTAGCTGAGCTAGGACATAGAGAGAACATTACTAAGGAGAATTTAGTAAAGCTAGGCTTTAGTGAGGCAAAAGCTGAAAGAATAGCCGAGGCCGCCAAGAAGAGTATTGGTGCTGATCTCTCAGACTTCGATATAAAGCCTATTCAAACACTAGCATCAATTACACTAGAACTCTATAGGCTTAGAGGAGAGCTAACAGAGTACATAGCAGCTGTAATGAAGGAGATAGCACCCAACATCACAGCTCTAGTTGGACCATTACTGGGTGCTAGACTACTAAGTCTTGCAGGAAGCCTGGACGAGCTAGCTAGAATGCCCGCAAGCACTATACAGGTACTTGGCGCTGAGAAAGCATTGTTTAGAGCACTTAGAACTGGTGGTAAGCCACCTAAGCATGGAGTAATATTCCAGTACCCAGATATCCATAGATCACCTAGATGGCAGAGAGGAAAAATTGCAAGAGCCCTAGCTGCTAAACTAGCTATTGCCGCTAAGGTTGATGCATTTACTGGTAGATACATAGGCGATGTACTAGTACAACAACTACGTAAGAGAATTGAAGAGATAAAGAAACTATACGCTAAGCCACCTGCTAGAAAGAAGAAAGTAGAGGAAAGAGCTCCACCAAGGAGACGGAGAGGTAGGAGGAGAGGTAAGGGTAGGAGAAGGTAAGATAACTCTTATGAACCTTGCATACATAGTTTAATCATGATATAGGGTGTAATACATGCCTGAAGTAGTAAACGTATACGAACACGAGAAATATAAGAAGGTATACGTTGTAGAGCTAGATGATGGTTCAGCTAAGCTTGCAACAGAGAATCTAGCACCAGGTAAACGCGTGTATGGTGAGAGATTATTTAAGTGGAAGGACAAGGAGTATAGAGAATGGAATCCTTACCGTAGTAAGCTAGCTGCATCACTACTAAAAGGCATAGAAGAACTCCCAGTAAAAGAGGGAGATAAAGTACTATACCTTGGAGCTGCTACAGGTACAACACCAAGCCATGTATCAGACATCATTGGGCCTAAGGGTAAGCTTTTTGGAGTAGAATTTGCGCCAAGAGTTATGAGGGAATTTGTACTAGTAGCAGAATCTAGGCCCAACATTATACCCATCTTAGGAGATGCTAGGTTCCCTGAAAAATACAGGTATATTGTGGAAACAGTTGATGGAATATATGCTGACATAGCACAACCAGAACAAGCAGCTATAGTTGCACGTAACGCAGAGTTCTTCCTACGTGATGGGGGATGGCTACTACTAGCTATAAAGGCTAGGAGCATTGATGTAACTAAAGCTCCAAGTGAAGTCTATAAGAAGGAGATAGACACGTTAAAGCAAGCTGGATTTGAGATAATAGACGTAGTACACCTTGAACCATTTGATAGAGACCATGCAATGGTTTATGCAAGATATAAGAGAAAATAAAATTATGTTTTTAATCCTAGGTCAAGTTAATACTCTTTTACATACTTCACGCTTTATCCATTACTCTAGGAGCAGGATTTAAGAACCACACAAGTAATTACTACTATAACTGGAGTTAGACGGGGAGTAGTAAGTCCTAACTAGGAAAAGGGTAAAGGTAGTAATGTATACGAAGTACTTTGAAAAACTAGTAGATAGCGTACTGTCATACCTAGCTAATAGTAGGTTTAGCATAGAAGTACTAAGCTACCCTAGAAACGCAAGGAGGAGGAGTATAGATATAGTAGCTGCTAGAGGAGATAGAAAGCTTCTAATAAAAGTAACTCGTAGTATAGATGAAGTACATTATCGTGAAGCTAGAGAGTTATATAACATAGCTTATACATTGAACATACCATCGCTAATAATAAGTGAGACATATAATAGGAAGCCCATGGAAGACATGGTAATGTATGAACGATACGGGTTACCAGCTATAACTCCTCAAACACTTGAATCAGTACTTAGCGGTAGAGAGGAAATACTACTCTATTATAAGAGAGGTGAATTCTACGTTAGCATTGATAGACGTAAACTTAAGGAGGCACGCGAAAACAAGAAGATGAGTTTAGGTGATCTTGCACTAGCATTAGGTGTTACTAGAAAAGCTGTGTACGAGTATGAGAGAGGAACGATGGATTTAAACATAGATAAAGCTGAGAAACTAGTTGAAATACTTGGTGAAGATATATTAAAGCCCATAGACATATTCAAGCCTCCATCAAAGTCCATTAATGATGAAGAAATATTATCTTCAACTAGTCCTGGCACACTAATAGTAAAGCATGCATCCATGAAAGGTTATAGGGCAACATATGCTACAAGTACAGTATTCGATGTAGCTCTTAATACAGGTAGAGCAAAGTATACGATAGTTATAGAGAAACGTAGAGAGAAGCTACTAACTAAGCTAGAGGAATCAGAGAAAATAGAGCGTGTAATAAATACTAGACGTGTAGCCTTAGTAACTTCACCTAGTGTTAAGAAAGAATTAGAAAGTATGGGAGTTAACGTAGTTACGAGTATTGATGAGCTAAATGACAATAAAAACGATGTCCAACACTAGACCCTAACACACTACTTTCTTAAACCACAACATAATATAACACGGTACTGCTGGTAAATCAGTATCATAGTTTTTAGCTTTTTAGCCATGATAGCATAGAAATGGGGGTAGGTATTGGCTAAAGCAATAGTAATTACTGGTCGACCTGGTATAGGGAAAACCACTATTTTCATGCATGCAGTTAAAGCATTAAGAGATAAGGGTTACGTTGTTGGTGGAATAATTTGTCCAGAGATAAGAGAACGAGGCGTAAGGAGAGGGTTCAAGATAGTGAACTTGTTGACGGGTGAGGAAGAGTTTTTGGCATTGAAGAATGCTTCTTTTAATGGTCCTCGTGTAGGGAAATATGTAGTGAATCCGAGAGCTGGGGTCTTTGGTTCTAGGGCTATTAGTGAAGCCCTTGAGAGAGCAGATGTAGTTGCAATAGATGAAGTAGGACCTATGGAGCTTAAACTTAATGATCTAAGGCTAAGTATTCTTAAAGCGTTGTCCCAGAACACGAAGCCATTACTATTAGTTGTGCATTATAGACTTAATGATCCAAGGATACTTGGACTACCACGTGATGCTGAAAAATACGTTGTTACGCTTGAGAATAGGGATTTACTTAAACAGAAAATTGCTTCTAGAATCCTAGAACTGGTTATGGAAGCTAGTAGGAGAAGGTAGAATGAGACTATGTCTAGGAATGTTATGTTAAAGTATCCATTCAAGCGTATTAGAGAAGGTAAAGTAGAGCTCCTAGTACCTGATCCTAAAGCTTATACACGTCCAGATGGAGTATATGAGCCTGCCTGGGCTCCAATATTCTATAATCCACGAATGGTCTTTAATCGCGACATAACAGTATTGTTTCTCTACACTATTTCAAAGCATAGAAACATTGAATTAGCTGTAGACTCGTTAAGTGGAAGCGGTGTGAGGGGTATAAGATTTGTAGTTGAAGCTAACTCTATGGAAGCCATAGTAAATGATCGTGATCCAGAAGCATGTGAGCTCATGGAAGAGAATATTAGATTAAATAATGTATCTGAGAAGGTTAAAGTTTTCTGCTTCGATGCTAACCTACTTCATTATCTCTTACCGGAAATAGGTTTAAGAGCTGATTTCATAGACATAGATCCCTTTGGATCACCTATACCATTTATTGACTCAGCTGTATGGGCTACTAGAAGTAATGGGTATATTGCCGTAACAGCCACGGATACTGCTGCACTAACTGGTACATATGTTAATGCTTGTCTACGCAAATACCATTCAAGACCACTAAAAGTTGACTGTGAAAAAGAAGTTGGGCTACGCATCCTAATAGCATCAATTGTATTAAGAGCTGCCTCACGCGACATAGCTGCTGAACCAGTACTAGCCTATTACGCAGACTATTATTACAGGATATTCTTTAGAATAACACGTGGCGCACGGAGAGCAGATAAGCTAATAGAGAATTTAGGCTACATTAAGTATGATGTTGAGACTCTTGAAAGAACTTTAGTGAAGGGATACCCTATACCAAGAAACACTAATAATAGTGGTAAGAACATGTACATAGGACCTCTATGGACTGGAAGCCTAGGTAACATTGGGCTACTTGACGAGATAGATAAACATATACCGGAGCTTCCATGGCTTCAAACAGCTAGCAGAATAAAACTATTAATTGATAGACTTAAATGCGAGTACAATGTAAATAGAGTTTACTATAGGCTCGATAGAATTTGCAGTAAGATACATAAGTCTATGCCTAAGATATCAGAGCTAATAGAGTGTTTAAGAAGTAAGGGTTATAGTGCTTGTAGATCTCATTTTGATCCAAGAGGCATAACTACCAATGCCCCACTTGAGGAAATTATATCTTGTATCAACTCTCTCGTGCAAACATTTTAGGCTTACCAGCTCCTCCATTACCAGTTACTCTAAGCAACCAATCTGTTAGGAATTTACATGTTCTGGGATCATAGAAGTTTCCTCTACCACATCTATTAAAGAACTTACACGTAAAGCATGGAATGTCTCTAACGGTATCAAGGTTTACTTTAATTGTTATATCATATCTTTTTATAGCGTAGAGCTTGTATGTTCTACGACCATTGTGTATAACTGGTTCACGTGTAATAAGCCCACGTTTAAGTAGCTGTAACGTTATACGTGATCCTTCGCGACTATCTATATTCATTAACTTCCATAGCTCACTTTGGAGTAAACCTTCTTCTCCACGTGACTTTATGAGCTCATATGCTTTTCTCTCTAACTCCGTTAGTGGTCTTGGAATACTACTTCACCTCTCAACTATTGTACATCATTCAGGGCTTCAGTATACTGGACGAGTAGACTACTAGCTTGTATAGGTTCTTGATGCCTCTATAATATATTGTTCTGAGAACTAATATATGTATATTACCATAATCCAAAATCTATAAAGAATTATACCTATGTTGAGAAAAATGGACTAAATAGCTACCTCTATTAGGAAGTTATCAACTATGTCTTTGTACCGGTTACGTACGGTTACCTCAGTGACTCCTGCTGCATCAGCTACTTCTCTTTGAGTTTTCTTCTCATCTAATATAACTGCAGCAACATATACTGTAGCTGCTGCTACTCCTATGGGACCCTTACCGTCGGTTAACCCGTGTTTAGTCATAAGTACTGATAACTTATATGCTAAGGTTGATATATGTGATGGTAGTCCTAGTTTACTAGCAATCCTATCCACATAGTCCATAGGCTTAGATGGACTTAGAGGCCTCTTTAACACTTCATCTCTGATCTTACGATAAGCATTCCAGAACTCTTTACTACTAACATCTAGGATATTCATTATTTCTTCCTTAGTCTTAGATGTAACATTATTTATCTTACATGCAATATATATTGCTGCGGCAAGATAGCTGGGTAGTTGTGGTCTACGTATAGTGTGTTTCTCATATAGTTTTCTTAGGATTGCTGCTGCTGTTTCTCTAACTCTAGATGGTAAGCCTAGCCTACCAGTAGCATTGTTGAGTTCAGATAACATATTTACCAGCTTCCTATCCTTAGGAGATACTCTAAGTTTGCGATTAATTTCTTGTAGCTTCAATGCTTTTCTACGCTGATATTCACTTAGTCTTCTCGAAGCTCTACCAATATAAGTAGTCAATCCTTTATCGTGGACTATACTTGTTAGTGGAGCACCTATACGACTACGAGATACCCTATCCTCTGGTGAAAATACACGCCATTCGGGGCCCTGGTCTACTACATGGTCTTCTAATACTTCACCAGTATCCATGCAAATGTACTCTCCTCTCTCTGGATCATATATTATCCTATCTTTAGGACACGTCATCTCATTTTCTCCTCGACTTCTTCTTCCTAGATCGCTCACGTCTACGTAATTGACGTCTGGGTGGAGCGTAATAGACTGGGCCTGGCTCAAAGAGTAGGCGTACTTCACTACTTTCAGGTTTTACTACAACGTAGGGCGAGTTTACAGGTCCTATAATGTCTACTACTATGCCTAGTCTACGCATATCTCTATCAAATACTCTTGACCCTATTGGTGGAGGTTCTTTTTGTTCAACCTTTACTATTATGTTACCTGAACGTGATACGTGGAGTGCAGTACCTAGTTTACGCATAGAAGTATTATCACCTCGTAAAATTCTTAAATGCTAACTTAAGTATTAAACGGCTTCCCCCTATACTCGTTGAAGACTATGTCGTGGCTCATGGTAATTCTATTTTGGCTTATCTACTTAGCGTATTATCGCTTATTATGGTAGTACGCTTTATAAGTCTATTCTATGTATGTTTCCGCTTCCTGCTTCTGAGTTCTTTTACTTTTTCTGCAATTAGCTTTAATGTCTCCCTCTTAGAGCCTTGCTTTAATACTACTACTCTTTTATCGTAGACCCACCATTCTCTTGGATAACTTTTCTCCTCAACTATGGGGTCTAAGCCGAGAAGTTTTGCTGCTTCAACTATTTCGTCTATTCTTGGATTAGGTATACATAGTTCTCTAGGTAGTTTTCTACCTTTACTCCTAGACTTAGTAGAATCGATGTATACGGGCCAAATAACTATTCTTTCACCTATATAATCTCTAGAGCTCAAGTTTTAGTACTCCTAAAACTACTTAATTAGTACAGCATTTATTACTCCATCTTGACCTGGTCTAGAAGTTACTTTAGCTTTACCTATTTCTGTTTCAATTATTGCTCCTTTAACTATTATTCCTCTCCTAGCATACTCTCTATACGATGGTGTTTCTAATACTCTTAGTATTCTAACTTTTCTTGCCTTATTTGTTTCGGGGTCTACTACATTAGCGTATACTGCCTTCTTTAACCTTACCTTATAGTTTCCTCCACGAACTCTTACTAGTTTCCTTTGCTCTACTTCAGCAAGTCTTGTTTCTGTTGGTGGTCTACCTAGTTCGTACTTTCTTTTGCCTCTATGAGGCCTCTTTTTACCACCTGTAGGCTTCTTTAAATCATTTCCTTGGTAGTAACTCATTTTCATCTACACCCTGGAGTGCTGGTTCCAAGATAACTAGGTTAGGGATTATAAGGTTTCCTTACTGACCTTATCTATTACTTCACTTATTCTGGGAAGACTCTTGTACTGCTTTTTATTAATTCTAGGTACTAGGGCCATTATGACCGAGTAGTATGTTAGATCTGTTCGTGTTACTATCCCATTAGTGAAGTATCCTATTGCTCCTATTTCTTCATTTATCTTAGCTCTGCCAGTTATTGACGCCATGTATTCTCCTAGTGTATTGTACCTGGTTGCTTCTAATGGTATTTGAAAGGCTGGGCTAAAACCTATAGTTACATATTCTTCATCTACTATAGCCGTTACTTGTACGTCAACTAAGAGGTTATGGGTTATGTTCATGTATCCTGCCTCTATTCCTACACCGTACTCAGCATTTACTTTAACTCTAGCATTTACAGCTCTATTTATTGCTCCAATAATTGTTTGTTTAAGGCTTCTAGGCTGTTCTGGTACACCACTTTGAACCTTAACGGGTATTATTTCTGCTTCACCCATAATACGCCATGCCTTCTTTACAGCTAGTATTTTAGATTTGTTTGTAGAGCCTACTGCTACTCGCAAGAGTTCTTCACCACTATTACCTTCCTTGATAGTTATTAGGGGCGATAATAAATTATTCTTGGTGAAGAATAGGGCTGAAGATTATGGGCAAGGCTTTAAGGACACTAATGACTGTAGGAAACATCTTGCTTAAACCTGTTTATAAGGTGTATGAGCGTTGGCTCTGGCTTCAAATAAAGGATGGAGTAAAACCTAGACATGTAGGAATAATACCTGACGGCAATAGGAGATGGGCTAGAGAGAGGTCTATGCCTCCATGGCTAGGGCACGAGTTTGGCTATAAGAAGCTTAGAATGGTATTAGACTGGTTATGGGATCTAGGTATAGAGGTTGTAACAGTCTACGCTATGTCTACTGAGAACTGTCTTTATAGGAGCAGTACTGAGCGTGAAAAATTATTTGATCTAGCTAGGAGGGCTTTAAGGGAGATAAAGGAGAACATAGATGATTTTAGAAGACGTGGTGTTAGAATTAAATTCTTTGGTAGAATGGAGCTTGTACCTAATGATGTTGTAGAGTTAGCTAAGGAAATAGAAGAACTCACATCAAAGTATGAGCAAAAACACGTGTTAAACGTAGCATTATGCTATGGTGGTAGACAGGAAATAGTTGATGCTGTTAGAAGACTTGCACTTGACGTTAAGGAAGGTAAGCTGGATGTTAGTAAACTAGATGAAAACACCTTTTCAAGGTACCTGTATACTAGTGGCCTACCCGACCCAGACTTAATTATACGTACTTCTGGTGAAGAAAGAATAAGTAATTTCCTACTATGGCAGTCGGCTTATAGTGAGCTATATTTCTGTGAGGTCTACTGGCCTGATTTCCGTAGAATAGACTTGTGGAGAGCTATTAGGTCTTACCAGAAAAGGGAAAGACGTTTCGGCAGATAGTAGGATTAACTCCTTGATTTAACGTTTAATTCTTCCACGAATAATGGATATTAACTTATCTTCTAGTAAAGTAAATACTGTTGTCAATATTATTATCACTATTATTGCTGCAAACAACCATAGCAGTATCTTTGACTCCATTACTGCTCTAAGTACTTCGTCGGGACCTGCTGATAATGGGAGCTTATTTAGTGTTTGTGATAAATTGTATAAGGCTACTATCATCATAGCTGTAACTATTAGACCTGCTATATCATGCCAAACCCTTATATCACCAGACATTATCTTGACAATAGCTCTTGCCGTAAAAATTGCTGTAATGCTAAAGCCTATGAAGGGTGTTAAAACGTTAATTACTGATGCTATTAGGCTTATAGTGGATTCTGATGCTTGAGCATAGTAGCTAGCTACAACGACTCCTATTATTATGGATATAGACGATAGTATTAGGGCAACTGATGTAATAGGTGATGACGACCACCAGGCTTGTAGTTTCTGATCTAATTCGAAGCCTCTAAACATCATTGCTATGCCTACTATGAGGAATGCTACAGTTAATGCGTATTGAAGCATACCTAGTAGTGCTAGTGCTGAAACCATTGTTATAACTATCCCAGGTACACCTAGGAATAACTTGGCGAATCGGGGCTCCTCTATTATTTTCTTAATATACCTCCCAATCAGTATGTATGTTTCCTCAACACCCCTCAACTGCTCTACTATTACCCTTTTAACAGAGACTATTGGAGCAATATTCTGTATTATTGGTACTACCTTTTCATCCTCTGCACCATCACTTACAAGTATTATTCCATCAATACCTAGAGTTTCAACAAGTGCTTTTACCTGATCTCTTACCCTAAGATCTGCTTTAATAGGGTCAACTGGATCACCAGAAACAACTGCTACCTCTACATTATATCCCTCTTTACTTAGCTTTTCAACTAATGATAATGCTGTGAACAATACATTGGTGTCAGAATCTTCCGGTCTCTTGGTAGCGAAGTCTACTGCTGCTTTAAGTAGGTTCGCCTTACCTATTATAGGTGTACGTATACCTACCCTACCTATGTCATCGTCTACGTCTACTGCTAGCACTAGAAGTCTCTGAGTTTTCTTCAGATTCCTCCACCCTTACATGGCCTAACTATTACTGTACCCTATAGTACTACTTAGTTAATGCAAGGAATACCGAGATAACTATTGACCTGGAAGTCTAAAATGTATTCTCCAGATAGTCTGCTATTCCTCTAGGTCCTCTACTTCACCATATAATAGCTTTAATTCTTCAAGGCTAAGGCGCTTATTCTTGGATTTTGCTACTTTCTCCTCAACCCTACGTTTCTTCTCCTCCAGCCTACGTCTTATTTCCTCTTGTTGTTTCTCTCTTACAAGCTTTGCATATTCCTCTCTCTTAGCTCTTAGCTTACTATATAGCTCTTGTATGTGAGCTGATGCTTTCTCTATTTCACTTGAATATGACTCTATCTGAGTGTTTAACTCATTGATTTTATTTGTTAACTCATCTATTTCCTTGCTTAGCTCATTTAATCTTGCATCAATACTTGATATTTTTGAGCTAACTTCATTTATCTTTGACGTTAACTCACTTAACTCTAGTCTAAGCTTCATTAACTCGGCTTTTGCTTCATAGACTTCTCTCTTTATCTGTTTAGCTTTATATGCTTGTTCTAATAGTTCTTCTAGTCGTGCTATTTCTTGGATAAGCTCCTTTTCTACTTCTAGTGGTAGAACACTGGTCATTTGCTTCCATTCCAGTTGTTGGAGTCTACGTTGTATGACGTGTATTGGTGCTTTAACCTTTGATTGATACTCGTTTAGTAATCTACGTTTCTCGCTTAACTTATTAACTAGTTCTTTAAGTTTCTCTCTTACTTCTCTTCGCCTAGCTCTTAGTTCACGTATTTCTTCTATGAGGTTCCTACGTTCACTTTTAAGCCTCTTAGCCTCTTCTATTAACGTACGTCTACGTTCAACGTGTTCTCTACGCTTAGCTTTAAGTTCGCGTACAATCTCTATTAGTTGCATTCTTTTTTCCTTAGCTTCTCTAATTTTTTCTCTTAGAGAGTCTATTTCTTCTAGTAGTCTTGTTAGTTTTTCATCACTAGTGTTTAGTGCCAAATATTTACCCTCAACGCTAACATTGCATACTATATGGTGCTTAACAGATATTTACATGTATGGGATATTTATGGTTTATGAGCGGAATAAAACAAGGCAGACATTTTCTATTAGGTTATTGTGAGGGTTTCTTTACTATTATTCTTACATCGGCTATTTTTGCTCCCTGACCTTCTGGGAACACCATTATTGGGTTAAGGTCTAGTTCTGATATCTCTGGGTTTTCTTCCATAATCTTTGATACGCCTAGTATTATCTTTACTATGGCTTTCTTGTCTCTAGGCTTTATATGCCTATACCCTTCTAGTATTTTCTTGGCCTTTATTTCCTCAAGCATTTCGTAGGCGTCTTCTTCTGTTAATGGCACTACTCTAAATGAGACGTCTCTGAGTACTTCAACGAATACTCCTCCTAAACCAAACATTACTACTGGGCCGAATATTGGGTCTCTTGTAGCACCTACAATTACTTCTAAGTCTTGTGGAACCATTTCTTGTACAAGTATACCTGCTATCTTAGCTTTCGGTGCTTTCTCTTTGACATTACCCATTATCTTATTGAAGGCTTCTTTTACCTCTTTTGCTGAGTTAAGGTTTAATATTACTCCTCCTACATCGCTTTTATGTACTATGTCTGGTGAAACTATCTTTAAGACTACTGGGTAGCCTATTTTCTCTGCTATTTCAGCTGCTTCTTCAGGTGTTTTTGCTAGTCCATACTTTGGTGCTGGTAATCCGTATTTTTCTAGAATCTCGTAGGCTTCGTGTTCAAGGAGCTTTGATCTGCCTTCTCCTAGTGCTTTAGCTATTATATCTCTTACATTGCTCAAAATAGATACCCCTCCTAAATGTATGGTGAAGAGTGTTCCCGTTCACTGTGGATGTATACTACTATTTGAGTGTTTACCTCTACAACTCGACTTATGAAGCATTGGTTAGAGTCTTCCCGAAGGCTCTTCTGTTAAGAAGTCTTCACCACCACTTAGAATACGTTGAGCTTCAGCATAGAGGTTTTCAAGGCCTTCGCCAGTTCTACTTGAGGTAACTATAGGTGACCATGTTAATCCTAGATTTGATAGCATTTCGGCTAGGTTTTGTGCTAGCATGGATACATGCATGTCTTGCTGTGCTTCGCTTATAAGTGCTTGTTGGAATTCAAACATGTCTTCACTCCAAGATACTAGTCTATCTATGTGAGTTCTAGGTACCATATCTGCTTTCGTTAATACTAGTAGTTGAGGCTTCTTTAACCTCATGTAAACTGATGCTGATAGCATTAGCATTGAGGCATAAGTTGATGGAGTAGTAGTAAATGAAGCATCTACTAGGAAGAATGTTACTGATTTATCATTGCCTATAATGGTGTCGAGTACGGCTGGTCCAGAAGATCTAAATGCAAACAATTCTAATTGTCCAGGTGAATCTATTATTATGTAGTTAGGTTTTATTGACTCTACTTCTTCTCTAATATTATCAGAATAGTTCACTAACATGTCAACAGATACTATGAGAGCACCATTAGGCCCGAGATTGTATTCTTTCATGACCTTTCTCGCATCAACGTATTCTCTAACATCTATATCCGGCGAGTATGGTAGCCACTCAGCTGCAGGGTCAAGATTTATTTTTGCTACACTTAATTGTTGATCCTCCATCCATTCGCTTAAAGCAGCTGTTAAGTATGATTTACCTGATCCTGCTGGACCAACAATTACTATGAAGTAGGGCATAGTATTAATACACCCTTACACGAATACTAGTATCCTAGGTGTATGGAGATAAGGCTAGGCACTGAGTAAGTCTATGATGACCCGGCTAGATCTGACTAAGCAATAAGCTACTTATATTATTGACCACCAGTGAAGTTTTGATTTAATACGTGGTTCTCCACGAATATTGATCTTGTACCCGCATTTGGGGCATCGTCCATCTTTTGTTAAGTTGTATTCTTCTATGAAGAAGCCGTATCTCTTAATCAGCAATGCACCACATCTAGGACAATATGTATGCTCCTTGGGATGTCCTGGCACATTCCCTATGTATACATGTTTTAATCCCTCCTCTTCTGCTATTTTTGCGAGTTTTTCAAGTAGCTTTACTGGTGTTGGCGGAATATCTATCATACGGTAGTCTGGGTGAAATCTTAGTAAGTGGAATGGTGTTTCTGGTCCAAGGTTTTCTACAATCCATTTAGCTAGTTTACGGATATCTTCTTCACTATCACCATATTTTGGGACTACTAGATTAGTTATCTCAATCCACCAGCCTTTATCCTTCATTGCTAGAAGTGTATCAAATATTGGTGTAGGATCTGGAACCATTATAAATCTGCGATAGAACTCCTTGTTACCACCACCTTTAAAGTCTACAGTAGCTGCATCTATCAGCTTTCCTAGTTCATCTACAGCTTCTGGGGTCATGTACCCATTTGTAACCATAGTATTGAATAACCCGTGCTTCTTGGCTAACTTAGCTGTATCATACATGAACTCGTAGAATACTGTTGGCTCATTGTACGTATAGCTTATGCCGTCAGCTCCTTGCTCTAAAGCCCATTTTACAACATCTTCAGGTGATGCTTGGTGACCATATATTTCATCGTGTCTTAGCTGGCTTATAGTCCAGTTTTGACAGAATTGGCAGAAGAAGTTGCATCCAGTAGTAGATATTGATAGAACTGAGGAGCCTGGATAGAAGTGCATTAAGGGTTTCTTCTCTATTGGGTCTACGTTAGCTGCTGTTAATAGACCATATACTAGGGTGTAGAGTTTACCGTTTATATTTGCTCTAACACCACATGCACCATAACGTCCAGGTTTAATTATACATCTACGGTGACATAAATAGCACTCTACTACTCCATTACCTAACGGCTTCCATAGCCTTGCTTCCCTAGTACTAGGTCTTTTAAGTAGTTTTTCTAGATTCGCCATAGCCTCTCTCCGGAAGCGAAAAGTCTAGTAGTTCTACTTTGTTTTCTATATACTTCAGCACCTATAATCTTTATTGGGTAACCACATTTAGGGCATTTAGAGTTCTTTAAAGCTATTCTTCTTAGTCCTAAAGCATCTCTTATTACTACTGGTTCGCCGCATCTAGGACAATATGTTGTAGAGTATTCTCCGCTAGGATCATCTTTTACGTAGACATAAGTAAATCCGAGAGTTTCTATGCGTTGTATTATATCCAGCATTTGTCTATCTGAAATAGGCTCAGTAAACGCTACATGTATTGGGGTATCCCTTTTAAGCTTAGCAAGGTATTTATCTATCATTTTCTTAGCATACAATATGTTAGCTCCTATACTTGCAATTACCTCCACGTGGACACCACGTTTCTCTAGGTAGGCAGTATTGGCTACTACATCCTTAATACTAGGTGTAAACCCATCAAGTAATGGTATGTCTACGAGTACAGCCTTAACAGCTCTAGTCATCTTATCTATACGCTCAATGCTTACATTTAATGTAGACTTTAACGTTACATCCATGGCTTCCTTGTACTTCAATGAAAACTCTATAACCCAGTCATGGATTAAAGGTTCACCACCAGTAATATGTATTATCTCAGCTTTAGATGATTCAATGAAATCCTTAACGTCTTTTTCCTTTACTTTATATAGCTCATATACTTTTTCAGCCTCAACGCCTTGTGATCCTGCATTCCATGGACAGTTTCTACAACTATATGGGCATCCAGGTACCCATAGGGTTAAAACCCATGATCCTGGTTTATAGTGGTAGAAGGGTGTTTTCTCAATTACTACAATGTTGGCGTCAGCTATCATCCAGGGATACTTGTCAACATCTTTGTTATCGTATACTTCTACTACACCGCATCTGCCTATTACTCCGTTAGGTGTACCAGTGCATTTTAGTGGACAGCGCCTACAACTATTACTCATTCCTCTTATACCTTCTTACTGTGTTCTTGTAGAAATCCTAATATTTAGTTTCCTCTAAGTAAACTATTGGTAGTTTAAAGCTAATAGGTACATGGCCTAGAGGGTTTAAGTATTGATTGTTTTAGGTTTAACTGCTACTAATGGTTTGGATGAGGAAGTAGCTAGATTACTTGGCTTAGAACATGTTAGAGTTGAGAGCAAGGTATTCCCTGACGGAGAATCCTATATTAGGATTCCAGTAAGCGTTGAAGGCGAAGACGTAATTGTAGTACAATCTACGTATGCTCCACAGGATAAACACGTACTTGAGCTATTATTAGCAATTGATGCGCTTAGAGATCTCGGAGCTAGGAATATTGTAGCTGTTGTACCATACCTAGCATATGCTAGACAGGATAGGAGGTTCCGTGAAGGTGAAGCAATTAGTGTTAAGACTTTATTAAAAGCAATTAGATCTATGGGTGCTAATGCATTAGTAGTTGTTGAAGTACACAAGGAGTACGTGTTAAGGTATTTTGAAGGTAAAGCCGTAAACGTCAAAGTTGCTTATGCATTAGCAGAATACTTTAAGGATAAGGGTCTTGATAATGTGATAGTCCTTGCACCAGATAAGGGTGCATTACCGCGAGCCCAACTTCTCGCTAAACTCCTTGGAGGAGAATATGATTACCTTGAGAAGCATAGGGATAGGGTTACTGGAGAAATCACAGTTAAACCTAAAACTTTAAGCGTCAAGGAAAGAGAGGTCATCATAGTAGATGATATCATAAGCACCGGTAAGACCATGGCACTAGCTGCAAGGAAAGCTTTAGAGGATGGTGCTTTAAATGTTTATGCTGCTTGTGCTCACGCCTTACTAGTAGGTAATGCTCTTAAACTACTAGTTGAGTCTGGCATAAAGGAAATTGTTGCAGCAAACACTGTACCAGTACCTAGTGAGGTTAAAGTAGTTAATGTTGCACCATTAATCACTGAAGCTATTAAGCAATTAGGCACACTGTAATAGTCATTATGGTTTCAAGGGTTATTTATGTGAAATTACGTAGATTTTATGCAATACTTTCTGGGGAACATGTTACTTTACCATTAGCTGAACTTAGAGCTATACTTGAATCAGAAAACCATGCATACGTTATTGACCATTTACATGATAATGTTGTAATATATAGATCTACAAATAATTCATACAAGGACATTATCTCTAGAGCTGGCATGGTCAAAGAAGTTGGATTACATGTAGCATCTATTACTAGTAGTAGAGAAGAATTCTATTCCAAGCTAAGAGAACTTGATATATGTAGCTATGTTGAAGGAGAGTTCGCTATAAGGTTACGAAGATTTAAGGGACATAGAGCTAGTCTAAGTGATAGAGAGCTCATTGACGCGTTAGCCTCTAAGATTATAAGTGAATGTAGGCTACGAGTAAATCTTGTTAATCCCAAAACCATTGTAAGAGTAGTAGTTACTGAAGGAGTAGTAGTTATAGGTGTAATCCTAGGTCAAGTAGATACAAAAAGTTTTAGTAAGCGTAGCCCAGCTAAGAGACCGTTCTTTAGACCTGGTGCACTTAGTGTAGAATTATCACGTGTATTCGTTAATCTTTCTAGACCTAAGCGAGAATACTATTACCTTGACCCTTTCTGTGGTACTGGTGGGTTCTTGATTGAAGCATTATTTATGGGTTATAAAGTTATAGGTATTGACTTGAACCCAGTAATGATTGAGGGAGCAAGAGTTAATATTGAATACTATGGCTTCCAAGACTATGAGTTAATACATGGTGATGCAACTAAGCTACCATTAAAATCTATGTATGGTTTTATTGGTAGTATTGGAACTGATCCCCCCTATGGTAGGTCTACATCTACTATAGGACGTGGAGTTGAGGAAATACTAGTTGATTTCTTAAATAATGCTGTAGAAGTAATTGTAAATGGAGGCTATATTGTCTTTGCGACTCCTCACTACGTAGACGTTACAGATATAGTTAGGTCTACTGGATTATACCTTGTTGAGAAACACTACATGAGAGTCCATGGAAGCTTAACTAGAATACTTTGGGTGACACGTAGACCTTGAAGACTATGATATATATGCTTGGTACTGGAGCGGCTGTACCATCCAAGAATAGAGGTTTGCCTTCAATAGCTCTTAGATACTTATCAGATATACTATTATTTGACGTAGGCGAGGGAGCACAGTATAAGTTAATAGAAATGGGTTTAAGCCCTGTTAAAATACGAGCAGTCTTCATCACACATTTACACGGCGATCACCTATTTGGTTTGCCAGGGCTAATACAGACTATGGCCATGTATAATAGGAGTGAATCACTAATCATTTATGGTCCTAAAGGTGTTGAAGACTACGTTAACTCGGCCATAGAAGCTACGAGGCATAGACCAAAGTTTAACATAATTGTAAGAGAGGAAGATGAATTATATGATGGAGGCAAATATATTGTTAAAAGATTCCCCGTAGACCACGATATGCCTTCATATGGTTATGTATTTGAGGAGAAGAAGAGGCTTATACTAGATACTAGGAGGCTTGAAAACGAGGGTATACCCAGAAGGTTGTGGAGTTTAATTAAATCTGGAAAGGATTTGGTATGGAATAAACGCTTAATACGTAGTAGTGACTATGTTGTTGAAGTAAGCGGCTATAAGATAGTGTATACTGGGGATACTAGGCCGACTTTTAGTGTAGTTGAGAATTCCCTAAACGCTGATGTGCTAATCCATGACTCTACATTTGATGATAGCTATTCAACTGAAGCTCATAATGAGGGGCACTCTACTGCTGGAGATGCTGGTAGAATTGCTAGGTCAGCAAATGCTAAAATGCTTGTACTAACTCATATCAGTGCTAGGTATAGTGATGATGCGAGAATACTAGTTGATGATGCAAGGAAATACCATAGTAATGTAGTTCTTGCAGAAGATTACATGATAATACCATTATAGATTAGGTGTAGTCTAGTTCTTGGGCATGTCCTTCTCCCATAAGGGTTTACCCATGGATGTCTTAGGTGCAAGCCAGTCTATTACTTCGTATGGGTTACTGGTTTCAACTATGAATGTTATAGCTCCCATAGGCGACTCAGAGTCTGATTCTACAAATGACAGCCTACCCTGTAGTGCTGCTTGTTTATTCACCTTGAATACAAGCATGTTTCCTATAACACCTTTTCTTAGGATACTTCTAGCAGCATCCATAATTCTTTCTCTACGTATCAATTCGTGTATTTTTACTAGGCTTCTATAGCTACGGCTTTCACCTACAATTAGCTTATAGCCTTTACTCCTTTCTATGACTTTGATTTCGCCAGGCTCGAATACATTCAATAATGCTTTCCTAACTTTTTCTAGATCTTCTGTAGGCCTTACTTCAACTTCTACTCTTATCTTGACCAATGCCTAATACCTCATCTAGTATTTTATTAGCTATGCTTATGGTGTTATTGATGTCTCCCTCATTAACTATCATATAGTCTGCCAAAGCTATAACATTTCCTACACCAAATTCTAGTTCCGTGAAATCTCTTTCAACAAATTCTTCCCAAGTTTTTGGATCACCAGGTCTTTTACGAGAAAGTATTCTCTTAAACCTTGTCTTAGGTGATGCGTGTACTGCTATTATTACTACATCTCCATACTTTTTAAACACGTTTACTTCATGAAGACTTCTTACCCCATCAACAACTACTACGTTTTCGCTTATCTTCTCTATTTTTGTTGCAAGTCTCTTAGCAACTGCATCTAATCCCTCTTTTTCTCTAAGCTCTCTTGCAATCATATTGAGTACTTCAGGTTTATGAGGTAGGTTTCTTCTAGTTGCTTCTTCACGTACTACATCCCCCATAACGAATACAGGTATGCCTTTACTTTTAGCTACTTGTGCTACAACACCCTTACCTGATCCAGGCATACCAGTAATGCATATTATTTTCTTAGCCATAACATATCCCTTGACTATAATTGTATTAGTCTTTTAAAGCCTTTAATTTCATAGACTTAGCTGGGGGTATTCACAGTGGTTGAGGTTATTAGAGCATTTATAGCGGTCGATATAGATGATCCAAACGTATTGAGGAATATAGTTAGTTTTAGAGATGCACTTGTATCTACTGGTGCTGATCTCAAGCCCGTTGAAGACGAGAATATGCATATAACGTTGAGGTTTTTAGGCAATATACCAGTGACCATGGTTGATGAAATATATGGCGTATTAAAGAGTATACGTTTTAAGCCATTCAAGCTACATGTAGCTGGTGTTGGATGTTTTCCAAACATATCTAGGCCAAGGGTTATCTGGGTTGGTGTACGTGAAGGATATGATGAGCTTAAGAGAATACATGATGAATTAGAAAGAGGGTTACGTAAACTAGGCTTTAAGCCCGAGAGAGAGGAATTTGTAGCTCATATAACTGTAGCTAGGGTGAGGAGTGGTAGGAAACGTGAGGCTTTAATAAAGGTGATAAATGAGTTCAGAGATTTTGATGCTGGTGAAATGATTGTTAAGAGTATTAGGCTTAAGCAAAGTATTCTAACTCCTAAGGGGCCAATCTATAGGACTCTTAGGGAGGTTAAAGCTGAGGAGCCTTGAAGCCCTATAATGATATAGAGTTAAACGTATTATCTAGGATTAAGCCTAGTAGGGAAGAGTATGAGAAGGGTTATCGCGTATACCGTATGGTAAAGGATAGGGTCTTAGAGGTTTTAGAAAAGCATGGAGTAGAAGGAGAACCTTCCTTACAAGGATCTTTCGCCAAGGACACCTGGCTTTCAGGTGAACTAGATCTAGACATATTCGTACTTTACCCAGAAGAATATGGTGTAGGATGGGTTAAAACTAAGGGTTTTCAACTACTAGTTGAAGCTGTTAAAGACTATGAGTACATCATAAAATATGCTGAACACCCATATGTACACTTAGTCGTAGATAATGTTGAAGTAGACTTAGTACCAGCGTTGAAGATAAAGGATCCATCAAGAATACGAACAGCTGTAGATAGAACACCATTCCATACCGAATACGTGTTGAAGCATTTACACCCAAGCCTTAGAGACGATGTTAGGCTTCTCAAAAAGTTTCTGAAAGGAGTAGGAGTATATGGAGCTGAAATAAGAGTTGAAGGATTCTCGGGATATCTTTGCGAACTACTAGTAATAGCCTATGGTGGTTTTAGAAAAGTACTGGAAGCTGCCGTTAAATGGAGAATTCCACAAGTAATCCTGGTTGAACCAAGTATAGAAGTCGATAAGAAATTGCTTAGGACAAGGTTTAAGGGACAACCATTAATAGTCCCAGATCCAGTTGACCCAAAACGTAATGTTGCCGCAGCTGTATCAGTTAAGTCTATGGCTACATTCATGTATGCGTCAAGGCTTTACATAAGTAAACCTAGTATAAACTTCTTTTATCCACCTAAACCTAGCTTAAAGTTTGATGAAGCAGTAAGGATACTTGATAGTAGAGAAACAAGTGTCTTAGGCATAGTGTTCGATATCAATGAATTAAACATATCACCTGATATTCTATGGGGTGAGCTTAAGCGTATAGCACGTAGGATAGTTAACTTAGCTAGACAGTTTAAGTTTAAAATAGTAGATTATGGTTTGTGGAGTGATGAAGAAAGAATAGCATTAATTGTAGTAGAGGTTGAAGGTAAACGTTTACCACTATATGAACTACATGAGGGGCCACCAATAGTAGTAAGCAATGTAGACGAATTTACGAATAAATACATTGGTTCAAGAGAAGTATTTGGGCCATGGATAAATGACTCAGGGAGACTGGTTGTGCTACGTAAGAGAAGATACACAGACTTGTACAGCCTAATATCGGATCGATTACAGGATATAGTTATTACACCTAATCTATCTAAATGCAAGTATAGGGTTGCAGAAATCAATGATATAATTGATTTAGCTAATAAGAGTGAAGGGTTAAGGGAATGGCTTATAACATTCATAGTAAAGAAGCCTACGTGGATGCCCTAGAAGAAATAAAATATATTGATGTAAAGGAGCCCTCCAATACATTATGTAAAGCGTTATGTTATCCAAAGCATAGCATTAATTGCTGTATGGAGAGGTTAAATGCACTTAGAGAAATGGGTGTTGTAAGTATAGTTAGCTATGGCTTAAAGAGTATAGGTGAATTGAATGTACTGGACATAGGTTATTCTAGCATAATACTATTAGTAGTATTGATGGATGGCTCATTAGCTGTAGCTAAGATTCTAAGAACAGATTCACGGAGACAAAACCTAAGAGGAGAGTGTTCAATTCTAGAGATTGTATCAGATAATGGTATATCACCAAAACTTATAGGCTGTAATAGCGACGTGATTGTATTAGAATATGTAGATGGCACTATTTTAGGTAAACTATTAGAAGGACATGCGTACTTGTATAGGATTAAGGATATTCTAAAAGCCGCAATATATAAAGCATTTCTATTAGATAGCCTTGGAGTAGATCACGGAGAACTCTCAAGACCATATAAGCACATACTTGTTTCTCCTAGAGGAGTCTTTATAATAGACTATGAATCTGCTAGTACGAGGCGTAAACCATCTAATGTTACTAGCCTTATTTCAGGTCTCATATTGAGGAAAAATAAGTTGGCTTCAAACTTAAAGTCCATGCTTAGATTATCATATAAGGAGGAGTATGAGTTAAAGAGTCTTTTGCGAGAATATAAGAAAAAACCTGGTTATGATGTTCTCATAGAAATACTTAGCTGTATTAAGCTGTTATAGTCTGAGTAGCTGTTGGGAGTGTTTGATGCGCCATAGGTTCTGGTACTTCCACCTCCTTTCTCATCTTACTCATTATCTCAGCTAACCGTAGCCTAATAGCTGAAGCTAAGTGTACTATTCGTATGTTCTGCAATTGTGGAACCCTTAATTTAGATCCACACCTAGGACATACTCCTCCAAATAAACTAATTACTTCACTTGGTGTTGGTATACCATAGTAGTCTTGTCCTACCTTGTAGAATACATGTAGTATTGTTCCACAATTCCGACACTTGTATACAACAGGCATTACTTTACTCCTACCTATGAGTATTACTTGGAGTTCTAGGTAAGTACTAGGGGTAGTAATACCAGCAGTAATACCCATGATTCCCACTAGGGTTCCACTAAATGGCTCAAGTAAGTTTAGGCTAGCCTAACAATGGTATTTCAGCGTAGTTTTCACACTACAAATAATACCCTCAACTCATTTAGGTAATGTAGAGGAATGAGGGTAAAGCCAAATAACCCCCTTAAACACAATATGGTATGACAACTATACAACATGGGGCCGTCGTCTAGCTTGGTAGGATGCCAGCCTGGGGAGGAGTCCCCGCTACAACCCCCTAATACTGGGGTCCCCGGAGCGCTGGTGGTCCCGGGTTCAAATCCCGGCGGCCCCACCATCTTTCTGTAAGCACTTTTACGAATATTATGAATAATATGGATAAGTGGAAGATAACGTTACTAGTATTAATAGTGTGTTAAGAGTGATTTAATGATTTAATATTCGATAAGTAGTAGTGGTGTATTTGTAGTGGTAATGTTTAGCTACTAGTACTGTTTAAGATTGTATTCACTATTTTGTCATCCACTTTTTACGGTGCTCCCATAGTGTTGGTGGAGTCCACATTATCCATGCTGGTACTTTCTTTATGAACTCGTAGGCTTCTTCCCATGACTCTAGACCTAGTTTTTCTGCTAGTTTTTCTAATGGCATGGCAGTGTGTATGTATTCGTTTAGTATCTCGAGTACCTCGGTTGTTATTTCTATTTCTTTATCACCTACTTTTACAACGTACTTTCTTTCCTCACTACTCATGGTTTTCGCCTCGTTATTTGAGGTTGTTAGAGTTTAAAAGGATTATTTTACTGTTGCGTAGCATGCTGGTTTGGGCTCGTATATTGTTCCTTCTTTTCTTAGTAGTTTTATGGCTTTTTCAACAAAGTTCTTATCTATGTTGTATTCTTTTGCTTGATCTATGATTGCTTTTAGTTGTGCACATCCTTCTTCTTGTTCTATTCTTTCTATTATGTCGACTATTAGTGATAGCTTTTCTTGTTGACTTCTAGGTTTACCTGTCATTATTACATCTATGTCTATTCTACCGCTCTCAACATCTATACCTACGCTTTCTAGGAATGCTTTCATTAATCTTATTGCTTCTTCGGCATCTTCTACTGTAACGTATTCTCTTAACGCCATTTTTGCATGGGCTTCAGCTAGTCGTACTAGTGCTTCGAGTTGTCTAGGTGTTATTGCTACTGGTGATTTCGCTGAATCGACTTTTCTCATTTCAACGAAGAAGTCTCTTAATAGCTTTATGGCTTCATCTGTTAATTTAGGCTTTACGTATCTTCTAGCATAGCTTATGTACTTCTTTAATAGTTCTGCTGGTATTTCTGGTTTAACTAATTCTATTTCTTTATGGGTTTTCAATATGTGTTCAGCCATTTGCTTATCTCTATCCGTATTGGGTAGGTCTCTTAGTACGAATATGAGGTCGAATCTTGAGAGTATTGTTGGTGGTAGGTTTATGTTTTCAGCTACTGTACGGTTGTCCATGTATCTACCGAACCTAGGGTTACCTGCTGCTAGTACTGATGCTCTAGCATTAAGTCTTGCAACTATTCCTGCTTTAGCAATGCTAACTGTTTGTTGCTCCATTGCCTCGTGTATTGCTGATCTATCTTCTTCTCTCATCTTATCTATTTCGTCTATTGCTGCCATACCTCCATCTGCTAGAACCAATGCACCTGCTTCAAGGTACCATTCACCTGTAGTCTTATCTCTTACAACAGCAGCAGTTAAGCCAGCTGCTGTTGCTCCCTTACCGCTAGTGTATATTCCTCTTGGAGCAATTCTTGCAGCATATTGTAGTAGCTGGCTTTTAGCTGTACCAGGATCACCTATTATTAGAACGTGTATGTCTCCACGTATTCTAGTTCCATCTTCTGATTGCTTAGGTACTCCTCCGAATAAAAGTAATGCTATTGCTTCTTTTATATCCCAGTGGCCATATATTGTTGGAGCTATACTTGCTATTATCTTCTTGTGTATCCATGGATCTCTGGCTAGTTCTCTAATTTTTTCTTCGTCTTCTTTGGTTATCTCAACTTCTTCTAGGATTCTCTGTGAAGCTTCAATATAGTTTACGTCTATGTACGTGTCGAATACAGCTGTAGATGACTTACGCTTACCTGATGTGGGCCTTATCCTTAGTACTCCTGTAACACTAACTCTATCACCTGGTCTCGCCTTATCTACTAGATCTCCTGTAACAATTGCTTCAATGCTTCTAGGTATTTGTCCTGAGGGTATTTCTTCGGGTCTTTCTTGTATTACTATTTTTTGCCAGTCTATGTACTTGGATTTCTCTGGTACTAGTTTGAATGAGCCAGTAGATTTACCACACATGGGGCATACTGGTGGTGTTTCTAAGTACTCGCCCATTTCTCCTTTTGGAGGCCATACGAATTCTTGGCCACATTCTGGGTGCATGTGGCGGAATACTGCTTTAACTACTTTCTCTTTAACTGGTGTAGCTCTTACGAGTATTCCTTCAACCATTATTAGTTTTCCTATATAATCACTTTTCAGGTCTCTAATCTTTACTACGTTTGAAAGACCTCTTATCCTTGGATAGAATTTGTCTACGGATTTAGCGTATTCCACGTTCTCTATTGCTACAAGTGATCTTATAGCTTCAGATAATGCTTCAAGCATAGTATCTGGTTGATTAACTAGGCTTTGAGCTAGATCAGAGTCGTACATGTAGAGGTCTTCAAAGTCTATTACAAGGCTTCTCATTCGTGCTATAACCATTCTTCTAATACGTTCACGGTACTTGAATTCTCTTGTAATCCTGTCTTGGAATGTCTTAAGGAATTCCTCAAAGCGTAGTTTAGGGTCTACTAGTTCTTCTTGTCCCTGTAGTTCAGCTTCTTCTATACTCATATCAATGCTTCCTCTAATCCTAATACTTCTTTCTGCCAGATTTCTAGTAGTTTCCTAATAGTTTTGTAGAGTATTAACTCTTCGGGCGTAAGCTTGTTTAATTCCTCTCTTATCTCTCCAGTTTCTGCTCCAGCTTGTACTAGGGATAATATTCTATTCAATCTAATCCTTAATATATCATATACGTAGCTTTGAGCTTTACGGTATTCATCTATTACTTCAGGTGACGGCTTCTTAATTACTTCTCTTCGTAGTTTATCTAGGTAATCTCTTAATCGTTGATAGAAGTCTAATGGTAGCTTCTGTATAGTTGATGACATTGTACGTGTATGAACTTCTAGAAACGAGTAACGTCCAAGTTCATTTAGATTCATTGGGGTTTCTTTTACTTCAACTATTTTCTTTTCTTCAAGTATTCTTGCAAGCCAGCGAGGTATTGATATTTCTGTTCCATGCCTTAGCTGTATTTTTCCGCTAGGTAGAATAATGTCTTCGTGGTCTTTAAGTACTACTACTCTAACATTACTCCATAGATAGTCTCTACGTAGGTTCTTTAACCCAATACTTATATCCAAGCATTACACCTAGTTGACTAATACCGCTATACCCCTACACCTTATATAACTTGTTACTAGGAGAGTTATAGTGGTTAGGGGGCATAGATTTGAGTAGCATGGCTGAACTCTTATGGGCTGAGAAGTATAGGCCTCGAAGTCTCGACGATATTGTTAACCAGGAGGAAATAGTTACACGTTTAAAGAAGTTTGTTGAAGAAAAGAATATGCCCCACTTACTATTTGCTGGGCCTCCAGGTACTGGTAAAACTACTGCTGCCCATGCATTAGCACATGACTTATATGGTGAAAACTATCAACAGTACTTGCTTGAACTTAATGCTAGCGATGAAAGAGGAATAGATGTTATACGTACTAAGGTTAAAGAATTTGCTAGAAGTAGAGTTCCAGGCGAAATACCATTCAAGATAATAATTCTTGATGAAGCCGATAATATGACTGCTGATGCTCAGCAAGCATTGAGAAGGCTTATGGAGATGTATACTGGTACTACAAGGTTTATACTAATAGCTAATTATCCAAGTAAAATTATAGAGCCTATACAGTCTAGGTGCGCTTTCTTCAGGTTTACTCCGCTTAAAAAAGAAGATGTTGTTAATAGGCTTAAGTGGATTGCAGAACAAGAAAATGTAGCTTACGATATAGAGGCCCTAGAGGTAATATATGAGGTATCAGAAGGTGATATGAGAAGAGCTATTAATATACTTCAAGCAGCCTCGGCGCTGGGTAAGGTTACTGTTGAAGCAGTTTACAAGGTTATAGGCTTAGCTCATCCAAGAGAAATACGTGAAATGATAAACCTTGCCCTCGAGGGAAGGTTTACTGAAGCAAGAGATAAGCTAAGACAGTTAATGGTAGAATACGGTTTATCTGGAATTGACATAATTAAGCAAGTGCATAGAGAGATCTTTGGCTCCGAAATAAAGCTGCCCGAACAGCTTAGAGTACTCATAGCAGATTATGCAGGTGAAATACAGTTTAGACTCGTTGAAGGAGCTGACGATGAAATTCAGTTAAATGCCTTCCTAGCAAGACTAGCACTTATTGGTAAAAAGGTTAAGGGTTAACTAGGAAATGCCTGCAAAGGAGCTACCATGGGTAATTAAGTATAGGCCTAAGCGTATAAGCGATGTAGTAGACCAAGATAATGCTAAGAGAGAATTCATTGCATGGCTTAATCAGTGGTTAAGAGGTAAACCTGATAAGAAAGCCGCATTACTCTATGGACCACCTGGTTGTGGTAAAACTAGCTTAGTTGAAGCAGCTGCTAATGAGTATAATTTGGAATTAATAGAAATGAATGCAAGTGATTTTCGTCGGAGACAGGATATTGAAAGAATAGTTAAGATAGCTGCTACTCAGATGAGTTTGTTTGGAAGGAGAGGTAAGATAATATTATTGGATGAAGTTGATGGTATTTCGGGTACAGCTGATAGAGGTGGTCTTGACGCAATACTTGACCTCATAAATACTACGCGACACCCAGTAGTGATGACGGCTAATGATCCTTGGGATCAAAAGCTAAGACCATTACGTGATGCTTCTAAGCTAATAGCCTTTAATAGACTTACAGAAACTGTTGTTGCACAAGTATTGAAGAATATATGTTTAAGTGAAGGCATAGAATGTGAGCCGCAGGCTCTAAGATATATAGCTAAGCTTAGTGAAGGAGATTTACGTTCAGCTATAAATGACCTAGAAGCTATTGCTAGAGGTTATGGTAAGGTAACTTTATCTCTAGCTCAAATGCTTGTTAGGAGAAGAGATAGAGAGTATACACCATTTGAAGCTTTAAGAAACTTGTTTATGTCACGCTATGCTTGGCAAGCTAAACAAGCTGTTACTCAGACAAATGTTGACTATGAAACCATGCTTCAATGGATTAACGAGAACATACCTAATCAGTATACTGATATGGAAGACATATGGCGTGCATATGAAGCTCTAAGTAGAGCAGCCTTGTATCTAGGTAGGATTAAGAGGACTGCTAGTTGGGATCTATTATCGTATGTATTTGATGCTATGGGCCCTGGAGTAGCTCTTGCAAGAGTTAAATCCAAGTATAAGTGGGCTAAGTACAACTTCCCTCAACGCATATTAATGATGGCTAAAACAAAGCAAGTTAGGGAGATAAGAGATAGTTTGGCTAAGCATCTTGCAAGCAAACTACACGTATCATCTAGACTAGTTAAGTCTGAGTTCATACCAATACTTAGAATAATATTCTTGAATAATCCTAGATATGCTGCACGCATAGCATTGGGATATAATTTAACAGAGAACATGATAAAGTATCTTGCTGGCCCTAGGAGTAACGAGGTGTTAAGGTATCTTAATGAATTGAAGAAGGGGAAAGCATTGCCGAGTGAGGAAACGCAAATAGCTATAACGAAAACTGTTAAGACTGTAAGCGAGGTGACAACTACTAGGACAACTCGTCGATCCACGAGGACGAGGAGAAGAAAAGGTGGTAGAGGAGGTCAAACACAATTACCCTTCTAGCATTATATTTTACGACGTCGATTAACTCTTCCCTTAGGTTTAAGGGTATATGGAACCCATAAGGGTATTTCACATTAACTAGTACTAAGTTTTGCGGCGGCATAGGCTTAATATTATCCTTAACACCTTCTGCTATGTTTTTAAACAATGATACTATTCTCCTAACCATTTGTCTAGCAAAACTTTCAGCTACTACACGGTATACTATATATCCATTGTACTCGAATACTTTTATTCTAAATAAGCATCTGTATGGGTTAGTATCCTTAGGTAATCCTAGGAATGAGTAGTCTCTGCAACCAATTAAGTTATCTATGGTTCTATGAACTCTGTCTATGTTATAATGCTTGGTCTTTTTATGCACGTATATGTACTCTCTATATATTGCCCAGTATCTCGGATGAAATTCTCCTAGTGTATCAACTCTATAGGCCCATGCATATATTCTGGGCTTGAGGGTATTTATATACTCTATTAGTTCAAGAGGTTTACATGTTGTTTCAAGAATAATTGTCTGCCCTATAGCACTTACACCTTTATCTGTTCTACCACTAGCAGCATATCTAGCATTATTTAATGATTCAATGCACTTATGGCTTCTAAGTACTTCCTCTATTTCACCTTCAACTGTACGTACATGAGGCTGTCTTTGGAAGCCATGATAGCTTGTTCCATCGTATAGTATTTTTAGCGCAATTCTATACCTCAATTATGTTCATTCCCTAAATCATTTACTTTTCTGCTGACTCCATTAAGTCCAGTAATTCTTTTAAGATGTATGTTTTAGGATTAGAGTAGTTTATTTTGAAGACCCTTAATCTTCCATACCTGCATTCTTCAACTATGTCTAGGTTCTTTAACTGTATAAGATATTTCTCGACTAGTTTATGGTGAAGACCAGTGAGTCTTGCTAGTTTAGAAATATTGACTTCACCTAACTTGAAAAGTACGCTGATAAGCCTAGTCTTACCTCTACTAGAGAATACTTGTTCAATGAATTTAGTGTGTTCTTCCATGTACTCTCTCACCGATCTTCTTATTCAATATATCCAGTACTTTTAGCTCAAGGAATTCTAGTGGTCCAGCATTTATTCCTATTAGTGTGCTCTTGCCTCTATATCCCTTACCTGATGTTTTAGCTTCAATTAAGCCTAGTTTCTTCAAGTTCATGGCATACTCGTATACCTGTGTATGCTTTCTAGGCTTTTCCCCAAATTCTTCACATACATTTCTGTATTCTTCTTCTACCTCACCTATTCTTACGTATGGTTGTTGCTTCCTTCTCAGAGTTCTGATGGCTGCGAGTAGGAATAGTATTTCATGTAGTTGTAGGTAGAATAATGTATCATAGAGAATAGCTATATCAGGGTTAACTGTAATGTGAGCTTTCCTAACATGTTCAAGTGTAACTCTAGGAGAGCCCTCACTATCTGCTGCTTCACCAGCTAGTAATAGTATCTCTATTGCTACTCTAGCATTACCTCTACCACCAGTATCTCTACCCTCTATTTCAGCTATGTAGCTAATTATCTCATCTGATACAGTTCCCTCATAGAATGCTAGGTTTCTCCTACTATCAAGTATATCGTATAGTTCCTTAGCTGTATATGGCTCAAATCTTATTATATTACGTAGCAAATAGCTTTCAGTTGCAGGGTCGAGTTTGGATAACGATAAGGTATTACGTGATATGAATATGAAGTTTATCCTCTTAGTATACTCAGGGTACTCATCATAAGTTCTAACTAGGAAGTATACTGCTTCACTACCAGCAAAGTCTATGAAATAGTCGAATTCGTCTAACGCAACGATTATATACTTATTCTCGTCCTCAAGGAATTCTAGGAGACCAAGATATATTTCCTGAGCAGATAAGCCACGTGTTGGAACAGGCATACCTACCTGCTTAGCTATACTCGATATAACCGTGTACAGTGTTCTATCCCTATAACAGTTAACATGAATGTATTCCAGATTTATACCTCTACTCTTAGCTAAACTACTAAACTCTCTACCAAAAGCTCTAGCTGTAACGGTTTTACCAGTACCTATCCCTCCGACAAGTAGAACTCGTTGACTAATATGTCCTGGCTCAGTAAGTAAGGGCTTAAATAGGAGAGCAAGTTCTCTAAGCTGTTTCTCTCTATGAGGAAGTTCTGGTGGGATATATTCTGGATAGAGTTTCTCCTTACTCTTGAACACGGATGATTTATTAAGTACTCCCTCTATAAGATCCCTGGTACGCACAAACTTTCACCCAACCACCTATCTTCAATCTATCCCTGTAATACTTTATAAAACTAACACTTACTTACTAGGCCAAAACTATTCCAGTGTGATAACAGTGTACATGAAAATAACTGGTAAAAGCACAGATGGGCCCATATCAAGATACATTAACCGTAGAATATCAACTAGGATAACATCTCTAATAGTAAAATACAAAATACCAGTAACACCTAACCAAGTATCACTAATAAGCTTTCTATTAGGGGTACTAGCCGGACTCTTATACCTAGTAAACGCTGTAATAGCAGGTATACTAGTTCAAATATCTTCAATAATAGATGGTGTTGACGGTGAATTAGCTAGAGCACTCAATAAGACAAGTAAGATAGGAGGATTCATAGATGCAATACTAGATCGTGTGACAGATACTGCAATAATAATAGGGTTAACCCTCTACATACACGATTTAAACATAATTAATCCTTTACATCTAACACTACTAGCAATGCTAGCTTTATCAGCAGATATAATGGTAAGCTACCTACATGCACGAGGAGAAGCATCACTAGGAGTACATCCACTTAAGGTAGGTTCAACTCCAAGCATAGCATCAAGAGATGTAAGACTATTCATAATATTCCTCTTAAGCCTACTAGGAGCACTATACCCCATACTGTACCCCGCTACACTTATGATAATATCAATACTCGGATACTTATATGTAATATTAAAATCAATAGAATTATACATGTACTATAAGGGGTGAATAAACAATGAACGTATCAGGAGTAATACTAGCTGCAGGATACAGTACTAGACTATCAAGTATACTTAAAGGAAAACCAAAACAATTAGTACTAATAAACAATATACCATTAATATACTACCCCATCTTAAACATGATACACCAAAACATAGACGACATACTAATAGTAGTAAACAATGAAAACTACCACTATATAGAGAGAGTAGTTAAACCCCTAACAGAGATCATCAACATAGACTTTATAGTAAACGAGGAACCCGAAAGGGAGAATGGGTTAAGCTTTATATTAGGCATAGAGAGCTCAAAACATAATACAGTCGTAATATCAATGTCTGATCACATACACGTATCAGATATAATAAGAAAAATGATAGAAGCCCACAAAAACATGCAAACAAGCCTAATAGTAGGTGGAGACTCAAAACCAAAATACATAGACATAAGAGAAGCAACCAAAATACTAGCACCAAATAAGCAGTTAATAAACATAGGTAAAGAATTAGAGAAATGGACACACATAGACATAGGCTTATTCATAGCAAACAAAAACCTACTAAACAAGCTAAGTACAATAGAGAAAGAATATTACAAGATAACAATAAGTAAAATAATCAAAAAACTCTCTAAGGAGGATAACATATTAGTAGTAGACATAGAAGGCATTGAATGGACTGAAATAGACACACCAAAAGATCTAGAAGAAGTAACAAGAGGAACAAGAACAATAGTACCAATTAAAGCACAAGAAAACTACAACAAAGAATTACTGAGAACAATAAGACAAGAACTACAAAAACTACAAAACTGGTTAATCAACCCCCCTCATACATAGTAGGCATAATCCATAAAACATCGCCATCAACAACCTCCTCATTCTCATGAACTTGACGCCCATTCTTAAAAAACCACAACATAGGCACACGCTCTCTAACACTCCTTAACTCAGGTCTAAGCTTCTCAACCTCAACTAAAACATCCTTAACCTTAACTTTATCTCTACCCCTAACAATAACTACATCCTGAAATACACCGAGAAACTCATACAAATAGCCAAAGTACCTCACAGTAATTCTTACAACCATATAGTACCCCCATACATTCTAGTATGATACCATTTATCCCCTATTGAGGCCACAAACCTAATGTAATCCTAATGTTGAGTACTAATACAGAAACTAAAATACTTAACTAAAGAACTACCATATATTTCTAATCCCAAGAACTCCACCGTTACTTAAAACTAGAATAACCTAAAACATAGTACTTCATAGTAATCCCAACCATATAAAAATATTTTCTAGTACTCTAAGCAGATATTTCCAAGATCATTGGTGCCCCATTACCAGTAAAAGTTAAATATTATTTATTGGCAAGGGTAATGAACATCAATAAATCCGACGTGAGGACCATGACCATAAAATATGCCCCCAAACTCTTGTTAATCACCATACTAATAATGGTAACTATTAGTGTAGCTAGCATGGCTTTCCAGAACACAGTACTAGTCTTAGAAAGCAATAGTTCAAAGGATAATAGCATCTATGCCAATATAAGAGACTATATAAGGAGAGAACCTTGGATGAAGCCTGGAGGCGTAGTAAAGGTACCATTAATGGCTGATCCCGGGACACTGAACCCGTTTACAGCTGTTAGTTCATGGGACTTCATGATTATAGACTTAGTATACGATCCCCTAGTAACTCTAACCCCGGACTTAAAATACGTTGGTAGGCTGGCCAAGTCATGGAATGTAAGTCCTGACGGATTAGTATGGACATTTACAATATTTGAAAACGCTACATGGCATGATGGGAAGCTGGTTACTGCTGAAGATGTAAAGTTTACTTATGATCTATTCCTTAAAATAGGTAAACTGACAAGACTAGCAGACGTAGTAGATATAATAAACCGTACTGAAGTAGTTAACAAGTACACAGTTAAGATATACTTAAACAAACCATTTGCACCATTCTTGTATAGGATAGCACAAGAATTATACATAGTACCAAAACATATATGGGAGAATATAACAGAGCCAGAAAAGTTCAAAAACGAGCATCCAATAGGTTCAGGACCATTTAAGTTCGTAGAGGGGAAAACAGGCCAATACTATAGACTAGAAGCATTTGACAAATATCATCTAGGGAGACCCTTAATTGACGGAATACTCTTCCCCGTCATAACAAATCCTGATGCAATGCTACTTGCATTCAAAAGAGGAGAAATAGATGTAATGACATGGACAGTACCCTATGTTTCTGTACCAGAACTAGAAAAGATACCAGGCGTTAAAATACACAAGGTAACAGAGACTGGCGCACGCTTCCTAGTATTCAATTGCCAGAGATGGCCTATGAGCGATAAGCGCTTTAGACAAGCAGTACATCACGTACTTAACTTAACAGAAGTAGTTAAAGTAGTATATCAAGGATACGCTATACCTGGATCCCTTGGTAGAATACCACCAATACTTAAACCTTGGTACAATGAAAACCTGCCTACAAAGGAGGAAAAGTACCCATACGACTTAGACAAAGCTGCTAAACTCCTAGACGAAATGGGCTTCATTGATAGAGATGGAGATGGATGGAGAGATAAACCCGATGGCACACCCATAGAACTAGTAATGTACAGCCCTGCCTATGATCCAAATAGAGTTAGATGGGGTGACATGATAAAAGAAGGTTTAGAGAAAATAGGTGTAAAGGTAAAACATCAACCACTTGAATGGACTACTTTGGTTAGTAAAATACAGTCTGGAGATTTCGACATGCTCATAATCGGCGGTATCGGAGGTCTTGATCCCGATGTCCTCTACTCTATCTACCATAGTAAGGGCGGATGGAATCAACAAATGGAAAGATACAGTAATCCAGAACTAGATAAACTATTAGAGGAGCAAAGATTTACTGTAGATCCCAAGAAGCGTATAGAGATAGTATGGAAAATACAGGAAATACTTGCTGAAGAAGTACCACTATTCAATGTAGTTCACCAACAATTCGTATTCGCTTATCGCACAGACAGGTTTGATGGATGGGTAGTAGGGCCTTTCACTGCTCCAGACAACTTCTTCTCATACATGAACCTATACAATGTAAAGCTTGCAGGTAAACCTACAACAACTACAACGACTGCAACAACAATAACAACACCTACAACAATTGTCGTTACAGTACCCGTAACAACAACAGTACCTACAACAGCAACTACAACAATACCTGGCACCATAACCACCATTACCGTTACAACAACTGCTCCAGGCACGACCACAACTGTAACGACAACAGTAACAGCAACAACTACTATAACTACAGGTAACACTGGTCTTGCTTTAGGACTATTAGTAGTAGGAATCATAATAGGATTCGCAGTAGGGTTCGCTATAGCTAGGAGAAAACACTAACTATTCCTAAACCATAGAGGGCTTTGAGAAACATGGGCTTTAAGGAATATATGATTAAAAAGATAATATCTAGGTTTTTTGTATTCTTTATAGTTGTCTCCTTGGTCTTCATACTCCCAAGACTTTTACCTGGAGGAGCCTTCGCATATCTAATAGAGAATCCTAACATTCCACCAGAAACCAGAGAAGAACTAATAAAGAGCTTTGGCTTAGACCAACCATTACATATACAGTATATACGCTTCCTTCACAACTTTTTCCTTAAAGGAGATCTAGGTATATCATTCAGATACTTAAAGCCTGTAACCGAGGTTATAATGGAGGCTCTTCCCTGGTCAATACTACTTGTCACCTCATCAACTATAATATCATTCACAATGGGCATCCTACTAGGTGCCTACAGTGCCGCAAAAAGAGGAAGAGTCGCAGACTCAATCATAACTAATAGTGTAATGGTATTCCGCTCAATGCCTTCATTCTGGCTAGGCCTAATACTCCTACTAGTCTTTGGATACTATCTTGGATGGTTTCCTCTCTATGGCGCCTACACCTATGGCGCAGAATATAGTAGTTTCGTGGAGTACCTCTTAGATGTATTGTATCATTTAACGTTGCCTCTAATAACCTTAGTACTTATACAAATGGCTGGTTATACACTATTTACACGTAACACCATGTTAGATGTAATAACTGAAGACTTCATAGTTACTGCTAGAGCTAAGGGATTATCTGAGAGAAAAGTAGTATATGGTCACGCACTTAGACCAGTACTTCCACCCGTAATAACAGTGTTTGCAATAAACTTAGGATTTTCCGTTGGTGGCGCATTAATAGCTGAAACAGTTTTTTCGTATCCCGGAGTAGGTAGACTAATGTATGAAGCAGTCTATACATCAGATTATCCACTACTTTTAGGTATCTTCGTATACATTTCAGCATTCACTCTTACTGCTATAACAGTAGCCGAAATATTGTATGGATGGATTGACCCACGTATAAGGAGAGGGTAGCAGTAATGAGTACACATGCCCTATTCTCCATCAGAGAGTTTTTAGGTGTATTAAAGCATAGCAAGCACGGTAAGATGGGGCTAGCTCTGTTAGCCGTACCCTTAACCATGGCGCTCTTTGCCGATATAATTTCACCCTACAGTCCTTGGGAAAGAACTGGAATGCCCTTTGAACCCCCATCAATAAAGCATCCTTTAGGCACCAATGATATAGGTCAGGATCTACTAAGTGAACTCATATATGGTTCTAGAATCTCAATGCTAGTTGGATTCACAGCAGCCATAGTTACCGTACTCATAGGTGTTATAATAGGATTAATTGCAGGATACTTTGGAGGAATAATTGATGAAATACTAATGTCTATAACAGACATAATACTACTCATGCCAGGCCTACCCCTAATGATACTCCTAGCCGCATTCCTCGGCCAAGGATATCAAAACATAATACTAGTCATATCAATAATAGCATGGCCTGGAGTAGCTAGAATAATTAGAGCACAAGTTCTATCAATAAAAGCATCACAGTACATAGAAGCCGCAGTAGCAATAGGCGCAAGTTCAACTAGAATAATATTTAAACACATATTACCTCAAGTATTACCATTAGCACTAGCAAATATAGTATTAAGGATAGGCGGAGCTATGATAGCAGAAGCCTCAATAAGCTTCCTAGGACTAGGTGATCCAACCCAGAAAAGTTGGGGAATGATGCTATACTGGGCCCAAAGAACCGGAGCACTAAGCTATGGAGCATGGTGGTGGATTATACCTCCAGGAGCAATGATAGTAATATCAGTTCTAGGATTCACACAATTAGGCTACGCCATAGAAGAATGGCTCAACCCTAAGCTTAGAGGAAGATAAACATAGAGAAACTATATAACATATACAACAATAGACAATTAATTTTATTTGACCTACTAACTTCTAACTAGACATATCACCTACTTCATATTAAAATTACTTTGTAAGTAGTAATAAAAGTTGTACAAAAACTATTTGATATTTATTTGAAACTTGTTAGTTAATAGTTATTATTTCTTTGATTCTACTATGTAGTTAGGGATTACTGGTGGCAATTTCGTTGTGTTAGCGTATAACTTGTTTAAGACTCTATGCATTATTACTAGTAGTGTTACTCCTATAGCTAGTAGTATTATCCAGTTAGTTAGTCCTATAG
>WANQ01000002.1 GCA_015521735.1 Pyrodictiaceae archaeon | reverse complement strand
ATGTTTATAGCTAAACTCAATTTGATACTTCTTGTTATCGCCAAAATATGGTGTCTTTCCATGCTACATATACTTTTAGAACTACTTGTATAGGAGGGGTGAATGTAGGGTTCTTTAGAGTATATGCAGTAAATTTCATATCCTAAACTATTAAGATACTCATATAGTTTCCTAGTACTATCACCTAGAATTTCTATTTGCTTGGGGTGCACCTCCACTAAAATATACTGTACAGTCTTAAGATAGTCGCCAAATCCCTTTAACACTTTAAGTTCAGCTCCTTCAACATCTATCTTGACTAAATCTACTAATTTTATACCTTCCTCGTACGCTAAACTATCAAATCTTCTAACGTGGACTTTTTCAACTAATAGAGTGTCTTCATTTATAGCCATAGTATTTTCACCACTTTTTCCTCCTCTAGGAATACCTAGGTTAGCTTGACCATTATAGTCAGCGAGTGCTAACATGTACGTCTTAACATTTGATAGGCTATTCATGTTAACATTAAGCTTTAATATCTCATAGTTCTCTCTAGAAGGTTCAAAGGATAAAATCATTTTGGCATTACTAGATGCTGCTAATAAAGTATAGAAGCCATAATGAGCTCCTACATCAGCGATTACATTAGAGTAATTAGCTAACATGTAAAATATTCTCTGAGCTACTAATTCGCTACCAAATCCATAGTTACCAGTAAGAACTAGCATTAATGATTGCATTGCACGTGAAGGTTTAAATATAAAACGTACATGATTGTTTATTAGTGCTTCAATTAACTCATCATCAAATAATAGCTTAACAATAAAGTCAAGAATACTGATGCTTAGCTTATAACTTAGTAATGACAATTTCAACCCCTTTCAACGACGCTACTATATATATTAAGATATTTAAGAGTCATAGTTTTCAGTGAAGCCTTCATCAAGATATCGTTATAATTCTTCAATATATTATCCTTTATCTCGTCATGGTTATTATACACATAGAGGATTTTTTGGTATATTTCGTTTATATCTAGCGGGTTATCAATTAATACAACATATTTGTAGAAAACTTCGCTAGCACATGAAGAATACCTTGAAGCTATAACAGGAGTTCCAGACATCAATGCTTCTGCTATAGTATATCCATAGCTTTCGTAAAGTGATGGATGAATATATGCTAAAGCATTACGGTAAAAAGATGCCAGGGCTCTGTTATCGAGTTCACTTAGGAGTATTATATCCCCTTTGAGCGAAAGACTATTTATTAATTTAGTGATTTTATATACATAGGAACTTTTAACGTCATGTACTATGACTAAAAGGGGAACATCTTTGCTATGCATAAAAGTTTTCATTTTATTTAAGAGTTTTTTATAAGCATATATTAAAGCAATAACATTCTTTAAAGGACTCATATTACTTACATGAAGAAAGTATGGTCTACCATTAGTAAACGTATATACGAGTTCTGTATCAATAGGGCTATGGGCATTGAAAATCTCTTCATCTACTCCATGGTTTATTACTATTATTTTAATTTGTCTAATTAGATATTTTTCTATATCAACCTTAGCACTATTCGATGGCACTACAATAATGGTATTATAATGTGTGAGTTTTTTAAAGATATAAGCTAGATTGAAGAAAGTCTTAGTAATACTAAACAATGTGTGCCACTTTATATTAGCTAGTTTAGTATCAAATGTTGGAGCACGTAGTGGACTTATACCATGTATGGTTATGACTGCGGGTTTTAATAACAATGGTATATATGTTAAAGGATTAACATATGCTCCAGCAAACACTGAAGGAATATGTATGATATCTATGTTCTTAATCATTTCACCTAGCTCGAATACATGTAATGTGTTTATATGTTCTTGGATTCTCTCATCGAGTCTACTCATTATATATGATAGTTTTAGTCTATCTTTATATGCAAGCACTACTTCTACTTTAGAATATTTTACTAGTCCTTTAATGAGGTTGCTTAAGTATATTCTAAGGCTATGAATCTTTGCGGCTAAATCAACATCTGTTAAAACTATAATCACTATGTGTCCCTACCCTTATTCTGTATTAAAGTATAGTGCTTATATAAGCTAAGATAAAGTAAATACGTTGGCTATAGAGTAATGCATGATGGCAAAGTAGGAAGAACTATAGCATACGATAGTGTATTCTTTATAGTTATGGTCATAGTAGCTGTCATGTATTTGGCGTTAATGGTGTTTATAGGTACTGATTTCCTACTTTATAGGTTAACAGTACTCTTATGTACTTCCTCCTTGATAATTGCATTTATTGTAATTTTCTACCCAGTTGATCATATAGGTGTAGAGGTCCCTATTAATCTTAGAATAGTACTTGATGTAACTCTCCTGGTATTAAGCTTAATTACACTAATGGGGTCAATAAGTATAATAGAGTTGAATAATTCCTTTATTCTTATGTATATTTTCACAGTTTTTATCTTAATTGCTCCAGGATACATTATCCTTACATTAATTAGTATAATTACTAAAGATAAATAT
>WANQ01000001.1 GCA_015521735.1 Pyrodictiaceae archaeon | reverse complement strand
GTATAGAGATACTAGGAGAGAGCTCATAATACAATTCTACAATAAGAGTTTCATGAAAGTAAAAGTAATAGTTTTAGGGGTAACTACCCTTGACCCTATAGTTAAAGTTTATTTTGAATCAAGTGAGATAATTTTGAACCCCAATGAGGATTATAAATTACCCATTTTAGTAAAAGCTATTTCAATGGGAAACACAAACATTAGATTAGACTTAATGTTAAAAGATACACTAAGCTTACTTGCACTTACACGAAGATTGTATTCACACATAAGAGTCTTACCGCGTAGTACCATAATTTATGAAGGAATAAGAAAAGCGTTAAAAGGAGTATTGGGAGAAATAGGTGCTACTGGTAGAGGACTAGTATCCTTAGGACAGTTAGTAGTGAAAAGGTTAGCTGAGTTTTATGCAGCAAGAGAGTATGTCCCTGGAGATCCTCCATCACTTATCTACTGGAAAAAAAGTTTAAAACATCATAAACTAATAGTTAAAGAGCTGAGAGGTGCAGGTGGAGCAGAAGTAGTTATTATAGCTGATATAGCATCAAGTAGCATAGATGAACTAGACGACTTAATATACAAGCTTCTCTCAATACTATTATACTTATCCACTATGAGGCATCATACACAAGTTTACGTATCAGTAAGAGCTAACGGAAAACCCCTATATGAGCCAAGACATGAAGAAAATGTGGTTACAGCTTTAATTAACTTATACAACGTGCTCTCTAAGATTGACTATAGAGAGATTAGATTCGTTAAGAGCATCATAGATAGTCCTCACATAGGTTATATAGACAAGGGTTTAAGTGAAGGCAATCAAACACTTATAGGTATTGTAACACATAAGTTAATCGACAAGTATAAGGCTATTGGGCTAAATAATTTAATAGTAGATATATTAAAAATAACTCGTGGAGCTAAACCCATAGTTATACTACTCATAGGTAATACTGTTGTAAAACACGTATATGCTGTACTCAAGTACCTACTAGTATTGAAGGGATATGAGGTAAGAGAAATATAGTTTTAGCTACACATAGCCTAAGACACAAATAGACAGTCTCCACTGAGGTAAGTGAGGGCTAAGATTTGCCATTGAATTCAGATATGTTTACAAAGAAGGTAGGATCATTAATGTACGTTGCCTTAATAGCATCATGGATAGGTATGGGGATATGGTACTCCTATCGTAGTATAATTGAGGCATTAACATTAACAGCTAGTTTAGAAGAATACTCATATCTTACAGCCATACCTTTCTCACTTGTATTCTTACTACTACGCAGGCTTAAGTACATAAAGGTGCCTCCCAATGATTCAGTTATGTCATCACTACTACTAGCATTACTTCTCCTTACATCTAGTCTATTCATATATACAATATCTTGGAATCTCCCATACACATTTCAACTCCAAGTTTTGTCAATGATATTATATTCATGGTCTCTTGCTGTAATAGCTCTAGGATATAATACTGTAAGTAAGATGAGAGCTCTCTTCTTGACAAGTCTGCTATTAATACCAATACCTAGAAATATAGTCGATATACTAGTGGCAACATTATCTAGGTATATGGCGATACTTACTGCGTGGATCATGGGCGTAGGATTAGAAATGGGTACATATGCTATACTTGTTGTTAAAACAGTAAATGGTGAAATATTAAGATTTGAGGTAAGCGCAGCTTGTTCTGGAATAGTAGGGCTTACTGGAGCGATAATAGGATTACCCATAATATTAGATATAATTGCGGCATCAAATAAGAAGACTATAAAAAAGATGGTGGCTTCAATAGTTGCAACTGTGATGCTTATAGCAGGAATGCTATTAGGTAATCTACTAAGGCTAATCCTAATAGTAGTAGCGGGTAAGTATTGGGGTCGCGAGCTGGCATTAGCTGTCTTCCACTATACTCCATCAATGGTTATAGCGATAATAATAGCGTTTACAGCAGTAGCGTTAACAATAAGATTCATAGGCAAACCTGAACTAGAGATAAATTTACCTAGCTTATCGTCTATTAAATCGATCTATCCTGTGTTAGCGTTAGCGTTTATAGTTATATCATCTCTAGTAGCTCCAGTAGCAGTAGGGTTAGCAATGGAAACATCTACTACATCATCTATCTACTTTGTGGAACAAGCGGTAGAACCAAGCAAAGCATTCAATGATTTACCCCAAATAATTAAGGAGTCAATACCTTATAGAGTGATAGTTTTTACAGAAAAGAAGGATTGGGAGGCAATACTACGCATACCAATAATATATTTTGCGCTTGCTAGAACCCCTACAGGGATAGCCTATATTTACATAGAAGGATCTAGTAATCCCAATGTTTTTCATGGATGGTCTGTATGTCTATCATATCAAGGCTATGTTCTTAGACGTACATGGAGTGAAGATGTAGAGTTAAATAATAATACACACACCATAGAATTCCTTGAAGTTGAGAAGAACCAACTTAAAGGAGTAGTATCATCAATGAAAATTCTCTTAAGGGTCAACTATAATGGTACAATAGGATTATTCTATTACCGTATAAGTGTGTTAGTGTTTAGTAGGGGTGATATGACGAAATCATATGAGGAAGCAAAATATATTGCTGAGAAAATACTCAGTAATCTAAAATCAATACTTCCGCCAAGAAACACAATACAAGAACGTACAACAATAGATTTCGCTTCAATATACTTAGTCTTAACAATAATAGTTTTCGCGTTAAACGTGATATACAACATGTATTCTAAGTTAATGTCCGGACGTAAATGGGTTTACACATAGCTTATAAAACATTATTTTGGGTCCACTTAATCTATAAATATAGCTTTACTCTACTCCTAGATTATATGTGATATACTTCATTGCGGCTACCTTTAAATACTGTAAGTGACTGAAAAGATAGTTAGGTTAGAGGTGTATTTACAGTGAGATTAGGGCTTAAGCTGGCTAGGCCCCTGGCATTACTAGTGCTGATAGCACCAGTAGCATCAGCAATTTCGTTGATTGCGTACTGGGTGTACATATATAACTGGCAAGGAGATGAATGGCACTTTGCACCACTCCTAGTCTCTACAAGCGTTAATGCGACAACGCTTTACACAGGACAGTATGTTAACATAAGTGTTGATGTTAGTTATCCACCGCCATGGGAGTATCTTAACCAAACAGCATACTACTACTATATAACTGGACCTTACTATAGTCCCGAAAGATCATATTACTACAATGGAACATACTATCCTAATGAAACAGCATACCTTAATAACCAATATTATAACTTCACAGTACCCAAGAATATTACGTTCACCGTAATGGTTAATGTATACAAGCTAGCTGGTACGGCAAGTATATTATACTATCATACGTCGTTTAACGGTACAATAGAGTTAAACGTAACTGGAGGTAATGTATCAAAAGCAACAGTTCATGCAGGAAGTGTTGTTGTAAGGTTTGACACACCTGGAACCTATGTGATAAAAGTCTTTGTATGGAATGGTTATCCTAGTGTAAAGCAAACTCAGTGGGCATCGCTAAGTGGGGCAAAGGTTCTAGTTGTAAGAGTTCTTGCGGGGTGATGTGTGAGTGAGAACGGTTAAACTCATACCTGTATTAATCATGTTAGCATTACTACCCTTAACTGCTTCAGCACTAAGTGTATCAGTAACTGTTGACTCTACAGGAGCAGTCACAATAACAGTATATAATGTTGCACCTAATAGCGTAGTAGGCTATGAGGTTAGGTATAAAGGAGACATAATATGGATCGACCAACAAGTAGCTGATAGTAATGGTGTAGCATCAACAAAGTTCTATATTCCCAGTTATGTTAATAGGAGTGAGCCATTAGATGTATATATATCTGTTGTAAAACCCGGTGATACTGTAGCTCAATTCATATACTTTAAACTAGTAGTTACACCTCTTGAAACAGTAACTACGACTACTACAAGCTACATAGTTATAACGTCTACTACAACACTAACATCCACTACTACTACAACTGTGACAACAACTGAAACACTAACGGAAACGACAACGGCCACAATCACCACGACTGTGCCAGCAGTAACAACTATTACTGTAACAAATACTACAACTGTGACAACAACTCAGATAGTACCCACTGTAACAACCATAACAAGTACAATTATAGTACCAGGTAATAATACTACAATAACGCTAACAGTGACTGACACGACTACAACTACCATAACTACTACGAAGGAAGTAGTAGTAACTGAAACCTATGTAACAACTACAACAGTGGAGAGAACTATAACAACAACTACTGAGATACCAGTAGTGATAACAATAACAACAACAGAAGTGCAAACAGTTCCAACAACCATAACTAGTACTATTGAGAGAACACTCACTACAACTATTCCAACAACCATAACAACAACCTACACAACCGTCTCGCCGACAACAGTAATTTCAACATCTACTATAACGCAGCAAGTAATACCTGATTGGGTATGGATTGTAGTGGGAGTATCAGTTGTAGTAGCAATTAGTGCAGGAGCACTAGCTGTAAGGTATTATTCGGCTAAGAGATAAAAATCCAACAATGTTTTTATTAACATTCCATTTTCTTCCTCATAGATGTTTTATGTGTATTCAACTAAATCTTCCTTACTTATTCATAGTAATAGTTAAATAGAGCCGTCATTAAATCTATATCTCTAGAGGGTAGCTGGGATGAAAAGGCTTCTAACAATACTATTAGTATTAGTGATAACTCTAAGTATACTAGCACCAGCCTCATTAGCTTATGTTGATCCTAAGGATATGGTTGAAGAAGAGCGTCGTGGAATTAGTCCAGCATCAAGAATACTTGTACCTCAAAGTATAGTTGAGCCAACTTCTCCAAGAACTAAAATACTTAGTAGTACTATGGATGTTTATGTTAAAGCATTGAAATCTGAAAAGATAGACTTAAACATATATAATATCAACTACTTAAGGAAACTTTATGGTGATAATGCAAGAATATTTCTGAAGTATCGTGATGGCTATGAAGAAATAGTTGAAGCTAAAGTAAGAGAAATTGGTGGTAGAACTCTATACAAGTACCCTATGATAAACACTATATTAGTTGAAATACCGTTAAAGAACTATAAGACTTTCATTGATAGTCTAAAGGAATACGTTGAGTTGAACTACATTGAAGCTGCAACACTAGACTACCCGCAATATCCATTACTTGACATAAGTGTACCACTAACAGGTGCGCCATCGGCATGGAATAGCGGGTATAATGGTAGCGGTGTAGTAGTAGCTGTACTAGACACTGGTATAGACCCATTTCACCCAGACTTCTACTTCCCCAATGGTACTAGTAAGATTATAGCTAATGTAAGCTTTGTCGACTATGACGGTGATGGTATACCAGACGAAGATGTACTGGATCTACATGGTCATGGTACACATGTAGCTAGCACTATTGCTGGTACTGGTCGTGCAGAAGTATTTGCTTATAGTGGTGAGTATGCGTGGCATGCATCTACTAGATCCCAGCCATTTGGCTATGCCTTCGGTAATCCTAATGGTTGGGAGAACGTACTGATATATTGGTTTAACGTGACGGGGTTAGATAATATAACTTTAAGCTTCTGGGATAAACTACATATAAATCCACTATGGTATTACTGGTATGGCTATGACGATGAAGCATTAGTCCTTTACAGTTACGATGGTGTGACATGGTATACTTTGGATGTATTTAATGTGACTACTAGAAACACTACTGATACTTCGTGGATGTATCATGAGTACGTGATTAACACAGTTAACAAGACTGACCTATACGTAGCCTTCGTATATAGAGCTTACATAGCAATAGTGCAGTATGGCTGGTGGATTGACGATATAAGTGTACGTGAATTAAACTTCACTGATGACCTAGAGCTAGGTGCTCCTAAAATTACGGCTAATGCAGGGGTAGTTTACGTTGATAATGGTTGGTATGTTGTTAAGGCTAGATTTACTGGTATGGCTCCAGGGGCTAAATTACTAATAGGTAAAGTTTGTAGTAATTATGGTTATTGTTGGACTAGCTGGATAATGAATGGTATGATATGGGCTGCTCAAAATGGTGCAGACGTAGTATCAATGAGTCTTGGAGGACCAGCTTATCCAGGATACTATGATCCTGAAGCACAGCTAGTAGACTACTTAACGCAAACATATAATGTGACATTTGTTATAGCAGCTGGTAATGAAGGATACTATGGTCCATATACTGTTAGTTCACCAGGTATAGCTCATTCAGCTATAACTGTAGCTGCTGCTCAAAAGCCTGTAGATAACCTAGACGTAGACATAATATACTTCAGCAGTCGTGGCCCATCAATAGTAGACTTCACGGTTAAGCCCGATGTAGCAGCTCCTGGTGTAAACATTATTGCGGCTAGATCAGGATATGCAGTATTTGATCCTAACTGGGATCTACAATACTATACTTCAATGAGTGGTACAAGTATGGCTACACCACATGTTAGCGGTGCTGTAGCACTAATTAAGAGTGCTCATCCAGACTGGACTCCTGCTATGATAAAGTCCGCATTAATGAGTACTGCTAGAATAATACAGTATCGCTGGTATAGTAGCTGGTATGCTCCAACACCAGCAACAGTATACGAGCAGGGAGCAGGCTTCATAAATGTGCCAGCCGCCATTAATGCTAAGGCCTTACCTATACCAGCTAGTTTAAGCTACCAGATAGTAGAGAAGAATACTTCCAAGACATTGTCATTCATAGTTAAAATAGTAGACCCAGCATACGCTAATGCAACGTTAAGTGTAGTTAATGAAACTGTTAGACTATTAAAGTTTGCACAGTACTATGACGATTACTATGTAGCTAATGTTACGCCATATACTGGGTGGCTATCGTTCAATATAATTAAGGTTAACTCGACATTATATAATGTTACAGTAACATTAACAGTGCCTGCTACAGCTGAGGGAGGCCTATATGATGGCATAATATGGCTTAACCTAAGCGGATACCTATTCCACGTAGTACTAGGCTTCATAGCCTCACCGCTGAAAATATACGGCTACGCCTATGATGTCGTAACGGGTAATGGCTTAGCAAACATAACGATATATGTTGTAAACGAGACATATAACGTGATAGGTGTTGCTGTAACAAATGGTAGTGGATACTACGAAGTAGAAGTACCAGCTAACAAGTCAATATTCCTATACGCGTTTGATCAAGTAGGCAACTACTACATATACTATGGTAGGTTCTTTACGGTGATACCGCCATACCAGAGACATGACATATACATGACGCCTAGATGGGGCTACGCTGACCGCCATGTCTTGGTAGTTGTTGACGACTACTATGGCTCATACTACGGGCCTGATCCAACAATATTCACAAAGTTTAATGGAACATATGGACTAGTATTCAGAGTATGGAGAGAATCACTACAAGGTATACCAGTAGACCCACTCTACTGGTCAAATGACTTCCCATTCCTCATATGGACTAGTGCAACATCATGGTATGCCGTAGTGCCACCAGATGACGTAATAGTCCAAGCATTCATTAGTAGGGGTGGTGTACTACTAATAGAAGGCGAAGACATAGGATGGTTCCACGAAGCAGTATTAGGAGATGATTTCCTAGAAAACGTATTACATGCCATATGGTTGGCAGACTCTAGCGGAATATACAATATAACACTAGTTGAACCCGAACACCTACTTGGAAGAAACATACCAACTACAATAGACATAGGATTACCTCCATGGCCTGACGCTATAGCACCATATAATGGATCAATAGCAGTATTCAATTACACGGGAAGCAATATGACAGCGATAATAGTATATGATGGCCTACTAAGAGGTGAAGGCAGATTAATATATGCAGCATTCCCACTAATGGACTTTAACGCAACATATCTAGATGTATTCATACAGAACGCGCTAGAATGGATGCTAGCACTAACACCACCAACCTCAGTTATGGTAATAGATATAATACAGCCATCTAAGATCTACGGTAATACTACACTAACGGGTGCAATAACAGGATTACTAGACTACAATGCTAGAATTGTAGTAGAACTATATGACAACAATGGTCTAGTAACTAAAGTCAACTCGTATAAGTACATTACAGCGAGTATACCAGTAAGGGTAGGAATATTCATTCAGCACCCATGGTGGATTAGTGGCAATATTACAGCAATAGTAAAGATCTACTACAATGGATTCTTAGTATCAGTATTAGCTAGTCCATAACAAAATAAGCTTTTATAATACAAAATCTTTTTTCTAACTAAATAACTAATACAAACTAGAATTGGGTAGGATGAATAATATTATGAGGAAAATATTATATAGCTTAACTTTGAAAACACTATCCTTCACAATCATTGTTGGCGTTGTCAATGCTTTTACTGTTATACTCCTATTAGCGAACATACGTTACTATGATAGCTTCTTAAGAGTAACATCATCATATAATGTTATCCCTTTAATACCTATATTGGGACACTACTTATATATCTCGTTATCAATTATGTTAATACCACTGATGGTGTTTACATGGCTAATTAATGTAAGACATGTATTTATCGTACTTGTACCAACTACCATACTTATCTTTATAATATCATATGTTAACCCATATTTATCGCTTTTTATAGCTTCGCTTACTTCCATTGTATCGGTTTTGTTAATAATATTGCATAGAATAGAGAATCTGTATTACTTAATTGAGGCAGGCATAGTATACGAAATAATACTATTAGCGTATTGGGTAATGTACATCATTGGATTCAGAGTTCATTCTACGTTTATTATAGGTAGTATGCAGTTGTGGAGTGTACTGTCAATACTTCTTACACCATTACTAGCATACACTATAGTTTATTCATGGGTGCTCCGACCTTTTATTCGACTATATATTAGGTTACTACGTAGGTCTCTTACCATACTAGGCCTTAATGTTAAGTTTTCTAAGACACTGTGTAGCTGTGTTACTAGAAAATTAATGAACTACCTTAGTTTAATAGATAATAGGCTTAGTAGGCTAGGATTAGTTATAGCTTTAACTGCGATATTGATTATATTACCACGTACCCATGTCCTTAATCCTCACGGCTATACTATAGGTGTAGATTCTTTTCGTGTAAGGAATGTATTGATACGTAATAACTATGATCTCACCAGCATATTATCTAGTTGGGAATGGGGTTGGGATAGATTACTAACAATGACGTTATTCTGGCTTCTTTCCACATCTTTTAACATTAATCCCTTAATACTTAACGAGGTAGTTACTTCATTACTAGTAATATTACTACCTATAGCCGTATACTTTCTAGCGCTTAAAACTTATAATAATGAAGGAATAGCTTTCTGGGCTGCTTTCCTAACACCTATAGGACATCAATTAGCACCCATAATATACGGTGGGTATTCTGCAAATGTATTAGCATTAATTTTATCCTATTTTGCTATAGCATTATTCATGGCGTATAGGACGAGAATATTTGTTGTAGTTGCAGGTTTGCTTGTAGTGTTAGCTTTTCTTTCACACATATACTTGGGTATTCAGCTTCTACTAGGCTTTATAGTGTACTACTTGATTAAAACAGTTAGTAGGCTTAAAGAGAAAATAGGTAAGGGTAAGACTATAGGAGTTTTAGGAGGATTCATTGCTTTTATAGTCTCAATGATAATGTGGTTTAATAGTGTTGCTAACGAACTATTGCATAAAAAGAAGGTTTTTGGAGTATTAACACCTTTAGCTATAATGATTGTTAATAGTGCTAGAAGAACTTTAGGTAATCTAGGACGACTATACTATTCAAGTGTTACAGGCTATACATACTATCTTTGGGGTACATATAATAATCCATTGTTTTACTTACTAGCCTCTATAAGTCTATTATCATCCACTACTATAAGCTTAGCTGATGTTTTTCTTCTAGGAGCATTACCCTACATAGTATTTGATAGAGTTATTAAAACTAGACTTATCCTTAATATACCATTGCAATTGTATGTTGCAAAAATCCTAGTACGTAGCGATTATAGAGTCAAGCTATTCGTTGTGCTAGCTCAATTAGTATTAACGTTAAAATACATTGTTAATGCTGTACCCTTAACGTTTATGGGATAAGTTATGCCAGTATTTGTAGCATTAATGATTCCTGATGAGAGGCTAGTACGTGTAGGTGAGTATTTTGAGAAATACGGGTATCATGTAGTAGATGTAAGTATGCTTCATTTAACCTTGCTATTCATAGGTGATTATAGGGGAGTGTACCTACATAGGATTAGTGAGATATTAAGTGATGTGGAAGTTGAAGTACCAGGAGTATTGAAACCCGTGGGTATATCCTTGTTACCTCCTAGTAAGGCTACGAATATTGTTGTATTAATAAATGATAATGATGGTAGATTAGCTAGGATGCGTAAGGTCGTTGAGAAAAGGATAAGTAAGTATTTTAAGATAAGTGATAGGTATGAGTTCGTACCTCACATAACAATTGCTAAGAGGCTTAGACCCTTAGATAAGAACAGATATGCTGAGGTCTCAGTAGTTGCTAGTAGACTTAGTAGAATACTACCCGAGTTCCTCGTAGTGAGAGATATATGTCTAATTGAAACACTTGAGGGCGGTAAGTATAGATGTGTAGCAAGGTTGAAGACTAGGTGGATTTAGGATAAGTCTTATAGGCTTAGATTGACATAGCTTAATACCTGGGTAGATTCATTGAAGTTAACGCCTAGTTTAGAAGACTACTTAAAGACTATATACATTCTATCGATGTCTAAGAAAGAGGTACGTGTAAGTGATATCGCCTCGTTTATGAATGTTAGGCTTCCTAGTGTTAGTGAGGCAATTAAAAGGCTTAAGGATAAAGGCCTAGTTAGCTACAGTCGTTATAGTAGTGTCAGTTTAACTAGTAAAGGCTATGAGATTGCTAAGAATCTCCTACGTAGGCATCAGCTTCTCGTGTTCTTTCTACACAATATTCTAGGCTTGCCAGCAGAACTAGCTAATCGAGAGGCATGCTTAATAGAACACTTTATTAGTGATGAGACATTGAACAAGCTTAGTGTGTTCATAGAGGTTTTCATGAAGTATTGCATCAACAAGTATTTATCCATATTGAATGGACCGAAGAGGTCAAGTAATGGTAGTAATGGATGTAATGGTTGTAGAAGCAGTGATGATGTTGTTGTTTTATGGAAGCAATAACATGAAATTGCTCGTAGACTACTAGGTATTTTTAGCTTTCTAGGAGTCAAGTTAAATAATTAGCCCAACTTAAGTTATCGTTGCAAACTAGGTGGAGGTAAGGTCATGAGGCTAGTACTTAGTAGGAAAACAATAACGTTGATCATAGTGGTTTTAGCGGTACTACATTTTGTTTGGGGGTATGTGTATCTTACTACTAGTGGAATACTTTCTGGTGAACCCAAGTATATTAGTGATGAATGCTGGTATGTATCTGCTGCTAGAAATATGCTTAGGAAAATATTTGGTTTAACACCTAATTCATGTACTGGGAATCTATGTTATGCTACAGTATTTGTTAATGGTGTTGAGGTTAAGGAGAAAGTAGAAGAGTTCATTGAAACTAATGGTGGAATTGTAGTAAAAGATGATTATTCTCGTAGAGTTTTAGCAGGATACGAGTATACTATTGCTTTTAAGGCGCCAATGGATATCATTAGATTGCTTGAAAGAAACTATACGGTTATAGTAGGTTACCCCTATCCTGACTGGGATGATGTAGCTAACTACCTTAACCTTGAACACCCACCTTTAGGGAAGTACTTCATTATGCTGGCCATGCTTGTAAGCGATACCCCGCTAGCATGGAAGATTCCTAGCCTTATAGCTGGATCGTTGATAGTAGTCTTAGCATACCTTATCTCTAGGAGGGTATTTGGCGAATATGCCGGGCTTTTAGCAGCAGCTATAGCTTTTGTTGAACCAGTTATCCGGGCTATGAGTATGGTTGCTATGCTTGACATCTATGTAGCGTTATTTACTATGATTTCACTTTACTTCGCTGTAAAAGCATCTTATACTCTAACTTCTATAAATGTGGGTTTAGCTGGCTCATCTAAAATAAATGGTTTTACAAACGTTATTAGCATTATATTGTCTAGTTGGAGAAATAAGAAGGTCTCTAACTTAAAGCTAGCTGTATACGTATTTATCATACCATTACTAGTCTATGTAACTGTTAACATACCTATAATAGCGCATGAAGGTGGCATCACTAAGTGGATAGATCTACAACTATGGGCTCTTAGCTGGCATACTCAGTCAAGACCACCTGGTGGTCCTCCAGTAGCTAATCCATGGGATTGGTTTATAGCACGTAATCCATTCCCTCTACACTATTCGCCAAACCTCTCTGCTACACCTAGTCCACCATTAATGCTCTTAACCATACCTTTAACAATAATACTAATACCATTAGCACTTAAAGGTAGGGTTAGGGGTTCTGGGACAATTCTGTCATGGTTTTGGATACCTATAGCCATGTTTTCTTTCCTCTACATCTTAGGTAATAGGACCCAGTATAGTTTCTACTCAGCACAAGTCACACCTATAGCTGCAGTAATTGCTTCTTCAACCATTTATCTAGTCTACAACAAGTATATGGCGTTATATGCCCTTAGAGAATACATTGTTAACCCGCGATACCGTATCCCAGTATTTACAATCCTAGGCCTCATACTATGGGTTATCATAGCATACGTTATTCCAGGTGGACTAGGACTACTTGTTTCATCAATGATCTTAGGAGTAATATTATACTATACAGTACCAGGTGTAGTGCGAAAACTGGTCTTTTCAGCGTGTTTAGGGCTAATAGCACCACTACTAGTATATGCCTACTATTACATCATAGCTGAAGAAGCAACTATAAGATTCCTCCAAATGATGATGCCTTATCCACTACTACCAATACTCTTGTCATCTATAACGACAACTATAGTAGTTGCATCATTGATGCTTATAACGCATAAAGTTGAGGAAGAGGAAGCACCTATATGGAATATTACGTGAAAACACGTTATAGAGTAATGTGTTCGAGACCCTAGTATTTAGTACCCAGTATGTGTAAAGAAATAGTATAGGAGGAGGTAGGAGGCTGATAGTAGTGTTAGCCAAGTATGCGCCCTTAATAATTGCTGTACTTGTAGTAGTAATAGTAATCTTAGGATCATATTTATACTCATATATAACTGCTAGACCAGTTAAAGAGACAACAACGATTACATCAACTGTTACACATACAGTTACAAAAACCGTTACATTCACAGTGTTGAGAACAGTAACGTATACTGCAACGCCAACAGTGTCAGCTACAGTACCTCAGAGTACAACTACTATTACGGTGCCAGTAACTACTACATTAACTGTAACAGTTCCACCAACACCTAAGCCTACTCCTACAACAACTTCTCCTCTACCAGTAGTCAATGTTACTCCAAGTAGAGTTTATGGTGTTGTAGGTAATGTAGAGTATATGGCGTGGAGTACAGCTCCTATGCCCGACGTTAAAGGCAGTATGATATTTCCAGTACCAGGCAATGCTAACGTGTCTATGGTTGCAAGTATGCTTTCAACATACATTAAACAAGCTGAGGCCAAGAAGATAAGTCTTTCAAACACAGTAATTAGCATGAGTATAACAGGTAATCAAAACTTGGCAGTACTACTGACATTATTTAGAGGTAATCCATGTACATACTATAGAGTAGAAGTAGTGGATGGCGATTTAAGTGATGGACTAGGAGTAGTCAAGGTGGTAAAGTATAGTACAAGCGATGTATGTATACAGGTAGTGCCACCAGATAACCAGTTCAATGTACTACTATTGCTTAAAGATCCTAGTCTTCAAAGCTATAAACTAGTGATAGAGTATAGTGATGGAACCAGAACTGCAAGTGTTACAATAAATGTTTCAAGGACTTAACGGTCTTATGTAATTAGGTATGTTCTAGCTGGGTCTTAGTATTAGTTTTTCTCCTTTACCTTCATATTTTGTTGGAAGCCATAGGACAAGATATACTCCTTTTAGCCAAGGCTCTACTAGGTTATCATAGTATTTTGAGAATGGATTACCTGATTCTCCTCCAAGAATTATTGCTACACTTTTATCACTGGACATGTCAAATACTACTCTAAGACTAGGTCCTACTGTAACCTTAAGCCATGGTGCAACATTAACTGTATAGAATCCTCCAGGTGCTGGTATAGGCCTATAGTTAAATGATTTAATGAACTTGCCTAAGGGGTGCTCTATTGAATAATAATGTATCTTACCCCACTTAGCGTTCCTCCAATCACCTTCACCATAACTTTTCAGCTCTCTTAACGCTTCTTCTAGGGATTTTAGTAGTAGTGTTGATATGTTCTCATCTACCCATTTCTTCATGGATCCTGGTTTTTCTAGTTCAGATCTAAGTACGTATTCCGTGAATTCTAGTGTAAGAAATGTTTCATCACTTATACCAGCTTTTCTTAACTCATCACTCCATAGTGCTTGGTGGAACTTCATAAGCCATAGAGTGTATATTGTGGGTTCTACCTTATCAGTTGACATTACGTAATCCCAGTTTTTAAGAAGTCTCAATGCTTCTATGACATCAGGATTGCTTATGGGTTTTTTCTCAACGAGTTTTATCATTAGGGGTAAGAGAATTTCTGCATCTTTTGCTTTAACATCGTGTTGTAAGTTCATGTTATCTCCAACGCTTATATTCTTAAGTGATTCAAGATATTCTAGAATTCTTAGATAGCGGTATCTATCTAGCCAGCGCCATCCAAGATAGTATGGGTACTTAGTTGTATCTACTGGTTTATTATTTGCAGTAACAATTATTCCGTTTGGTGGGTTTATTATGTAGGGTTTGTCTTGTGGTGGTATCCATTTATGCCATTCACCTTCACCTAAGCTACCATTGAATGGTAGGAATCCTCTATTCAATATGTGTTTTCCTGAAATATTTATGTATCCTCCACTTCTAATAGGTATGGCTCCTACTAGTAGGTATGCTATATTGGATCTATCGGCTACGACCATGTTCTGTGGTGGAGTAACATAGTACTCGTTAAATGCGCTTACTACTTCATGTATGCTTTTTGCTTTTGAGGCTCTGTAGAAAGCTATTAGCCCTGTATTAACTAGTAGGCCAGTCCATTGTACTGCAATTCTATTTTCATCGTCTATTATTGGCCCATGTACTGTTTCAAGTACTTTAAAGGTAACAGTCTTGTATCCATGCTTGGTTCTTACCTTTAACTCCTCTATTCTTATGTAGGGTTCAAGCCATGTACCTTTATAGTAGTATTTGTTTCCACGCCACTTGTAGTAGTAATAGTCTACTACGTCTACTGGTGCATTCGTGAATCCCCAAGATACGTAGTGGTTACGGGCTATTATGGGGAAGGGTATTCCAGGTATAAATGCACCAAAAACATTGTATGAGTCATCGTATAACGCTATTTGTGCTAAATACCATATTGGTGGAAGACTAAGCTGTAGGTGTGGGTCATTAGCTAGTATGGGGTAGCCTGTATCTGTTAGGTCTCCATATACTACCCAGTTATTTGATAAACCATACATACCTGTAATAGCCTTAACAGTATTCCCTACTTGATCTATTAATCTAATAATATTTCTACTTAAATGCATGTTTAATGCTTCCTGTACTACTGTCTCGTTGGATGCAACCTTGGATTTCATGGTGGTGAATGTAGTGTTTAGTATTGGTGTGTTTAAGCTTCTATTCAATATGTCTAGTTCAACTAATGAGTCTACTCCATTAGCTTTAATGAATTCTTCTAGCTTTAGATCATCGCTATTAAATGATAGGGTGTAGGCCATTAAGTATCCTATAGCAATACTATCCCAAGGCCTCCATTTTTCAGGTCTTACATTGAGTAACAAGTATTCTGGTGGTAGGAGGTTTTCTTGGATTACCTCGTTTATCCTAGCATTTACTCCAAGTGTAAAAGCGTCAAGAAGTTCTGCTACACGTTGGCCCTCGTTAAGTGTTTTCATGTATGTGTATGTCTGCTTTGACTTCTCTATTATACCTAGCTTACGCATAAACATGTCCTCGTCTACGTAGTCTTCTCCAAACCATGCACTAAGATTGCCCTCAGCTACTCGTCTAAGAAGATCCATTTGCCATAGCCTATCAACAGCCATAACGTAGCCTAAGGCGAAGAATAAGTCCTCTTCTGTGTAAGCATAGATATGTGGTACACCCCATTCATCCCACGTAATCTTAACTTCTCCTGTAATTCCTTTAACCTTGACAACATCTATTGGATGTTCTGCAGCTAATATACTCTTAGGTAAGCCTCTATAAAGGTCTACTACATTATTTGCTTGAGGTGCAATATAGTATATCGATAGCATTGAAGTAATCATAGCTATAAGCAATGCTAGTCCTAAAACCTGTATTTTATTTAAGCTAAATAGAATAGGTTTCACCATAAAGATACACCTACATACTAATACGTGTACTACGGTATTTTATGTATGCAGTTATACCCGATAATATAAGTAAAGCTAGTAGAGTACCTGCCACTATACTAGCATTATTGTTTGTAATAGTGTATCTAGTTATTGTTGATGCTAAAATACTTGTTGCTATGAATATAAGTTGCTTGTAAAGAGTTTTGGTAAAAGCAGTAATGGATAGGAATACTGCTATTCCTAGTATTTCAGCTGAGATAAAGAGTACTATCAACCCTATATGTGCTAGTGGGCTAAGAATAATGTATAATGCTATAAGTGAAATGAGAATAGTAATTCCCCATGTAATAACTGCTGACAATACTATTCTACACCTAGATTATAGCAAGTAGAACGACTAGATAAAGTTATGCTAACATGTTATGTTATAAACAATTGTCTTGCATTCCAGAAGCTAAGTGCTTCTTTTTCAAGTAGTTCCTCTACTTCCTCCTCTAAGAGATCTTTTACCATGTTGTAGTAGTTGTATAGTCTTCCCTGCCATAGGTGGTATAGTGAGTCCAATAGTAATAGTCTATCTTTAAACTTTGTAGTGTTCTTGAAGTATTTATATACTTTGCTTAGAATGTGTATCCAGTTTTCAGTGTCAATGCCATTCTTCATCTCATACAGATGTTTTGCATGATCTCCTAGGTATTTCGTGTATAAGTGACTATACTTTTCTAGCCCGTTTAGGAATTCCAGTAATGCTTTCTTAAACTCTACTTTAACTTCCCAGGGCTTTATATCGGGTATAGAGGGTTCTGCTTCTACTGGTGGCTTATGTATTCTTTCTCTTCTAATGTTAGTCCATTTATCCTCGTATTCTACTAGTACTGTAAATAGTGTTCCAGTTACTTCAATGAACATTTTCTTTAGATTCTTAGCTGGATCTTTTGCTTCATGTATTTTTGCTTTAAGTAGTGCTTCACCTACACCTACATTATTTGCTAATGCCGTATGAGTTATGAATATGTCTACGCCAAATAATTGTGTCCAGGGATTTGATGTCCATAGATAGTTATCTGCTAGTAAGTCAACTAGTTTACGTGATAACCCAAAGTCTCCGCCAATAGGTTGATGTATATCTATCCCATAAGCCATTGTGGTTAAGGGTCTTGCGATAAAGTTTGTTATCGTAGCATCATATCTATGTCTAATGTATAATGGTGTAGCATAACCATATTTACGCGCAGTTTCAGCAAGTAATGGTATCCATTCGGGAGTTATACTTCTAAGATCACTGTCCACCAGTACTAGTACATCTGCACTGCTTAACTCTGAGGTTAACTCGATTATTGTGCGTACAGCTGAGCCTTTCCCGGGAGCTCTTAGATTGGGTACTAATACTATGGGTGTAGCTGAATGCTTTCTAATAACGTTTACTACGTCTATAGTGCCATCACTGGAAAGTCCATCACAAACTATTATAGCCTTATCAGTGCCTCTATAGTATTTTTCGAGTCCTTCAACAACCATTTTTAGTACATAGCCTATTGTGTGAACAGTGTTTCGGGAAGGAACACCTACTACTATCTTAGACTTCTCTAATACTTTTTCCACTACGCTAAAGTCATCGTAGCCTTCGACTTTAGGGAGTATGTATTTCAAATAAATTCTCACCTCCTAGACTCTACTACTATGACCTCATACTCCAATACTTTATCCACGTTTACTGTGAGGTACTTCCCATTAATGGAATACTCGTATTCTCTATTCGTTAAAGCGCTATACACTTTATACCTGGCTTTAGTGTCTTCAACGTTTACGTGAATCTTAATGTCTGCTAATGGTATGATGACTCTAGGTGGATGAACAGTATCATTTGAGCTATAGGGAGGCAATGGTTGCTTAGTAGACCCTATGCCTATTGCCATTATTCTTTGATTATACGTGTGGTTTAGTAAGTGTACTATAACTCTATTGTCTTGGCGGTAAGCTTCTACAGCAAGGGTTTCAGGAGCTTCAACTCTTACTGGGGGGTTATTGTCTAGAAACTTTATGGTGTGTATAATAAGCTCTCTATATACTGGTAAACCTGTTCTCCAATAATGTCTTCCTAGCTGGAATGTAAAGTATACGGCTTTGCCTACTCCATGTGTTCTTGACGTTATTGCTGGTGCTAAGGTTTTATAACCTATCATTGGTGGAGATCTACCAAGAGTATACTCGTATCCCCACTCGCTGTTGGGTAAGCTTATTGTTGCATGAATATTTACGTCATCGTATACTGGCTCTATTATTGTATGGTAGCCTAGGTCTTCTTCAACTCTACTATCTTTAAATACGTAGCTCATATCACCTATAAGTATGTCTTTAGCCTCCATGCCTTGATATATGCTGTCGTCTTTGATGCTGATGTAGCTCCAAGGAGCTTTAATTATACCTTTATAGTCTACTCCTAGAATACTTGATAGTTGTAGTGAATCTAATGGTATTCCTTCTTCATTCATAGATGATGCTAGGTATGTTGCTATAATATTTCCTCCGTTTTCAACATATTTTTCTAGTGCTTTAACAGCGTTGCTTGTCATGTAAGCAGTGTTTGCTAGGATAACTACACGGTATTTGCTAAGTACCTTGTCTTCTAGGTCTCTTTCAGCTATGAAGTCTACTGGTACATGGCTATGTGTAAGAGAGTAGTAGAATCCTCTTACCTCATCAACGTATTTTTGTGGTTTAAGCCTACCATAGTGGTCACGGGTTTTATTTGAAACAACTATGCCAGCATAACGTATAGGTTCTGCTCCGTCAAGGTATTCTTCTATTCTCTCGTGTTCCACGAATACTTGTTTAGCAGCTTCTAGTACTTCTGGGCTCTGCTTAAGCGTTGACGAGAATACTAGAAGCCATGGTGATCCACCAGCAATTATAGCTTCTCTAAGCCCCTGCTTTACCGCTATAGGTGTTGTTGCCTGTACTGTACGGTACATGTGAAAGTAATTCCTAGATGACCAGACAGGTTTACCTCCACTCATTGCTTTCGTAAGCTTAGTCATTTCTGTAATGAAGCCTGGAGGTTGATGGTCTACTTCACTGCATTCAGCGTATACTACATCTATGTATTCTCTAGCTTCCTCTACTACTCTATTAGTTCTACCAGCCCATCCTCCTGGATGACTATTGTACATGAACAATACATCGCTGTTCAGCTTCTTAGCTAGCTGTGATAGGTATTTTATTTTATCAACAACTACCTCATATCTCCAATCCCATAGCCTTCGCCACCTACTATCACTCCAGTTAGGATTCAATGGCATTTCATAACCGTGTTCCTTGTAGAACCTGGTTTTACACCATTTACAATAGCATGCTCTTTCTGGATCTGGTTGATAGCGGAAGCTATCTAGGAATACACCGTCGACTCCAAGTGATATTGTTTCCACAACCTCTTTTGCAATGTATTCTATAAATGGAGAGTTAATACACATTTGAGGCCATTCTGGATCATAGTTTTGCTCGTATTGGGGTACGTGTTCTAGTAGTATTGTTTCTCCACGACTATTTACTTGAGCCCAATCACTATGCTTTAAGTATAGGTACTTGTTAGCGGTATGTCCTATCATTACTACTACTTTAATGTTCTTCTCCTTAGCGTATCTAACCAAGTTTCTAATAAAGTCTTCTCCTAGCTTAGGATGGAATGGCCCAACACTACTACTCTTATAGAATGTTCTACCCCAAGGATCTCTAGCAAAAATAACTAGTACGTTTACGTGTAGTTTCTCAGCTAAGTCCACTAATTCCTTAGAGTTAATATTATGGAGGTACCGTCCATATTTGTCCTCAACATTGAATTGTAGTACTCTTACTGGCTTCTCAAACCACTTTCTGTTTTCTTCCATTAAGACTACCTCTTTAGAATAGAGTACTCAGTATCCTTATCGAATAAGTGGATATGGTTAAGATCTAATACAATTCTAATATTGCTACCAATACGGTAGTGATGGCTTCCACTAACCTTAACGACTAGAATGTTCTTCCCAGTACTAACATGAATTATAGTATCGGATCCTAAGGCTTCAACGAAGTCTACTTTACCTTCAATAACCTCCTTCTCGGTTACAGTAGGTGGTACTAGTTTTTCCAAGTATATGTGTTCAGGCCTAATTCCCACGATAACTTCCTTTCCATCATAGCCTAGTAGTTCGTCTACATACCTACTACCCAGTCTTATCTCAAAGTCATCTGATACTAGCACTATATTGTTTTCAGAGACCTTTATCCTAGCCTTGAAGAAGTTCATTTGAGGTGTACCTACAAATCCTGCAACAAAGAGGTTTCGTGGTTTAAGGTATATTTCCTCAGGTGTACCTACTTGTTGTATTCTTCCCTTATTCATTACTGCTATTCTATCTCCCATAGTCATTGCTTCTACTTGGTCATGGGTAACATAGATTGTTGTAACCTTTATCTTCCTTTGAAGCTTCTTCAACTCACTCCTCATTTTAACTCTAAGTAATGCGTCAAGATTGCTTAATGGCTCATCCATTAATAGTACATCTGGCTCAACTACAATTGCTCTAGCAACAGCTACACGCTGTCTTTGGCCACCACTTAGCTGATGAGGGTATCTATCTAGTAACTCACTTATTTGTAGGAGTTCTGCTGCCCACTTTACTCTACGGTCAATTTCATCTCTTGGAACCTTCCTTATTTTTAATGGAAACGCTATGTTATCATAAACCTTCATATGAGGCCATATAGCGTAGCTTTGGAAAACCATTGAAACGTTACGGTCTTTAGGTGGAAGATATGTTACATCTTTGTCACCAAATAGTACTCTCCCAGCATCGGGTTTTTCCAATCCTGCTATTACTCTAAGAGTAGTTGTTTTACCACATCCACTAGGACCCAATAGTACTATAAACTCTCCATCCATGACATCCAAGTCTATTCCGTCTACAGCTATGGTCTTACCAAATCTCTTAACAATTCCCCTTAAGTGTACATCAACCATGAGTTATCACCTAAGCGTAATACCCCACATGGTTATAAGATACCTCCTAGCTATGAATACGAATACCATGGCTGGAACAACCATTATGAATCCTGCAGCAAATTTAATGAAGTCTGGGGCAGCCATAGCTGATGTTAATATGAAGGCTGGTAGAGTTCTGTTAGTTAATGTTAGAACTGATGCAATGAATACTTCATTCCACGACATAATGAACGTGAATATAGCTGCAGCGGTTAGTCCTGGAAGTGCGAGAGGCATAGTTATTCTTAGGAAAGCACCTTTACGATCTAAGCCAAATACTAATGCTGCTTCCTCTAATTCTTTGGGTACACCTGCGAATATACTGGATGTTATTATTATTACGAATGGTAGGGCCATAGCTGTATGTGCTAATGCTACACCTAGCAATGTATCATCTAGTCCTAGCCTCATGTACAGGGTTACTAATGGTATTGCTATAACCATTATTGGGAACATTCTAAGCCCTATTATCAGTAATCTAAGTGCATCTCTACCAGGGAAAACATATTTAGCGAAAGCGTATCCAGCTGGTAGTCCTAGAGCAAAACTTATCAGTATAGTCATTAGAGCTACTATAATGCTATTCATTATAGCCTTATCAACACCTAGTGCAAGCAATGTTTGTATATGCCTTAGAGTATAATGTAATGGTATAATTAGTTTAGGATCATAGTAGTCATCGGGACTTGTGAACGCGTAGAGCATTGATATTATGAATGGGGCTATAATCCATGATACAGCTAATATAACCAATCCAGCTAGCACAAGCCTCCTCACATAGTATTTTATAATATTTGACTCATGCATCATATCACTCCTCTAAGTACTTTGCTCTAAACAACTTTATGTAAACATATCCAATAGAGACGGAAATAGCTGCTATAATTAACGCATAGATTGCTGCAACACCAGTATGTTTAAGCTCCACCTGCTCATAATATGCTTCTCCAGCAAGAACTGGTATATCTCTACCAGCAAGTACCCATACAACACCAAAGACTTGGAACGCGAAGAGTGTTCTAATAATTAGTGCTGCTTGAAGACTTGGTTTAAGCATTGGGAATACTATATGGCGTAGTCTCTGCCATACATTTGCACCAAAGACTTCAGCAGCCTCTAGGTGCTCCTTACTAATCATTTGTAGTCCAGCAAAGAGTATGACAAATACAAGTGCTGTAGCGCGCCAGACCTCCGTTAACACTATTGCAAGAAACTCCATATGCCTATACTGATAACCGAAAAAGTATATTGGTGATTTTATCAGACCTAGATTCATTAAGAGTTTGTTTAGGAAACCATTAGTTGAGAGCATTGAGTACCATATTAGGCCTGCTGCAACATCACTAATAGTTAATGGAAGGATTACCAAGTAGAGTGCAACATTTCTGCCAGGAAACTTTATGTTAAATAACATGGCTAAACCTAAAGCTATAGCTACTTGTATAGGTATTATAACTAATACTAGTAATGTTGTATTAATTAATGCTTCAGTAAACTTGGAAAATGGGCTGTTGAGTAAGTAGTCTATGTTCTTAAACGATAATGCTCCATGTTCCGTGAAGGCAAGATATAAGGCTTGAGCAAGAGGATAGCCTATGAAGAATAACAGGTATGCAAGTGCAGGCGCAATTAGTATATAGGG